>JAMPEY010000005.1:0-35708 GCA_023664665.1 Lachnoclostridium sp.
GTAATTCCTTACTGGCTGTAAGGGGTATTAACCATAAATATATTGTAGTAGGAGGAACAGCTTATGGATCCAATGGACTTAATACAGGATAAGTTTTCACAGGAGTGTACCATTGATACGGTTCTGCATCTGCTCATGGCGCATTTTAATCTATCGGAGGAAGAGGCGCAGGCTAAGATTGATGCGTACTTTGAGATTGTGGAAGAATACAGTAAATGAAGGAATTGAAATCTGTACAATCGCTGATGCTTTGAATAGGAATTGATTATTAAATGATAAAATAATTGAAAATGATTTCCTTGAAAAGAAAGCAACAGAGCGAAAGGCTACAGAACAAAGGAAAAAGAAGAGGCTGAAAATGTAGATTTCTATAAAAAGTAAAAAGATTAACCAATATTGACCCTCATATAGAAGAAGTATATATTCAAACTTTGAACAATAAATAATTGATAGGCATATCAGACAGGAAAATCTGATATGCTATTTTTTAGCAATTTTTGTCAAAATGTGGAAATTTAATTATGAGTGTAATATAATAAATAAAATTAAACTTTTTGAAATTTTTTCTTTTTAATATAATTTGGATATTGCGTTGTGAGTGATTTTTGATATATTTAATTATTTTGATGATAAGGTGAGGTATGAACTATGAATATAAAGGCATTAGTTAATTGTAATACAGAGTTTCAAGATATATTTGATGAATTAAATAGTGAGTCAAATGTATGCAAATATGAACTTCTAAAGCAAACTAATCTTTCAATATCGGAAGATGTGTTAATTATAATATTTGAAATTCTTAAAAATTTAGGAACTAATGCAACATACGATTTGTTAAAGATGACTTTATTAGAAATAGTATCAAAGATAGGTGCATTAAAAAAGCAGAAATCGACATCCCAAGGGTAATTGGGATTGTAGAAGAATATGATAAAGCAATTAACGGACTAGACAAAACAAAAGATTCCTACCATGAGGATAGGTTAAATGAATTTGAGGCTTGTATGGATAAGCTGAAGAATACCACAATAAATAAGGATACCTTATATACGCTGATTGCCTATGCGTTTAAGCCGGGGAATGAATATTTGAGAGATAGTATATTGACGATTTTATATGATAAGAATATGTTTTTGAATTGCTTCAAACAAACTGAAAAAAGTTCACAAAAAAGTCCTGAAAGTATTGATTTTCATGAATTTTCAAAGTTTCCCTATGAAGAGAGGCGAGAACAGAATGTAAGCTAAGCAGGGTCTCTCTCAAAACCATCTCTCGCCAAGATGTTGTTTTAAATATCGAACTATGAAGACACAAGAGGGCTGGATAGCATTGTGGAAGATACTGCCAGCATAAAAACTTTTTGTGTTACATGTCAATCATGGCTGATATGTCGTCAAAAGTATGCCTGCTGGTATAGGTTTCACCGCTTATATCAGCATTTGCCCAGCCCTTCCACAAGCTGGGTGAACCACAATAACAGATAAAACCCTATGCATCTCCACAATGTATAGGTCATCCAGCCGACAAAGGGAGTCTCCACAACTCCCGGTAGGATGTTAGTATGAAAATTTGGCTTGATTTCCAAGAGCAGGATGATATAATGAAGAAAATTGCTTCATACATAAGAGAATTTTGCGAAATATTTATAAAATATTCACAATTTGTTCGTTGAAAGTTTGGGTATGTTTGGGTATATTATAAGTAAGGAATCTTAGAGGTTCTTTCATCACAAAATGTGTCATGTTAAGTTATGCGCTCATTGCCATGCGCATTATATAAGTAGGCAATGTATCAGTTCCACGCTCATTGTTATGCGTGTAATTAAATAGGCAATGATTAAGTAATAGCCTTCTTCTTGTAGAGAAGGCTATTAGTATATAGGGAGAACAAAGGATGGCGGATTTTGTTAGTGGGCGGTTATATTTTATTAGAGACGATTTTTTCGATTTTGTTGGTGAAAAATATTTGAAAACAAATAAAGGAGATACGCAAAGACCCCACTATTATGCTTTTAGAGATTCTTCTACCGGTTTGCTGTGGATGATACCATGTAGTAGTCAAGTAGAAAAGTATAAAAGGATAATTGAAAATAAAGAGAAAAATGGCAAGAAACACAATCATATTCAATTAATCAAGGTGTCAGGCATTGAACAGGCATTTTTGTTCCAAGATATGTTTCCTATTGCCGAAAAATATATCAAAAATCCGTACATAAAACAAAATGCATTCATGGAGATTAGAGATCCCAAAAAGCTTCTGGCAATTGAAAAAAATGCCAGGGAGATAGTAAAATTGATACGGCATGGGGTTAAATTCACTCCAACACAACCAGACTCAGTGAGGATTGAAAAATTAATGATTGAAGAACTAAGCAAAGACGCTGCCAAATGAGCAATGTCTATTTTAATGCTTTTTATTTATTACAAAAAGTATATGTTATGCAAGTTAAGAAATCAATGCTGTAACAAGGAGGATAGATAAGGAAATAGACGGTCTTGAAAAGCAGAAAGATGCTATTGAGGACTATTATAAACTTCAGATTGATACCCTTGAGAAAGAGAAGACTCTGTTAGAAGATGCTAATAAAGAGAGGGAAAGGCAGTACGAATTGCAGAAAGCTCTTTATGAAATAGAAAGGGCTAAGAATCAGAGAACTAAACTGATTTACTCAGAAGACAAGGGTATGCATTATGTGGCAGACAGTACCTCTAAGCATAATAGGGCGTTTAAGGCTACTGAGCGGGCAGCAGGAATGTATCTTTGATTTTCCAAGGCGTTCCACCCACACAAAAATGGAAGCAAGGGGGCTCGAACCCCTGACCTTTCGCGTGTGAGGCGAACGCTCATCCCGGCTGAGCTATGCTTCCATTAAGATGATTATAGCACTTTCAACAAAAAATGCAAGACACAAAACGATATGCTCCAATACGCCTTTCTTTTTGAAACTGCTCTTCACAAATCATAATAAGGGAACAGCTGGCCGCCGATATACTCATATCCCACATCAAAAATTGCAGCATTTATTTCGGCGTCTGCGCCCACTTGAAATATTTCCATTTTAGCAGCTTCTATTGACAAAACTTCCATGAAAGCATCATTTTCTTCATACCATGAACTATAAAAAACATATTTTTGCAGTCCCTCTTCCGCAGGAAAACTGTCCTTTTTTCTATTTCCATATACAACCTCCATGCCGCCTCCGGAGGCAGAAACAGTAATGAAAATTCCTATACTGAAATAATAGCATATATCCGACCGAAACACAATGACAAAGGGAATCTATATTGTAAACAGCGGAAGCATATTTTCGGGAAAAGGAGGAATAGCCCGCGGGTCGTGAGCCAATTATATATAAGGACAAAGCAACATATGTAAAAAGTGCACTGCGTTATCACATAGTATTAAAAAACATGTAATGCGGTTATAAAAATAATCAAAAACGCATAAAAAACAAAAACATGTTGATTTTGGAAACATAAAGTGGTATTCTATTCTCAGTTAAACTATTGTGTTTGTAAAAAGAGCTGCGCGCTGATTTTTATAAATTATCATAGAGGGATTTCATTAAGGCTCCCATAATTGCGTTGACGGCGCAAATGCACTTTATATTACGAAAGGTATCATGTGGCAATGAGTGAAATGTATCATATTATCAGTGACGGTTCCTGCGATTTGGCGCCGGAGCTTGTAAAAGAGAAGAATGTGACTGTGGTTCCCTTTTATGTGTCCTTTGATGATGAGCATTATCAAAGGGAGATAGTAGATATCGGAATCAGGGATTTTTATCAGCAGATGGTGGATAATCCCAAGGTTTATCCCAAGTCCTCCATGCCCTCTGTGCAGGATTTTGCGGATGCGTTTCTTCCTTTTGCGGAAGCGGGAACTCCTGTTATCTGTATCTGTATTACGACCAAATTCAGCGGTTCTCTGCAATCTGCAATGAATGCAAAGGAAATGATTTTGGAGGAGCATCCAAATGCACGGATTGCGGTAATTGATTCTACTGTGGACACGGTGCTGCAGGGGCTGTATGTGCTGGAGGCAGTGCGGCTTCGGGACAATGGCACAAGCTTTGAAGATTCCGTAAAACGCTTGGAAGAAATCAAGAGTACCGGAAGGATTTTCTTTACGGTGGGCGATATGGAATATTTGAAGCATGGCGGGCGCATCGGAAAGGTGGCAAGCGTGGCAGGCAGTGTGTTTGGCATCCGCCCTGTCATTACCTTGAAAGAAGGAGAAATCTTTGCTTCCGGAGTGGGCAGGAGCCGCAAAAGCACGGTGGCGAAAGCCCGTAATCTGCTGCTTACCTATTTGAAGGAGCAGAATGCAAATATCAAGGATTACAGCATAACGATTGGATTTGGATATGATTATGAGGAAGCGGTACGGTTTCGGGATGAAACGCTGGAAGCGCTTCGGGCAGAGGGGTATTCTGTCAGCGAAGAGGAGCTGCCTGTCCGCCAGATTGGCGCGACTATCAGTGTGCATACCGGTCCTTATCCGTTAGGATTCGGCGTGCTGGAGAAGAGCATCCACTAAGTCTTTTACCGTGTCAAATGCAAAATCGGGTTTATAAGGAGTATCAACAATATCGGCGGGCGTGGCTTCCCCTGTGAACAGTACACAGGTGTCCACGCCCCCGTTGATTCCGCAGGCAATATCCGTGTAGAGCCTGTCCCCTACAACCAGAGTTTTCTCCGGGGTAAAACCGGAGAGGGAAAGGCACAATTCCACAACCTCCCTGCTTGGTTTGCCGAGGTATGTGGGAGTCTTGTCCGTGGTCTGGCTAAGCATATTGCAGATGGCGCCGCAGTCAGGAACAAAGCCGAAATCTATGGGGCAGCGAAGGTCGGGATTGGTGGCATAAAAAGGGGCATCGGTAGTGAGGAGCGCCTTGCTGGCAGCAGTCAGCTTTTCATAAGTAAGCTCGCTGTCATAAGCAACGACAATACAATCAATGTCTTCCTCTGCCGTTTCCGTGACAGTCAGCCCGCTCTTTTTAAGCTCCGTGACAAAGGAAGCAGTGCCAAGCACAAAGATTTTCTTGTCAGAATAGCGCTCTTTTAAAAAGCGCAGGGTCATGTAGCCGGAGGTGATAAATTGGTCCTGCGTGGTTTCCAGATGATAAGCATCGCGGAATTTTTTCACATAGTCAATGCCGCTCTTGGTGGAATTATTGGTGATAAAATAAGATTTTCCCCCGATGCGGTCAATATAAGCAAGCAATTCGGCACTCCCCTCATATAAGGTATCTCCCACAGCAAGCGTGCCGTCTATATCAAACAAAAACAATTTCTTTTGGGCTAGTATTTCCGAATTTTTTGTGGTATTCATAAAAACCTCCCTGATTCAAACAGTTAAATATTAGAAACATTTCTATTCTATCAAAGCTTTCCCAATTTTTCCAGAGAAATGTAGTTTGAAACAGCACCTTGTGAACCTAGACCTTACTAGATTTTCTGGTGAGGTCTCTTTTTCTTTTGGTGATGTAAAAAATTGTTGGAAAATTTACCAAGAATTGTTATACTGTCTTATAGATGGTTTACCTTTAAAAAGTATTTATTCAGCTTGGATTCTAAAGATCGGAATCATATAGCGGGAATAAGGTTATAGAGAAACAGGATTCTTTTGCAAATACATTTTGAAGTTGAATATTATGTGTAGAGGGGTTAGTTGCCTGATTTATTTTGAAAATATGCGATAGTTTCGGGATTTATCAAGATGAGGGACAATATATAAGAAGAACGATTTTAGTGAAACCGCTAATCCTTTAGCTATGCTGAAGAAAATGGAATAAGCAGAATCAGTGGATAATGGTGGAAAAGAAATTCGGTATTAGAGTGGTTTTTTGTTGTTGGATGACGAAAAACAGAAAAATTAAGTTATATGTAAAAAATAGGAATATTTGAAAATCCAGAGATTTAAGTAGGAGGCTTGGCATGGCAAGATCAAAAGAATATTTGGAAAGCTTGGTAAGAGAGTTGGCAAAGCTTCCTACAGAGGTTGAGTGGGTAGAGTTTAAGTGCAATAATAAAGATCCGGAACGCATTGCAAAATATATATCCGGACTAAGCAATGCCGCTGTCTTGTGTGAAAAACCGAAAGCGTATTTGATTTGGGGCGTTGAGAATAATACACATAAGATTATTGGGACGGATTTTAAATATAGACAAGCAAAAAAGGGGAATGAAGAACTTGAAGCATGGCTTGTGCGCATGATTAATCCTAAAATTAATTTCCGTTTTTATGAGGTGCAGATGGGAAAAGACGAGCAGGGGAACGACATTAGTGTGACTATGATTGAAATTCCTGCTGCAGAAACGGAACCTACAAGGTTTGAGAAAACTGCGTATATACGAGTCGGTACGAATCTCAAACCGTTGGTCGATTATAAGGAAAAAGAAGCTGAGCTATGGAGCATGTTTGATGCAACGCCATATGAATTAAGAACGGCGTATTTTAATGCAACTGATGAAGAAGTCGCAGCATTATTGGATTATACAAGATATTATGATAAGCTGGAACTGCCTATTCCGAGCAACAGGGAAAAGGTGCTGGAGGATTTTGAAAATGAAAAATTTATTCGTCGGAATGATGCAAAGCATTGGGATATTACAAATTATGGTGTTTTAATGTTGGCTAAAAATTTTAGAAAATTTGAAGGCTTGATACGCAGAGGAATCCGTGTTATTCGTTATCAAGATGATACAAGGCTGCATGGAATTGATGAAGAAACTTTTAATAGTGGCTATGCAATTTCTTTTGAGGAAGTCGTAAAATATATTATGACTATTTCATCACATGAAGAGATACTAGAAGGGAATATTCGAAAAAAGGCAACTACATTTCCAGAAATTGCGATTAGGGAACTTTTGGCAAATATAATGATTCATCAAGCGCTGGAACAAAAAGGCACAAATCCAATGGTGGAATTGTTTTCTGATAGAATAGAATTTTCAAATGCAGGTGCACCGTTAGTTGCAATTGAAAGAATAGTAGATACTGTGCCGGTATCAAGAAATGAAAATATGGCCGGTTTTATGCATAGATGCGGCATTTGCGAGGAACGCGGAAGCGGCTATGACAAAATCATTGGAGAAACCGGTAGATTTTCTTTGCTCGCACCAAGAATAGAAAATCAAAATAATCAATTTACAAAAGTGGTTATGTTTGCGAGCATACCATTTGAATTGACATCTAAGGAAGATCGCATACGGACTTGTTATATGCATGCCTGTTTAGCGTATGTTCGTTTTGGAGCAATTGGGAATGCGGATGTGAGAGAACTTTTCGGGTTTGAACAGACAGAGAAAACAAAGGCTTCGCGGATTATAAAAGACACGGTAGAAGCGGGTTTGATTAAACCTGTAGACGAGTCAACAGCTCCGCGATATATGAAATATATTCCATATTGGGCATAGTATTTAAGTTACCGTAAGTTTCACGAAAACATGATTTTGGATAAATAGCTGTAATTTGTTATGTGGAAAAGACTTAAAATAGGCAAATCCCATAAAATATCTAATAAAGATTTAAGTTACTGTAAGTTTCATAAAAGGCAGTCTCCTTAACCGCTCTAAAAGCCTATAAATACCTGCTCCACGAACAGCATGACAGCGGGAGGGTATATCTTGAGAAAATATAGGCAACCATCCCGGGGATTGAGATCAGGAAGAAACTTGCAATTAGAGAAAGATTGAATAATGTCTGAGCCGGTGATGGCAAGTGAACTTCCGAAGGTTAAGCTGGATCTCAAAGGTATCAGGGAGTATGCCAGAGAAAAAGGGGTGCCCATAGCTAGTCTTACCGACGAAGAGAAGAAATTGTTTATTATTGAATGATTTTTATGCTGAACTTGTACTGTTCTCCTTAAGTTCAAAAAACGAAACACCGATATATTATATGGAGCATTATCTGCAGGAGCTTTTGTGATGATGCAATAGGAAACGGATTTCAAATTGATTGATCAAGGAGGACAAAAAATGGGCATGGAGATTTATCAAAATTACAGTCAGTTTTACAGGGGGACAGAACCTCTTAAAACCTATGGAGACGGCAAGGGTAAAAAAGACACTCTGGTAAAATATGAGTTTAATACCACCGACGAGCATGGTAATAAAATCATGGACAAAATGACCAGAGAAGAGACTCTGCAGGTGATGAAAGAAATCAGCGCACAGTATGGTGATAATGTGATGATACAGTTTTCCGGCGACGGCATGGCGGCGCTTGTGGAGAACCGTAAAGGTCAGGCCAAAGAAGCTATGACCGATGAGCAGCGTGCGGCAAAGGCGGCAAGGGATGTGGCGTTTGCCAATGAGATTATACAGAACGAACACAGGGAGGTAGCGCCGGAACATATTTCAAGCGGGCTTGATTACAATAAGATTATGCATGAAAAATCCCCGGAAATTGCAGAGAGTGTGGACCAATGCCTACAGGACTTTTCAAAAACAAAGGATATGAGATATATGCAGAGGGCGGCAAAGCTCTCCTTGAGCTGGTTTAGGGACAGCTATGCCAAGCACAAAGATTGGTTTGAAGAGAAAGAAGATTATAGAACGGAAGAAACAAACACTTCTGCAAGCAGTCAGCCAAAACTCAGCAGTAAGGCGCAGAAGCTTTTGGAAAAATTGAAAAAAATGTACAAGAATATGGACTTCATGGTGGCGGATTTTAAGAATGCGGAAGAGGCAAAGGCAGCTCTTGCCGGCGGCACTAAGGAAATTTCCGTTCTGTTTTCCGTGGAAGAGCTTGAGAAGATGGCTTCCAGCGAAAAATATGAGAAGGAATATATGGACCGTGTGCAGGACGCTTTGCGGATGTCGGATGAGATTAACAGGCAGTTTGGCTTTACATCGGCATTCGGAAAGGGCGAAGGCAGCACCATAACAAAGTTTGGCATTTCCTTTAATGCAGACGGCACCACATCTTTCTTTGCGGAATTGGAAAAGTCCAGCGCCAGCCAGAGAGAGTATATTGAAAAGATGCAGGAAGAAAAACGCGCTCAGAAAAGAGAGGATGCAAAGCGCACAACCCTACAGGCAGACAGTCTGGAGGAGCTGCTTGAGAAAATGCGGAAGGTGGATTGGAGTGCCGTTTAGTTCAGTGTTGATGCAAAGACATAAACGAAAATGATAAAGAAGGGGGTACTGCCGATAGACGGTCAGTACCCTCTTCCTGTATTCATGTTAAAGATGCTCCTATTATTGTCAAATTTAGTTGAAATTTTAATTCCAAAATCCGTTGAAATATTGAAATAAAGATAGTAAAATAGAGATAAAGGAGACCAAAAAGGTAGGTGTAAGTCAAATGGCTGACAACATGGGCGGTAACAGAGCAGGAAAATACGAGGTAGTGCGAAACCGGAGCGGTATGGCGGATGCAGGGGGCAGATTGTACTACCAGACCTATATTCCGGCGGATTTAAAATGGGTGGATGAAAGCCCTTTTGCATCGGACGAATTAAAAAACCGACTGAACGCGATTTACAGGGAAATCGGCAGGCAGCAGGGGCTTGGCTTTTATGAGGACGATTTTAAGAGGAAAAATGTACAGCTTTATAAGCAGGAGCTGGTCGCGGTTTTGCAAAACAAAAAATCTTTCGTAGAACTGTCGGATATCTTCGGTTTTCGGACGACAAATGAAATTAGCGGGAAACTGGAATTTTACGGCGCAATGGGAGATAAGGACAGTTTTACCTGTATGGATATTCTTATGGGAATGGTGGAGATACAAAAGAAACCCTACCGTTTCCGCAAGCATCAGATATGGGAGGAGAGCAGCGTCCGCAGAATCAGCCTGCGGGAGCACAATCCTCCGGCGCCGGAGCGGATTATGGATTTGATGATGGATTTGGATGATTACAGGCGGAGGGAGACAGAGGCGGACATGATGGTTCGGGCGGCGCTTTTGTGTTATCAATTCCTGACGATTATGCCATATGAGGAAGACAATGAGATATGGGCAAGCATTTTGCTGAACCGTTTTTTGCGTGAGCAGGGATGTGAGCTTGGATATTACATTCCTTTTGCAAAATATTTCTTGGGACAGGATGAAAACAGAAAAAATCTGATGAAACAGGTGAGGGAAGAGGAGGACTATCATAGCTGGATTGTTTTTTTCCTGCAAGTGGTGGAAGATTCCCTGACACAGACCAACCGGACAATCATGCAGTTGGAACGGATTCACAAGGACACCCTGTCTGTCATAAGCGGCGAAAAGCAAAAAGCGTTATTGGCGAAGATTTTAGCCTATATGGAGGAATATCCGATTTTCATTATCGGGGATATCGAAAAAACCTTTGATGTGGCGTACAATACAGCGGCAAAAGCGGTACTGATGCTGGAAAAGAAAGGTCTGGTCAAGGAGATATCCCATAAGCAGAGATACCGCATTTACAGTTATGACAGATATATGAAAGAACTGATAAAACGGATTTAAGCCGGAGCCGAAGGCGGCTCTGACATGGAGGTTAGTATGAAATTAATATCATGGAATGTAAACGGACTGCGTGCATGTCTTCAAAAAGGGTTTATGGATTTCTTCAGGGAAGCGGATGCGGATATATTCTGTCTGCAGGAGACGAAATTACAGGCGGGGCAGCATGACCTTGAACTTCCCGGATATCATCAATATTGGAATTATGCGGAGAAAAAAGGTTACTCCGGTACGGCGCTTTTTGCCAAGAGGGAACCCCTGAATGTTACTTACGGCATGGGCATAGAGGAGCATGACCATGAGGGGCGTGTGATTTCCGCAGAGTTTGAAGATTTCTATGTGGTGACGGTCTATGTGCCCAATTCCAAAAGAGAATTGGAAAGATTGAATTACCGCATGGAGTGGGAGGCTGCTTTTCTGGCATATCTGAAAAAGCTTGAGGAGAAAAAGCCGGTTATTTTCTGCGGCGATTTAAATGTGGCGCACAAGGAAATCGATTTAAAAAATCCCAAATCCAACCACCACAATGCCGGATTTACGGACGAAGAAAGAGGCTGCTTTGACACCCTTTTAAACAGCGGATTTATAGACACCTACCGCTATTTTTACCCCGACAAAACGGAAATGTATTCCTGGTGGTCCTATATGTTTAAAGCCAGAGAGAAAAATGCGGGCTGGCGCATTGACTATTTTGTGGTGTCGGAAGCATTGAAAGCCAGACTCGCCGGAGCGGATATCCATATGCGGGTGATGGGCTCGGACCACTGTCCGGTGGAGCTGACTTTGCAGTGATGACATTGCGGCAAGCGTTAAAAAGAGCAGGAGATTTAGTAACCCACATTTTGGAAGAGAAGGAGTTCCTATGCAAACATCATGGATAGCCACAAAAATAGCGGAATGCGCATCCGGACCTCAGGAAAGCTTCTCACGCCTTCCCAGAGATTTTTTTACCCGGGACGGCATCACTCTGGCCAAAGAACTTTTGGGGAAAATTCTGGTACATCACACAGGGATTGGCGTTATTAGAGGCATTATTACCGAGGTGGAAAGTTACATGGGGGAGGAGGATAAAGGCTCACATACCTATGGGGGCAGACGGACCGAACGGACGGAGCCTATGTACCATATAGGCGGAACCTCCTATGTATACCTGATTTACGGAATGTACAGCTGTATGAATATCACGGCCATGACAGAAGGAATCCCTCAGGCAGTGCTTATCAGAAGCGTAGTGCCCGCAGACGAGGTTTCCCGGCAGAGAATGTTTGAGCAGCGTTTGGCCACAAGAGATGTAAAAAACGCAAAGAAGAATCAAACCCCCGATAAAAGAAATACAGATCAGGCATACAAAAATCTGCAAAAACACTTGGCGGACGGTCCCGGGAAAATGTGCATTGCCATGGATATCACCCGAGCGGATAATGATATTGACATGGTGGAAAGCGATGTGTTTTATGTGACGGAGGGGCTCGAGGTTCCCATGTCCCGCATGAAAGCCGGCAAACGGATCGGCATTGACTATGCCGAAGAAGCGGCGGATTATTTGTGGAGGTTTTATTTGGAATGAGCTTACGCTTTTATTTTGGACCATCGGGCGTCGGCAAAAGCAGGCAGCTATACGAAGAAATCATAAGGCGCGCGAAAGAAGACAAAAAACAGAATTTTCTGATAGTTGTGCCGGATCAGTTTACCATGCAGACCCAGAAGGACTTGGTGACTTTAAGCGACTTGGGCGGCATTATGAATATTGATGTCTTAAGCTTTGGACGCTTAAACCACCGTATTATGGAAGAGGTGGGCAAAAGAGAGATTCCGGTATTGGACGACACGGGCAAAAGTCTGGTGCTGCAAAAGGTGGCAGCCGGACTGAAAGAAGAACTGCCGGCATTAGGCGGTTTCCTTCATAAACAGGGGTATATCCACGAAGTGAAAAGCGCCATTTCCGAATTTATGCAATACGGCATCAGCACGGAAGATGTGGATAAACTGATTCAATTTGCGGAAAAAAAGGGCGCTCTGGTACAAAAGCTGAAGGACTTGAAAATTCTGTATCAGGGCTTTTTGGAGTACATTCAGGGGAATTTCATTACCACGGAGGAGACATTGGATGTCCTGAGGCGTTCTTTGGAAAAATCCAAGCTGATTCGGGGGAGCGTGGTGGTTTTTGACGGCTTTACGGGTTTTACGCCCATTCAGAACCGATTGATTCAGGAATTAATGAGACTCAGCGCAGAGACGATAGTGACGGTGACGCTGGGCGCAGGCGAGAATCCCTATGAATCGGACGGAGAGCAGAAACTGTTTCATCTCAGTAAAAAAACGGTGACGGATTTGGTAAAGCTGGCGAAGGAAGCCAATGTGCCGAAGGAAAAAGATGTTTTCATCCTGCCGGACAACAATCCCCATCATCGGTTTGCGGATGCCCCTGCGCTTCATGCATTGGAAAAAGGTATTTTTAGGTACAGCTATGAGTCTTTTGCGGAAGAACAGGAAGAAATTGTGCTTTTTGAGACGCTGACCCCGAGGGACGAGGTGCATCAGGCGGGACTTGCCATCCGCAAGCTCATTGCAAAGCAGGGAATGGCTTATCGGGATATAGCCGTTATCATGGGGGATTTGGAGGGTTACGCGCCCTATGTGGAATCGGAATTCGAGCAGTTACAGATTCCATGCTTTATAGACCGAACAAGGGGAATTATATTAAACCCTATGATTGAATATATAAAAAGCGCATTGGAGCTTTTCAGGCAGGATTTTTCCTATGAAGCGGTTTTCCATTATCTGCGGAGCGGTCTGGCGGATATTGACAGACAGGATGTGGACATGCTGGAAAACTATGTGATACGGACGGGGATTCGGGGCAAACGCAGATGGAGCAGGCTTTTTACGGCAAAAACGCCGGAGATGAAGGAGGATGACGAGGAGCCGTTGCAAAGGCTGAATGCCCTGAGGGAACGCTTTATGATACAGGTGGAGGCATTGCAGAGGGCAAATTGCCAAAAAAGCGCTCCGGCCAAAGAATATGTGAACGAGTTATATGAATTTCTGGTACAGAATCAGGTACAGCAAAAGCTGGCGGATTATGAAAAGCAGTTCCACGGCATGGGAGAGCTTTCCAGAGAGAGGGAATATGCCCAGATTTATCGGCTGGTTCTGGAACTTTTGGAGCAGATATACGCCCTTTTGGGGGAAGAACTTATCTCGCTTCAGGAATTTCAGGATATTTTGGAGGCAGGATTTGGGGAAATAGAGGTGGGCACCATACCCCAGAATGTGGACCGCATTCTGGTGGGAGATATGGAGAGAACCCGTCTGCGGCAAGTAAAAGCGCTGTTTTTTCTGGGAATCAATGACGGAAATATTCCCAAGAGCGCGCAAAAGGGCGGCATTATTTCCGACATGGACAGGGAATTTCTGCAGGAGTCGGAATTTACGCTGGCGCCCACTCCCAGACAGCAGATGTATATTCAAAGGTTCTATTTGTACTTAAATATGACCAAACCCTCAGAGAGGCTGTACCTATCCTATGCAAGGATGAACAGCAAGGGAAAGAGCATCCGCCCCGCATATCTCATCGAGGAGGTAAAGAAGCTGTTTCCCGCCCTCACCGTACAATATCCGCAAAACAGGAGTATTTTGGAGCAGATTGTGACTCCGGGAGAGGGAATGCGGTATCTGGCGGCGCAATTTAGGGAGTATGCGGCGGGAACCCTGCAAAAAGAGGAGGAACAGACTTTTTTCACGCTTTATCAGGTATATGGCGGGGAGGAACAGAAAGGAAACCGCAGGCTGCTGGAAGAAGCCGCATTTCAAAGATATCGGGACTTGGCCCTGTCCGGAGTGGCGGCAAGGGCGTTATACGGCAAAAATCTGCAGAACAGCGTTACCCGGCTTGAAACTTACGCGGCCTGCGCCTATAGGCATTTCCTGCAATACGGGCTGACTTTAAGGGAGAGGCAGGAGTTCGGTTTTGAAGCGGTGGATATGGGAAATCTATATCACGGGGTATTGGAGAGCTTTGCGGAGAAACTCTCGGAGAAGGGTTACACATGGTTTGACTTTCCGGAAGCGTTTGGGGAAGAGGCTGTGGGGGATGCGCTGGAAGCATATGCGGCTGCTTACGGGGAGACAGTGCTTTACAGCAGCGCCCGGAACGAATATGCCATTACACGCATGAAAAGGATTTTGTCAAGAACCGTTCTGACTTTGCAGGAGCAGCTCAAAAAGGGGGTGTTCCTGCCGGACGCCTATGAAGTTTCCTTCCGCTTCGCACAAGATTTGGAGAGTATTCAGGTGACCTTGAGCGAGGAAGAAAAAATGCATTTAAGAGGACGCATTGACAGAATTGATGTGGCGGAAGATGACAGGCATGTCTATGTAAAAGTGATTGACTATAAATCGGGGAACCGGCAATTTAATCTGGCGGCGCTGTATTACGGACTACAACTGCAATTAGTGGTTTATATGAATGCAGCCATGGAAATAGAAGCCAAAAAGCATCCGGACAAAGAAATTGTGCCGGCGGCGCTGCTTTATTATCATGTTGACGATCCGGTCATCGAAACTCCGGTGGAGCTGACCGATGAGGAAATCAGCGAACAGATACTCGGGAAATTGCGGATGAACGGTGTGGTAAACGGGGAACCGGATATTGTGAAGCGTTTGGATCAATATATGGACAATAAATCTGATGTCATTCCAGTGGAAAAAAAGAAGGATGGCAGCTTTACCGCGCGTTCGGGCATTATGAGCAGGGAAGAGCTGGGTGTTTTGTCCGATTATGTAAATTACAAAATGCGGTGCATCGGAAGGGAAATTTTAGATGGTAAAATCAGCATAAACCCTTATGAAAAAGGAAGCGAGAATGCCTGCGCTTATTGCGAATATAAAAAGGTGTGCGGCTATGACGGCGCGATTCCCGGCTATGAGAAGCGTACTTTGCAGGAATGGGATAAAGAGGAGCTGATGAAACGGATGCATACAGACTGCGGAGGGAGCGCAGACGGGGAAATGCATACGGATAAAGCGGAATGAGAGGAAATATGGCAGTTCAATTTACAAAGCAGCAGCAGAAAGCGATTGATTTACAACAGCATAATATTTTGGTGTCCGCCGCTGCGGGAAGCGGAAAAACCGCAGTGCTGTCCGAGCGTATTGTGCAGATGGTGTGCAGGGAAAACCAGCCTGTTGACATTGACAGACTGTTGGTGGTGACTTTTACCAATGCGGCGGCTATGGAAATGAGAGAGCGGATTGCTGCAGGAATCACAAAGATGTTGGAGATGGAGCCAAGGTCAGAGCATATACAGAAGCAGATGACCCTGCTCCATAATGCCCAGATAACTACCATAGACAGTTTCAGCCTGTTTCTGATCCGCAATCACTTTAATGAGATAGGATTGGACCCGGCTTTCCGGGTGGCGGATGAGGGAGAAATCAAGCTGCTGAGACGGGATGTGCTGGGAGAGATGCTGGAAGATGCCTTTGCAGGCGCTTCGGAAGACGCCCCCGGATTTGTGGACGGAGAAGATTTTCATAACTGCGTGGAATATTTTTGTCCCGGTGGGAAAGAAGGGGTTTTAGAGCAGCATATTTTGAATTTATCCCAATATGCCGCAAGCTTTTCCTGGCCGGAAGAATGGCTTGCGGAGAGGAAAGCGGATTACAGCCGGGGGACGGTTGAGGCTCTCCTTACCGGCAGTTACGGTATTTATTTAAAAGAACACATCTCTCATATGCTGGAGGGGTGTATAGAAAAGCTGTTGCGGGCAAAACAAATCTGTGAAAGCCCGGATGGTCCCTATATGTATGGAGAACTGCTGGAGCAGGAGATAGAATGCCTCGAGAAAATCTGTCCGCAGGAGGGGCTTTCCCTTACAGAGTACGCAGAGAAAATTTTTACCATAAGTTTTGGCAGGCTTCCTTCCAAAAAGGATGAAACCGTGTCCCCCCTAAAGAGGGAGTTGGTCAAATCGTTGAGAAGCGAAGTGAAAGATACCATACAGAAGATGGAGGAAGAATTTTTTGCTACGCCGTTAGCATTGGCGGCGGCACAGGAACAAAAATGCGCGGCGCCGGTGGCTGTGCTCATTGATTTGGTGCTGGAATTTGACAGGCGTATGAAAGAGAAAAAACAGGAAAAGAAAATCATTGACTTTTCCGACATGGAGCACTATGCATTAGAAATTTTGTTGCAAAAGGACGGCGGGGGAAAAAGGGTTCCAAGCCCGGTGGCATTGGAATACAGACAGTATTTTTATGAGATTTTAATTGATGAGTATCAGGACAGCAATCAGGTACAGGAAGATTTGCTGCGGGCGATTTCCGGAGAAGAAGAGGGACATTTCAACCGGTTCATGGTGGGGGATGTGAAACAGAGCATTTATCAGTTTCGTCTGGCAAGACCCGAACTTTTTTTGGAGAAATACCAAAACTATGGGGAAGAGGGAAATTGCAGGCGCATTGATCTGTCCCAAAATTTCAGAAGTCGCATTCAGGTGGTGGATACGGTGAATGCCCTTTTTTCAAGGATGATGAGCAACAGGGTGGGGCATATTGATTATGACGAGAGAGCCGCCCTGTATCCGGGAGCGGTTTATCCGAAAAACAACGGGTGTGAAAGTGAATTTCTTCTGGTGGAAAAGCCGAAAAAGGAAGATGCCGCAAAGCAAAAAGACCTGACGGTACGGCAGGCGGAAGCCCTTGCCATTGCTCATAAGATAAAGAGCCTGAAAGCGGATTTTCAGGTGACGGATAAGGTTACGGGACAGTTAAGGCCGGCATCTTACGGTGACATGGTTATCCTGCTGCGTACCACAAGCGGCTGGGATGAAGAATTCAAAGCGGTGCTGGAAGAAGAGGGAATTCCTGTTTATATCAATTCCAAGACAGGATATTTCGCGGCTTCGGAGGTTCAAACTCTTTTGCAGCTTTTGCGGGTTTTGGACAATCCGAGGCAGGATATTCCGCTGTTTGGCGTGATGAAGTCCTTATTCGGAGGATTTACGGAGGAAGAAATTGCAGAGATAATAGGAAAAAACCCGGAGTCCGGTCTGTTGTATGAGGCAGTGCAAAATACAGCCGGCGAAGAAACGCCCCTTGCGGAAAAATGCGCCGGATTTCTTGCCATGCTGGATGCTTATCGGGACATGACGGTTTATCTGCCCATTCGGAACCTTCTGCAAAAGATAACGGAGGATTTTCATTATCTGGATTATGTGACGGCGCTTCCCGCCGGAAGCAGGCGGCGTGCCAATGTGGAAATGCTTTTTACCAAAGCGTCGGATTTTGAGAAAACCAGTTACTTTGGACTGTTTCATTTTGTGCGTTATATGGAGCAGTTGGAAAAATATGATGTGGACTACGGCGAAGCGGATTCGTTGGATGAGAATGCCGATGTAGTGCGCATTATGAGCATCCACAAAAGTAAAGGATTGGAGTTTCCCATTGTGTTTGTGGCAGGACTTGCCAAACGGTTTAATATGCAGGACACCTCACAATCCCTGATTGTGGATATGGATTATGGTCTTGCCTGCGACTATGTGGAGCCGGTAAGGAGAATCCGCAATAAAACCCTAAGATACCGGGCGTTGTCCAAAAAGATGCGGGAGGATAGTCTTTCCGAGGAGCTGAGAGTGCTTTATGTGGCGCTGACCCGTGCCGGAGAGAAACTGATTTTGAGCGCTGTCATCGAGAATGCCGCAGAAAAGTGGGAGTTAAAGAAAGCGCAGGAGAGTGCGTCCCTGACTTATGCGGATTTTATGGAGGCAGGAAACTGTCTGGACTTTTTAATGCCTATATTGCCCCGGTGTCCTATAGAAGTGCAGATAGTGAATACCGGGGATCTGGTGAACGGAGAAGTGAAGGAACAGATACAGCTTTCCGTAAGGCGAGCTATGTTAGAGCTGGCGGAGAGCTATGGCGACAAGGACATGCGCAAAAGCATGGAAGAGCGTTTTGCCTATCAATACCCTTATCGGAATATGGCGGATCTGTATACCAAAACCACGGTGTCCGAGCTTAAGATTGCAGCTATGGCGGATAAGGATGAGGCGGCGTTCCACGCTTTTGAAGAACGGGAAGTGCTCCCCTATATTCCTTCTTTTGGCAGAAAAGAGGAAAAGATAAGCGGAACCGTCAGGGGAAATGCCTATCACAGAGCAATGGAACTTTTGGATTTTGAAGCAGTCCTCGGAGGACAGTTTGAGAAATTTCCACAAAGTTTTGCGTTTTATCAGGAATCTCTGGACAGGGGGCGTTTAAGAAAGGATTTGAAAAATTTTTTGGAGAGGGAAATAGATGCGCTGCGGCTGCCGCAGGAATATTTCGAGGCATTAAATTTGAATAAACTGGTTCACTTTCTGGACAGCAGCCTTGCCTACCGGATGTGGTCTGCGGACAGGCGGGGAGAGCTTTACAGGGAACAGCCTTTTGTGTTGGGGATTGAGGCAGGCAGGCTGAATCAGGAATTTCCGTCGGATGAAAAAGTGCTGATACAGGGAATCATTGATGTCTTTTTTGTGGAAGACGGACAATTAGTGCTTTTGGATTACAAGACGGACGCAGTTGCCTCTATGGAAGAATTGAAAAACCGCTATGAGGTGCAGCTTGACTATTATGAGGAAGCGTTAAGGAAGTTACAGCAGCTTCCCGTGAAAGAAAAGCTGCTGTATTCGTTCCATTTGGAGAGGGCATAGAAAAACATATTTTTATGGAAAGGAATATGCATGGCATTGAATGAATTTAAGGGTAATATGAAAGTGGTTTTAGGAATTGTTATTTCTGAAAAGGTTTTCAAGGTTATAGATGAGAATGATAATAGATATGCAGAAGGAAGAGAGGCATTAGATAAGTGTTGGGGGTGGGTTGAAGATAGAGAAATTGGGGGAGATGATTTATACGAAATAATTGATAATGCAGAATGTACAGGGATATCTGAATTTTCAGAAAAGGAAGATAATTTGAATATTGCAAGAGTGTGGTCGCTATTAGTGGATACAGTTGCATATACATCATGGGCAGCATATATGAAAGAAAATGCTAAATATTTGCCACAGATGTTAGACGGGATAGAAGAAGAAAGTATAATTGTTCTTATTGAAAGTGCGCTGGAAACAGGGTTTATATCTCAAGAAGAGGTGAACATAATTATGAAACAGGTATTACAGTATTTTAAATTGGTAATGGGTAATTCGGTTGATAAAAAAGAAATAATGAAAAATATTATTTAATATATATTAAGATATTAGAAGATGCTTTACAATAATCAAAGGGGTGCCGCAGAATTGCCGGATAAGTAATTTTGCGACACCTCATTTTTATATAGACAGTTGGAGTTGTGTTGAATAGTTCACATATGGGTGAACCCCAAATTTTCAGAAACAATGGAACGAAATGTTCAATAGTGATGAGGAGAATAAAATAAAAAAACAGCTTGCACTAGGGCATTTTGACAGCTGGACTTCTGTATTCGCTCCATTTGGAAAGTGTGTAATCCTACGCTTCCTGCGCCATGGCCTTCACCCTTGCCATTGCATTTTTAACGGGCGGCAGCAGAATCAGAATAATGGTGATTGCCGCTTCCAAAAGAAGATAGGCATAGTTATAGGCGATGGGGTAGATGCCCGCAAGAGATTTGGGGAAATTGTCCGGCATATAATCCATCCAATACAGATATCCGCCGATGGAATGGAATATGCCCCGGCAGAAAACAGCCAGCAGATAGCCTTTCAGCAGGCCGTTCTTTTTCTGATAAAAAAGCCCGGACAGCCCCAGAGAAGCAAATGCGAAAATATAATCCATACATGCCTGCAGGGGGGAGAGGATATAATCTCCGCCGCCCTGAAGAAACTGCAGGATGCCATAAGCAAATCCGGCGGCAATGCCGATTTTGGGTCCGTACCAATAACCGATTAAGGCAATGAACAGCATAGAGCAAAGGGTTACGGAGCCGCCCCAAGGCATATGGATGATTTTGATGTAAGAGGTGATAAAGCCAAGGGCGAGGGCAGCTGCGCTAAATACCAGCTGCTTGGTGGAAAATAATCCGGAACGAGAAGCTGCTTCCGTATTTTCCTTCGTTTTGTTCTTAAAAAATGCGGTGAGTAAAAGGAATGCTGCAAAGACGGCGATGAAAAGTATCATGCCCGGAGTGGTCAGGGAATAGTAACCATCCTCCTGATTAAAATGAAAAAACATTGACATAAAAAATCCTCCTTATTTTGGCAAGGAGGGACAACATCGGAACCGAAAGAATCCCTTGTTTCGGACTCTTTCGATAATCTGCTTCCCTACGCCGGTGCTGGCCGGATCAGGTAATGAGGGTTAGAATTTCATCTCTTCAAAGCTTGAAATTCAATCTCAGCGATGTGCTCCCCTAGCGGTTTATGTATCACAAACAATATAGTATAAGAGTGGGAAAATGTCAATGCTTTTTTGAATTGTGTTTGTGTGAAAGGTGAGTTATAATTGTACTTACAAATCAGCAGTTGTAAAGGAACAGAAAAAATGAAGTGTGAATATTGTAAACATATTATGCCAATAGAAGGGTTTGGCGGTTATCTTCACTATGCTTCAACAAAAAACAGTATGGATAATCTTGTCAATATGCAAATATTTGAAATATCCGACAAAACATATTATGAGACAATTTATCATTGTAAAAAATGCTGTACTAATTGGGCTTTAGCTGCACCTGATTTTCCGATAAAGGGATATTTAACACAGCAGTAACTTCCGGCTTATAGGGCAGCCCATAATAAATCAGGAGGACTTCATATGAATGGCGACCGGTTAATTGAAGATATCTTAAAACATCTGGACAGAGAAACGCAGGCCGGTGTGGTTCGCATGAGCGTGGAGATGGACGAGCGCAGGACGGACACGGAGGTTTCCCATAAATGCTGCAATATGTATGGCAAACCTGCAAACGAAACCGTAGCCCTTTTGGATTGCTATACGGACAGAAACGCAGGAGCGCCGGACAATGAGTGAGGGAAGGCTGCTCCCGCATCAAATCAAGTTGTTAAAAAATTCAATGGCAAAAGTAGGAAATATGTGGTATGATAATATATTATAATGATTTATACATAATCTGATGCTGCGATTTATACTCGTAAACGCAATTATCTGCCGATTTCAAATATTTTTATGCCGCGCGTTTACTCGTTATACAATCTATGCTATGAAAAACATTTCCGTTAATGAGTATATAAAGAGAAAAGCTGGAGGAGAGTGTTATGGGCAAGCAGTTGGTATGGCTCGACAGGTTTAATATCGGCGTAGAACACATTGACAAAGAACATCAAAAGCTTTTTAAAATTGTAAACAAGCTTTTTGAATTCGGGGACGAGGGTGCAAAGAGCCAGTGGGCATGTCAGGAAGGTATAAAATATTTTAAGGACCATGCGATGATTCATTTCGCCCATGAAGAGGAATACATGGAATCCATTCATTATGAGGGGCTGGAAAGGCATAAGCGCATTCATAATGATTTCCGCAATAAGATTCTGCCGGCTTTGGAAAGTGAGCTGGAAGTGACGCGTTACTCCACCGATTCCGTGAGCCATTTTCTGGGGGTGTGCGTGGGATGGCTGATTGGGCATACTTTGACGGAAGACCGCGCTATGGCGGGTCATGCCGAGAGCAGATGGGAAAAGCTGCTTCCGGAGGAGGAGCATGCTGCCATGGTGAAGCTGATCACCCAGCTTATCCATGATTTGTTCCGGCTGGATTCCCATGTTATCACAGAGAGCTACGGCGGTGAAAAATTCGGCAAGGGAATCTATTATCGTCTGGTTTACGCCAATAAAGCAGGCGAGCGGCATGAGACGATTATTGTCTTTGAAGAGAGGGTTATTCTCAATACAACGGGGAAGCTCATGGATCCTAATGCGAAAAAAGTCAATGTCACTATGATGAATGCTACCCGATATACGGCGAGACAGCTTGTGGAGTATGTGCTGAAAGCGTTTCCGCCCATGGAGAATTATGAATTAAAGTCGGAGAACCTGTTGACCTATGAGCAGTTCCAAAAGGTATATGACAGGGATGACCCGCAGTTCAGCATCCTTATGGATACGGGAGAAGGATATTTTGCATACTGCAGCATTGCCCCCAGACATAAGGTGAAGGTGGGAAGCTCCATCAAGGCAGAGAATGCCATGGTTGAGGTGGGTGAGTACCTTAAGCATAACAAAGAAGAGCAGAAGGAAATCGACAAGAAGAAGAAAATCCTTGTGGTGGATGACTCCAAATTGGTATTACAGGCAATGAAACAGCTTTTGGATACGGATTATGAGATTTTGTTAGCCGATTCGGGGATGTCCGCTTTCCGAAGCATTATTCTGGACAGACCGGATCTGGTGATGCTTGATTATGAGATGCCGATCTGTGACGGGAAGCAGGTGCTTGAAATGATTCGTTCCGAGGATAGCATGGCGGATATTGCGGTTATGTTTCTGACGGGGCGCAGCGACCCCGAAACCATCCGTCAGGTATTGGCATTAAAGCCTGTGGGTTATTTGATAAAGGCACAGCCGCCCGAGGCGATAAAGAAAAATGTGGATGCTTATTTTGCTAAAGTACCAAAACAGAAATAGCAGTACGAATGATAAAGGAATCGGCATGCAGGCAGGGTAAACAACCCTGCCGTCCTTTATAAAGCCAAATAGGCGCCCTCATTTCCGAAAGATTAGTAAAACATGCGCAGAAATCTGTGCGGATAGGAGCGTATATGTTATATTCCATGCTATCGGAAGAATATGCATCCCTTCTTGCCTTTGGCGGGATTCTTTTTGCGTTTGCAGTGACTGTATTTGCCACAGGTAAGCTTGCTGTGTATCTGCCCAAAGATGCAGGACGGGATTTCGCGGTACAGGGAAAGCTTTCCGCCGGCAAACCAAGGGGAGCCGGTATTATCTTTGTGCCGGTGTTTGTGGCATCCGTAGTGCTGTTTACGCCCTTAAAGGCAGAATATGCCATTTATTTGATACTGCTTACCTTGTCCATGCTTACCGGATTTTTTGACGATGCTTCCGAAACTCCCTGGGGGGAATACAAAAAAGGGTTTTTGGACTTGTGCATTGCGGCATTGACGGCATATACTTTTTTAAAATACAATTCCAATGTAGTGGAGTTAGCCATATTCCATGTAAAATTCACCCTGCATCCGGTGGTGTTCGCATTGCTTGCAGTGGTGTTAATATGGGCTTCCGTGAATGTGACCAACTGCTCTGACGGCGTGGACGGGCTTTCCGGAACCTTGACCATTATTACGATTATGACTATTTATTTGATTGACCGCATTAAGGACAGGCAGGAGGGGTTTTCCTTCTGGATTCTATTGTTTGCGGTATGCATCCTCGGGTATCTGTGGTACAATGCCACCCCCAGCAAACTGATGATGGGGGATGCGGGCTCGCGGGCAATGGGGCTTTTTATCAGCATTGCCATTTTGAAAACGGGATGTCCTTTTCTTTATATTCCGGTGGCGCTTGTGTTAATTTTGGACGGCGGCTTGGGACTGATAAAGGTATTTTTACTACGGTTTTTAAAGATTCATATTCTGACCAATGTGCGGACCCCTCTCCACGACCATGTGAGAAAGGTGTGGGATTGGTCGAATACCCAGACGGTGTACCGCTTTGCCATTATCCAGATTATTCTGGCGGTGGCGGTGGTGTATGCTATCCAAGCGTGAATATCTCACGCCCAAGAATCCGCAAGCGGATTCTTCATGTTAAAAAGGAGCAGGAAATGTATAACGAGTTGACGGCAAGTGATATCAAGAAGATGGAAGAGGAGATTGAGTACCGCAAGCTGGTGGTGCGGCCTCAGGCGTTGGAAGAGGTAAAGACTACCAGAGCTCACGGGGACCTGAGTGAGAATTTTGAATATCATGCGGCAAAAAAGGTAAAGAATCAGAATGAGAGCCGCATCCGCTATCTGGAGCGCATGATTCGCACGGCAAAAGTGATTTCCGAGGATTCCGCGGAGGACGAAGTAGGAATCAATAACACAGTGACCGTGGAATTTATAGAGGACGGAGCCATAGAAACCTACAAAATCGTTACCACTGTGAGAGGGAATTCCCTGGAGGGCCTTATCAGCAACGAGTCGCCTTTAGGGAAAGCTTTAATCGGCAAAAAACAGGGAGATATCGCTCATGTGAAGGTAAACGAGGCGGTGGGCTATGATGTGCGCATTGTAAAATTTGAAAATACAGTGGATGACGGAAGCGATAAAATAAGGAGTTTTTAGAATATGAGCGTAAAACAGTATTTGCTTTTTGATTTGGACGGAACATTGACGGATCCTAAGGTGGGAATTACCACCTGTGTGCAGTATGCCCTGCAGTCTTTCGGTATTGAGGAGCCGGATATTGACAAACTGGAACCTTTTATAGGACCGCCCCTTCGGGAGAGTTTTATCAAGTATTACGGATTTAGCCGGGAACAGGCTGAGGAAGCCGTGGCAAAATACAGGGAGCGTTTTGAAAATACCGGTATTTTTGAAAACAAGGTTTACGAGGGAATCCCCAAAATGCTGAAAAACCTGAAAAGCAAAGGGATGCATCTCGCGGTGGCATCCAGCAAGCCTCAGGTGTTTGTAGAGAGGATTTTGGAGCATTTTCAATTAAAGCAGTATTTTGAAGTAGTGGTAGGATGTGAGCTGGACGGCAAAAGAGAAAAGAAGAGTGAGGTTGTGGCGGAGGCGCTGAACCGTCTCTTTCAGGACAAACCGGTGGAAAAAGAACTGGTTTATATGATCGGAGACAGAAGTTTCGATGTGGAGGGCGCGAAATCCTTTCATGTGGAATGTGTGGGCGTAACCTACGGTTATGGCAGTATGGAGGAACTGAAGGCTGCCAAGGCGGATTATATTGTGCAGTCCGTGGAAGAACTGGAAAAGTTTCTGCTTAGGGGCACGGAAGAACAGGAGAAGGTTCCTCTTTTTACCCATGTCTGGAATATTTTGTATTATTTTCTGATTTTCTTCTTGGTAAGACAGATAGCCATGTATGCGCTTAACTGGATTCTGGTACAGATGGGAATGGGCGCATTTGGCTCTGTGACGGATTTTCTGTTTGTCAGTAAGGAAGACGGTGAGATTACGGGACTTACCGGCAATGCCACTACGATTATGTCTGCCATCGGATTTATTGCGGGAGGCGTGGCAATCTTTTCCACGGCTAAGATATTGATTGCAAGAAAGGCGGAAGAGATGCGTCTGGCTCATCTGACCAAAGAGCCTGTGAAGAATTATTTTTTGGCGGCTGTAGCAACAGTCGGCGCCACGCTGGGGCTGAATCTGCTGCTGGAACTGACGGGCATGGTAGATAAATCCCGCAGCTATCAGGGTGTGGTGGAAGACCAATATTCCGCTTATTTTCTGGTGGGAATCATCTGTTACGGAGTGATTTCACCCATAGCGGAGGAACTTTTATTCCGCGGCATTTTCTATAATTACATGAAAAGATTTTTGAATGTGAAAATGGCAATTTTGCTTTCGGCGGCAGTTTTCGGCGTATATCATATGAATTTCATACAGGGTGTGTACGCCTTTTTCATGGGCTGCCTTATCGCATATTCTTATGATTATTTCGGAAGTTTTGTAGCGCCTGTATGTATTCATATAGCGGCGAATATTCTGGCGTATTCTATGTCTTATACCGCTATGGCGGTGACGGGATTTGTGAGTTGGCAGGCATGTATCATATGCCTTGGGGTTGCTTTGGGAAGTTTGAGTCTACTGGAAGGACAGAAGCATGTGTTGACATGACTCATGCGGTAAGGCGTGAAAGGCAGCAGGAATATGAGATTTTCGATTATTGTGGTATGCTTAAATCCGGGTAAAAAATTGAGTCGGACCATGGACAGTATTCTTTCCCAGACCTGTCAGGATTTTGAGGTGATTGTGAAAGATGGTGGCAGCAGGGACGGTTCCGTGGAAGACCTGAAAAAGAAAGCGGGCATTTCGGAGAATGAGCGCATCCGGTTTTATGAAGAAAAGGACAGCGGAATTTATGATGCTATGAATCAGGCTGTGTCCCATGCCCAGAGTGAGTTTATCCTGTTTATGAATTGCGGGGATGTGTTTTTTGACAGGGAAGTGTTGGAAAAAACAGCGCAGTATATCGAAGCGGAGGAGGCGAAAAACGCAGGAAGCATTTTAGACAATCTGATTCTCTATGGAAATACCTACAGTGAGAAAAATAAAGTTATCATCGCTTCGCCGCCGCGGATTACGGGATTTACCTGTTACCGCAATATTCCCTGCCATCAATCCTGTGTGTATGCGGCAAGGCTGTGCAGGGAGAAGCCTTATGATTTACAATATAAGATTCGGGCGGATTATGACCATTTTCTCTGGTGCTATTATAGGGCGGGGGCAAAGGTCACGGCCATGAATCTGACCGTGGCGTCCTATGAGGGCGGCGGATTTTCGGAAAATAAGGAGAATGGGGAGCGGGATAAGCGGGAGCATAAGCTGATTACCGAGACATATATGAAAAAAGGAGAGATTTTCCGCTACAAGCTGATGCTTTGGTGCACGCTGGCGCCCCTTAGGAAATGGCTGGCGGAGAGCCCGGTGTTTTCGGGCATGTACCACCGGATTAAGGAGAAAATTTATCGTTAAAGCATTGCTGCTTGGAGCAGAGGCGTTGATAAATGCTTTACATTTTAGATATAAATTGTTATACTAAAGATGGTAGCAGTCAACTAGCACTAATAGAAAGTAGGTGATTATATGCCGAACGGTGCAGAAATTATTAAAGATTATGTAAGCGAATTTTCCAGACTTCAGAATTGGATGCTTGCGATTAAGGAAGTGGCGCCGGACACTTATGATTCAATGCATGATAGATATATTGAACTGAAAGTAACATTGACTAGTTTAGGAGTTAATCTTACGGAAATTGACAAAATAAAAGGATAGTGCTACTTGGAGTAAAGCATATGAGACAATTCTGGAAACAATCAGAAAATTAAATAATGGAAACATGAATTGTCAAATTATCCGACAATTTAAGACCATAAAAATGAAATTAGCTATTTACAAACCTCAAAATTTGTAGTATAGTAATCACGAAAGTCGCAATGAGGCGAATGATAGGCTCATTGCGGCTTTTTTTGCTGTGGTAATAGATAATAGGTACGCCTACAATAGATATTTTGAAAGGAGAACTACCATGTTTACTGTGAAAAACGATTTGCCCAAGTCCCCTCTTTATCGTGAAGAGTTCGAGCATGACAACTGCGGTATCGGGGCCTGTGTCAATATCAATGGCAAGAAGAGCCAAGCTACTGTGGAAAATGCCCTGAAGATTGTGGAAAATCTGGAGCATAGAGCCGGAAAGGATGCAGAAGGAAAGACCGGAGACGGCGTGGGCATTTTAACCCAGATTCCCCATAAATTTTTTACAAAAGTGATGAAGGAGCAGGGCATCGATATCGGAAAGGAAAGAGAGTACGGAATCGGAATGTTTTTCTTTCCTCAGGATGAGCTGCGTAGGAATCAGGCAAAAAAGATGTTTGAAATCATTGTAAAAAAAGAAGGTATGGAATTCTTGGGCTGGAGGGAAGTGCCTATTTTTCCTGCTGTTTTAGGGCATAAGGCAGTGGAATGCATGCCTTATATCATGCAGGGCTTTGTAAAAAAGCCTGCGGATGTGGAGAAGGGGCTTGCTTTCGATAGAAGGCTGTATATTGCAAGGCGTGTATTTGAGCAGTCCACGGATGATACTTATGTAGTATCTTTTTCCAGCAGAACCATTGTATACAAGGGAATGTTTTTGGTGGGCCAGCTTAGGACTTTCTTTGCGGATTTGCAGAACGAGGATTTTGAATCCGCCATAGCCATGGTGCACTCCCGTTTTTCCACCAACACAAACCCCAGCTGGGAGAGGGCGCACCCGAACCGCCTGATGGTACATAACGGAGAAATCAACACCATCCGCGGCAATGCCGACAAGATGCTTGCCCGGGAAGAAAACATGGAGTCCGCATACTTAAAAGGACAGTTCCACAAGGTGCTGCCTGCAATTAGCAAGACGGGTTCCGATTCCGCAATGTTAGATAATACCTTGGAATTTCTGGTGATGAGCGGCATGGAGCTGCCTTTGGCTGTGATGATTGCCATTCCGGAGCCTTGGGCAAACAATAAAGCAATGTCCCAGACCAAGAGGGATTTTTATCAATATTACGCAACCATGATGGAGCCATGGGACGGTCCCGCATCCATCTTATTCTCCGACGGCGACATTATGGGGGCGGTGTTAGACAGGAATGGCCTGCGCCCTTCCCGCTATATGATTACGGAGGATGATACCTTAATCCTGTCCTCCGAGGTGGGCGTTTTGGATATCGAGCCTTCCAAAATCAAAGTAAAAGAGAGGCTTCGCCCCGGCAAAATGCTTTTGGTTGACACGGTTTTAGGGAAAGTAATTGACGATGACGAGCTGAAAGAAAAATATGCTTCCAGACAGCCCTATGGTGAATGGCTTGACAACAATCTGATTGAACTGAAGGATTTAACCATCCCTAACCAGAGGGTAGAAGGATATACAGAGGAAGAGCGCGAGCGGATGCAGAAAGCATTTGGTTATACCTATGACGAGGTAAAGACCAGTATTCTGCCCATGGCGGCAAATGGCAGTGAGGCGATTGCGGCAATGGGTGTGGATACGCCCCTTCCGGTATTGAGCAGGACCCATCATCCCCTGTTTCATTATTTTAAGCAGCTTTTCGCCCAGGTGACGAATCCGCCCATTGATGCAATCCGTGAGGAGATTGTCACCTCCACCACGGTTTATGTGGGAACGGAGGGCAATATCCTTGAGGAATCGCCCAAGAACTGTAATATTTTGAAAGTAAATAATCCCATTCTGACCAATACGGATTTGCTGAAAATCAAGAATATGAAAGCAGAAGGCTTTAAGGTGGAAGTGGTTCCCATCACTTATTATAAGAACACGAGTCTGGAGAGAGCCATTGACAGGCTTTTCGTGGAAGTGGACAGGGCTTACAGAGAGGGAGTCAATATTTTGATTTTGTCCGACAGGGATGTGGACGAGAACCATGTGCCTATTCCTTCCCTGCTTGCGGTATCGGCGTTAAACCAATATCTGGTGCGCACCAAGAAAAGAACCAGAGTTGCGCTGATTCTGGAATCGGGGGAGCCTAGGGAAGTGCATCATTTTGCTACGCTCTTAGGTTATGGCGCCTGTGCGATTAATCCTTATCTGGCACAGGAGAGCATCAAGGAATTAATCGACAACCATATGCTGGATAAGGATTATTATGCAGCGGTAAATGATTATAACAATGCGGTGCTGCATGGCATTGTGAAAATTGCATCCAAAATGGGCATCAGCACCATTCAGTCCTATCAGGGCTCCCAGATTTTTGAGGCAATCGGCATTGACCCTGAGGTGATTAACAAGTATTTCTGTAATACGGTATGTCGTGTGGGAGGTATCACTTTAAGGGATATCGAACAGGAAGTGGACAGCCTGCACTCCATGGCATTTGACCCGCTGGGTCTTGGAAATGACCTGACTTTGGACAGCCCTGGACATCATAAGGCGAGAAGCGGCGGTGATGAGCACTTATACAACCCTGCCACGATTCATATGCTGCAGGAGTCCACGAAGCGGGGCGATTATTCCCTGTTTAAGCAGTATACGGCAATGGTGAATGACGAAAATTCCATCCGGAATCTGAGGGGCTTAATGGATTTCAACTACCCGGAAAAAGGGGTTCCTATAGAGGAGGTAGAGCCTGCATCCTCCATTGTCACAAGGTTTAAGACGGGTGCCATGTCCTATGGCTCCATCTCAAAGGAAGCCCATGAGACCATGGCAATCGCCATGAACAGGCTTCACGGAAAGAGCAATTCCGGCGAAGGCGGCGAGGACTTAGACAGGCTTATGGTAGGAGAGGACGGCTTGGACCGCTGCTCCGCCATTAAACAGGTGGCAAGCGGGCGTTTCGGAGTCACCAGCCGCTATCTGGTCAGCGCAAAGGAGATTCAGATTAAGATGGCGCAGGGTGCAAAACCCGGTGAGGGCGGTCATCTGCCCGGCGGAAAGGTATATCCATGGATTGCAAAGACGAGGCATTCAACTCCCGGAGTTGCCCTGATTTCTCCGCCGCCCCATCATGATATTTACTCTATTGAGGATTTGGCGCAGCTTATTTATGATTTAAAGAATGCCAATAAGGATGCACGGATTTCCGTAAAGCTGGTGTCTGAGGCAGGAGTGGGAACGGTTGCCGCAGGCGTGGCAAAGGCGGGTGCACAGGTGATTCTGGTGTCCGGCTATGACGGCGGTACGGGGGCAGCGCCCAGAAGCTCCATCCACAACGCGGGGCTTCCTTGGGAGCTTGGGCTTTCGGAAACCCATCAAACCCTGATTATGAACGGGCTGCGTAATAAGGTGCGTATCGAGACGGACGGAAAGCTTATGAGCGGCAGGGATGTGGCGATAGCGGCCATTCTGGGCGCAGAGGAATTCGGCTTTGCCACAGCGCCCCTTGTGACCATGGGATGTGTCATGATGAGAGTCTGCAATCTGGACACCTGCCCTGTGGGCGTGGCTACCCAGAACCCGGAGCTTCGTAAGAATTTTAAGGGAAAACCGGAGTATGTGGAGAATTTCATGCTTTTTATTGCAGAGGAACTGCGTGAATATATGGCAAAGCTGGGCGTGAGGACCGTGGATGAGCTTGTGGGCAGAAGCGATTTGCTGAAAGTGAAGGAGCATTTAAGCGACAGGCAGAAAGAAATCGACCTTACAACCATCTTGGCAAATCCTTATAAGAAAACCAAGCAGAAAGTGATTTTCGACCCGAAGCAGGTATATGACTTTGAACTTGAAAAAACGCTGGACGAAAAGGTGCTGCTAAAGCAGCTTGGCAAGGCAATCGAGTCTGGGCAGAAGAGAAGCCTTGAGGTGGATGTTTCCAATACGGACCGCGCTTTTGGCACGATTCTTGGCAGTGAAATTACGAAAAAGCTGGGGGATGATGTGGCGGAAGATACTTACCGCATTTTGTGCAACGGAGCAGGCGGGCAGTCCTTCGGGGCATTTATACCGAGAGGGCTTACGCTGGAGCTTGTGGGCGAGAGCAATGACTATTTTGGCAAAGGACTTTCCGGCGGAAAATTGATTGTATATCCCCCAAAGGGCAGCAAATTCAAGGCGGAGGAAAATATTATCATCGGCAATGTGGCTCTTTATGGCGCAACCAGCGGTAAAGCATTCATAAACGGCGTGGCAGGCGAGCGTTTCTGTGTGAGAAACTCCGGCGCCAGCGCAGTGGTGGAGGGCGTAGGCGACCATGGCTGCGAGTACATGACCGGAGGGCGCGTGGTGGTGCTTGGCGGCACCGGCAAGAACTTTGCCGCGGGAATGAGCGGCGGCATCGCTTATGTGCTGGATGAAGGAAATGATTTGTACAAACGCCTGAATAAAGAGATGGTGTCCTCTTCCGAGATTACTTCAAAGTATGATGTAATGGAGTTAAAGGGCATGATTCAGGAACATGTGGCGCTTACCAATTCGGCAAAGGGAAAGGAAATCCTTGATAATTTTGGAGAGTATCTGCCGAAATTCAAGAAGATTATCCCCCATGACTATGAACGGGTTTTAAAGACCATCGTACAGATGGAAGAAAAGGGATTGAGCGCAGAACAGGCACAGATTGAGGCGTTTTATGCAAATAGGAGAAAAGTGTGAGTTTCTCACACAGAAGAATCGCAAGGCGGCGATTCTTCATAGAATGATAAAGCAGGAGGAATAGAAAGAATGGGAAAACCGACTGGGTTTATGGAATATAAAAGGGAGGTCAGTGAAGCCGAATCCCCCAAAAAGAGAGTTAAGCATTTTAATGAGTTTCATGAGCATATGCCTGAGGAGAAGCAGAGGCTTCAGGGGGCAAGGTGTATGGAATGCGGCGTGCCCTTCTGCCAATCAGGCATGATGATTTGCGGCATGGCAAGCGGATGCCCCCTGCACAACCTGATTCCGGAGTGGAATGATTTGGTGTATACGGGAAATTGGGAGCAGGCGTACAGCCGTCTGAAAAAGACCAATAATTTTCCGGAGTTTACCTCCCGGGTATGTCCCGCATTGTGCGAGGCTGCCTGCACCTGCGGCTTAAACGGGGAGCCTGTATCCACGAAGGAAAATGAGTATGCCATCATTGAACATGCCTATAGGGAAGGGTATGCGGCGGCAAAGCCCCCCAAGGTGCGCACCGGAAAGAAGGTAGCCGTGGTGGGAAGCGGACCTTCCGGCTTGGCCACAGCGGACCAATTAAACAAAAGAGGACATCAGGTGACAGTGTTTGAGCGTTCCGACCGCATCGGGGGACTGTTAATGTACGGCATTCCCAATATGAAGTTGGAAAAGCAGATTGTGGAGCGCAAGAGAAAGATTATGGAGGAGGAAGGCGTGACCTTTGTCACAGGTACGGATGTGGGAAAGGATATCAAGGCGGATAAGCTGCTACAGGAATTTGACCGGGTAGTGCTTGCCTGCGGGGCCTCCAATCCAAGGGATATCAATGCGCCGGGCAGGGATGCCAAGGGAATTTATTTTGCGGTGGACTTTTTGAAGGCAAATACCAAGAGCCTTTTGGATTCTGATTTTGCGGATAAGAAATATGTGGACACCAAGGGCAAGAATGTGGTCATTATCGGCGGCGGCGACACCGGAAACGACTGCGTGGGCACATCCATCCGCCACGGCGCAAAATCCGTGACCCAGATAGAAATGATGCCTAAGGCTCCGGATAAGCGTGCGGAAAACAATCCATGGCCGGAATGGCCCAAGGTGTGCAAGACGGATTATGGCCAGGAGGAAGCCATCGCCCTGTACGGTCATGACCCCCGCATCTATGAGTCCACGGTAAAGGAATTTATCAAGGACAAAAAAGGCAATTTAAAGGGGGTTAAAATCGTTAAGCTTTCATGGGTGAAGGATGAATCCACAGGGCGCATGAAAATGCAGGAGATAGCAGGCAGCGAACAGGTTCTGGACGCTGAAATTGTGCTGATTGCCGCAGGCTTTCTGGGAACCCAGAAATATATTGCGGAGGCGTTCGGCGTGGAGTTAAATGAGCGCACCAATGTAAAAACAGAAGCGGGCGCCTATAAGACCAATGTGGACAATGTGTTTGTCACCGGAGATATGCACAGGGGGCAGTCCCTTGTGGTATGGGCTATCAGAGAAGGCAGGGAAGCCGCAAGGGCAGTGGATGAAAGCCTGATGGGGTACTCTAATCTGGTGGTGCAGTAGAGAAAGGGAAACCGGAGTATGTATTGGTGTGCTATGAAGAAAGCACTGCTTGGTACAAAAAACCGGGAGGGGGTTGTTAGAGTCCCTCCCGGTTTCTTTAAGAATACCTATTTATCAAAATTGTTTGTAATAAAGTGCATCTGTCTGTAGTAAGTTTCCTCTGTTGCTAATGATTCAGCTAATGTTGCTATAGCAAGGGGTGAAGAGTGTTGGGCAATGATAATTTCGTCATACTGTGGGTTGCTTCCTCCAGGCGTGCCAATGACATACATAGAATGGGTGTAATCGGAGCCATCTTTACTTTTCTGTAGCACATCGCCCACTGCAATATCTATCGGCAGGATGCCCGTATAATATCCGCCATTATTATATCCCCTTGCCTTAGGTCCGTTTCCGCTGTTGCCCACAGCATAATCCCACAAGCGGTCAACATTTTCCCATGCAGGAGAGCCGCCTCCGCTTCCGGCATACCATGTGGAAGTCATCCTGACCTTATTGGTGATATGGTTTTTCATTGCCGTAGCGGACATGGAAGTGCTCCAGCCGCCATATGCGGCCCAGATGCATTGGGACACAAAGTTAGTACAGTCACCGCCATTGGCTAAGTAAAAAGAAGTATTGCGCTGGTTGGCATACTTATTTGCATAACTGGCGCCCATGCTTCCGGAATAGATGCAGCTCGTAGCATAGGGCGCTATTTCCTCATCATCCGCCGGTTCTCTTTGGCTGTCCCTCTGCTTCAGGTATACGGAATCCATCTCAGCTTTCAACTCATATAAATCTACAATCAGCCTGTCGGTCTGTTCCCTTACGGTATCCGTTTCCCCCATGCTTTCTGTAGTAGGCACAATCATCTGTTCCATGAAATAGTTATAAAAATCATCGTTTTCAAAGGATATGTCCATCAGTTTGATGCCATCGGAGCTTGTCTTGGCCTCTATGCGCATGACCAGACCGTAGCTTGCGCCGTTCCCTGCGCCGTTGCTGTACTGATGGGTTTCATTAAAACATACGGTCAGGGCTTGCAATTCCCCATCCGTTTCCACTGTTACATCTGTTATTTCATATTCATAGGTGGAATAAGCGACATTTAAAATATCCATCATTGCCGTCCGCCATTCCAAAAAGCTCAGAAACAGATTTTCCTTCTCCGGGTCTTCAAAAGGAAGGTTGAAGGATTCTGCATTTCGTGACAGAAGCGCATTTTTATATTTCTGCAGTACCATTTCCTCAACCGCGCATTGCTTCTCCTGCGCCTTGGCAATACCCATATTTCCGATGGTTAATGCAAAAATAAGGCAAAACATCATAAATTTGTTGGGCATTTTTGTGCCTATTTTTCTTTTTATCATAATTCATATTCTCCTTTGTAAATTTTTCATAGGTGGTTTTAATCTTTTGTACAGGGGATTAATTCATGCCCATATCGTAAACCTTCCACGGGCTGTCTTTGTTCTCGCGTATTATAAAAAAGAACCATCCCGTATACTTTTTCCCATGAAGTACATAGTTTGTCAGTAGATAAATACAGTTGTTCTTATCCAATCCACTTTGTTCCATAGCTCTTATTGCATATTGATACTCCCAATCTTTCGGTAAATAGGTTATGTCATAGACGGCATCCCCTCCTTCCAAATAGTCTATTGTTCCCCGCAAACGGCTGTTCTCGGCAACCCATAAATTGATTTCTTCCTCCTTTCCGCTATTACTTGCATCCACATAGTTTACAAGGGCTTCCTTTGCATCTTCCACCTCCCATCTCGTGAAGCCCTGCACATCTCGCTTATAATAGAACGCAGCCCCCATGAGACATACCAAAACCGTGATTCCTGCCGCGGTGCACGCAGCCAGAGCAGCCTGCTTACTTTTCCGGTTCTGCAGGATATGGCGCACCCTCTTGTTCAGTCTGCCCTTTCCGAAGGAAAGCCCGTTGCACAGCCGCCCCCTGCCCTGAGCCATAGCA
>JAMPEY010000005.1:35808-141824 GCA_023664665.1 Lachnoclostridium sp.
GTTATCTCCACGGGCACGGAAAGGGGAATGCCCATTTCCCGTAACTTTTCCGGCGTCAGCCTGTATTTGCGGTCCGCCCTGCTCTTATGGTGGAAGATAATAGCGCCGATTATCCTGTACAGTAATGACACGGCGCACCCCACCGCCCAGATGGTCAGGGCGGCTTCCCTTACCTTCCGTCTCAGCCTGTACCTGTCCATGTTGTCCCCGGGGAGGGAATCGGTATTCCCGAAGTGCCATACATTTTCAGGGGTCCACTGGTACTTAATGGGATTCTCGTTTATTCCCCATGTGGTTCCGGAGGCATGTATGCCGTGAAATAATTCATATTTCACGGGAACCTCTTCCCCGCCCGGATGCCGCAGCGTCCGCCCCAGACGCTCCATATAGGGAACGGGGCACAGGGCGCAGAGGAAAAAGAGAATCCACAGCCCCTTCAATACCAGAGGGTGCAGGGTCTCTCCCCATATTTTACGGACGATGAGTAGGATGCTGCCGGCGAGTGTGATAAAAGCCAGATTAAGTAGTATTCCGCTCATTCCTGTTCTTCCCCCTTTTCAATCAGCCTGAGTGCCTCTTCCATTTCTTCCTTCGTTACATATTCATTCTCCACAAAGTTAAGTATCGCCTTTTGGTAGGAGCCTTCAAAAAATTTGTCAATGATTTCGGCAAGTGCCATCTGGCTTCTTTTTTCCCGCGTGCATGCCGGGGCAAAATACAGCACTTCCCGCTGTTCCTCCCTGACTGCCCCTTTTTTCACCAGACGGCGGACAAAGGTTTTGATGGTGCTGTCCGCCCATTCCTTTTTTTCTCTTGCATACTGTACAATCTGCTGCATATTCAGCGGTTCATGCCCTTCCAAAATCTCTAAAATAATTTCTTCACTGTCTGTAATATTTTCCTTTTTGTTCATGTTGCTGTCCTTCCTTTCCTTTGCCTTACCGCGTCGGATTACAAATTGTAATTTCCTATAGTTTACATTATGTAAATTTCCTTGTCAACAAATACTTCCATTTTTAGCATTTCATCCCCAAAATCTTCTTGTGAAATATGTGTGGTTGTATGGGAAAATTTGTGGTAATATAGTAGTGGGGTGATGATGAAGTGAATATTGAAGAATATCAGGCAATGAACAGCCTTGATAAGATTGCCATTACCAAACATGCCAGAATAAGATTGGAAGAACGGGGAATACATATGGATGACATTGTAATGGCAACCGGTAATGGAGAGATTATAAAAGAATATGCGGATGATAAGCCGCTGCCCAATTGTCTGATACTTGGGAAGTCTGTAAAAGATAAGCCTTTGCATTTGGTGATAAGCAAAGATGAGGAATTTATTTATTTGATAACGACATATTTTCCTGACAGTAAACAATGGGAAGATGATTTTAAGACCAGAAAGGGGCGTTAAAATATGGTGTGTATGGAATGTGGTGCAAATGCGGATAAGGGATATACAACGGATGTTACAGATTTAGGGAACTGTCTTGTAATTGTGAGGAATGTTCCCTGCTATAAATGTACGGAATGTAATGAGACAATCTACACAGCTGATGTAATCAAGCGATTGGAGGAGATTGTGGAACAGGCTAAGAAAATGATGCAGGAAATTGCCATCATTGACTATGGAAGGGCGGCATAGTGGAAAACAAGGCAACCGGTAATTTAAGAATGGCAAACTTGGAGCTTCTCCGCTGTATTGCAATGATGATGGTAGTGGTTCTGCATTTTCTGGGCAAGGGAGAGATTCTGGGCAGTCTTACGGAAGACCAGGTGGACAGGACAGAGACGGCGGCATGGCTGATTGAGAGCTTCTGTATAGTTGCCGTTAATTTATATATGTTAATCAGCGGTTACTTTTTGAGCGCATCTTCTTTTAAATTGAGCAGGCTGCTCAAGCTGTGGCTGCAGATATGGATGTATTCCGCAGGGATAGGGCTTTTGGCATATGTATCGGGCATCTATCCATCGTCAGAGTTTGGGTTCCATTATCTTTTGACATTGATGCTGCCTGTCTCCATGGGACATTATTGGTTTTTGACGGCATATGTATTTTTGTATCTGATGCTGCCCTTGTTCGGCAGGGCAATCCGCGAGATGAGCAAAGGACAGATGCAGGCGGTATTAGCCCTTTTATTGTTCAGCTTTTGCGTTTTAAAGTCCGTACTGCCGGCAAGGCTTGAAATGGATGGGCAGGGCTACGATGTTCTGTGGTATTTGTGTGTCTTTTTGACAGCGGCTTATATCCGGCGTTTTGGCTGGCGTTTTTTGGAGAAAAAAAGTCATGGGCTCTGGCTGTATTTGATGGCGGTATTGGCTATTTTTTGCGGAACCATGATTCTCAGACGGATTTATCTCAGCACCGGAAAGTTTGCCTATATCATAAAAATCTGTCTGGAATATAATCATGTGCTGCCCCTGCTTGCGGCGGTGGGGCTTTTCGGCGTATTTTTAAAGATAAAAGTGTCAGGCCGGCTTGCGGGCATTGTAAACAAAGTCGGTCCTTATACGCTTGGGGTATATCTTTTGCATGAAAATATGGGCGTGCGTTATGTCTGGCCGAAGTGGCTGGGGGCATTTTGTGTGGACAGTGTGGGCAGTTTGTTTTTGTATACGGTGGCAGCGGTGGTCAGCGTTTTTACGGTGGGGATTCTGGCAGATATGCTGAGAGATGCCGTTATAAAGAGTTTACATAAGATATTGTCAAAATGGGGTATATATCGGCGCATCACAGAAAAGGTGCTTGGCGTGGATGCAATGTTCCGGACATGATGTAGGGAAGCCGCCGGAGGCGGCATGGAGGATTGTGATGGAAAAAGTGCAAGGGCGTAGTAAAGGGGGAAGAGTGACGGAACTATTGTTTTTGCTTGTGTTGGCTCTGTATCCGCTGCGCCATATTCACTGGGGATTGGATTTTTGGGATACCGGGTACAATTATGCCAATTTTCAGTATATGGGATTGGAACACATGGATTCCATGTGGCTGTTTTCCACTTATCTGGCAAATGCAGTGGGCAGATTTTTCACTGTGCTTCCCTTTGGGGACAGTCTTTTGGGCATGAATTTTTATACCGGGCTCTTTGTCAGCGCGCTTGCCATAGGAGGATACCTTTTTTGTACAAGAAAGCTGGCAATGCCGCCATGGATCGCTTTTTTGGGAGAAATTGCGGCAGTGAGTCTCTGCTGGTGTCCCACGGCGCTTTTATATAATTATCTGACCTATGTGTTGTTTCTTATCTGTGTGGTATTGCTCTATGAAGGGCTCACAGAGGGGCGGAATCTGTGTTTGTATGCGGCGGGGCTGTGTCTTGGAACCAATGTATTGGTGCGCTTTTCCAATCTGCCGGAAGCCGCGTTGATAGTGGCGGTGTGGGCATACGGGGTAATAGAAGCCTTGGAAAATGCTTCTCAAAGAAAAAAAGAAAAGGGAGTCTTTGCAAGAACCGTGAAGCGCACTTTTTGGTGTCTGGGAGGATATCTGACGGCGCTTTTCCTATTGCTTTTTTATATACAGTTTCGATACGGATTGGACGCTTATACAGAGGGAATCAAGAGACTTTTTGCCATGACGGATAATGCCCCGGATTATAAAGCGACAGCCATGCTTATGGGAATGTTTGACATGTATCTGGAAAACTTATATTGGCTGGTTCGGATTCTGTTTATTGTGGTTGTAGGAACGGTGATGTTTGCAGCGGGCAGATTTGTGACAGGGAAAATTTTGCGGAAGGAGCGGGAAGCGGGCGATAAAGCGGCTCACATCTTTGAAATTACCGCGAAAGGCGTGTGGTGCATGGTCTGTCTGGCAATGCTGGGCTGGCTGTATTACAGGGGATTTTGTTCTCTGGAATTTTACGCCTATGGCTCCATGCTAAGACCGGGCGTCCTCTTTTTAATGCTTACGATGGGCATTGGTGTGCTCCGCATTTTTTCTCCGAAAAGCCCCAAAGAAGAAAAGCTGATTAGCGGACTGTTGATTTTAGTGGTGCTTTTAACTTCAATAGGAAGCAATAATAAACTGTTTCCCAGCCTGAACAATCTGTTTCTGGCAGCGCCCTATACCCTGTGGCAGAGTGAGCGGTTTATCCGATATGTGAGAGACGGAAAAGGAAAGTCGGTTTTTATCAGTTTTTTCCCTGCCAAGGGTGTGTTGGCGGCGTTCCTTGTCCTGTTTTTTGCACAGAGCTTTTTGTTCGGGGCAAATTTTGTATTTGCCGAGGCAACAGGAGTGCAGAACGCCACGGCATGGGTAGAAAACAATAAAATTTTAAAAGGCATCCGAATGAATCCGGAGCGGGCGCGGTGGCTTAGTGAAATCAGCGCGTTTGTGTCGGAGAGGGGATTGGAAGGGCAGGATGTGATTTTATATGGACAGCTCCCTTCCGTGACTTATTATCTGCAGATGCCGGCGGCTTTTAATCCATGGAGCGAGCTGGATTCCTACAGCTTTGAGACCATGGAAGCCGATATGGGCAAAGTCCGTGAAAAAATGCAGGCGGATATATCTTATCGCCCCGTTTTGATTTTGGAAAATCAGTTTATTCTTTATTGGGAGAACGGCAGGGAAGCCTTGGAAGCGGCCGGTATTGAGGAAAAGCAGATTCAGAAGATTCAATCTCTGATGGAAAACGGAAAATGGCGGCTGATTGAGGATTTTCTGCAGGACTACGGATATCAAAATGTTTTCCGAAACGAAAAGTTCGGAATCTGGCAATGAGAGGTACAATTAGGTCATCTGTTTATTTTTATTTTCTTCATGGAACGCATGAAAATGAAGATGCGCCCGGATTTGATTCTGCTTGATTATGATATGCCGGGATGTAACGGCATCAAATGCACAAAAAGAAAGACTCCGGCTTATAAAAGCTGGAGTCCTTTTTCTTCTGCGGTCTTCATCACTTCATCCGGCCACAGGGAGCATTGTACTTCACCGATATGTGCCTTTCTTAAGAAAAACATGCAGATGCGGGACTGTCCTATGCCGCCTCCGATGGTGAAGGGAAGTTCTTCATTGATGACTGCCTGGTGGAACGGCAGATTTGCCCGTTCGGGGCACCCGGCTTTTTCAAGCTGGGACAACAGAGAATCTTTATCCACGCGGATTCCCATGCTGGAAAGTTCCAATGCAATATCTAAAACAGGATAATATACGATAATATCCGCATTCAACGCCCAATCGTCATAGTCCGGTGCCCGCCCGTCATGAGGCTTTCCGTTTTCTAATGCATCGCCAATCTGCATAACGCAGACAGCGCCTTTTGCTTTTGCTATGTAATACTCCCTTTCCTTAGGAGTATTATCGGGAAGCATTTCTTCCAATTCGCGGGTGGTTACAAAAAAGATATCATGGGGAAGGATTTCCTCAATATAGTCAAAATGGATGGACATATATTTTTCAGTTTTGCGGAGCACCTTGTATACTTCATTTACCGTATTTTTCAGGGTATCCAATGTGCGCTCCTCTTTTGTGATAATCTTTTCCCAATCCCATTGGTCCACATAAATGGAATGGATATTGTCTACGGATTCATCCCGGCGGATTGCGCTCATATCGGTGTAAAGCCCTTCTCCTGCGGAAAAACCGTATCTTTTCAAAGCATAGCGCTTCCATTTTGCGAGAGAGTGTACAACTTCGGCATTTCTGCCGCTCTGCTCCTTAATATCAAATGTAACGGGACGCTCCACGCCGTTTAAATTGTCATTGAGACCGGATACAGGGTCTACGAACAGGGGCGCGGATACCCTCAACAAGTGAAGCCTTTCCGCCAACAGGGACTGAAAAGTGTCCTTTACCGTCTTGATGGCAATTTGGGTTTTATAAAGGTTTAGCTGGGATTTGTAATCCTTGGGTACTATTAAATTTGACATATGCTAACCATGCCTTTCCATAATATTTACAAATAACTTCTTTACTTTATTTAACCCCTTTTTTGGGGATTTTGCAACAGTTTTTTGAACCGTATCCCACTTAAATATTTGCCTCTTGATAAATCCGAACATATGTGCTATAGTGAAATAGAACAAATGTTTGTAATTGCGCGCGGAAAAGATAGCATGTGATGGATAGCGAAGAGGAGTAAAGAAGGCAGAAATGGAATTTTTAATGACAGGGAAGGAAATGTCCTTAATGGACAAATTGGGAATTTTAACAGATGCCGCAAAATATGATGTGGCATGCACTTCCAGCGGTGTGCAGAGAAGCGGAAACGGCAGGGATATCGGCAATTGCGTATCGGCCGGCATCTGCCATAGTTTTGCGGGCGACGGAAGGTGTATTTCCCTGCTTAAGATTCTTTTGACCAATGAATGTGTTTTTGACTGTAAATATTGTCTGAACCGCTGTTCCAATGATGTGCCCAGAGCTACATTTACTCCGGAGGAAGTCTGTACCTTGACCATGGAGTTTTATCGGAGAAATTATATAGAGGGATTGTTTTTAAGCTCCGGCGTTCTGCAAAATCCCACCTATACTATGGAGTTAATTTATCGTACTTTGTGGCTGCTTCGCAATAAATATCATTTTAACGGCTATATCCATGTGAAAGCGATTCCCGGCGCGGATTTAGATGTTATCAGGCAGACGGGCTTTCTGGCGGACAGAATGAGCGTCAATCTGGAGCTGCCTACGGCGGAGGGGCTAAGACAGCTTGCCCCCAATAAACACCGCAGAAATATTCTGACGCCTATGCGGCAGATTCAAAACCACATTCATGCTAACCAAAATGAATTGGTACTGTATCAGCATGCGCCCAGATTTGTTTCAGGGGGGCAGTCCACACAGATGATTATAGGAGCTACGGGAGAGAGCGATTACCAGATTATGGGTGTAGCTCAGAGCCTGTATCGGAAATTTGAATTGAAGCGGGTGTTTTATTCTGCTTTTGTCAGGGTAAATGAGGACAGCAATCTTCCCGTGCTGCAGGCAGGGCCGCCGCTTCTTCGGGAACACAGGCTGTATCAGGCGGATTGGCTTTTGCGTTATTACGGGTTTGAGGCGGAGGAACTATTAAGCGAAAAGCATCCTTTTTTCAATGTAATGCTGGATCCTAAAGAGGATTGGGCAGTCCGGCATTTGGAGCAGTTTCCTATAGAAATCAACAGAGCGCCCTATGAGATGCTGCTGCGGATTCCGGGGGTGGGCGTCAAAAGCGCCAGACGAATTGTGGCTGCCAGAAGAAGCTGTAATCTTCAGTTTGATAATCTGAAGAAATTGGGCGTAGTTATGAAGAGGGCTGTTTACTTTATTACCTGCAACGGGAGAATGATGTATCCCACAAAACTGGAGGAGGATTACATTGTGAGAAACCTGACAAGTAAGAAGGACAGGATCCGGTTTGGCAGTGACGGCATGACCTACAGACAGATGTCATTGTTTGATGACGGAATGTTCCAGATGCCCATAAGGCAGGAGGAGAAGCTGGGGGCTGTGGTGGGGCAGCTGTAAGGGAGGAGCATACCTATGGTGGTATATCAGTGCGAAGATTCTCTGGACGGGATTTTTACGGCAATTTATAATGCATATGAAGACAGGAATAAACCGGAGGATGTCTGTATCAGCCTTACGGATGAGCTTATGCTGTTTGCGGAATATGTTTCCGTTGCGGAGGATAGAGTGAAGTCCCGGAAGGTAATTAATACTTTGCGCAGAAAATTTGGCGAAGAGGATTATATGGATTTGTGTATGGCTTTGTCCGCGCCCAATCAGGAGAAAGCACAGGCGGTATACCGGACTATCGCGAATGGACTTTCCGCAAATTGCGGACCGAAGCATTTGTTTGATAATCTTACTGACAATGATATCCATCTGGCATTTTCCCTAGCCAGAAGAGCTTCAAGGGAATATGACCATTTAAGGGGATTTCTTCGCTTTGAAGAGCTGGAAAAAGGTATTTTATATGCAGAAGTGGGTCCTCAAAACAATCTCCTGCCGTTTTTAATGGAGCATTTTGCAGACCGCTTTCCCATGGAAAATTTTATGATTTATGACCAAGGCAGGCAGATTGCGGGAATTCATGCCGCAGGGAGCACACCCTGCGAACCCTTCGGGTGCGGTTTAGATGAGTGTGTTTTAGGGGATGGTATTTCCGGTAAAGCCCCCCGCTCGGAGAAAGACTTAACAAGTGCAGATTTACGGACATTTTCTCTGCCATCATGGTTTTTGCTGCAGTGCGACCGTAGTCCCAAGGAGGAATTCTCAATGGCTTTATCGGATACGGAGATGGCATATCAGGAGCTGTTCCGCCATTTTTGCCGCAAGATAACCATTACGGAGAGAAAAAATGCGCAGTTACAGCGGAATATGCTGCCGCTGAGATTCAGAGAATACATGACGGAATTCCGGGTTTGACTCCATGTGGAAGATGGAGTAGTATTTCTATAACAGGATTAAATCTATTTATGCAGGCAGCCTGAGCAGATATATCCTTTTAGGCGCGCAGAAATGAGGATTAACATGTCGGATATACAGCAAAGGCAGGAAAATCTGCCTGTTTCCAAAGCGGCGGATAACGGAAGGGTGGAGAAAGAACTGCCAAAGACAGAAATCAGGGTTTCTGTCCGTAATCTGGTGGAATTTATCCTGCGCCGCGGAGATATAGACAACAGGCGTCAGGGCGTGACGGAAAATGCCATGCAGGAAGGGAGCAGAATCCATCGGATGATACAAAAGAGAATGGGTTCCGACTATCAGGCGGAAGTGTCTCTGCGATATACTCTGACCACAGAAAATTATGACCTCGTGGTGGAGGGACGCGCGGACGGCATTATCGACAATGGCAGCGAGTGTACCGTTGATGAAATTAAGGGAACTTATCGGGAACTTTCCCACATGAAGGAGCCGGTGCCGGTGCATGTGGCACAGGCTAAATGTTATGCCTATATGTACGGGCTTAAGAAAGAATGCGGGAAAGATGAAGAAATACGCATCAGGATGACTTATTGCAATATAGAGACAGAAGAACTGAGATATTTTTATGAGGAGTATTCCTTCAGGCAGCTAAGTCAATGGTTTGAGGAGCTGATTGACGCCTATAGAAAATGGGCGGACTATAGTTGGGAATGGCAGAAGCTTCGTCAGGATTCCATAGAACGATTAGAATTTCCTTTTCCCTATAGGGAGGGGCAGCGTGATTTGGCAGCTTATGTCTATCAGACGATTTACCACAAGAGAAAGCTTTTTTTGGAGGCGCCTACAGGTGTGGGCAAAACAATTTCTACGATATTTCCATCCCTCAAGGCTGTGGGAAAGGGGATGGGAGAAAAAATCTTTTATCTGACAGCCAAGACGATTACCCGAACTGTGGCGGAGGATGCTTTTGGACTTTTGCGAAACAGGGGACTTCGATTTAAAAGTGTGATCCTTACGGCAAAGGAAAAAATCTGTTTTATGGAAAAGGCGGAATGTAATCCGGAATATTGTCCTTTTGCAAAGGGGCATTATGATAGGATTAATGACGCCATTTTTGCGCTGTTGACAAAAGAGGAAAGTTTTACCAGAGAGAAGATAGAAGCTTATGCCGGAGAATATCAGGTATGCCCTTTTGAAATGTGCTTGGATGTCAGTTTGTTTGCCGATGGCATTATCTGTGATTATAACTACCTTTTTGACCCCCATGTATATTTAAAGCGGTTTTTTGGAGAAGGAACTCACGGAAACTATCTGTTTCTGATAGATGAAGCCCATAATCTGGTAGAGAGGGGAAGGGAGATGTATAGCGCGTCTCTGATAAAAGAAAAATTTTTAGAATTGAAGCGAGAAATTAAACAGACAATCGTGTCAGAATTAGCTGAAAACCGCATAAAATCAGGGGTTGAAGGACAAATGACATTAGATTTGACGGAAATGTCAGGCGAGGCATCACTGTCAGAAATGACATCAGGAATGTTGTCAAAAAAAGTGTCATCCCATATGTCAGAACCTATGTCGGAAAATACGGTCTACTTTTCCGGAAAGAAAGGGAGAAAGCGGTATGCTGACGGCAGGAGCATTCTGGTGAAAGAAGGATACGGTGAGCTTTTGATACAGCAGTTGGAGCGCTGTAATCAGGAGCTGTTGGAGTTCAAGAGAGACTGCGAAGGCTATAGGCTTGTGGACAGTATAGATTCTTTTGTCAATAAGCTGATGCGCTTGTACAGCAGCATGGGGGATTATCTGGAGGAGCAGGAGGAGAAACTGCCTGTCAGAGAAGGAATATTGGATTTTTACTTTGAAATCAGTCATTTTCTGGATATCTATGAGCGATTGGACGAGCATTATGTAAAGTATACACAGATGGGGGAAGACGGAAGCTTTCTCTTAAAACTGTTTTGCGTCAATCCAAGGGAAAACCTGAAGGAATGTATGATGCGGGGGCGCAGCGCCATTCTTTTTTCCGCTACCTTTCTGCCCATACAGTATTATAAGGAGCTCTTAGGGGGCGAAGCAGAGGATTATGAGGTTTACGCGAAATCTGTGTTTAATATGGAAAAGCGGGCGTTATTTATTGCAAATGATGTGACCAGCAAGTATACCAGACGCTCAGAGCAGGAGTATTATAAGATTGCCCGGTATATAGATGAAGTGGTGAAGAACCGTCACGGAAATTATATGGTTTTCTGTCCTTCCTATTCGTTTCTGCATACCGTTTACGACTGTTATATCGCACATTTTGCGAATGAGGACAAAGACTGCATCCTTCAGCAGGAGTATATGAGTGAGGAGGATAGGGAAGAGTTTCTCAATCGTTTCAGGGGAAACGGAGATTGCGATTTGGAGGATGTATTTTCCTCCGTGATTCGCATGGAAATTACAAAAGACGAGGAGCGCACCCTGATAGGCTTTTGTGTGCTTGGCGGTATCTTTGGGGAAGGCATTGATTTAAAAAATGACAGCCTGATAGGGGTGATCATTGTGGGCACAGGACTGCCACAGGTGTGCTGTGAACGGGAGATCCTGAAAGAATACTTTGATGAACAGGGGGAGAACGGCTTTGACTATGCTTACAGGTATCCGGGAATGAACAAAGTACTGCAGGCGGCGGGGAGGGTCATCCGTACGGCGGAGGATATAGGGATAGTTACCCTGTTGGATGAGCGTTTTCTGCAATATACCTATAAGAAGCTGTTTCCCAGAGAATGGGAAAATTTTGAGGAAGTCGGTCTGGAAACCATAGCAAGGCGGGTGGAGAGGTTTTGGGATTCCTGGCCTTCGGTTTGGCAGGATTCAAAATGAAGGAAATGACATCATGCAAAATGATGGTGATATAGAAATGACAGGGAAGTGATGGATAGAAAAAACACCCGTTTGACAGTCATGTATATATGTGGATAACCCTGTGGATTTAGTGGATTTCTTCAAAAATGACACGACAAAAATCGACAGTTATTTCTAAATAATAAACTAGTGGGTGTTATTGAAGGAAAAATTTCAAATTTATTTAGTGAAGTAAAAAGTAGTTTATGGTATAATGATCCTGCTGGCAATTTTTACTTGCCGCATTAAGGAGGAGATTATTATGTGGGCTTATGAAAGTGTGTTTTATCAGATTTATCCTTTGGGCTTTTGCGGAGCGCCCTATGAGAATGATGGGATTTTGGAGCATCGTATATTGAAGGTGAATGATTGGATTCCTCATATTAAGAAACTGGGAGCCAATGCCATATATTTTTCCCCAATATTTGAGTCCGATACTCATGGGTACAATACCAGGGATTATACAAAAATCGACACCCGCCTTGGAGTCAATGCGGATTTTAAGAAGGTGTGCGACAATCTGCACAAAGAGGGAATCAAGGTAGTGTTAGACGGCGTTTTCAATCATGTGGGCCGCGGCTTTTGGGCATTTCAGGATGTGCTGCAGCACAGGTGGGAGTCCCGCTATAAGGATTGGTTCCATATAAGCTTTGACGGCAATTCCAATTATAATGACGGTCTTTGGTACGAGGGCTGGGAAGGCAATTTTGACTTGGTAAAGTTAAACTTGAGGAACGAGGAAGTGATTCAGCATATTTTTGCCGCAGTGAGGGGCTGGGTGGAGGAATTTGACATTGACGGTCTGCGCCTTGATGTGGCGTACTGTCTGGACCATGATTTCCTGCGCAGGCTCCGTCAGTTCTGCGACGGCTTGAAACCGGACTTCTTCTTATTGGGAGAAACCCTGCATGGGGACTATAATCAGTGGATGAACGACTCCATGCTTCATTCCGTGACCAATTACGAGTGCTATAAGGGGCTGTATTCCAGCTTCAACAGCATGAATCTCTTTGAGATTGTACATTCCCTGCTCAGACAGTTCGGCCCGGAGAATTGGACCTTATATAGAGGAAAACATATGCTTTCTTTCGTGGACAACCATGATGTGACCAGAGTTGCCAGCATTTTGACCAATGAAAAGCACCTGCCCCTTATCTATGCATTGGCATTCGGAATGCCGGGTATTCCCTGCGTTTATTATGGAAGCGAATGGGGTGCAAAGGCACAGAAGAGTGAGGGAGACCCTGCGCTTCGCGCAAGCTTTGCAGAACCTATATGGAATGAGCTTAGTGACTGGATTAGTCAATTGAGCGAAGCCAAGAAAAACTCCGAGGGGTTAAACTATGGCGCTTTCCGGTCTATTGTGCTGACCAACAAACAGTGTATCTTTGAGAGAAAGTCAGAGCATGAGCGTATCCTTGTGGCAATCAATGCGGATTCCGAGGATTATACGGCGCATTTTGATGCGGGCTGCGGCATGGCGGTTGATTTGATATCCGGCGAGAACCATGATTTCGGCGGAGGCAGCCTGCTTCCGGCATACAGCGCATATTTCTGGAAGTGTGAGCATTGATTTATACGCAATAATGAAAATATCAAGGCATACCCTTTGAATCAACATCGCCCTGTTATAAATTAAAGTTATAACAGGGCATATTTTATTTGTATTAGCCGAACGAAAGCTCTTAGATTATAATAATCTCGAGAGGAGAGACATCATGACACTGCAACAGCTTATATATACGGTAAAAATAGCAGAGACCAAATCCATGAACAAGGCGGCAAATGAATTATTTATTTCCCAGCCTGCATTATCCAATGCCATTCATGAATTGGAGGAAGAGCTGCAAATAGCAATTTTTATAAGGAATAAGCGGGGAATTATCGTTACTGCGGAAGGCGAAAATTTCTTAAGCTATGCCAGACAAATCGTAGAAATGAGCGCAATGTTAAAAGACAGGTATTCGTCGGGGCAGGCGCTTACCAATAAATTCAGTGTGTCCATGCAACATTATTCTTTTGCGGTAGAAGCCTTTATGACGCTTGCCGAAGAGTTTAAGCTTCATGATTATGAGCTTGCCATCCATGAGACGAAAACGGCGGAGGTTATTGAAAATGTAGAGAAATTCCGCAGCGAGTTAGGGATTATTTATCAGAACGAATTTAACGAAAAAGCGTTAAATAAAATCCTGGTGGATAAGGGGTTGGAATTTATTCCGCTTTTTCAATGCGATGTATATGTCTATATGAGTGCGGAGCATCCGCTTGCGGATAGAGAGAGGCTCTCCTTTGAGGAACTTACGGATTATCCGTGCCTGTCTTTCGAGCAGGGTGATAACAATTCCTTTTATTTTGCGGAAGAAATGTATTCCACGCATAAATACAAGCGGATTATTAAAGCGGATGACCGGGCGACGATGTTAAACCTTATGACGGGGATGAAGGGCTTTACCCTGTGCTCCGGCATTATATGTGAAAAATTAAATGGAAGCGGCTATGTGGCGATTCCGCTAATATCTGAGGAAAAAATGACTATTGGCTACATAAAGAAGAGGACAATGCCGCTCAGTGTACTTGGAGAGAAATATGTTTCTATATTGAAACAGTACGAAAAGAGAACAGATAAGAAATGAACTTGACAGGAAATGAGCCTAACAGGAAAAGAACCTGACATTATGGAGGAGATGGAGTGATGGAATTACAATTTGCCACAAAGTGTATCTATGGGAACAAAGAAAATTTTGAGAAGGAATCTACCGGAACCATAAGCTTTCCCATATATCAGACAGCCACATATGCGCATCCGGAGGTTGGAAAAAGCACAGGATTTGATTATTCAAGGCTTCAAAACCCAACAAGGCAGCAGCTTGAAAGGGTGGTTGCATCGTTGGAGAACGGAACGGATGCTTTGGCATTTTCCAGTGGAATGGCTGCGATTACGGCGCTTATGGAAATCTTTAAGCCGGGCGACCATCTGATTACGGATGCAGACCTCTACGGCGGCAGCATACGCCTTTTCAATAACATTAGTGAAAAGAACGGTATTACCTTTTCCCATATTAATTGCAGTAAGGAAGATGTGGAAAGCTATGTAAAAGAGAATACAAAAGCCATTTTCATCGAAACGCCGACCAATCCCATGATGAATGTTGTGGATATCCGGAAAATGGCGGATATTGCTAAAAGGCACAAGCTGCTTTTGATTGTGGATAATACCTTTATGTCGCCGTACTTTCAAAATCCCCTTAATCTGGGGGCGGATGTGGTAATCCACAGCGGAACGAAGTTTCTGGGGGGACATAACGATACGCTCTCGGGCTTTGTGGTGACAAATTCTCAGGAAATATCGGAAAAGATGCGCTTTATCATTAAGACAGTGGGTTCCGGATTAGCGCCTATGGACAGCTGGCTAATTTTGCGGGGAATCAAAACGCTGCCCCTTAGAATGGAAAAGGCGCAGGAGAATGCAAAAGCGATTGTGAATTACCTTTTATCGGAGCAAAAGGTGAAGAAGGTATATTATCCCGGAATTGAGGGGAGCGAGGGCTTTGAAATCTGCAAAAAACAGGCGAAAGGGTTTGGCTCCATGATAACCTTTGAACTGGAAAGCAAAGAATTGGCACAGCATATTTTGAAGCATACAAAGCTGATACCCTTTGCGGAAAGTCTGGGCGGCGTGGAAACGCTGCTTACCTATCCCTGTACCCAGACCCATGCGGATGTGCCGGAGGAAGTAAGGATTGCAAACGGGATAACGGATTGTGTGCTGCGCATGTCGGCAGGAATTGAAGATAAAGAGGATTTAATATCCGATTTAAGGGAAGCCATTCATTCTTATGACGGCTATAAAGCCCTGTATATTTAAGAAAACGAAGGAAGGTATAGATATCAGCATGACAGAAAAAAACATAAATTTTGATGAAATCGTGGATAGAAAAAATACGGACAGTTTAAAATATGATTTTGCGGTAAGGCGCGGGAAGCCGGAGGATATTCTGCCGCTGTGGGTTGCGGATATGGATTTCAAGACATCGAGTCTTATACTGGAAGACATTCAAAGAAGGGTGGAGCATGGCATATTCGGATATACGGAAACCGGAACGCGTTATTTTGAAGCGGTGTCCGGCTGGTTAAAAAGGCATCATGGGCTGGAAATCAAAGAGAATTGGCTTGTGAAAACGCCGGGGGTGGTGTTTGCCCTTGCCATGGCAGTGAAGGCTTATACAAAGGAGAAGGATGCAGTGCTTATCCAGCAGCCCGTATATTATCCTTTTACGGAGGTAATAGAGGATAATAATCGGGTTGTGGTTAGCAGCAATCTTATTTTGGGCGAAGATGGAAGGTACCACATGGACTTTGCGGATTTTGAAAAGAAAATAATAGAGCATCAGGTGAAGCTGTTCTTTTTATGCAGTCCACACAATCCCGTGGGGCGCGTGTGGACAAAGGAGGAGTTAGGACGGATTGCCGAGATTTGCTTCCAATATCATGTGATAATCGTAAGCGATGAGATTCACGAGGATTTTACTTTTGATGGCTATACGCATACCCCTTTGTTAAATGTGGATGAAAGGCTGGCGGAGATAACAATTACCTGTACATCACCCGGCAAAACCTTTAATCTTGCAGGGCTTCAGATATCCAATATCATTATTCCAAACGAAAAGCTGCGCCATGCATTTAAGAGGCAGATAGATGCGGCAGGCTATAGCCAGTTAAACACGATTGGCATTGCCGCATGTGAGGCGGCATATCGCTATGGAGAGGAATGGTATCGGGCATTAAAGGTCTATTTACAGGGCAACCTTGCATTTGTCAAAGAGTATCTCAAAAGGGAGCTGCCGCAGATTAAGCTGATTGAGCCGGAGGGAACCTATTTAATCTGGCTTGACTTCAGGGACTTGGGACTGCGGGAACCGGAGCTTGAAGATTTCATTGTAAAGAAGGCAAAGCTGTGGCTGGATGGCGGAGCGATTTTTGGCAAGGCAGGAGAAGGCTTTGAGAGAATTAATATAGCTACAAGCAGGGGCGTTGTCAAAGAGGCGCTGGAACGGATAAAATCGGCTGTAGCAGAGATGTAATGACGGAATATATACAGGTGGGTATGATTATAACTTGAAGTTATAACAGGTTCAAAGTATTCATGATTGGACAACATTTGAGGAAGATGCTAATATTATTTCATATAAAACCAATAGGAATAATATGATTACGGAGGAAAAGGAAATGAGTATTCTTGATTATGTAGGAAACACCCCTTTATTGGAGCTTGAGGGATATGAGAAGCAAAACGACTTGAAAGCCAGAATTTATGGAAAGCTGGAATTTTTTAATCCCACGGGAAGCGTGAAGGACAGAGTTGCCAAGCAGATGATATTGCAGGCGGAAAAGGAAGGAAAACTAAAACCGGGGGACACCATTTTTGAAAATACCAGCGGAAATACCGGAATATCCATGGCAGCCTTGGGCGCAGCAAAGGGATATAAGGTGGTAATTGCCTTGGAACCCGGCGTGTCCATTGAGCGTTCGCAGATTTTGCATGCATATGGAGCGGAATTAATGAGCTTTCTGGATGTTCCCAATGTTGCGGAGGTTATGATGAGTCCTAATGCGACTTTTCAGTCTACCTTGGTTCCCATGGGAGAGTATGCCGCTTCCCACGGGTATTTCTATACAAACCAATGTGCCAATGATGCAAATGTTCAGGCGCATTACGAAACGACGGCTCCCGAAATCTGGAATCAGCTTGAGGGCAAGGTGGACATTTTTGTGGCAATGTGCGGAACAGGCGGTACGATTACGGGGGTGAGCAGATATTTAAAGGAGCAAAACCCGGATGTAAAGATTGTGCTGGCATTGCCGGATGCGGATTCTTTGCCGGCGCCGGGAAAGACAACACCTAAAATTGACGGAATCCTGAAGTTAAACGGAAGGTCAGACCCTATGGCGCCTATATTCTTTAAGAAATATGGATTTAACTATGATGAGGAGATTATTGTGTCCGCCAAGAATGCCTATAAAGTAGCGCATGAGATTGCAGCAAGCGACGGGTTATTTATCGGAGAGTCCTCGGCGGCCGTTTTGGTCGCTGCCAAGGAATTGGCGGACAGACCGGAAAATAAAGGAAAAAATATTGTTGTACTCATGGCGGATGGTGGTCAGAAGTATTTGTCATCCATGTTTAAAGAGGAGGACTAAGATGGGAAATCGGATAGAATATGCATTTAAAATCGGGAAAAGCTTCCGGCAGAAAAAGGCGGAGTCGCCGGTGGAGTACCTGGAAGCGGCAAAGAGCGTGGGGGAATATCTGGAGCAGTTTCTTGTGGAGGCGTCGGAGGGAATCTATTGGAGGGATGAAGAACCCTCTACGGAGAATAAGACGGACAAGCCGGATATCTCTTACTTTTCCGGAACGGGCGGAATCGGCTATTTGTACTTAGAGCTTTATCAGGTAACGGGTGAAGAAAAATATCTTACCTATGCGGAAAAGGCGGTTGATTATCTGGATGCACATTGGAAGGAACAGACGGAAGTGACTTTAAGCGGCATTAATCTGCCGGGAATTGAGTATGGAATCTATATGGGCATCGCGGGAATCGGCATGCTGGTTGCGCAGTATTACAGATATGCAAAGAGGGATAAGGACTTACAGACTTTAAGGAATATTGCATATGCGGTTATAGATGCGGCAAAGCAGGATGCAGCAGGAATTTGGTGGAATGGTGATACCAGCATGCTTTTTGACGGAGGAATCCTTGTATTTCTCGCCAAGGCGAATGAATTCTTAAAGGAGGAAAGGATAGGACAGGCAGTTCGCGCGGCGGCGGATAACATATTGTCAAAAGCGGAATCGGACCCGAGGGGTGGTCTGGCATGGCTCAGCACGGCGCATGCAAACCAGACAAGAGTGCCTAACTTTGAATGCGGAACGGCAGGCGTGGGATATGCGCTTACCATTGCATATGATGCTACAGGAAATGAGAAATATCTGGATGCGGCGGTCGAGGCAGCAGCGCACTTAAAGGCGATTGCGGTAAAGCAGGGTGACGGTTTTCTGATTCCATGGCATGACAATCCGAAGGAAGAAACCATTTTTTATGTGTCAAGCTGTCATGGTCCGGCTGGGACAAGCAAGCTGTTTTATAAGTTATATCAGATTACAGGCAGGGAAGAGTATCTGGAGGATATTTCAGGGCTTTATAAAGGCTTAAGGCATCTGGGAGTTCCCGAAAAACAGTCTGCCGGGTATTGGAATACCACCTGTCTTTGCTGCGGAACTGCCGGAGTGCTGCAGTTTTTCATCAATTATAGTATGGTAACCGGAAGTGAAGAAGCAAAGAAAGCGGCTGTGCTTGCAGGAAATATTTTGCTTGGGGAGCAGGAAAAGCAAGGGAAGGGGATTGCATTTCCCCTTGCCTTTGAGAGAGTCCATCCCGACAAAATAACCACAAGCATTTCCTATGCCGTTGGTACTGCCGGAATTGCGGGGGCATTAGCGCAGCTTTATCTGTTTCTGGAAGGCAGATATAAATGGGATAGACTGTTTGATGACCCGTACCCGGAAGTGTGATTACTAAAATCTGTGCAAAATCACAAAAATTAGGAGTGACTTGGAGAACAAAAGATAGATACAGTGGGTTGAATAGACATTTTTTCCGGCTGTCAGAATGGATTTTTCCATTCCGGCAGCCGTTTTTCATTTGATTCTGCAATAATCTAAAAATAATTTCATAATCCTATTGACAGTATATATTATATGGCGTATAGTATGAATAACAAATAATATTATACGACATATAATATTATAAAATCATATGATATCCAAGTGGCAGGAAGGAAACATTGAAGCAGAAACAAGAGTCCGAACCGGAACCAAAAGTAAGGCTCTGTGCCAAAGCCGGAACCGGGCATGAAAGCAGATATGAAAAAACAGGAAAAGGAGCAGATAAATGGTATTCAATACGGGAGCAACACTGTTAGACGCAATTGTGCTGGCAGTGGTATCCAAGGAGCCGGAAGGAACTTACGGATACAAGATTACGCAGGAGGTCAGACAGGTGATAGACCTGTCCGAATCCACCCTGTATCCGGTGCTTCGCAGGCTTCAGAAGGATGACTGCCTGGAAGTCTATGACAGGGAATGTGCCGGCAGGAACAGGCGCTATTATAAAGTAACCAGCAGGGGCTGGGCGCAGCTTCAGCTTTATGAAAGCGAATGGAGGCTGTATGCGGATAAGATAACGGGACTTTTTGAGGGCAGAATTCATTTTGAGGGAAAGGATAAGAGATAGGAATGAACAGAGCAGAATTTATGAGACAATTGGAAATCTTGCTTCAGGATATTTCATTTTCGGAGCGTAGAGAGGCATTGCAGTATTATGACGATTATTTTAATGATGCGGGAGAGGAAAACGAACAGGATGTCATTGCCGCTCTGGGCTCCCCTGCCAAAGTAGCGCAGACTATCAAGAAAGAGCTGAACGGTGGCAGCGGAGAAAATATATATGAAAAAAATTCGGCAAACCGCAATGAGATAGTAAAGTATGGGCAGTCAGGACAGTCCGGACTGCCTGCCGGAGAAGAAAAAGAAAAAACGAACAAACTATCCACCGAAGCCATTGTGTTGATTATCGTGTTATGTGTTTTGGCATCGCCTATTCTGCTGGGAGTCGGTTCAGGAGCGCTGGGCATCCTGATTGGACTTGTGGCGGCGTGGTTTGGCTTAATATTGGGTTTTGGGATAGCGGCAGTGATTCTTATTTTGATGCTGTTGGTGCTGACAGTGGGCGGTATCATGAGGCTTATCTCCTCGCCCTTTTCCGGAATCGGCATGATCGGGGGAGGCTTGATATGCGGCGGACTCGGAATTTTGTTTTTGATGCTCACGGTAGCAATGGCAGGAATTGCAACCCCCGCAATTTGGCGGGGAACAGTGAAGCTGTGCCGGAACATCGTTGGAAACCATAAATAAGAAGACTTGAAAGGTATAGGTATAGAAATGGGAAAATTTATGAAAAGATGCGGTATCATCGCTTTGAGCATGATAGGAGCAGGCATTATACTTTCGGTTGTTTCCGGAATAAACAGGGGATGGCGTCCTATTTCCCTGGGCAGGGTCTGGAATTGGGTAAATCTGCCCGGTGTGTGGAATTGGGACGATTGGGATGATTATTGGGATCATTGGGGCGACGGAGATATAGGCTTGAACGGCATAGACAATATTCCCGATACTTTAGATGCGATTACCGGTGAGAGGAAAGAATATTCTTTGGGAAGCGGCATTCAAAATCTGGAGGTGGAAATCTGTGCCTATTACATGGAAATCTGTCCCTCGCAGGACGGGGAATTCCATGTGGAAACGGTAAATGAGAGTGATTTGCAGTGTTATGTGCAAAATAGAACGCTGTATTTGAAATCTACGCATCACCGGGAACACCATACAACTATGCGAGGCATCAGGCTGTATGTGCCGGAGGGAACCGTATTTTCTAAAGTGGATATGGAGATGGACGCAGGCGAACTGCAGCTGGGGGCTTTGGCTGCGGATAAGGCGGAGTTTGAGATAGGAGCAGGGGAGCTTCTGGGAAAGGGAGCCCAAATCGGTAAATTGGAGCTCTCTCTGGGCGCCGGGAGCGCGGAATTAAAGGAAATGCAGATTAGTGAACTGACTGCGGGAGTGGGAATGGGCAGCATGGAATTTGACGGGAGTATTCAAAACAAGGGGGATGTGGAATGCGGCATGGGCAGTGTCAGCATGAAGGTTGCCGGACAGGAAACGGATTTCAATTACGATATAGAAAGCGCCATGGGGAGCGTGATAATCGGAACCCGGGAATACAGCGGCATGGCAAGCGGCACAAAAATCAATAATCAGGCGGCGAAAAAGATAGACATTGACTGCGCCATGGGAAGCATTGAAATTCATTTTCAGGAATAGGCAGTTCCCACAAAAGAAAGAGCTGTTGCTTAGACAGATAACTGTGTTTGCAGCAGCTCTCGGTTTTTATAGAAGTCCCGCCTTTTTCAGCGCCGGGCGAAGAGCCAGATAGAATATGGATGCGGCGATAACGGCTATGATTGCATTAACCGATGTAGTTATGAGATTAATCTTCGCAAGGGTTGCAGCCAAATCCTGAGGAACGCCCAAGAGGTAAGTCTTATAAAAATATCCCACAAGGGGGTCTGCAATAATGTTAAATCCCATGCCGCAGGCGGAAGCAAGCACCGCCACTTTTGTCACATAGGCAGGGGAATGGGACTCGTTTATCTTGAAAATCTTATGGGCTACCAAGCCTACCACCAGACCAATGAACAATTTTAATAAAAAAGTCTTTGGCGCGCTGGTCACATAAGAAGTGGTCAAATCGCCGATGGTCATTCCCACGGCGCCTGCCAATCCGCCCCAATAACCGCCCAGTAAAAGCGCCGCCAGCACGCAGAATACATTGCCGAAATGGAAAGCTGTTTTTTCTGTGCCCACGGGAATGTCAAATTTGAAAACGGCAAACCCGATATAGCAAAGAGCTGCCAAAAGCCCTGCTTGAGCCAGTTTCTTCAAGTCGGCTTTCCGGGAAACATTGACGCCGATGGCAGCATTGAAGATTCCCCGGGCAGTCAGCAGAATGCTTAAAAATAATGCGGCAAGACTGTAAGAATAAGGGCGCTCATAATTTAATTTGGCGTCGGTCAAAGCGGATTTGCTTTCGTTCAAGGCATCCAAATCCCCTGTGGCAGTGCCGGCTTTTACGGCGTCTATCTGATTTTTGACCTCGTTCAGTTCCTTGCCCACAGCTATGGACTGTCCGTAACTGTTGTTGTAATGGTATACCGCAAAGATAAGGCTGATAATAATGAGGACAGCCCCGGCGATTAAAAGACCATAACTTTTCTTCCGTTTCGTCTGTGCAGCATTTAAATTTTGCTTTGCCTTTTTCATAATATCCCTCATTTCCTATTATATTTTTACATTATGTATCGTTTTTCCTTCTGATCAGTGTAGGAACATAAGGATAGTATATATGAGGAGTGGCTCGACAAAAAGTGCCAAAATAAGTTTTTTTAACCAGACCAGTATGCCAAAAGAATGTCTTTACTTTTTTATATGTGTTGTAACAAAAAGAGAATGGTGTTTCGTTATCATTTATAAAGGATGGAAAGCGGATATGGACATGCCGGAAAATAAAAGAAAATTTGCTATTCTTTATGAAAAATACAGGTATCTGATGCAGAAAGTGGCTATGGATGTTTTACATGATCCTTATCTGGCGGAGGATGCGGTACACAATGCGTTTATGAAGCTGGCAAAGCATATGTGGGAGGTGGGAGAAGCGGACGGTTTATCTACCAAGAGATACCTGATAACTATTACCAAAAATGCGGCGATCGATATCTATAGGAAACGGAGTAGACAGAGACATAAGGAACTTTATATGGATGAGTTGGGAGAGGATGAGTTGCCGATGTCCCACATGGAAACAGGTATGGATAATCCTATTTTGGATGTGTTGAAAAATCTGCCTGTAAAATACAGAGATATTTTTCTGCTGAAATACTCGGCACAGTTGAAAAACAGCGAAATAGCAAAAATCTGTGGGATTAAAGAAGCCACGGTAAGGCAGAGGATTGCCAGAGGGAAAGCATTAATTGAGAGAGAGTTAAAAAAGCAGGAGGAGAATGGCAGTGGAACAGAGCAAGGTAACGGATGAGTGGCTGTATCAACATATACCGCCGGCAGATGAAGCAATCATAAGGGGATTAGAACGGGCAACGGATTACGAATATCAGTTTTCCGACAAATTTGAACATAAAATGGAAAAGCTGATATGGCGGGAAGCCCATCCGGCAATGGATGCATTCTTGAAACTGACCAAATATGCCGCTGTTTTCCTGTTCTGCGCCACCGGTTATCTGTTTTTGCTGAAAGCAAGTATTGAGGCAAACAGGATGAAATGTTTTGAAACGATGCAGATTATTTTGGAGGATCCGCAAGAAGATTTGATATACAGCGTGCCTGAAAGGAATAGAATTATTTCTCTGTATGGGTTCAGCATGGCATATGAGAAATGATTATATGGAATGTAACGGTTAACAGATTTGAGAGCAAGGAGGTATCAGAATGAAAAATAATGAAAATAGGAAAAGCGATAAAAATAATAGGCTAGGAGAAAAATGGATAAACTTAGTGACGCTCCTTTTGGGAGAAGCTGCGATGATGGCGCTTTTTATTGCCTATATCCGTTGGGAGTGCCGTTTAAAGTTTGGAAATTGTATGAATGATGTAAGTTTTATTCTGGTAATAGGAATGATTCTGATTGTTGCGGCAGCTTCCGGCTCGCTTAAAGAATTGGGATGTGCGTTCCCCTATTGCATCATGCCTGATTCCGATATTTCCGCCTGCCAAGCGGGAAAAGCGGCACATGCGGTCAAGCTTGCAATGATAACGGCAGCGCTTACGGGCGGTATGATAACGCTGTTAAATCTGATTACTGTTTTCTACACGGATGTAAACCTTGTTACCATAGAGGAAAAACTGTATGAAGTAGGACCGGGGCAGATATTGATTGCTTCTTCCCTGCAATATTTGTTATGCGGTATATTCGTTGCAATGCTCTTCCTTCCCATATACGGAAGGCTGAAAAGGATGCTTTCAGGTTTTTTTCAGTGCGATGATTGTGTGAAAGGTTGAAGAGTCGGATATGGTTCATTTGCCGCCAAATAAATGCTTTACAACACTACCGACTTGTGTTAATCTAAAATCAGATAGGCAATGAGATAGGAGCATACGAAAGCATAATGGGGTGAATGATGATTTTTCTGGCTGTTTGTGACGATGATACGGATAAAGGACAGTGGATTGCAGAAGAAGCGGAAAAATGCATGAAACAGGATAAGGTGGTGCATGAAATCCATTTTTTTGCTAACGAACATTCTCTTCTGGAAGAAATGGAAAAGGGAGTCAAAATGGACATCGCACTGTTGGATATCGAGATGTCGGAAATGGGCGGTATGAATCTGGCGCGGCAGTTAAAGAAGAAATGTCCCGATGTGCGGATTATTTTTATTACCTTTTATGAGAAGTATGTATATGAGTCTTTTCAGGTGCAGCCTTATCGCTTTATTCCCAAGCGGTGTTTAAGGCAGATGCTTCCCAATGCCCTGTCGGATGCGGTTAGGGAGATAGAGGACAGCAGGGAAAAGTATTATCTGGCAGAGAACCGGAAAGGATTGGAGAGAATACCTTTAAATCAGATTATCTATATTTGGCATAGGGAAAAATATGCTTATATTGAAATGATGGATGGGACAAATGCCAAAGTCAGAAAAACGCTCAAACAAGTGTATCAGGAGCTGCCTCAAAAGGATTTTGTCTGGGTGGACAAAGGGCTTATCTGCAATTTTGCCCGGATTTCCGGTTTTAAGGAAGGATATGTATGGTTTACTAACGGAGCCAAGGTAACCATAAACAGAAACAGGCTTACGGAGCTGAAGGATAAGCTGCGAAAGTATTGGTGCAAAGGGGAAGAGGAAAATTGAAGGTACTTACTATTGTATTGGCGTGGAGTTTTTTGCTTATTATATTTATGGCATGTGTCTATGTTTCTTATCTTATGGTAAAGAAAAAAGAACTACAGATGCGCATTCAGATAATGAACACCCAAAACGACATGCTGGAGCGTAACTATGAGCAGATAAATGAATTTTATACTGCGAATGCCAAGCTGTACCACGACATGAACCATCATCTGGATGCTGTATACCGTATGCTGGAAAAGGGCGATAAAGAGCAGGCAAAACAATATATAGAAAGTCTGAGGGAGCCTATGGAACTTTTTTCCATTCCCCTGCGCACAGGCATTGACATGGCGGATGTCATTCTTTGTGAAATGGAAAAAAGGGCAGCAGAGGCGGGCATTTCGGTACATATGGATGTGCAGGGGCTTTTGCAGGACATTACAATGGAGAAAAAGGATTTGTGCGCACTGCTTACCAATCTTTTGGATAATGCTGTGGAAGGCGCTGAAAAAGAGATATGGGTGCGGATGAAGCCCATTCATAGAATGTTGATGATACAGATAAAAAATGATTGCATAAAAATTCCCCCAAAGGAGAATGGCAGACTGAAAACCACAAAGAAAACGCCCGCTCTCCATGGGTGGGGGATGCAGATAATCGAACAGATAGTGTCAAAATATGAAGGAAGCATGGAATACCATATGGAGAATGGAGTTTTCACTGTGGAGATTATGATGGATGTTTTGGGATAAAAATAAATGACTTTACCTATCATACCATATCGCTAAGACAGACAATCAAAAACCCGAGGTCAAAAAGGGGCATTTTGAGGTCAGATTGTGGAAAATGTTTTAGGAATTGTTATACTGAAGTGGAAGTACAAAAAATCTAACGGGGGGTATACAAATGGGAATTTTAAAAACCAAATTTAAAGTGGCAGCAGTCTTAATGGCCGCAGCGATGCTGGTAAGCGGATTTAGCGCAGCGCATCTGACAGTAAATGCACAGAAAGTTACTTCCGCAGCAGGAGATGCCATTGTGTCGGATGCCGGGGCTGATATCCGGGAGAGCATATGCGAGGAAATAAAGAAGACGCAGGATACTTATTATGATGGCGTGTATGCTTTTGAAAATTGGAAGTTTACATTTGAAAACGAAACGATGGACGGAAATACATACGGAACGGATGTATATGCCAGTGCAGACATGACTTTAATCAGACCGTATGACCAAAGCCCTTATTATCAGGGAATCATGTCGGCATATGACAATACAAATATCAGGAGAACGAGGGATGATGCGGCTATAAAGGCGGAAGCTGACCAATATAAAAGTCTGGTAGAAGAATATTATTTACAGCCCTATGAGACAGGTTTCGTGTACCATGCGGAAGTATCGGAGGCAGCAGACGGCATTTCCATACAACTCTACCGCGGGGTAAACCAAGGGGAAAGCTATTCTTGGGAAAAGGTGGAAGAAACGGATAGATTCTGTGACTTTGCAACCTATGAAAGGGGAGCAAAAGCAGCAAAGATGGCGGTGGAACAGCAGACGGATGCCGTGACCCGCAGGGCTTCTTCCGGTTACAGGGCGAGTGGCGCCGTTACCTATGCAAGAGCCCATGCAACGGATGAGCCGGAATTTAATAAAAAAGACAATACAGGAAGTGACTGTGCCAATTTTGTGTCGAAGTGCATCCATGCAGGAGGGATTCCGACTGACACGGCAGGTGAGTGGTATCCGGCGAAGACATATGGGAATGCTGGTACGGCAGGGAAAAATTGGATTCGCACGGGATACAATGATGGTGGTATAAAGCCTTATTTTTTAAACAAGGGATATATTTCTGAAGTGCCTGTTTCCTCTGTTTCCATCGGATGCATTATGTATTGGAATGACCATAGCCATGTAGCCATAGTGACATACTATGATGGAGACACTATAAAATATTCCGACCACTCAAATGTGAAGAAGGATTCAACTTATCATACTTATACCACGGAGGATGTTACATTCTATCAGTTTAATTAGGAGGCATATCGTGAGAAAAAGATTTCAAACAGTTATTCTATTGGCATTTATCTGCTTCATGTGCGGATGTGCATACAGGCAGGAAGAGGAGAATTCTTTGGATGAAAGTGACATCTCTATACAAACTCAGCAGTCTGCAGAGACAGGAGGGGAAACAAAAGAGAATGTTCCAAACACGGAATCATCGAAAGGAGCGGCTCAAAATGCAGAGAGTGAAGCGAAAGATGTGGAACTGCCAGAGGGTTTAAGTGCAAAGGATGAAATCTGGTTTCTCGGAGAGAATGCAAATGCAGGATTTAATTTTGCGGTAGATGAGTATGATTATGTTTTTTATTTTAGGGGACTGCATCTTTCCTGTGATAAAGAGAAAGCTCAGATAGACATAGACCCTGTGGAATTTGTATGGAATTGGGAGACGGACAGGTGGCTCGCTTGGGGAAATTCTGTTGATGATGGACCTTATTGTGAGTATCGGAATGAAAAAGAGGAAGTCATAAGCCTGTTGCTGACAGAGAATACAGAATTCCATATGTGCAATTTCGACCATGATCCTATTCTAAGTGAAATTTGTGACAGAAACCAAGATGGATGGGAAAATGTGACGACTAACCCGGATGTGTTTATGTATTATCTTAGAACACAATACAGCGATTCCATGGAAAGATACCCGTTTTTCATGATATTGAACGAGGACGGGACGGTAAAGTATGTGATTGAGTATCCGTTAGTGTAGGATAACGATAGATTGGCAAGAAAGGAGAAAAGAAAATGAAGAAACAAAAGATTCTTATCTATATCAGCTTGGCATTAGCGCTCTTTGTGGTAGCAATGGAGAGCAGCACTGTATATGCGGCATCCCTGAAACGCATCCCCGACACATCAACAAGGGTTTATGTGGGGAGCACATTGGTGGAATTGGAAGTAGGATGCAACAACAGCAGCTACGCATACGCAACAGTATCTGCGGATGATGATGTTGATGCAACGATGCAATTGGTGGTTTATTATGATGGCAACAAAGAACATGTAACGGTAAATGGAGGATTTTCCCAGAGGACATATGGAGACATAGGATATCAGTGCAGCAGCAGAATTTCCATGGTTGAATGTTATTTTACGGTAAGCAGCGCAGACGGCAGCATAACTTCGTTTCCTTTGGTTGTCGAAAACCCGTGACCGTTGAAGGGTTTGTAGCATACTTTCACACTCTTATAGTGAGTGGTATGTAAAATTCCCTTGACAAATTTTCCCCGTATACTATTCTGAGTTTGACACTTAAAAAACCGAGAGCCTTGTATTTACTGGACTCTCGGTTTTTATAATGTTGTATATAGAGATATACTACAATTTTTTAAAAATTTTTTGGTTTGTCGAATTTCTTTTAACTAACAATTCTATAAATTCCTTGGCAAGCTCCATGTCTTCCGGGCTGAATAAGCACAGTCGCTCAAGACTGCTTTGCGGAACATTGTAAGCATATGTTGTGCCCAATAAAATATAATCCGGCGAAGTATATCATACAAAAAGAGCAGGGATATGTGTGCGATGGGCAAGAATGGATTGTATATCAATTAAAGGCTTCCCAACACTGCTATTTTGTGTTATTATAAAATCAGTAGGCAATGAGATAGGAGCATACGATGAAAAATAGCAAAAAGCCGCTGTTGGTTTTGGCAATATTCTTTTTCCTTACCATAATGTTGTTAGCATGTGGGAGGGATTCGACAAATCCGAAACAAGAAATAGGCAAAATAATGTATGAGATGGAAAGCGCAAAAGAGCTTTTCATAGATGTGCCTGCTCAAATTGTGCGTGGGAAAGATGGAGTATGGGTATTGACTTCTGAAAAAGAGGATAATTTGTTTTTTGTTGACAATAATGAAATGACAGAAAATATCAGTTGGCAGGAGAGGGAAGATGAATACATAATAGCGATGTCCGAGGGAGCGGGAAATTTTTATTTGTGTGTTGGCATGAATGGCGAAAATGAAGTTCAAATAAGAAGGAGAGAGGATGCTTCACATTGGAATGTCTTGACTACTATTCATGGGGAAGAAGTAAAAATGCTACAGGGAGTTTCCTTTTGTGTGGATGATGACGAAACCGTGTATTTTGCTAACGGAAGCGCGATCTGGCAGATGCCCGAAGAGGGAAAAATGCATCAGCAAGAGGTGGAGGGAGATATTCTCTTTGTGCAGGAGTGGGGAAAAGGACAGATAGAATGTATCACTATTATGGATGGAAAAATCATAAGATATAAGCTGGCGGAAGGGCGGTTTGAAAAGGAATGGGTGTCAGATATTGGCTGTAGTCAAGCTATGGGAATAAAATGCAGTGATAATTCAAGAATCGGTATATTATCAGATGATAAACTGTTTTGGATTGATAGGGAATCCGGAGAGCAACTGCAGATTGCAAGTTTAACGGAAAGTGGGATTCCTACTCAGTGGCTTATGGAAGCCAGCTGCGATAACATGAATGAACGGATTACTTTGTATGGAAGAAGTGATAATTATAAACTTACATGTTATACAATCGTTAAGCAGGCGGATTTTTCTTCGGAACAGAGGAAGTGCATCACATATGGAACAATAAATTTAAATGGACATATGCAAGAGCAGATTGCGGCATTTAACAGAGAAAACAAGGAATATTATGTGGCGGTAAAATATTATAATGGCGAGAGTCCGGGCTTACGATTACAGGCTGATTTGGCAGGGGGAAATGCCCCTGACATTATTGATATGTATACTTTCGGCGGGAGATATGAGGATTTTGCAAAGCAAGGTTATTTGGAGGATTTGACAGATTATCTTAAGAAAAGCAAACAAAGTGAGGATATTCAGTGGCAAGTGTTGATTCCCGGTGAGATTGATAATAAAATCTATATGCTGACGCCACATTTTTCTTTATGGGGATTAGCTATATCTCAAAAAGATATGGACGGTGTAGAAGAGTGGAATATAGATTCTTTCTTTTCCTTGATTGAAAAGAATAATGGAGAAAAAGGAATCTTCCTTTCCTCTACTCCAAGCGCTGTGTTGGAAACGGCACTTTGGGGAATGTCCGGGGAATTTATAGATTGGGAGAAGGGAAAGGCTGATTTTGACAGTGGAAGTTTTCAGCAATTGTTGTATTTTTGCAAAAAATACGGCAAAGAAAATATCATGGTAGCGGGTCAAGGTTATGAAACATCAGATTTAGCAGAGCATGTGCTATTTCTGGATGTATCGGTTTCACAACCCTCCGGTTATGTGGATGTGCTTGGAGTTTATGGAAGAAATACCCCAATTTATGGTTTTCCTACGAAAGATGGGCAGCAGTATCTGATAAATCGGCAAAAGGATGCCTGTAGCATCTACTCCGGCAGTGAATATAAGGAAGGTGCGTGGGAATTCCTGAATACATTGCTGGAATCGGACTTCCAAAATAAGGATAGGGGTATGCCGATTTGCAAAAGTATATATGAAGAGCAATGGAAAACGGCTACAAAGGAAACAGTAAGAATCAATAATACCAGTATGATGCTTGAGGAAAGTGAAATAGATATCATTGATGATATCCTGAATAATGAAAAGCTTTTTTGTGGCGATTTAAGTACACAGTGGCAGGAAATAGAAATTGTGGTGTTAGAGGAGGCGGAGTCATATTTTTCGGGGGATAAGGAATTGCAGGAGGTTACGGCAATTATACAGAATAGGGTGCAATTGATGTTGGATGAGTGAAAAGAAAGGGCGGATTATCGGTGCCCGGAAAATCAGTGCCCGGAAAATCAATAAAATTCCCTTGACAAATTTTCTCTCATATACTATATTAGTAAACAATAGAAAAAGGCAATGACAAAGAGGAGTATGCATTACCCCTTGCCAGAGAGGGCTGCTGCAGACAGGTTCTGCGCTGGAAGGCGGCTTGAAGGAAGGAATGCAGAAGGTAGCTTTCGAGCCGGAGCATCGAAAGGCAGGATTTGAGTAGATGCCCACGGTTTATCCCCGTTACAGGATAGGACTTTTGATGAAGTCTTTCGAGGCAGCGCAAGCTGTGAAAAAGGTGGTACCGCGTTTATAACGCCCTTTGCTGACATAGTCGGCAGAGGGCGTTTTTAAACATTAGGAAATTGCGGCAGCGGCGCTTTTTTATAGGAGGCAGATATGAGCAAAGAATTAGCAAAAACCTACGACCCCGCGGGGCTGGAGGACAGATTGTACCGGAAGTGGATGGATAAGAAATATTTTCATGCCGAGGTGGACCATTCCAAAACACCTTTTACGATTGTGATTCCACCCCCAAATATCACGGGGCAGCTTCATATGGGACACGCCCTTGACAATACCATGCAGGATATTCTCATTCGTTTTAAGCGTATGCAGGGTTATAATGCGCTGTGGCAGCCGGGGACGGACCATGCCAGCATTGCCACGGAGGTAAGGATTATCGAGACCTTGAAAAAAGAAGGTATTGACAAGCATGACCTGGGGCGTGAAAAATTTCTGGAGAGGGCATGGGATTGGAAGAAAGAATACGGCGGGCGTATTATCTCCCAGCTTAAAAAGTTAGGCTCTTCCTGCGATTGGGACAGGGAGCGTTTCACCATGGATGAAGGCTGCAATGAGGCTGTCACCGAAGTGTTTGTGAAGATGCATGAGAAGGGATATATTTACAAGGGCGCCCGCATCATCAACTGGTGTCCCGTATGCAATACCTCCATCTCCGATGCGGAGGTAGAATATCAGGAGCAGGCAGGGCATTTCTGGCACATTAAGTATCCTTTGGTAAATGAGGACGGAACTCCCAGCACTACCGAGTTTCTGACCTTTGCCACCACCCGTCCGGAAACCATGCTGGGAGATACCGCAGTGGCAATCCATCCTGAGGATGAGCGTTACAAACATTTGATTGGCAGAAAGGTTCTGCTGCCCATAGTGAACCGGGTGATACCCATTGTGACGGACACCTATGTTGACCGGGAATTTGGTACGGGTGTAGTAAAAATCACTCCTGCCCACGACCCTAACGACTTTGAGGTGGGCAAGAGGCATAATCTGCCCATCATCAATATTATGAACGATGATGCCACCATCAATGAAAACGGCGGCAAGTTTGCGGGAATGGACAGATATGAGGCAAGAAAAGCCATTGTGGAGGAGCTTGAGAGTCAGGGACTGTTAGTGAAGATTGAGGATTATTCCCACAATGTAGGAACTCATGACCGCTGCAAGACCACCATCGAGCCTTTGGTGAAGGAGCAGTGGTTTGTAAAGATGGACGAGCTGATTAAGCCTGCCAGAGAAGCGGTGAAAAAAGGCGAAATTCAGTTAATTCCTGAACGCATGGAGAAGAATTATTTTAATTGGACGGACAATATCAGGGATTGGTGCATCAGCCGCCAGCTCTGGTGGGGACACCGCATTCCTGCTTATTATTGTGATGAGTGCGGGGAAGTGGTTGTGGCGAAAAAAATGCCGGAGGTATGCCCCAAGTGCGGATGCACCCATTTTACACAGGATGAAGATACGCTGGACACATGGTTTTCTTCTGCGCTGTGGCCTTTTGAAACCTTGGGGTGGCCGAAACAGACAGAGGATTTGAAATATTTTTATCCCACAGATGTGCTGGTGACAGGCTATGATATTATTTTCTTCTGGGTTATCCGCATGATTTTTTCAGGCTATGAGCAGATGGGCGAAAAACCATTTAAGACAGTGCTTTTCCACGGCTTGGTGCGTGACAGCCAGGGGCGCAAGATGTCCAAGTCCTTAGGAAACGGCATTGACCCGCTGGATATTATTGAAAAGTATGGCGCGGATGCTTTGCGCCTTACCTTGATTACCGGCAATGCCCCCGGAAACGATATGCGTTTTTATTATGAGAGGGTAGAAAACAGCCGCAATTTTGCCAATAAGGTGTGGAACGCCTCCCGCTTTATCATGATGAATATGGAGCCTTCAAAGAATGTTACCATGCCCGGGGCGCAGGATTTGCAGCCTGTGGACAAGTGGATTTTGTCCAAATTAAATACCTTGATAAAAGATGTCACCGATAATATGGAGCATTTTGAATTGGGAATTGCGGTGCAGAAGGTTTATGATTTTATCTGGGACGAGTTCTGCGATTGGTATATCGAAATGGTGAAGCCGAGGCTTTACAATTCCGATGATGCGGTCAGCCAGAATGCGGCGTTGTGGACTTTAAAGACTGTCTTGATAGATGCGCTTAAGCTGCTGCATCCCTATATGCCTTTTATCACCGAGGAAATTTTCTGTACCCTGCAGAGCGAAGAGGAATCCATCATGGTCAGCAGCTGGCCCGTGTATATGCAGGAGAGGAGCTTTGCGAAGGAGGAAAAGGCTCTTGAAATCATCAAGGAAGCTGTCAGGGGCATCCGCAATATCCGCACGGAGATGAATGTGGCTCCCAGCCGCAAGGCATCCGTGTATGTGGTGAGTGAGGATGAGGGTATCTTAAATACCTTTACGGAGGGCAGGCTGTTCTTTGCTTCTCTAGCCTATGCCAATGAAGTCACCATGCAGAAGGACAAGGCTGGCATCGCGCAGGATGCGGTTTCCGTGGTGATTCCCGGCGCAACCCTCTATATTCCTTTTGCGGAATTGGTAGATATCGCGCAGGAAATCGAGCGCCTGAACAAGGAGAAAAAGCGCTTGGGGGGAGAGCTTGCCAGAGTAAACGGCATGCTTTCCAATGAAAAGTTTATCTCCAAAGCGCCGGAAGCAAAGATTGCAGAGGAAAAGGAAAAGCTGGAAAAATATACCATGATGATGGCTCAGGTGGAAGAAAGGCTTTCTCAGTTACAATAGCAGTATAATGGGGTTACGGAAAGGCATGGTATTAATGTGAAGGATAAGGAAATCAGGACTTTTGAGGAGGCAGTGGCATATCTGAATGATGTGCCCTACTTCACTTCCAAAAACACAATGGAAGACACCAAAGCCTTTTTGAAAAGACTTGGGTGCCCTGACAGGCAGATGAAGATAATTCATGTGGCAGGCACAAACGGAAAAGGCTCTGTCTGCGCCTATCTATGCTCTATCTTGGAGGAAGCGGGTTATCGGGTATGTATGTTTACCTCGCCCCATCTGGTGGATATCAGAGAGCGGTTTTATCTTGAGGGGCATATGGTGGAGAAAGAGGATTTCCACAAAGCGTTTCTTCGGATTTATGAAGCGCTAAAGGATAAAGAAGAGTATCATCCCACATTTTTTGAATATTTGTTTTTTATGGCGATGATTCTGTTTGCGGAGGAAAAACCGGATTATTGCATTTTGGAAACGGGGCTCGGGGGAAGGCTGGATGCCACTAATTCCGTGGGGAAAAAGGAATTATCCGTCATCACCAGAATCAGTCTTGACCATGTGCAGTATCTTGGGGATACGATTTCTTTGATTGCGGAGGAAAAGGCAGGCATTATGCAGGCGCATGCACCGCTTGTCTATGCGGATGTGGAAGAAGACGCCTCCGAAGTTTTCAGGCGAAAAGGGGAGAAAATTGGGGTTTCCCTGTATCCTGTGTCAAAAAAAGACTACACTTTCTTGGATTTTAAAAATAAAAGCATTGATTTTTCGTTGCATACAAAGTATTATGGTTATATTAGGCTACATCTAAATACTATGGCGCGCTATCAGACAGAGAATGTTTCTCTGGCAGTAAGGGCAGTGGAAGTGCTGGACAAAGGCAGGACAATCTCGGCAGATGCCATAGAAAGAGGCGTGGAAAAATGCCGCTGGCAGGGCAGGATGGAAGAGATACTGCCGGAGGTATATGTGGATGGAGCTCATAATGAGGACGGTGTCCGGGCATTTTTGGACACGGTGAGAGAGGACGGCGTCGTCGGCAAAAGGACATTGCTGTTTGGCGTATGTTCCGACAAAGCCTGTGAAATCATGATGGAAAGAGTGGTGCAGTCAGGGTTGTTTGAGAAGCTTGCTCTGGCGCCTATAAACAACAGGAGGGCGGCGTCTTTGGAAGATATGGCGGCTTGGGCAGCCCGTTTTCCTCTCTGCAAATGTGTACTGTACGAGAATGTTACCACAGCATTTCAGAAACTGCTTGATGAACAGATGCCGGGGGAGCGCATTTATATTGCGGGCAGCCTGTATCTGGTTGGAGAAATAAAGGAGTCTTTGGGATATGATTAATTTTGAAGAGGAACTGAAGAAATTTCATCCCAGCCTTGAGGTGGAGGATGCGGAGGATGCGATTTACAATCAGGATTTGACGGATATGGCAGATTTGTTGGTAAAAATGATAAGGGAATCCGCAGAGGCAGTAGAGGAAGAAGAACAACAATAGGAGGTAGGGCATGTTTTGTTATAATTGCGGCTGCCACTTATCGGAACATGATTTTTGCACCGCCTGCGGAGCAGATGTCTCTCTTTATAAGAAGATAATGGGCCTCTCCAACCGTTTTTACAATGATGGTCTGGAAAAAGCGGAGGTGCGGGACTTAACGGGTGCAATCAACAGTTTGCGGCAGAGCCTGAAATTAAATAAAGATAATATTGATGCCAGAAATCTCTTAGGATTGGTGTACTTTGAGACGGGTGAAGTGGTGGCTGCTTTAAGCGAGTGGGTCATCAGTAAGAATATGCGGCCGGATAAAAATATTGCAGATGATTATATAGAAAGGCTGCAGTCCAACAGTTCCAGACTGGATGCCATTAATCAGACGATTAAGAAGTACAATCAGGCATACGCCTATTGTCTGCAGGACAGTAAGGATTTGGCAATCATACAGTTGAAAAAGGTTCTGTCATTAAATCCCCGGTTTATCCGGGCGCATCTTTTGCTTGCGCTGCTTTATATGGACAGTGAAGAGTGGGAGCGGGCGGACAGGGAACTGCGTAAATGTATGGATATCGACCGCAACAATACGCTGACCCTCCGCTATCAGAAGGAAGTAAAGCTGATGCTTACACCGGACGAGTCGGTAAAGCAGTCTGCAAGGCGGAGCAAGAAAGATGAAGTGGTCAGATATCAAAGTGATAACGAGGTGATTATCCAGCCGCTGAATGTAAAGGATACCAGAGGCGGCGGAGTATCCACGCTTGTCAATATCGGTATCGGAATTCTCATCGGTCTTGCCGCCATGTATTTTCTGGTGGTGCCCGCCAAGATATTGGAAGTCAACAATGAAGCCCAGAGAAGTATACAGAGAATCGGGGAGGAGTCCGATGCCAAGACCGTCCAGATTCAGGAGCTGGAAAAGCAGATTACTAAGCTTGAAGCCGACAATAGTGCCCTGCATCAGGAATTGGACGGCTATGTGGGAGCGGACGGTACTCTCAGCACAATAGACAATTTGTTGGAAGCATCTTCCGCCTATCTGAAAGATCAGGATATCAGAAGGACGGGAGAAATGCTGGAAAATATTGCCCGGAATGTAAATATGGAGGAGACTTCGGAGCAGTTTCAGCAGTTGTATCAAACACTGATTACGCTCATTGGTCCCGACCTTTCTCAGGAATATTATTCGGAAGGGTATAAGGCATACCGCGAGGCGGATTATACCACAGCCATAGATTTGCTTTCCAAGGCGGTGTATTATGATGCGGCCAATGAGGACGCCCTGTATAATCTGGGTAATGCATACCATCAGAGCGGTGATGTGGAGAACGCCAATGCAACCTATGAAAAGGTGGTTGAGCTGTTCCCCGGCACCAATAACGCCAACAGGGCAAGGAGATATATTACGGAACAAAATTAGAGAAATGCATATTCATACAAAAGAGAAACCTGTAGGAAGGAAATTCCTACAGGTTTTTGTGTGTAGAAAGAGAGGTAGGAAGTATGGAGGATTTTAAAATTATTGATAACTGCCTGATGGTCAGGATGCCAAAGGAGGTGGATCATCATCTCGCCGCATACATCAGCGAGAATGCGGACCATTATATTCTGGAAGACCAGGTGGAGCATGTGATATTTGATTTTGAAGACACCCGGTTTATGGATTCCTCGGGAATCGGCATTATCATGGGGCGTTATCGGAAGATTGCCTGCTTTGGCGGAAAGGTTTTTGCCATACATGTGGACAGACAGATGCAGCGGATATTGACATTATCGGGAATTACCAAAGTTGTTGAAATATTGAGTTGACGGAGGGGTAAAAATGATTGCAGAACGGGAAAAGAATGAAATGGAAATAAGCTTTGATGCAGTTTCCATCAATGAGGGTTTTGCGCGGGTGGCAGTGGCGGCGTTCGTCTCCCATTTAAACCCTACGCTGGAGGAAATATCGGATATCAAGACAGCGGTGTCCGAGGCGGTGACAAATGCCATTATCCACGGATATGGGAATTGCTACGGATATGGCAGGCATGGGGACTGCCTTCCGGCACAGCGGAAAATTAACGAGGGAAAAGTGCGGGTTCACTGTCAACTGGACGGCGGGACATTACATATCGAGGTGGAAGATAACGGCAGCGGAATTGAAAATATTGAGCAGGCAATGGAGCCGCTGTTTACCACAAAGCCGGAGCTGGAGCGTTCAGGGATGGGGTTTGCTTTTATGGAGGCATTCATGGACGAACTGGAGGTGGACAGCGCTCCGGGGAAAGGAACCAAGGTGAGTATGTGCAAGAAAATAAGCGCCGGCTCATGGATAGGTGACGGGGAGTAGCCCATGGAAGAAATGTCAGTACTGATTGCAAAATCACAGGCAGGAGATAAAGTGGCAAGGGAGGTACTGATAGAAAAAAATCTGGGTCTGGTGCATCATATTGTAAGGCGTTTTGCCGGAAGGGGATATGATTTGGAAGATTTATTTCAGGTCGGAACCATAGGACTGATGAAGTCCATTGATAAATTTGATCTGGAATTGGGACTGAAATTTTCTACTTATGCAGTGCCCATGATTACCGGAGAAATCAAGAGATTTCTCCGGGATGACGGAATGGTAAAAGTATCCCGCACCATTAAAGAGAATGGGCTTAAGGTAAAGACCGCAAGCCGTTTTTTGCAGACAAAGTTAAAGAGGGACCCCACTATTTCGGAGATTTCCAAAGAAACAGGTTTAAGTGAGGAGGATATTGTCATGGCGCTGGAAGCCACTGCCGAGGTAGAATCCCTATACAGCGCAGTCTATCAGGATGACGGAAGCGAAGTGTATCTGGTGGACAAGGTGGTGCAGGGGGAAAACGGCGTCGGAAGCCGTATAGGAAACGACTATGGGGACAAAGAAAAAGAAAAGATTCTGGACCATATGCTGCTTTCCCAGCTTTTAGACAGCCTCGGGGAAGACGAAAGAAAGCTGATTTATATGCGGTATTTCCAAAACAAAACACAGGTAGAGATTGCATCCCTCATGGGAATCAGTCAGGTTCAGGTGAGCCGTCTGGAAAAAAAGATACTTCTGTGTCTTCGGGAAAGGGCTGCAATCCATTAATTCCCAATCGATTAAGTTTTTATAAAAATTTGTAAAAAGGGTTTCCTTATGGGGATTTTTCAAGTAAAATGACAATATACATTATAGGACGGCAGGAAGAAGATACGGACAGGAGAAAGTTTGAAAATATGAATCAGCAGAATATGACGGGAAAACCTAAGAAAAAATCCGGTGTGGCGAGATATTTTTTGACATTGGGAGGCTATCTGGCAGCGTTGCTGGTGGTGTTGTACATCATGGGTGCAGCATCCAGCTGGCTGGACGGAAGGATTGATAAAGTACAGGAAGATGCTGCGGAAGCGGCCAATATGTCAAATGTACAAAACGAAGTGCCGACGGTCTATTCCCAGGAGGAATTGGATATGGCGCTGGATAATGCGTTGGCCGAAGCGCAACAGGCGGCAAGCGCAAGAGTGGAGCAGGCGGTTTTGACAAAGGAAGAGGAAATTCTCGGAGGAATCAAGACAAGCCTGTTGGAGGGGGAAGGGCTGTTAGATGCGCTGCGCCCTTACTATCCCGATGAAATCGTGCTTGCAAGTAACGGCAGCTATCATTTTGTGCCCATCAACAAAAGTCTTCAGCAAAATTCATGGATGCAGGAAAATCTGCAGATTTTGGAGAGTGGAGAATATCAGTATCTGCAGGACGGAGAGATGATTTCCCACAAGGGAATCGATGTATCCGCCCATCAGGGTAAGATTGACTGGCAGAAGGTATCGGATGACGGCGTGGAGTTTGCTTTTATCAGGGCGGCATTCAGAGGATATGGCACCGGCAAGCTGGTGGAGGATACTAAATTTGAAGAAAATATCAAAAATGCTACTGCTGCCGGAGTGAATGTAGGTGTATATGTATATTCTCAGGCGGTTACGGAGGAGGAAATTTTGGAGGAAGCGGATTTCCTTATGAAAAAGGCGGCTCCTTATGGGACAGATATTCCCATTGTCATCGATGTGGAAAAGGTGGATGGGGATGACGGACGCATGAATGCCCTCTCCATGGAAGAACGGACGAATCTGGTGCTTTTATTCTGTCAGACAGTGGAAAATGCGGGCTACAAACCCATGATCTACCACAACACGGAAATGGGAGCGTTGATGCTTGATATTTCCGCTCTGGAAAATTATCCTAAATGGTTTGCTTCCTACAGCGACATCCTTTATTATCCTTATGCATACGGCATATGGCAGTACAGTAACAAAGGAAGGGTGGACGGCATCAAGGGCAATGTGGATTTGAATATCAGCTTCTCAAAGTTTTGGGAAGAATAGGACCGCAAAGCGGCGCAAAAGCGGCAAGTTGAAAAACTTGTTGCTTTTTTGACATAAAGGGAGTATACTAAAATCGACAAGTGAGTCAAAAGATATATTTTCAGGCTTTTATAGCATCTGCTAATCTGTAGCAGTCTTTATCATTTCAATATTTCTCCGATTTTTAAAAATCAGGCAAGTTTAATGTTTCTCGTGCAAAGAGCAAAAGGAATTTGTGGTTTTCAAAAGGTTTTATCTGAGGTATAATTAAGTGGAAAAATTTGTTACAGAACTCAGCAAGTTCCAATTGATTAAAATGCCGCTGGCGCGGCGGAATGAGAGGTAAAGATGAGCAGCATGTCATGGCAGCCCTGCATCATAGAGGAATCGCACAGCGGTGTGCGAGAGGTAGCGCTTTATACGAAGCACTTGATGAACCGAAGGATTTTTTTACAGGGTGAGATTGATGCGGATATGGCAAACGCCGTACTCTCCCAAATCCTGTATTTGGCGGATGATATCGAAAGCCCAATCGATATCTTTATCAACAGCGAGGGCGGCGATGTGAACTCCGGCTTGATGATTTATGATATCATACAGTCCGTGAAAACGCCGATTAATATTTATTGCACCGGTGCGGCGGCTTCTATGGCGGCAGTGATTTTAGCCGGCGGTCAGAAAGGCAGGAGGTTTATGCTGCCCCATGCAAAGACCATGCTGCAAAAACCGGTGATTTCCGGTGCGGTGGGAGGCTATACGGCACCGAGGAACGCTTCGGAATCCCTTGAAGGAACCAGAAGAATGGTAAATGGGATTTTGGCGAAGCATACAGGGAAGACCTTGGAGGAAATTGAGCATGCCACCAAGAGCGACCGCTATATGAGTGCGGAGGAGTCTGTGGCGTTCGGGCTGTGTGATGCCATTAAGGACGAGCTGGTGTAAGGACTAAAGGGAATTTTTCTGAAAGAAGGAACTTTGTTTGATAGTCAGCCTGTGAAGCTAAGGGCTTGAAGGAAAATATTGAAATTGGCAGATAATTGCGTTTACGAGTATAAGAGAATTGAGAGATGAATGAGATGAATCAAGAGAATAATCAAGAAAAAAACAAAGGGAAAATAGTTTTGGCGGAGGGAGTTTCGTATAGCATGGACTGCTATCAGACTCAGTTGAACAATAATGTGCTGGTGGTAGGCGCTTCCGGTTCCGGTAAAACCAGAAGCATTGTTACCCCGAATCTGCTTTTGGCAAACGGAAGCTATGTGGTGTCGGACCCCAAGGGGAATCTGTATGGAAAATACAAAGATTATCTGAAGAAAAAGGGATATGTGGTGAAACTTCTGGATTTTACCCATCCGGGAAATTCCTGCCATTATAACTTTTTTGACTATATCAGATGTGAGCAGGATATTGTAAAGATTGCCCATATGATAATCTATGATGCGGAATCCCAGGGCGCAGACAGACGGCTGGACCCCTTTTGGGATCAGGCTGCCCAGCTTCTGCTGGAATCTTTGATTGCCTTACAGTGGGAGTTTGCTCCCTATAATGAACAGAATCTGTCAGTGATGCTTCAGTTTCTGGATTCCTGTGAGGTAAGGGAAGATGACGGAGATGAGGAAAACGCTTTGGATTTGTTGGTAAAGGATATCGCAAAGGAGCATCCGGACAGTTTTGGGGTAAAGCATTATCACAGGTTCCGCCTTGCCGCTTCCAAAACCTTAAAGAGTATTCTCATTACAGTCACAGCCAAGCTGGCGGCGTTTGATACGGCGGAATTAAGGGAAATGCTTTCCCGTGACGATGTGAATATTGCATCTGTCGGAAGACGGAAAACGGCATTATTTGTAGTAGTGAGCGACACGGATCGTTCGCTGGACAATCTGGCAAATTTGTTTTTCACTCAGGCAATGAATGAATTGTGCCTATATGCGGATAATGAATGTCCCAACAATGAACTTCCGGTTCCGGTACAGTTTATTCTGGATGACTTTGCTACCAACTGCCGGATAGCCGATTTTCCCAGAATGATAGCTTCCATCCGTTCCAGAGGTATTTCTGCCATGCTGATGATTCAGGCGGAATCCCAGCTTAAGCAGGCATATAGGGAAGACGGCAGAACCATTATCGGGAACTGCGATACTTATATCTATCTGGGCGGCAATGACCTCGAGACGGCGGACGCCGTGGCAAAGCGCTGTAATTTACCGCTGGAGAAAATCCTGAATATGCCGGTAGGGAAAAATTGGATTTTCCGCCGCGGTCAGGCACCCATAAACGGCAGGAATCTGGATTTGGAAAAGTACATGGAGGAAATGGGATTAAAAAAGGAGCATATTAAAAATGAGGAGGACTTTGAATTTATAGATGAGGAGAAGTACCCAAAGAGAAAGGAGCAGACAAGAAGAAAGGGAGAAGATTTGGAAAAGAATTGGATAAGGTAAGCGAAAAAATACTTTGTAGGTATAGTTTGCCGGAAAAGATGCAGAATAAAAGTATAGGTTTTCGAATCGTTACAAATATTTAAAAGGCAGATGAATGTGGAAATGTGGAAAGAAGTTTTATTGGCAGTGATGGGCGCAAGCTATGGAATGCTGGCGGCAGCAGGCGTATTTACCGTTTTGGTGGCGGTGGGTCTGATACCCCGTTTTGCGGGAAAGACCCACACTGCCGGAAAGGTCATTCTCTTTGAGGAAATGGTTATTTTTGGCACTGTGGCGGGCAGTTTTTTCAGTATTTTTGAAAGATACGGTCAGGTTGCGGCGTTTTTTCAAAACAGATATCCCAAGTACATGAATGTATGGCTCGGACTTGGCAATACGCTGCAGGCTGTGATTGGGATTTTCAGCGGTATGTTTATCGGCTGTCTTGCCTTAGCCATAGCGGAAATGCTGGACAGCATTCCCATATTTACCAGAAGAATTTCTTTCCGCCACGGCATCGGTCTGGCAGTCCTTGGCATAGCGGCAGGGAAACTCTGCGGTTCGCTGCTTTATTTTTGGAAAGAGATACAATAGTATAATAGGGAGGTATTATAATGGATGAGCAGAAAAAACAGGAATATGAGCAGTATGTCAAAGAGGTGACCCCCACCCATAATCTGGGGCTTCAGATGGTCAAGGCGTTTGTTGTCGGAGGCATTATCTGTGTGATTGGGCAGTTTATTTTAAATTGTGCCGTAAATTATTTTGGACTGGATAAGCAGACGGCGGGCAGTTGGTGTTCTCTGTTATTGGTGCTCTGTTCCGTAATATTGACGGGGTTCAATATTTATCCCGGTATCGTAAAGTGGGGCGGAGCGGGTGCCTTGGTGCCGATTACCGGATTTGCCAATTCCGTGGCGGCTCCCGCCATTGAGTTTCAGAAAGAAGGACAGGTTTTCGGAATCGGCTGCAAGATATTCACCATTGCAGGTCCTGTGATTCTGTATGGCATTTTTGCAAGCTGGGTGCTGGGGCTGGGATATTGGCTGCTGCAAATGTTTCAGGTTATACCGTAAAAGAGTAACGGAGAAAAATATCGGGCAGAGTGAAAGGCTTAAAATTGAGTCTCCCACTCTGCCTTTTATATTGTTTTTGGAAAGGGTATGGGGATTAAATATGCGCACTGTGGAAAAATACACTGTATTAAATGTGCGCACTATGGATGAAATTGACGATATTAAACTTGCGCATTGCAGAAAAGCGTGATAAACTTGAAAAAAAGAGAATAGAGGAAACGAAAAGTATGATTTTTAAACGAAAAATTTATAAAAAAATTGAGAGTTGGAAAAATGATACAAATGGTTCAAAGGCTTTATTTATTGAAGGAGCCAGACGTATTGGAAAGTCTACCATTGTGAAAGTGTTTGCCCAGAGAGAATATAAAAGTTACATTATGATTGATTTTAATGATGCCAGCGAGGCAGTCAAAGATGCATTTTTGAACTATTTGCAGGATTTGGATACTTTTTTCATGATTTTGTCAACGGAATATAAAACCATATTATATCCTAGGGAATCGGTATTGATTTTTGATGAAATACAGAGGTTCCCTAAGGCAAGGCAATCCATCAAGCGGTTAGTGAATGATGGAAGATTTGATTATATAGAAACAGGCTCGCTGGTATCTATCAGGGAAAATGTACAGGGCATTACAATACCGTCAGAAGAACGAAAAATAAAAATGTATCCAATGGACTTTGAAGAGTTTTGTTGGGCTATGGAAGAAGAAAGCATGATAAATTATATAAAAAAATGCTTTGAAGAGGGTAATCCGCTCGCAGATAAACTGCATAATAAAGCAATGCTTTTGTATAGGCAGTATCTTGTGGTTGGAGGAATGCCCCAAAGCATTGACGCTTATTTGAAAAATGGTAGAAGTTTCCAAAAAGCGGATGCAGAAAAGCGGGACATTTTGGCTCTGTACCGGGATGATATTATGAAGATTGAAGCAAAATACCAATCTAGGGTTTTAAGTATTTTCGATCAAATCCCGGCTTTTTTATCCCAGCATGAAAAAAGGGTAGTTTTGTCAAATATTGAAGCAGGCACATCATTTTCAAAATTTAATGATACTTTTTTTTGGCTGGACAATTCAATGATAGCCAATGAGTGTTTTAATTGTACCGACCCAAATGTGGGGCTGTCTTTGAATGAGGACAGGACATATTTGAAGTGTTATATGGGTGATACCGGACTTTTGGTAAGCCATGCTTTTACGGAGGCGGAGATAGAAACCGAAGATTTATACCGTCAATTGATACTTGGAAGACTATCTGTAAATGAGGGAATGATATTTGAAAATGCAATTATGCAGACTCTGGTATGTAATGGGTACAAACCTTTTTTCTATACACATTATGACACGGAGAAACATAGAAACGATATTGAAATTGATTTCCTGATTTCTAATAAGAGTAAAACAAAATATAAGATATATCCTATTGAAGTAAAATCCGCTGAGAGGTATAAAATAACCTCTCTGGAAAAATTTTGTGATAAGTTTAGGGACAGAATAGGGCAGGCTTATGTAATTCATACAAAAAAATTTGAGAGGAAAAATGATATCCTGTATATACCGGCATACATGACAATATGTCTGTGAATAATTTATAGTTTTCCGGGGAATTTTTAAAATAAGAGATAAATTTTGGCGTGTTACTGTAAAGGGGTATCAAAATCATGGAAAATGTTACCGTATACATTAAATGCGACAGAAATGTGGAAGTTTTATCCCAAGATGTCTATATCAAGGATTTAGGCAGTTTAAGATGTCAGAATAAGGAAATCAGCGCTAAGTTAAAGGCATTAAAGGCGCATCACTTTAAAAAGGATGGGACGAAACGCTGTGTTATCAGTACCTTAAAGCTGGTTGAACTGATGGAGGAGACTTGTCCCGATATCAGTGTGGAGATCATAGGGGAACCGGATGTGCTGGTGGAATGGGTGAATGTAAACCGTTACAAGGGGTGGAAGCAGGCGTGGAAAATAGCGCTGGTGTGTCTGGTGAGCTTTTTCGGCACGGCATTTACCATTATGGCTTATCATAATGATGTGGGGATTAATGACATTTTTGCCCAGATATACCGCATTGTAATGAACAGGGAGCCGGGTGGGGTGAATGTATTGGAAGTTTCCTATTCCATCGGTCTTGCCCTTGGGATTATTGTATTCTTCAACCATGTGGGAGGAAGGCGCATCACAAAGGACCCTACCCCCATCGAAGTCGCAATGCGCAATTACGAGCAGGATGTGGATAAGGCCCTGATTGAGACTGCTGGAAGGGAAGGCAAGGAAATAGATGTGAGTTAGGCTTGTCCTAGCAAAGAGTGAAGCCCTTGGACTTCAGGCAGGCTTCCACCTCATAAGGCTCCTGTGCATGAAAGACCATGATGGGCTTTCCGGAAGCCCGGTTAAAGGAAAGGTACAGATAATCCACGCTGATATTGCTCTCTTCTAAGGAGAGAAGCAGGCGGTTCAAATTTCCTACCTCATCGGTTATCTCTGCGCCAATCACATCTGTGAGACGGCAGAGGTAGCCTTTTTTTGTAAGGGATGCCGCAGCCTTATCCGGGTCGGACACTACCATGCGCACAATGCCGTACTCTGCACTGTCATTGGTGACAGAGCCTAAGATATTGATATTTTCTTCTGCAAGAATGGAAGTAATTTTCTGCATGGTTCCCTTCTCATTTTCTGCATAAATGGATACTTGTTTTAACATAACTTTTCTGCCTCCTGTTACTTTGAAGGTCATGTTTATTTTGACCTGTAAACCGTAAATAATTCTATCATAATAGATGGATTTATGCAACAGGAATCCTTTTGTCATTACAGAAAGATGATAGGCGGGCACTTGGTTGCACACTATGATTTTTTGTGATACTCTTAATACAACAACAGTAAAATAATCAGTAAAAAGGAGATTTCGGTATGCAGGCGAGAGACAGTATTGCAATTCCCGTAATTTTGAAGGTAGGGAAAGGTGCTTTGACAAAAATAGGCACATATTTAAAGGCGGAAGGACTTGACCAGGTGGTCATTTATTTCGGCAATGGGCTGATTGATTTGTTTGGCATGGATGTGATGGCATCTTTAAAGGAGGAGGGTATTACCGTATTAGAATACAGTGAGCTTGACACAGTGAATATGGATGACATCATTACCCTTGCTTTTTCCATGTCCAACAAGGCGAAAGCCGTGATTTCCATTGGCGGCGGAAAGGTGATTGATGCAGGAAAATATGCGGCGTTTTTAAAAAAGCTCCCCTTTATCAGCGTGCCCACATCAAGCTCCAGCGATGGATTTTCCAGCGCCAGCGCATCCCTGATTGTGGACGGCAAAAGGACTTCCGTTCCGGCAAAGCTTGCCTATGGGATTATTGTGGATACGGAGGTTATCCGTACCGCCCCGGAGAAATTCATCTATTCCGGAATCGGAGATATGATTTCCAAAATTACGGCATTGTATGATTGGATTTACGAAGAGCAGTGCGGCGCCAGCGTGGTAAATGACTTTGCGGTGATGATTGCCAAGAAGGCGGTAAACAGCTTTGTGCGGACACCCTATGAGAGCATTAAGGATGAACTGTTTTTGAAGGAGCTTTTGGATTCCTTATCCATGAGCGGCATTGCAAACGAGATAGCGGGAAGCAGCGCGCCCACCAGCGGAAGCGAGCATTTGATTTCCCATGCCCTTGATAAGATTCTGGAGGTGCCGCAGCTCCATGGTATACAGGTGGGGATTGCAACCTATATTATGAGCAAGGTGCATGACCACCGCCATGTGCGTGTCAATACGGTGCTGACAGAAACGGGATTCTGGGATTACGCGGCAACTTTGCAGATGCGTAAGGCGGATTTTATAGAGGCAATCGACATGGCGCCTTCCATCAAGCCCCACCGCCACACCTATCTCCATGAGGAAAAGTACAGGGAGATGGCGAAGAAGCTTGTGATGGAGGATGAGGTGTTAGGGAAAATATTAGTGTGAGAGGTACCGCATTGTACCCATAAAAAAACTTGCAATCCCCTGTATCTATGGTAAAATAAAGGCGACAATAGAATAGTGAGAGGTCTATGAAAACGAAGAGGAGAAGAACATAACTATGAAGAAGCGATTTTGCTACTTGTTTATGGCACTTCTGACAATGGCTGCACTGGGCGGATGCGCAGGTGGCACAGAAGAGTCTTCGGAGGATAAGTCCTCGATTGTTGTAGGTATCCAGCAGGATATTGATAGTCTTGACCCACACAAAGCAACTGCGGCAGGAACGAAAGAGATACTATTTAATATTTTTGAAGGTTTGGTAAAACCGGATGAAAACGGCAATTTAATGAATGCAGTGGCGAGTGATTACACCATTTCCGATGACGGGCTGGTGTACACCTTTACCCTTCGTGAAAATGTGAAATTCCACAATGGGGAGACGGTGACGGCGGAAGATGTGAAATATTCTCTGGAGAGAGTTTCCGGACTTTTGGATGGCACTGCACTCATGTCAACTATGAGCACGATACAAAGCGTAGATATTATCGACGAAAAGACGGTTCAGGTAACAGTGGGCAGCGCCAACACAGAGCTGATTTACAGCTTTACGGCAGCCATCATCCCCAAAGGAAGCGGCGAGGATGAGTCGGCAGACCCCATTGGTACAGGACCGTTTTCTTTTGTTTCTTATACGCCGCAGGAAGGCATCGTGGTGGCAAAGAATGCGGATTACTGGCAGGCAGGGCTGCCCTATCTGGATGAGGTGAATTTCAAGATTGTGAACAGCCCCGATACGGCGCTTTTGGACCTTCAGGGCGGTTCCATTGATATTTATCCTTATCTGACGGATTCTCAGGCGAATGAGCTTCAAGGCTCTTTCCAGATACTCTCGGCGCCCTCCGATGTGGTGCAGGCGCTTTACTTAAACAATGATGCAGAGCCTCTGAATAATGTCAAGGTGCGTCAGGCAATCTGCTATGCCTTGGATAAGGACAGCGTAAATGATTATGTGTCCGGCGGAAGCGGAACCATCATCAGCTCGGCAATGCTCCCTACATTAAAGGATTATTATGTGGATTTGAATGATGCTTACGGAACCGACGCAAATATTGAGGAGGCAAAGAAGCTCCTTGCGGAAGCGGGATATCCGAATGGATTTGATTTGGAGATTGTGGTGCCCTCCAATTATGAGTTCCATATGCAGACTGCGGAGGTTGTGGAGCAGCAGCTGCAGGCAGCGGGCATCAATGCCACCATCAATCCTGTGGAGTGGAGCACTTGGCTGGATGAGTGCTACAATGGGAGGAAGTATCAGGCCACCATCAGCGGAATTACCTGTGACATGACTCCGGGATATCTGTTAAACAGATTCCAGACAGATTCCAAGAAGAATTTTATTAACTTCAAAAATGAGGAGTACGATGCCATCTATAAAAAGGCACAGGCGGCGCTGGATTTGAATGAGAAGGCGGATTATTACAAGCAGCTCCAGCAGATGCTGTGCGAGGATGCAGGAACCGCATTTATTCAGGTTCCCCCAATTACCGTTGCCGTAAGCAAGGAACTGACGGGTTATAAGTTTTATCCGATTTATGTGCAGGATATGAGTACAGTGCAATTTGAGAAATAGCACTGTGCAATTTGCGGAATAGCACAGTGCAATTTAAGGAGTAAAATAGGTGTTTGCAAAATAAAAAAGGAGGAGGCAGCCATGAAATATTTTTTGAAAAAAATAATCACTCTCATTATGACATTGTTTGTAGTATCTTTGGCTGCCTTCATTGCCTTTCAGATTATTCCCGGCGATGTGGTGACATCCATTCTGGGTACGGAAGCAACTCCCGAGAGGGAGGAGCAGCTCCGCGCCGAGCTTGGGCTGGACAGACCGCCGGCGGAGCGTTATGTAAATTGGGTGGCGGATGTGCTGCGGGGCGATTTGGGTGTCAGCTACCGTTATTCTAAAAATATGAATGAGATGATGCCGGTGACAGAGTTGATTGGGGATAAGCTTCCGGTGACTTTGTGGCTGGCATTTCTTTCTCTTGTGCTGATTGTCTTAGTGTCCATCCCTTTAGGGGTATTGTGGGCAAGGAGCCACAGCCGCATTCTGGATGCGGCCTTAGGGGTGGTTACTCAGCTTTCTATGGCGGTTCCTTCCTTTTTTCTGGGCATTTTAGTGACTTATATCTTTGGGATAGTACTGCGGTGGTTTACGCCGGGGGGCTATATCAGTTACCGGAAGGACTTTGCAGGATTTTTAGGCTATCTGATATTTCCGGCTATCTCCGTTGCCATACCGAAAATCGGCATGACGGCAAGGTTTCTCCGCAATTCCATGCTGACGGAGATGAAGGCGGATTATGTGCGGACCGCATACAGCAAAGGCTGTACGGAAAACCGTGTGATGTATGGGCATGTTTTGAGGAATGCCATGATGCCTGTGGTGACTTTCCTTGGCATGATTATTGCAGAGGTTGTGGCAGGAAGCATTGTGGTGGAGCAGGTATTCGGGCTGCCGGGAGTGGGCAGGCTTTTAATCAGTTCGATATCAACCAGAGATTTTCCCGTGGTGGAAATCCTGATTTTATATGTCACCTTTATTGTGATTTTTGTGTATTTTCTGGTGGATATTCTGTACCGGGTGATAGACCCTAGGATTAGCAGTAAGTAGGGGAGGATGCATGGAGAAGCGGTTTGGGAAGAAGTGGAATAAATACTTCATAGTCGGTCTGATTATGACCGCGGCAGCAGTTATAATCGCAGCAGTGGGGGCATTCTGGACCCCTTACAGCACTACTGCCATGTCTGCGACGGAAAAGTTTGCAGCTCCTTCTTTTGCGCATTTGTGTGGAACCGATAATTTTGGAAGGGATATTTTTTCAAGAGTCATGAAAGGAATGGGCACCACCATTCTGATTGGGACTTTAGTGGTGCTTATTTCCGGGGGAATCGGAATTTTGGTGGGAGCGGTTACCGGTTATTTTGGCGGCATTGCGGATGAGGTCATTATGCGTTTTACAGATGCGCTCAACGGATTTCCGAGCATTCTGCTGGCGTTAGTGATTATCAGTGTGTTGGAACCGGGGAAGCAGAATCTGATTATTTCGTTAGGAATCGTCTTTGTGCCCAGCTTTGTGAGAATTGTGCGAAGCGAGTTTATCAGGCTTCGGGATGCGGATTATATCAACCGCGCAAGGCTTATGGGAGTGGGGAAGGCTCGTATTTTATTTGTGCATATTCTGCCTAATATTTTTTCCACTTTCTGGGTTTCCGTGATGATTGGGTTTAACAATGCGATTTTGGCGGAGTCCGGCATGAGTTATTTAGGAATCGGCGTGCAGCCCCCGGATGCCAGCCTTGGGAAAATGCTCAGTGATGCGCAGGGGTATCTGATAACGGCGCCTTGGTATGCGCTGGCGCCGGGGATTGCCATTGTGTGGATTGTGCTGGGTTTTTCGCTGCTCAGCGAAGGAGTCAGAAGGATGGAAGATGAAAAGATTTTCTAAGGTCAAAAAAGAACCTGACCTAAGAAAATCTAAGTTTCATCTCGAAGAACGCAAGGACAGCGTTCTTCCCATTGTGTGTTTGCGCTGCCGGCTGGCGGCGGTTTGGAGATGGATATGATTCAAATAGAAGATTTAACGGTAGCGTTTTCGGGAAAAGCTGCCGTGGAAAATGTCAATTTAACATTGCAGGATGGCGAGATATTGGGCGTAGTGGGAGAATCCGGCTCCGGAAAGTCTGTGACAGCCCTGACCTTGATGGGGCTTTTAAACGAGGAAGCACAGGTGGTTTCCGGGCGTATTCTTTTTGACGGCGAAGCGCTTTTAGAAGCAGGAAAGGCGCGGGACAAAGATCTTTATCGAAAATATCAGGGGGCTAAGATGTCTATGGTATTTCAAGAGCCTATGACTTCTTTAAATCCTACCCAGAGAGTGGGGAAGCAGGCAGCAGAAATGTTAAAGCTCCATGCAAGCCTGACGAAGGAGGAAATTTACAAAAAGGTACTTGAGGTGTTTGCATCGGTAGGGCTTCGGGATGTGGAAACGGTCTATGAAAGTTATCCCCATCAGCTTTCCGGCGGCATGCGCCAGAGGGTGATGATTGCCATGGCGGTAATTCTCCACCCCAGGCTCATTGTGGCGGACGAACCTACAACAGCACTGGATGTGACTATCCAAAATCAAATTATAGAGCTGCTTGCCCGGATTAATAAGGAACAGAAAAATACCATGCTGTTTATCACCCATGACTTAAATCTGGCGAGGCGCATCTGCCACCGGATAGCGGTGATGAAGGATGGGAAGGTAGTGGAAATCGGGGACACCAAGGAAGTTTTTTTAAATCCCAAGGAAGATTATACCAAAAAGCTGATAGAGGCGGTTCCTTCCCGGATGAAGAAGCGAAAAAAAGCCCAGATGATAATAACCGCAGAGGAACATTTGGATTTATCGGGGGGGAGTACCCCTCATGAAACCATGGAAAACGATATGACAGAAAAAGCCGCTCCCATTCTGGAAGTGCGTGATTTGAATGTCTATTATCAGGAGGGAAGCAACAGCCTGTTTGGAAGGGATAAGAAGCGCAGAGTGGTGGAAAACGCCACATTTGACATTAAGATGGGCGAAATCATGGGGCTTGTAGGAGAGAGCGGCTGTGGCAAGACCTCGCTGTCAAGGGCGATTCTTGGCATGAACAAAGATATCCAGGGCGAGGTGGTCAGCCGTTCAAAAGGATCCCAGATGATTTTTCAGGACCCTTACAGCAGCCTAAATCCTGCTAAGACCATCGGGTGGCTTTTGCAGGAGCCTTTGAGGGCGCAGGGCAGGCTGGATAGCTCCAAAAAGATGACTCCTGCGGATATGGAAGCAGCAGCATATGAGATGCTTCAAAAAGTGGGCATGGAGGAGTATTATTTTCACAGAAGACCATCCCAATTAAGCGGCGGACAGCGCCAGAGAGTCAGCATTGGCCAAGCGTTAATCACAAGGCCGATGCTTGTGATTGCCGATGAACCCGTTTCTGCGCTGGATGTGACTCTGCAGGCACAGATAATGGAGCTGATGCGCAGCCTGCAGGAGGAATTGCATTTATCCTATTTGTTCATTTCTCATGATATCAATGTAATCTATCAGATGAGTGACAGAATCATGGTGATACAGAAGGGCAGAATCGTGGAAATAGGAGATACGGAAGAGGTGTTTGAAAATCCCAAAGAGGAGTATACCAAGCTTTTGCTGGCAGAGTCGGTTCCTGCGGCATGGCAGTAAGGGTGAGAAGAAACTTTCCGATTCAAAGTCTGCGGAATTTTACGGAAGCGAAAAGAGGTTTCTCGCTATACCATATAAGAGCAGAATCGCAATACAAATCCATAAACTTACATTTTGAAAAGGATGCATTTTCAGGCATCCTTTTCGTATGTAAGTAATACAATATTGGGCAAAAACTAAAGCAAGCCAAGGGCTTATCAATAGCAGTGCCGGATTTGCGGTAAAAGCTGCCGCAAAATCAAAGTGCAATAAAGAAATGCACATGTGGGTGACTCCGCATCCGGGGCATTTCAGACCTGTCAGAAACCGAAAGGGACATGGCAGGGCAATGCCTGTACGGTAAACCCAAATTCCGTATGCGCACCCTGCAATGAGCAGGATGGCGATAATGCGAAGAACACTCAACAGTCGCTTTTTCATCATAGTATGTAAAAGCTTAGTTAGCAGGAGTTGCCATTTTGTTTAACTCATTCTGCATCAATACCCATGCTACGATGCCAAGACCGAACAGGCAGAGAATCAGGTAAAGAATCTTGTTGTCGCTAACGGGCTGACCGTGGCTCTGCTGTGCGGTAGCAATTTTCTCGCCCTGCTTGTAAGCCCAGTACCAATTGTAGATACCACAGGTAACCAGAGTGAGCACAAGCGCCAAAACGCCGGAAGGACCATCAGTGCCTGCAGCAGTGTTGGTATCATCTGTCAGGCAAACATACCAATAAAGACTGTAGATACCACAGGTACAGAGGGACAGAATGATACACAATGCAAGGTTTCTCTCTTTGATCATTTTTAAAATCTCCTTTGAAGTATAAAATTTTTATAAACATTTCCTAAACTAGTATATATTACAGAACGCATTCTGTCAATAGGAATTTTGGAAAAATTTACTTCTCTCAGAGAGATGAAGAAAAGGAAATACATGATTGGAGGGCATGAAAAATGGATATTAGAATGGGATGGGTGAATACATATACTTATAAAAGCAGAAATCAAAACAATAGCCAGAATAAAGGTGTTGCATTATTTGACCGGGTTGGAGTTGCAACAGCATCAGATACCAAGCAGAGAGAGGAAGAATTGAAATAAGAAAATTTAACGAAAAATTCAGTTTTCAAAAACCATTGTCCGATGTATAATAAAAGTGATGAAAGAGGGTGATATGTTTGAATACGACAGAGCAGACACACCAACAAGATTTAGAGCGTCTGAGATTGTTCCGCTATATGGACGACGATTTTATGACCGCCTGCCTTGCGGATAATTTTGAGGGTATTGAACTGATACTGCGGATTGTCTTAAGGAAAAAGGGCATAAAGATTAAATCGGTTCGGACGCAGGAGGTGTTGAAGAACTTACAGGGGCGTTCCGCTACGTTAGATGTCCATGCGGTGGACAGTGACAAAAAAGAGTTTGACGTTGAAATTCAGAGGAAAGACTCAGGGGCAGGCGCAAAAAGGGCAAGGCATAACAGCAGCTTATTGGACGCACATATATTAAAGCCCGGAGAAGAAACGGATGATATTCCCGACAGCTACGTTATTTTTATAACCGAAAACGATGTAATGAAAGGGAACCAGCCAATTTATCCGGTAGAGAGATATGTTACCATCGGGGAAAAGAAAGTATTGTTTGGTGACGGATCACATATAATATATGTCAATGGTAAATATAGGGGCGATGACGAAATTGGTAAGTTAATGCACGATTTTTCATGCACCGATCCCGATGATATGAATTATGAGGCTCTTGCTAAAAAAGCGAGGTACTTCAAGCAGGACGAGAAAGGAGTAAAAGCCATGTGCAAAATGCTGGAGGATATGAGAAATGAAAAAGAGAAAGAAGTCAGAATAGCTAATGCTCTTTGCATGATTAAAGACGGAGAATTGTCATTAGAAAAAATTGCATTATATTCTGGGTTACCGCTTGAAGAAGTTAAAGAGTTAGCAACACCAGTTATGGCATAATAAGAAATTGAGTAATCTATTAACAGCGTAAAGGCGCATGGAACAGTAAATGTAAACCATGCGCCTTTTTTGCACCCAAAAGGAGGTACATTTTTCTGATACCTGTAATCAAAGTGTAGAGGACAGATTAAAATGTGTCATTCTCCATGATTTAGAACATGGGAAACAAGGCAAAACAAGAAAAGGTGATGAAAAATGATGAATAAGTCCTTGATAAGTTGCAACAGGTTCTGCTAAGTGAGATATCATGTTATTGGTGTAACGGATTGTAAGGTCAATCCGATAAGAATATCTCCGACAGAACCACCACAATAATTCCATAGAGTTGAATTTGGATGCAATAATCGGGGAAGTCATTTTTAGCGTAAATCACTGCGGTATAGAAATATATGTGCGAATATGGCGTGGGAGATATTGACAGTACCTGTGGAATGATTGTTTGGGAGCATAGAAATTTTTATAATTATATTAATATTGCAATTTATTTATCCTGCCTATACTGCAGATAATGTGTAACATCCGCAAATTCCCGCAAAATGCGAACAGCGCTTTCTCGGGAGCGTTTATCCATGGAACTTAAAATTTCCAGCAGCATATCGGTTTCAAATCCATTGTCCTTCCCTCGGACAAGATAGTCTGCGGACACATTCATCGCAGTGCAGATTTTATATAAAGTTTTGGCAGTAACGCCTTTTCGCCCACTTTCCACAGCAGCCAGAAAGCTTTCTGATATATCACAGCGTTCGCTGAATTCCGCCTGTGTCATTTGGTAAACCTCACGAATTTCACGGATTCGCAGTCCGACAATTAAGTTAAAATCTTTGTCAAGTTCCATAAAATCACCAACCTTCTTGATTTTTAATAAGTATAACAAAGGAAATATATACCAATTATATTCCATAGAATAGAGAAAAATATTCAATAGAGTTTAAAATTTAGAATTTGATCTTATAATACATATTCTATAGAATAGGAAAATATATTCTATAGAGTTGACACGGAAAAGAAGATATGCTATCTTAAATGAAGTAAAAAATTTTAGGAGGGAATAGTAACTATGAGAAAAACTTTTGGAGTACTTTTGACTGTTCTATGGGCATTTCTGATGATGCCAACAGTCTCCTATGCCGCAACGGAAAGCACCACAATGTCTGTTGTGGCGGACAGGACAACGCTGAATCCCGGAGATGTTGTTAATTTTGACATTGTCTTGGGTAAAGTCCAAGAATTAGGGGGACTGCAATATGAGCTGGACATTCCGGAGGGCTTAACGCCCATTCCGAACAGCTTTAAAACATCGGAAGCGTTTAATGAAGAGGTGAGGGATAAACAATATGATTTGACCATCCCGAGAACGGATTATGCAGGCGGACAACTGCTGGGAATGTGGACTCCTAAAGCATTAAATACGGGCGAAGTATATCTCTATAGCGGAGACAGTTTGTGTATCTTGCAGTTCTCCTGTACTGTGAATGCAGATGCTTCTTTGGGAGAAAAAAGTGTAACATTGAAGGAAGTGGAGTGCATCGATAAGCTAGTAAATTTGCTTGATGTAAGAGTGACCCCGGCTACACTTACGGTGGAAAAGGCAAAAGTTTCCGTATCCGGCGTTTCTTTAGATAGGACAACGCTTACCTTAACGGATGGAGAAACTGCGAAGCTGACTGCGACCATTGCTCCTCCTGATGCGGATGACAAAGCTGTGACATGGAGCAGCGACAATACTTCCGTGGCTACTGTTGCTGCGGACGGAACCGTGACAGCGGTAAAGGCAGGTACAGCAAAGATTACAGCCAGCACCAAGGATGGCGGTAAGACAGCCTCCTGCGCCGTGACGGTAAATTGCAGCCATACAATGACAAAGACAGAGGCAGTAGCACCTGATTGTGTTAAGAGCGGTAATGTAGAGTATTATACTTGCAGCAAGTGCAATAAAAAGTATACAGATGCGGCAGGCACAACAGAAATCACTAATGTTGTGCTGATGGCTAAAGGACATGCAGGAACGGAAACAAGTCATGATGCGGACAGCCATTGGAAGATATGTGAGGTATGCGGTACTAAGTTTGACGAGAGCGCGCACAGTTATACATGGAAGGTGGATTTGGCTGCTACGGAGGATACAACCGGCTTGAAGCATGAAGAGTGTGCCTGCGGTGTAAAGCGCAATGAAAATACTGTGATAGAGAAATTAGACCATATGCATATCGGTATTGAAAGACATAGCGCGGTTGCAGCGACCTGTACAAAAAAGGGCAATATTGAGTATTGGACCTGTGCCAGCGTTAAGTGTCAGGGAAAATACTATGGGGATGCAGACTGCCAGATAGAAGTGGAAGATGTGGAGACTCCCATAAATCCGGAAAATCATGTCTATGATAATGACTCAGATGAAATATGTAATCTGTGTGGCTATAAGAGGGAAATTCCAGAGGACGATGATGACACTAGTGATGCAACACCAGCTTCCGCAGTGGCACAGACAACTCCGGCAGTTTCGCCCAAGACCGGGGAAGCAAGGCAGATGTCATTGATGCTTGGAATTATTATAGTGGCAGGCATGGCTTTTGCTGTAGAATGGATTGTTTGCCGTAAAAAGCAATCCCAGAAGTAGAGAATGACAGGACAAAGGGACTGCTCTTTTACGGGGCGGTCCCTTATTGTTAAAGATAACAAAGTATTGTGGGCTTGTAGGGAAAGAAACAAGAAAGGGATAAGGTTGAAAAAAGTTTTCGGCCTCCTTGATTTGAGTGTCTGCGAAAGCGGACAGATGGGAGCAGAAATGATAATGAGAAAATTTAGACGGATATTTGCATGGGTGTTGGCAGTAATTTTATTCTGTAGTCAGGTATCTATCCAGACATTGGCTCAGGGGGAACTGCAGAATATTTCCGCAGCGGAAGTAGCAATAGCAGAGACTATGAATGCAACAGAGGCAATAGAAGCAATAGAAACAGCAGAGGCGGCAGAAGATGCATCTAATATACCAGCAACGGAAACAGTGGAAGCCACAACAGAGGTAACTGAAATTGAAACAGAATCGGATGCATTGATAACAGATGCAACAACAGAATTTATGCCTATGGTTAGCGATTCTGACGAGATGTTTTTTATGGCACTTGATGATGGCGAGGAAGTCTCTCGTCTGGAATGGCTGAAAGCCCTAACTAATGTTTTTCAAATGTCGGTGGAGGAGGACAATTACCCTGATAATTATTATTCGGACATAGATGCGACTTCTGAAGACTATTATGATGTTATGTTGGCCACAGAGTTTGGTCTGGTGGATGTGGAAGCCGGAGAGGCGTTGCGCCCTAATGAGGCGGCAACCAGAGAATTTGCGGCTCATACACTGAATTTGTGTTTAGGATATCTATTGGATACGGAGTCAGGATACACTTTTCAAGATGCATCCTCGGCAATCTATCCAGACGATATTCAAATTGCTGTAAACAGGGGCTGGTTTGCCCTGCAAAACGGCAATTTTCTGCCACAGCAGCCCATTACAGCAGCCGAACGAGACAAGATGCTTCAGGATGCTCGGGAAGTCAAGGCGGCGGAAATAATTGATTCCGATTATAGCGGTTCCTATCAATTTGTATCAGATGTCATTGTAGTTCCAGAAGGCACAAGGGTTGAACTGACGGACGAAAACCAGCTGACCATATATGACTGTTCGGTAATCTTGAAAGCAGGGGACAAATTTGGCATTGTTTATGATGGATTTCCTGTGGTACACAGAGTGGAGCAGATTGCCCTATCGGAAAACCGTACCATCGTTACTTTCTCCAATGTGGCTACTCAGGATGCTTTTGTGAACATTGATGTCCAAGGAAATCAAGAGGCAGATTTGACCCAATTGCAGGTTGTGGGGGAAAATGCAGAATTACAGTATATTGTTGGAGGGACTGAGGAGCAGAATTGGGAGGACGGTCAGAAGTTTTACAGTCTGGAATTGGTTGGCGAGCAGGAAATTAGCGCTGTAGAGATTACACAGTTTTATGATATTCCAGAGAATGTTAGAAGAGGCTATGAGATTGAACCGGGCAAGAAGATTGAATTGGTATGTAAGGTCAGTGGAGTCAAATATGACTACCAAGTGGACAAATCAGGGGTTTATGTAGGTTTGAATGCGAAAGTAAGCTTGCAATGCAATGTAGAGGCAGATGTATTGGAAGCATCTGGCATAGAGAAGACGGTTTCAATGTATAAAGCTCCGGTGGGCTGTGTTGGATTTCTGACAGGGGATGTGGAATTAAAATTTGGAGGTAAGTGTTCTTTTGTTCAGGATAGTAAAGTATCTATGGGTGTCAAATACACAGTACAAGACGGATTTCGCCTTGTGAAAAGTTTTCAGAAAGAAGCTTTCACGATTTCTACAGAAGCAGAAGTTTCGATGGGTGTAAAACTGGCATTTAAGATAAACTATGGAGTGATGGAAGGTAGTATTTATGCCCGATTTGGAGCAAAAGCGCGTGTAAAAGCAAAATCATATTCTGATGGAAAAATTCCTACCACATGTGCGGATGTTGGGGCGTGGTTATTTATGGATGTTGGTTGTCAGGTAAAAGTCGATTTGTGGTTAATTAAAGTGGAATGGAAAGAAGAAAAAAATATATTTAATGAAAACAATAGTCCGGTGAGGGTTTATTTTCACTTTGATGATGGTCAGTCGGTACAAGTATGCGGAAGAAAGAGTTCTGGTGATGCGGGAGAGTCCGGCGAGGATGTCACCCCCGGGAATAGAAAATATTACACACCAATTAATTCACAATATGGTTTTTCCAATCTGAACAGCGGAACAACACTAGAAGGTGAGCCCTTTGCAATATTTGAGTATAGTTTGGACAAGAAAGATCAAGCAACCATCACTAAATATAATGGAAATGTGTCCGCATTGAACATACCAGATACATTGGATGGTCATAGTGTGGTTGGGATTGGCGAGAAAGTATTTGCTCATAATTCGAAGTTGAGAATGGTTGTTATTTCAGATAGCATAACAAGTATAGGAGCAGGCGCATTTGGGCAATGTGAAAATTTATCTAGCGTTAAATTACCTAAGTCTTTGAAGACAATGGGAGCCCATGCTTTTTATAATTGTGATAATCTGAAAGAGGTAGAGATACCCAAAAGCCTAACAGAAACTAGTTCGGCTTATATATATGAATTTGCCTATAATTATCAGTATGGTCCATTTTTTGGATGTGACAATTTAAAAAGTATTATATTTGAAGAGGGGACAACAAAGATTGCTAAAGGGCTTTTTGCAAATTGTCCAGGTATAGAGTCTATCACGATTCCAGATACAGTCACTAGTATAGCGGAAAGCGCATTTTTCAAATGTAACAATTTAAAAAATGTAATGTTTTCAGATGCGATTACAACAATAGATAAAAACGCTTTTTATCAATGCAGCAGTCTTTCAAATGTAAAACTACCGGAGAAATTGGAATATTTGGGATATATGGCATTTGGAGATTGCGACAGTATAAGTAGTATTGAGATTCCGCAAAAGCTATCAAGTGCTGGGGTTGAGTCGATATGGTTGGGCGGAGGTCCTAACTATAGAGATGGAGGACCATTTACATATTGTGACAATTTAAAAGAAGTAGTGTTTGAGGAAGGAACAACAAAGATTGCTGATAACCTATTAACATGGTGCGAAAATTTAGAGACAGTACAGATTCCAGATAGTGTTACAGTTATTAATAGTTCAGCTTTCCAAAATTGTTGGAATTTAAAAACTATAGATCTTCCATCTACCATTATAAGTATCGGACCATATGCCTTTAGAAATTGTTATGCATTAGAAGAGATTATTTTGCCGGATTCCTTGAGGAGTATTGGAGAGGGATCGTTTAATAATTGTGATTCTTTGACATCTATAGAAATACCTAAGAGTCTAAAATCCATATGGTATTCCAGCTATTCGGAAGGTCCATTTACGCATTGTGATAAACTAAAGGAAGTCAGGTTTGAAGAAGGAACTACAACTATTGTTATGAGTATATTAGAGAACTGTTATTTTGTAGAAAAAGTTATTATACCAAATACAGTAACCCAAATAGAAAGCGGGGCATTTAGTAACTGTCAGCATTTGACGGATATAGTTATTCCGAATTCTGTAGAAAAAGTAGGAAACCGTGTTTTTGAGTATTGCTATTCGCTAGAAAATATTACATTGTCCAATGTGTTGGAACTTGGAACAGACATTTTTTCACAATGTAAAAACTTAAAAGAGGTGATATTACCTCAAAATATAACTTATATACCGATGAGAACATTTGAAAATTGTGTTCAGTTGGAGCAGATTGATATTCCGGAATCTGTTATTGGCATAAATTCTTATGCTTTTAAAAATACAGGGTTGATGCAGATAAATTTGCCCGAAAATACCCAAAACATAGGAACCGGCGCATTCCAAAACTGCACAGCATTGACAAAGGTGACTATGGGCAATCAGGTAAAGGTCATTGGTAATTATGCATTTAACAATTGTGATGCGTTAACAGATGTGCGACTGCCAGACAGCGTAACTTCTCTGGGAACTCATGTATTTGAGGATTGTGAGTTGCTGGGCGGAGTGATGCTGGGAACAGGAATAACCAAGATTCCTGCATATGCATTTAATCTTTGCCCATCTTTGGAAAAAATAGTTCTGCCCTATCAGACGGGTACAGTGGATGATAATGCATTTACCAACTGTGTAAAGTTAAAGGAACTGACGGTTCCTCGAGCCGTGACAAACATTGGCAATGCTTTTAGCTATCCAATCAAGATGACGGTGTATGGCGTTTCCGGAACTTATGCAGAAGAATGGGCAAACAATGTGAATGCGACCTTTGTCGCTCAGGAAAAGCCTGCTACATCTGTGACATTGAGAGAGACTTCTGTGACGGTAAATATAGGAAGCAACAAGACTCTGCTTATGACCATAGCACCTGCAGATTTTACGGACGAAGTGACATGGAAGAGTAGCAATACTTCTGTAGCCACGGTTTCAGATTCCGGTGTAGTTACAGCAAAGGCATTGGGAGAAGCCCAGATTCAGGTCAATGTAGGAAATGTGCGTGCATCCTGCAAAGTAACGGTGCGGCAGCCGGTGACATCCATCAGCCTGAACAAAACCAGCTATTCCATGGAGGCGGAGCAAACCTATACGCTGAAGGCAACGGTGTCCCCTAGTAATGCAAATGACAAGTCTGTTGCATGGAGTTCCTCCGATGAGAGTGTCGCTACAGTGGATGCCATGGGAAAGGTTACGGCGCTGCGCAAGGGTAACGCAGTCATCACAGCAACAGCACAGGATGGCAGCGGAATATCAAAAAGCTGCAGTCTTACCGTGACAAATACAATTCATAAATGCAATGAGGTGGCAGCAATGGAAAGTCCTCATAACTATGAAAACAACTGCAGCGATGTGTGGATTTATACGCTGGCAGGAGCAAATAAGATTGCAGTGACCTTTGATGCAAGAACTGAAGTGGAGGATGGGTTTGACTTTATTTATCTTTATGATGCTTCGGGCAAGGAAATCGGAAAGTATACCGGAAAGAGTCTTGCAGGACAGACCATATCTCTTGAGGGTAACACCATTAAAGTGAAACTGGTTTCCGACAAGGCAGGCGAGAATTGGGGATTTAAGGTGAGCAGTGTAGAGCAAAGGAAAGAGGCGAAAGCCATAACCGGTGTGATTAACTGCCGTGCGCCCGGCAATACCCAGATGACCATCCAGCTGCTCGATGCAGGCGGCAGGGAAATAGCCCAGACTAAGGTGAGCGGAAACGGTTCAGAGTATGCGCTGGAAGATGTAGCCGCAGGCACCTATACGCTGAGGGTAAGTAAAACCAACTGTGTATCCCGGGATTACAAAATCACGCTGGGGGAAGAAACCCAGCAGATGGATATGGAACTGTGCCTTGTGGGAGATACAAGTAAGGATGGTAAAATCAGTGTTCAGGACAATAGGATGGTTTATAACCACATCGCAGGAATCAAAAAGCTTGAAGGTTATGACTTTCTGGTTGGAGATGTGAATGGGGATGGTAAAATCAGTGTTCAGGACAATAGGATGATTTATAACCATATCGCAGGCATAAAGGCATTATGGTAAACTGAAAGCGTGAATAAATTTCACTTGCTTTGAACGAAAATTAAGGGACAGTACATTAGCTGGGTTCCTGTAAGAAAGGAAAGGGTATAGTAAAATATGGAAAAACGGAGTGTATGTTATAGAGGCATGGCGGTTTTGCTTAGCTTGGAAATAATTTTTTCTGTCATATTGGCAGATTATATGCCGGTAGCCGCTGCAGACTTGTATAGATTGCCCTATAGCGAATCTAACATTGCGGCAGTAGGGCAACAGGGTTCGAATCAATGTATGGCATATGCGTTGGCATATTGCAGGACAATTTTGGACGGTTATACACATGCAGGAAACGAATATTGGCAGGCAGGAATCGGTGGTATGTATAGCTGGGCTGGCTATATGGTATCGGGAGCTTCAAGTAAACAGGGAGTGCTTCGGATTGTATATGATCAGATTAATGGTGGAAAGCCGGTCTGTATGTATGTGACAGGTCATTATCGCAGCAACTCTGCTTACTATGCCCCGGGAGATCATTGGGTTGCAGTGGTTGGATATAGGCAGGGAGCAAATCCCAATAGTCTGACCGAAAGCGATTTTTATATTATTGACCCGGTAAGATGCAATGGTGATTGGTTGAGTGATGGATGTATGCCGGCTGATAAATATAGTACAGGACTGAGGATTAGTGAGTCAGGCGGAGGAACTACACCGTCCTCCCCCGTCACAAACTCCCCCATCTTTACCAATGTCAGCGCAGAGGAAATAACAGCTACTTCTGCCAAAATCAAAGCGGATTACCAAAGGGATACTTATGGTGACATAGGCTTCTATTTCGGGACAAGCAGAGAACTGAGTGGCATGACAAAGGTCAGTGAATACAAATATTCCAATGTCACGACAACTACCACCTATGGCAATAGCTATCAGGTGGGAGTGTATTATGATGCTACTTATGGATATAAATGGTGGCCGGCATTGACCCCGGGAACTACCTATTATTATGCGTTTTATTGTACCAAAAACGGCATAGAACATATCAGTAATATTCAAACCTTTACTACAACAGGAGGAAGTTCTGCATTTCCATTAGTTGACAATGGAATTTATAAAATCTGCAGTGTTCTTTCCAATCAAGTAATCGAGGTTTCCAGCGGCAGCAGTCAGAATTCGAAGCAGCTCAATGTTTGGCCTTGCGAGGGAGAAGGGGATGCGTGGATGCGTTGGAAAGCAGTGAGGCACTCGGATGGTTATTCGTTTGTTAATGTGGGAACAGGAAAGGCAATGGATATTGCGGGCGGTTCAACACAAGAAGAGGCTGCAGTAACACAATATGACTATGTAGCTGCGGATGAGCAGCGATTTCGATTGGTGGATAAAGGCAATGGGAAATATGGAATGTTGAATATTCATTCCGGGTTGGCGGTGGATGTGTATGATGCTTCTGCTTCTCCCGGCGCAAAGCTGGTGCAGTATGCATTTCACGGAGGTGATAACCAGCTCTGGTATTTTGAACTGATAGATACAACAGCTCCCGTTATATCAAATGTTCGGGTTTCGGATGTAGATGCTACGGGATATACCGTATCTTGTGATGTGACGGATGATGTTGGGGTAGCACGGGTGGATTTTCCGACATGGACAACCTTAAACGGTCAGGATGATCTGTCGAAAGACTGGCCTAGCGTAACATCTCCGGCATATGGCAACACCTATTCTTACAGAGTGAATATCTCAGACCATAATAATGAAACAGGCAGTTATATTACCCATATTTATGCCTATGATGCAGCGGGCAACTATGCAAATGAAGGGACATCGGCTACAATAAAAGAGCCAGTGCAGGAGCCGGTCAAACAGCCTGTTACTTCCATAACCGGCGTGATTAACTGTCGTGTATCAGGCAATACCCAGATGACCATCCAGCTGCTCGATGCAGGCGGCAAGGAAATAGCCCAGACGAAAGTGAGCGGAAACGGTTTAGAGTATGCGCTGGAAGATGTAGCGGCAGGCACCTATACCCTGAGGGTAAGTAAAACCAACTGTGTATCCCGGGATTACAAAATCACGCTAGGGGGAGAACCGTTAGAACAGGATGTGGAACTGTGCCTTGTGGGAGATACAAGCAAGGATGGTAAAATCAGCGTACAGGATAATAGAATGGTTTATAACCACATCGCAGGCATTAAGCAGCTTGAAGGCTATGACTTTCTGGTTGGAGATGTGAATGGGGATGGTAAAATCAGTGTACAGGACAATAGGATGGTCTATAACCATATCGCAGGCATAAAGAAATTATGGTAGACAGTATGTATGTGCAACAGGTTTGGCTGTTTCGTGTCAGCCGAACCTGTTTGCAATTAGTGAGTTGACCGCGCATTTCATCATAAAAGTGCCGTCCTCAGTTCATCCATTGTAGAACTTTATTATCTTGATTGAAAAAGTTGTGGAATTTTGAATTATGAAGTGGTATAGTTATTTATATATTTTATTACTGTGGAGAAAATTATGGATGATAACTCAATTAAAGTTGGAAGGTACAACAAAAAATTTAATGAGATATTGGGAATAGATATTGAAGAGCTTGACATATACAGATCAAGAGGACTTCCGGCACACATGATTAAAAGTGGTCATGGAAAATGTCTAAGGTACATTGATTACATTCCGGATATTATAAAAAATCCAGATTATATAGGTATAAATCCTAATGAAAATGGAGTAAAATCAGTAGAGCTTATTAAAAGATATAGAGATAATGTGATGATTGGAATTAAATTAGACTCTGATAATGGATATTTGTATGTTTCTACAATGCATGATATTCAAGAAAAAAAGATTGAGAGACGTTTATTTAGTGGAAGAATTAAAGAATTTGTTATTGACACAGAGGAAAATAAGTAGTATATTATAGCTAGAAATAGAATATAATAATTAAGGCGTTATTATTTTGAGGTCGGAAATGGTTCCCGACACACTCTGAAAAGAGTACCTGAGATGCTGGATACACCGCCCAGCCAAGATAATAACGCTTTTATTATGTTTAAAGGTAGGAACAATGTAATAAAAATTTATACTTTATATAAAATTATGAATACGCCTATCAGTTGTGGAGATGAGAAGCATTTGGAAAATAAAAATCCAGATGCTTTTTATTATACAAAAAATAAAATTTGACCTCGTATTTCATCGTAAAAGTGCCACCCTCAGTTCATCCATTGTAGAATAACCTTTCACAGTCTTATCCTTGGCCAGATGTTTATCCTCTTCAATGGCGGCTGTTGTTTCGTTGGGGATATCCAATTTCAGAGCAAAAGGGATTCCGTGTTCGCGGATGTTTAGGTTGGTTGTATTTGTAGAAGCCATAAAAACACAAAAATAAGAAAGGAAAAACGAATGATTTCTTAAGGACATACTTTGCCGAAAGCAAGCATAGATAGTAATAGGCAGTTGCGAAACAAGCTTGCGGGAGGTGTGTTTGTGTTTGAAAAGCTCAGTGAACAGGAAGCGCTAGACAGGCAAAAAAGCGATGGAAAATGCGGACTGACAACAGAGGAAGCAGGAAGCCGGCTCATCCGTTACGGAAAAAACGAATTGCGGGAGGCGAGGAAAAAGACGGCGGCGGAAAATTTTCTGGCGCAGTTAAATGATCCGTTGATTTATGTGTTGATTGTGGCGGCCGCGATATCCATACTTTTGCAGGAAGTGGGAGATGCGGTCATCATTGCCGTGGTAGTGTTTATGAACGCCTTAATCGGTGTGATACAGGAGGGAAAGGCGAGAAAGGCGCTGGAATCCTTAAAGAAGCTTACCAGTCCCCACGCTTTTGTCATAAGGGACGGGGTGCGCAGGGAAATTCCCGCGGCGGAGCTTACGGAAGGAGATATTGTATTATTGGAGGCAGGATGTCAGGTGCCTGCGGATATGAGGCTGATAGAAACGGTAAATCTGAAAATCGAGGAGTCCGCTCTGACCGGAGAGACTTTGCCGGTGGAGAAGGATTCCCGCTTTCAGGTGGGATGTGCAGGGGAGATTCCTCTGGGAGACAGGCGGAATATGGCGTATATGTCCACCATTGTGACTTACGGCAGGGGGGTGGGAGTAGTATCGGCTGTCGGAATGAATACCCAGATAGGGCAGATTGCCGCCATGATTACGGAGACGGGGGAGGAGATGACTCCTTTGCAGAAACGATTGGGGGAGCTGGGGAAGGTATTGAGCCTTTTGTCCCTCCTGCTGTGTGGGGCATTGTTTGCCATAGCGGTTTTGCAGAACCGCAATATTCCGGAGATGCTGATTACGGCAATTTCTCTGGCGGTGGCGGCGGTGCCGGAGGGACTTCCTGCGGTGGTCACCATTTGTCTGGCTTTGTCCGTTACCAAGATGGTGAAGGTGCATACGATTATCAGAAGACTGCCTTCCGTGGAGACCCTAGGGGCGGTGAGCGTGGTATGTTCCGACAAGACGGGGACTTTGACACAAAACAGAATGACGGTGGAAATGTTTTGGTGTGACGGCGGTTTGAACTGTCTGCAGGATGTTTTGCGGGAGAGTAGCAGAGGGATGCCGGACAGGAATTTTCTGCAGGGAATGGTGCTTTGCAACGACGCCTCCATAGAAGGAGGGAACCGCATCGGGGACCCCACGGAGCTTGCTTTGCTTGACATGGGAGCTTTGTTTGGAATACATAAAGAGAGTTTGGACCATACCATAAAGAGGATGAGGGAGCTGCCCTTTGATTCTGACAGAAAACTGATGACTACCTATCACAATAATGGCACATCTTATACCAAAGGAGCTCCCGATGAAATCTTAAAAAGATGCAGCCATATCCGTATACAGGGAAAAAGCAGGGCCATGACAAGAGAGGACAGAAGGAGGATTGAAGAGGCAGTTTCGCAGATGTCCTCTCAGGCGCTGCGCACGCTGGCGGTGGCAATGAGGGAGTGCGCCGGGGAACCTGTGGAGCGGGAACTTGTATTTCTGGGAGTGGTAGGAATGAAAGACCCGGCGAGACCGGAAGCAGGGAAAGCAGTGGAAATCTTTAAAAAAGCCGGAGTTACGACGGTGATGATTACCGGGGACCATGTGGACACCGCTTTTGCCATAGGCAGTCAGTTGGGAATCGTAGAGCGGGAGGAACAGTGCCTGACGGGCAGACAAATGCAGGAGCTGGGGGAAGAGGAGTTTCTGCAAAAGTTAGAGCACACGAGGGTTTTTGCCAGAGTGTCCCCCGTCCAAAAGGTGCGGATTGTGAAGGGATTCCAGAAAAAGGGACAGATAGTGGCAATGACCGGTGACGGAGTCAACGATGCGCCCTCCTTGAAAGCGGCGGATATCGGCATTGCCATGGGAATGGCGGGGACGGATGTGGCAAAGCAGGCATCGGACATGATTTTGACGGATGATAATTTTGCAACGATTGAAAAAGCCATTGAGGAGGGCAGGGGAATATATGAAAATATCAGGAAGTCCGTGATATTTTTGCTTTCCTCCAATCTTGGGGAAATTATGACCATGTTTTTTGCGGTGTTATGCGGTCTGGCGGCTCCCTTAAAATCCAGCCATATCCTGTGGATTAATCTGATTACCGATTCCCTGCCCGCCCTCTCTTTGGGGATTGATTATAACGACGGAAGGAGTCTGATGAAAAACAGCCCCAGAAAGGCAAATGAAAGTTTGTTTTCCAGAGGAGGGTTTGTATGCACCTGTTTTTATGGGGCATTGATTGCCTGCGCCAGTCTGGGAGCGTTTTTAATGCTGCCCTGTGCATGGATTCGGGTACAGGGGCTTCCCCTTACGATTGAAAATTTGTCCATAGTGCTAAAGCAGGATGTTATTCTTTCCAAAGCCCAGACTTATGCATTTACCGTGCTTGGCATGTCACAGCTTTTTCATGCCGTGGGTATGAGGGATGTGGATACATCGGTGTTTCGGATGAACCATTTAAAAAATCCGCTGATGATACTTGCCTGTGTCATTGGCTTTGGGCTTCAGTTTGCGGTGACGGAAGTGCCTTTTCTGATCAGGGCGTTCGGAACCACCCATTTAAGTTTCCGGGAATGGAAAATTCTTGCCGTTCTGGCAGCCTTTCCGCTTTTTGCGCATGAAATCATGGTTTTTGTAAAAACTATTTGCCAATGGCGAAAAAAATGATATGATATATGAGGTGGCTTATAATGACAGGGAGCCGCTCAGATTTGAGATAGCAGGCGCGGTATATGCGCAGAATGGAGCAGGAAATGGATAAGATTATTTTAACCGGGGACAGACCTACCGGAAGGCTGCATGTGGGGCATTATGTGGGTTCTTTGCGCAGGCGTGTGGAATTGCAGAATTCCGGAGAATATAAAAAGACTTTTATTATGATTGCCGATGCGCAGGCCCTTACCGACAATATCGAGAATCCGGAAAAAGTAAGGCAGAATATTATAGAGGTGGCGTTAGATTATTTATCCTGCGGACTTGACCCCGAGAAGGCAACTTTGTTTATCCAGTCCCAGATTTCGGAATTGTGCGAGCTGACCTTTTATTATATGGATTTGGTGACGGTGGCGCGCCTGCAGCGGAATCCCACCGTAAAGAGCGAGATTCAGATGCGTAATTTTGAGGCAAGCATTCCGGTGGGATTTTTTACCTACCCCATCAGTCAGGCGGCGGATATTACCGCATTTAAGGCTACCACGGTGCCGGTGGGGGGAGATCAGCTTCCCATGATTGAGCAGACAAGGGAAATCGTACATAAATTCAACACGGTGTATGCCCCGGTTCTGGCAGAGCCTGCCGCGCTTCTGCCGCAGAATGAGGCATGTCAGAGACTGCCGGGCATTGACGGTAAGGCAAAGATGAGCAAATCTCTCGGAAACTGCATTTATCTGTCGGACACGGCGGATGAGGTGCGCACGAAAATCATGAGTATGTTTACCGACCCGCTGCATTTGCAGGTAAGCGACCCGGGGCATCTGGAGGGCAATACGGTATTTACCTATCTGGACGCTTTCTGCAGGCAGGAGCATTTTGAGAGATATCTTCCGGATTATGCCAATCTGGACGAGCTGAAAGCGCATTACCAGAGGGGCGGTTTAGGAGATGTGAAGGTAAAGAAATTCCTGAACAATGTGATGCAGGAAACTTTAGAGCCTATCAGAACCCGCAGAAAAGAGTTGGAAAAGGATATTCCGGCAATTTATGATATTCTGAAAAAAGGGAGCGAGGATGCAAGGCAGGTGGCTGCTCGGACTTTGTCGGAAGTAAAGACTGCCATGCGCATCAATTATTTTGAGGACGAAGAGCTGATCCGTATGCAGAGTGCAAAGTACAAAGAAGAATCCGTTTAGGATGTAAATTATAAGTTTCGTATTTTCCTGTTTTCTGAACCGGCCGCCTATATGGAACGATATTGCCCAAAAGAAACAAATTTTGATAGAACCGAAAAAAATGGGCATGATAGTATCAGAGAAATATTTGGCGTAATGCAAAAAAGGAGAGCAGTATGAATCAGAAAGCGGGAAGAGCCAGCATTAAGCTGGAAAATAGTGTATACATTTTGAACAGCGCCAGCATAGTCGGCAAAAAAGAAGGGGAAGGCCCTCTGGGGCTTTTGTTTGACATGATTGGGGAGGATGACCTTTTCGGCTGCAATAGTTGGGAAGAGGCGGAGAGCAGTTTACAGAAGGATGCGGTGTATCTGGCGCTCAGCAAGGCGGGAGTCAGTGCGGAAGATATTTCTTTTATTTATGCGGGTGACTTACTTGGTCAATCCATTGCCACTTCTTTCGGAATCTCATCTTATAATATTCCATTGTTCGGCGTATACGGCGCCTGCTCCACCTGTGGGGAATCATTGGCGCTGGGGGCAATGACCATTGCAGGGGGGTATGCGGATAAGGTGGTATGTGTGACTTCCAGCCATTTTGCCAGTGCGGAGAAAGAATTCCGCTTTCCGTTAGAGTATGGGAACCAGAGACCTTTGTCCGCCACATGGACCGTGACGGGAAGCGGCGCCTTTGTGCTTGGAAATCAGCCCTTGGAGGGAAGCGGCGCCAGAGCCCGTATTGTGGGCATGACAGTAGGAAAAATCGTAGATTACGGTTTAAAGGATTCCATGAACATGGGGGCATGTATGGCTCCGGCAGCAGCATCTACTTTGGAACAGCATTTTATTGACTTTGGCAGTCAGCCGGAGAATTATGATAAAATTATCACAGGGGACTTGGGCTCTGTGGGGCAGAAGGTCTTAATTGATCTGCTCCGGAAAAAGGGATATGATATTTCCGCGCAGCATATGGACTGCGGAATTGAAATTTTTGACGCTCAGGCTCAGGATACCCATGCCGGGGGAAGCGGCTGCGGCTGTAGTGCGGTGACTCTGTCCGCTTATATTTTGAAGCAGCTGGAAGAAGGAAACTGGAAAAAGGTATTGTTCATGCCTACGGGAGCCCTTCTCAGCAAAACCAGTTTTAATGAGGGAAAGAGCGTGCCGGGCATTGCTCATGCGCTGGTGCTGGAAAAATGCTGATTTTTTGCAAAAAGGCTGGCAATTATTCCGTTCCTATTGTAAAATTGAGAAGAATAGAAACTTTAACGGTTAAAAAGCGAACGGAGAATTTATGCTGGCATTAAGGATTACTTCCCTGAAAAATTTTATGAACCAAATGCTTGTGGGGGACGCCTTTGACCCGTTTTTGCTGGAGGAGGCGGTTATCGCCACGGCAGTTACCTATACCATTGACGGGCATATCCACAAAGAATTTTATCCTATGGAGGAGCGGGGAACCGATATGCTGCCCTATGAACTGAAGCCTTGGAGCGAGATAAAGGGGCTGTGTTTTGAACTGATCAAGGGCAGGCGCGCTCCTCTACATTTTAAGTTTGTCCTGCATTTGAAACCGGAACAGACCGCAAAGCTTTTTGCAAAAGAGCAGGCGGCGGAAGCTTCCGTGATAAAAGCTTTGGCGCTGACGGTGAAATACGATGAAAAAGGCGCTCTGCTGACTACCGGTATCGCTTACAATACTTTTGTCATGGACAGAGAGCCTGATAAAATCTGGGACAGGGCAGTGCTTCAATATCTTGCCGGAAAGGGCATTGGTTTTGAAGAACTGTGAGTTCCGGTTTGATTCAATTTTTTTCTTACTTTTTCATTTTGGGCTTAAAAATGATACTGGCAAGATATCCGAAAATCAAGGCGGCGGCGGTTCCTACGGCGCCTGCTTTAAAACCTCCGGCGAACAGACCTAAAAATCCCTGCTCGTTGACTGCTTCTTTGACTCCCTTCATCAAAATATTGCCAAATCCCAATAAAGGCACGCTTGCCCCGGCTCCGGCAAATTCCACAAAGGGTTCATACCATCCAAACACGCTGATGACTGCGCCGGTGACTACTAAAAGAACCATGATCCGTCCGGGCATCATCTTGGTCTTTTCCATGAGAATCTGCACCAGGGCACAAATCAGTCCCCCAACCCAGAAAGCATTGATATAGTCCATTTCCTATACTCCTTTTTATTTTGTATAGGAATAGTATGGGCAAAAAAGCTATTTTTTATGTAACCATTCCGACGGCAGCTGCACGATGAGTATCGCTGTAAAGACAATGATGCATCCGAGGATTTGTCTGGGGGTCATACTCTGGTCGGTTTTCAGAAATCCGATTTTGTAGAAAAGCCATGCCGCTACGGTAGCAATCACGGACTCCAGACTTAAAATCAGCGCAGCAACGGTGGGATTAAAATTTTTCTGCCCGATAATCTGCAGGGTGTATGCCACGCCGCAGCTCATGACCCCGGCGTACAGCAGCGTCCCCATGCCTTCCGTAATCTGTGAGAGGTTCGGCTGCCCCCAAATCAATGCGCCTATGCTACATAGGATGCCGCAGATGAAAAATTGGATGCAGGAAATCATGACGCCGTCCGCTTTTGGGGAGTAATAATCCACCAGCATAATGTGGGCGGTAAATACAATGGCACACAAAAATACCAGAATATCCCCTTTGCCGAGGCGGAAACTTTCCGTTATGCATAGCAAATACATCCCCACCGCCGCAAGGAATGCCGCGAACCACACGATACCGGACACTTTTTTGTGAAAGAAGATTCCGGCAATGGGAACGAAAATAATATATAGGGCGGTGATAAAGCCCGATTTGCCCACGGTGGTGTATTGGATGCCAAACTGCTGCAGGGTGCTTGCAACGGTCATGGCAATGCCGCAGAGAATGCCTGCCCGGATGGTAATTTGGGGGTCGGAGGGTTCCGGTTTCTGCCCGAAAATCCGGCGGGAAATAAATAAATACGCCAAAATGGAGAGCGCCCCGATTAGTGAGCGCACTCCGTTAAAGGTCAGGGGATGCATAAAGTCCATCGCCTTGCTTTGGAACACAAATGCCATACCCCAGATAAATGCTGTTGTAAATAATAGAAAACTGTTTCTTGTGGTTTTGCGGTTCATAGCCTTATAACCCCGGCTTAGATTTCTGCGATAACTTCCACTTCACAAAGTACATTTTTGGGAAGGGTCTTTACGGCAACACAGCTTCTGGCGGGTTTTTCCGTAAAATATTCCGCATAAATTTCGTTAAAGGTGGCAAAATCGCCCATATCCGCCAAGAAACAGGTGGTTTTTACCACTTTGGTATAATCTGTGCCCGCCGCTTCCAAAAGCGCGCCGATATTTTTCATGACCTGTCTGGTCTGGGAAACAATGTCGTCTCCTTCAATTTCGCCGTTAGCGGGATTAATTGCAATCTGTCCCGATGCAAAGAGCAGATTGCCTGTGATAATACCTTGGGAATAAGGTCCGATTGCCGCGGGGGCGTTTTGGGTTGAAATCTTATTTAACATTTGAATACCTCCCTGTTCCTTTGAATTTCAGTGTGAATGTTCTGTTTGGATGGACTTTGCGGACTGCTGTTAAGGGTCGGGTTCGTCAAACTCCGCCGTCACATAAAATCCCCTGTCATTTTCCGCAATATCTACCACAGTGCCCTCTTTAGTCCGAAGCCTGTCCCTGAAAGGAATATTGGCGGACATGGCAAGGGCCGGGTCAATGGTGTAATAGTAATTGCTGGGAAGTACGCCTTCCGTCACATGAATTTTCTGTCCCACTTCCAGAAAGCCGGATCGTTCCATTTTAAATTCCATCCTGCGCATCCGAATGTACTCCTTCTTACTGTTTCTTGGGCTTGCGTCCTCTGGTCTTTGGCTGCTTCGGAACGATTTCCTTTAACAAAACAGCCTTGCCTAAATCGCCGGAAGCTTTGATTTTGCCGGTCAGATAAGCATTCACGGGATCCAATTTGCCTTCTGCGATGGCAATCAGGTTCTCGGCGGAGGTGGTCACAAGCACATCCCTGTCATAATATTCATAGGGTTGGATGTCTATCTGACCGTCTGCAATCTTGACATAAAGCGCTCCGGAGCCTTCTCCGGTCACATTAAACTGAATTGCAACATGTTCTTTGATTTTGCTGGCATCTGCAGTGCTGTACGCCTGTTTTAAGGTTGCTACCAACTCTTCATATGTCATACTTAACCTCGTTTCTGCGCAAGTAAATACGCTTGGTGTGATTTGTAACTAGTATAGCAGAAAAAGCGGGGTGTGGCAATCAAAAAACATATCACGGAACATTTCCGGGAAAATTCCCTTTACAGATATATGAATATATGATACGATAAGTAGTAATAAAAACTATGTCACAAGTCTGCTTGAGTTACATGATGTGGAAACAATGTTTAAAGAAATGATTAAAGACCTTGGAAAACGGTAACGCTAATAGAAGGAAAGGGAGAGCGGAGATGAGTTATAAGATAGTGATTGACAGCTGCTGCGAGCTGCCCAAGGAATTATATAAGGATAGCAGGATAGAAAACATCCCCTTGGAGCTGGAGGTAGGGGATTATAGGGTTTTGGATGATGAAAGCTTTAATCAGGCGCTCTTTCTGCGCAAAGTAGCGGAGTGCCCTATGTGCCCGAAGTCTTCCTGTCCTTCGCCGGAGCGGTACAGGGAAGCGTATCATGCGGAGGCGGAGCGGATTTATGTTGTGACACTGTCTTCCCACTTAAGCGGAAGCCACAACAGCGCGGTGCTTGGCAAGAATCTCTATCATGAAAAATACGGAGAGAAGCAGATTCATGTGGTGGATTCTGAATCCGCCTGCTGCGGGGAGGGACAGATTGCCCTGAAATTGATGGAATTGGAGGAGCAGGGGCTTTCTTTTGAAGAAGTCGTAAAGCAGATAGAAGCTTTCCGCGACAGAATGCGTACTTATTTTGTGCTGGATAATCTGGATGCCCTCAGGAAAAACGGACGGCTCACAGGAATCAAGTCTTTGGCGGCGTCGGCGTTAAACATAAAGCCTGTAATGTCGGCGGATAAGGGGGTCATTATCCAGAAGGGTCAATGCATAGGCACCAAAAAGGCTTTGATCAAAATGGCGGATATGGTAGTTGGAGAGCTTAAGGGCAGGAAGGACTGTACTTTGATGATTTCCCACTGCAATGCGCCGGAGCGGGCGGAACAGGTGCAGAAGATGATAGAGGAGCGGGCAGAATTTAAGAAATCCCTCATCGTGGATACCAGAGGAGTGGGAAGCCTGTATGCAAGCGACGGGGGCATTGTGGTGACGGTTTAAGGCAGGGGTATTAAAATATGGGTTATAAAAATATTACTGCAGAAGATATCTATAAATAAATATGGAAATACAAGCTTGCAGGATTAAGATAACAGGCATTCCGATTTGAAATTTTGGATGCCTTGTTTTATGGCGGAAGAGTTGCATTCCCAAAATGCAGCCAAGGCTTCCCCCGATTAAGGCAGCCGTAAAAAGAGAAGCCTCCAAGATGCGCCAGGCACCCCGGATGGCTCTTTTTTTATCAATGCCCATCATGGCAAATCCTATAATATTTATGATGACCAGATAAGCAATCAACAATATTTCCATAATCAGATTAACTTCTCGCCCTGTTCCTGCATCTTCATGGCGCGAACCTTGCAGGAAAGCCCGAACAGGTTGATGAAGCCCTCCGCATCATGATGGTCGTACAAATCGCCCGTAGTGAAGGAAGCAATGCTTTCGTTGTAAAGAGTGTAAGGGGAAGTGGTTCCTGCCTTGATGATGTTGCCCTTGTAAAGCTTGAATTTTACTTCTCCGGTTACATATTCCTGAGTCTTTTCGATAAATGCCTGCTCCGCCTCGCGTAAGGGGGTGAACCATTTGCCCTCATATACAAGGCTTGCGAACTTGCTGCCGATTTCCTTTTTCACAGAGTAGGTATCGCGGTCTAAAATCAGCTCCTCCAGCTGCCGGTGCGCCTCCATCAAAATGGTTCCGCCGGGAGTCTCATAAACGCCTCGGGACTTCATGCCTACCACGCGGTTTTCCACGATATCCACGATGCCGATGCCATGCTTGCCGCCCAGCTCGTTTAAGGTGCTTATGATTTCGGAAACCTTCATCTTTTTGCCGTTTACGGAAGTGGGAATGCCCTTTTCAAAGGTCATGGTCACATATTCGCCCTCCTCGGGAGCCTTTTCGGGAGTGGTGCCCAGCACCAGCAGATGGTCATAGTTGGGCTCGTTGGCAGGGTCCTCCAGCTCCAGACCCTCATGGCTGATGTGCCAGATATTGCGGTCACGGCTGTAAGAAGAATCGGCGGAGAAAGGAAGGTGGATGCCGTGTGCCTGACAGTATGCAATCTCAGACTCACGGGAATCCATGGTCCACTTGTCGCTTCTCCATGCGGCAATAATCTTAATATCGGGAGCAAGAGCCTTGATGCCCAGTTCAAAACGAATCTGGTCGTTGCCCTTTCCGGTTGCGCCGTGGCAGATGGCGACAGCACCTTCTTTTCTGGCAATCTCTACCAATTTCTTGGCAATCAAGGGTCTTGCCATGGAAGTGCCCAGAAGGTATTTGTTTTCATAGACAGCATTTGCCTGCACGCAGGGCATAATGTAGTCCTCGCAGAACTCGTCAATGACATTTTCGATATAAAGCTTGGAAGCGCCGCAGGACTTTGCTCTCTCTTCCAGACCGTCTAATTCTTCTGCCTGTCCGCAGTCCACGCAGACACAGATAACCTCGTAGTCATAGTTTTCCTTAAGCCAGGGAATGATTGCGGTGGTATCAAGACCGCCGGAGTACGCCAAGATAACTTTTTCTTTCATAAATCAATGCCTCCATTACATATGTATTTAGGTTCCTTTTTTAATCTGAAACTACTATACAACATTCTTTTGGGAAAAGCAAGAGCTGCCCTTGTTGTATTTAAGTGGCTCCTATGATATAGTAAAATGGTAATTGAGCAAAAGAGAAGAGGACACTTGAAGCGATTCAACGAACTGTGATAAAGCAAACGGAGTATCATCAGTCGGAAGGAGATGAAAAAATATTAGCAAGGGAAATCACATACGAATACAAAAATCTTATATTTTAGCTTTCATGCTTGCCTGTTTTTGCTCTGCCATGCTTCCGGCAATGTCCGTATCGGCGGAAGAATTAAACGCCCGCATAGTGTTTTCGGGAGGCGGTGACAGTAAAAGCCTGCAAGACGGCAGCTACAGCACCGCACGCTCCTTTGGGAAAGGTGATACGGTCACGGTTTCGTCTAAGGACGGCTCTTCTATCTCGGGCATTTATATGATATGGGACAGTCCCGTAAAGCCGTGGACCCTGACAACGGATAACGGGGATATTTCCTGCGGAGAGCATGGTTTTCTCCATGAATATATTTCGTTGGAGAGTCCCACGGCTTCCGCAGTTATTACTGTTCCGGAGGATGGTATGCGCATCAGCGATATCAGAATATTTGGGGAAGGCGGGCTTCCGGAGGATGTGCAGATATGGAATCCTCCTGTGGAAAAAGCAGATATCATGCTGGTTGCCGCTCATGCGGATGATGAAATCCTTTTTCTTGGGGGGATCATCCCTACTTATGCGGTGGTCAGAGGGGCGCAGCTTCAAGTGGTGTATATGTCGGAATTTTGGTCAACCACCGGAATCAGGGAACATGAAAAGCTGGACGGGCTGTGGGCTGCGGGGCTTACAAACTATCCTGTCTGCGGTAATTTTAAAGATGTTTATTCGGATAATATAGAAACTGCAAAAAAGCAGTATTCTCTTGATGATATGACGGAATATCTGGCAGGAGAAATCAGGAGATGCAAGCCTTTGGTGATTGTGACTCATGATGAAAACGGTGAATATGGGCATGGATTTCATATGCTGACCTCCAAAGCCGTGACGGATGCAGTGGAAGCAGCGGCTGACAAAACGGCTTATGAAGAGTCGGCTGTTGCATATGGGGTATGGGATACTCCCAAAACTTATCTTCATTTATATGGGGAAAATAAAATCAGGTTGAATCTGAGAGAACCTATCGGGGCCATGGGCGGGAGAACAGCGCTGGAAATTGCCGCCGATGCGTACAAACAGCATGTTTCACAACAGTGGTGCTGGTTTTATGTGTCGGACGATTATAAGTACAGCTGCGCCGATTTCGGGCTTTACCGGACGAGAGTGGGAGAGGATTCGGGGAATGATTTATTGGAGAACCTGAAGACATACAGAGTGCAGGAGGAAGAAGCGCAGGCTGCGGTTTTGGCGTCTCAAAAGCTTATAGAGGAAAAAACAGGGCATATAAGGGAACATTTTTTGTCGTTAAGGGAAAACGCGGCAGCAGGCGGCGGACTGTTAGGTTTAGGGAAGAATGCTTTTGGGGCAGGGGCTTCCCGGCAGGGCTCAGAGCTTGAAAATATTGGCACGGGAGGGGCTGTTGCGGTAGTGATTGTAATATGTGCAGCGATTGTGGGCATCAGTTTTATCATGGCAAGAAAATTGGTGAAGGGTTTTAAATAATTATACAATAAATCCGTGAATATACATCAGAAAATGTATAAATATACATATATGCCTCTAAAATATACAAAATTATGCATAAAAATAAAAAAGTAGTGGACATTTTCTTTAAAAGTGGTATGATTACAAAAGAGTGATTGATAAGGCTTGTTGCCGAGGAGGTCGATTTATGATTAAAGTGGGTATTATAGGAGCTACCGGATATGCAGGAGGCGAACTGGTGAGGATACTTATGAACCACAAAGAAGCGCAGATTGTGTGGTATGGCTCCCGGAGCTACATAGATAAAAAATACAGTGAAGTTTATCAGAACATGTTCCGTATTGTGGAGGATGTCTGCAAGGATGACAATCTGCAGGAGCTTGCAAAGCAGGCGGATGTGATTTTTACGGCTACGCCGCAGGGGTTTCTGGCCGGGCTGCTTACAGAGGAGATTCTTTCCAAGGTGAAGGTTGTGGATTTGTCGGCGGATTATCGCATTAAAGATGTGGCTGTCTATGAAAAATGGTACGGCATGGAGCATAAATCTCCACAGTTTATCGGGGAAGCGGTTTATGGGCTTTGCGAGATAAATAGGGATAAGATTACGAAAGAGACCCGGCTGGTGGCAAACCCCGGTTGCTATACCACATGTTCCATTTTGACGGCATATCCTCTGGTAAAAGAAGGGCTGATAGATGTAAGCACCCTGATAGTGGACGCCAAGTCCGGCACCTCCGGCGCAGGGCGCAGCGCAAAGGTGCCAAATCTGTTCTGCGAGGTCAATGAGAATATGAAGGCATATGGGGTGGCAAGCCACAGGCATACCCCTGAGATAGAGGAGCAGTTAGGCTATGCGGGAAATTGTCAGGTGACGATTAATTTCACTCCCCATCTGGTGCCCATGAATCGGGGGATTTTGGCGACGGAGTATGCATCTTTAAAGAGGAAGCCCGATGGCTCACTGCCTTCTTATGAAGAGATAAAAGCGGTTTATGATAAATATTATGCGGACGAAAAGTTTATCCGTGTGTTGGACAAGGGAGTCTGTCCGGAAACCAAATGGGTGGAGGGCAGCAATTATGTGGATATTAATTTTGTGATTGATGAGCGCACTAGCCGCATCATTATGATGGGGGCTCTGGATAATCTGGTGAAGGGTGCTGCAGGACAGGCGGTGCAGAACATGAACCTTCTCTTTGGACTGAATGAGGATGAAGGATTGAATCTGGTGCCCTGTTTCCCGTAATAGTGTGAAGAAAAGTATGCTTACGGCAGGGGCTGTTTCGCAAAGAACTTCTAAGATTCACACTTTGAATTGGATTTGCGTAGTTTTGACAAAATTAAGGCAGGAACATATGCGGAAATGGCGGACATTATGAGCGATAAAAATTATACTATACGCTCCATGAAAACAGAAGATTATGACGGCTTGAAAGCGTTGTGGATGACCATTAAGGGATTTGGCATCCGAAGCATTGATGACTCAAAAGAAGGTGTGGAGCGTTTTATCGAAAGAAATCCTAATACAAGCGTGGTGGCGGTGGCGTCGGACGGCGCTATAGTCGGCGGCATTCTCTGTGGCCATGACGGCAGGAGAGGCTGTCTGTACCATGTCTGTGTCCGGGCGGATTACAGGCGCATGGGCATAGGCAAGGCGATGGTGGTACACTGCATGAATGCCCTGAAAGAGGAAAAAATCAATAAGGTGAGCCTGATTGCTTTTACCCGCAATGATGTGGGAAATGCGTTTTGGAACTGCATCGGCTGGACAAAGCGTGAGGATTTGAATTATTATGATTTTACCTTGAATGAGGAGAATATTACAGCGTTTAACCAATAGGGAAGGAGACTGAGTAGATATGCAGATAATAGAAGGCGGCGTGACCGCAGCGAAGGGTTTTTCGGCAGCAGGCATAGAGGCGGAGGTGAAGTATCCAAACCGCAAGGACATGGCGTTAGTGGTGAGTGAAGCGCCCTGCAAGGCGGCAGGCGTATTTACCGGCAATGTGGTAAAGGCGGCTCCCGTATTATGGGATAGGGATATCGTCAGGAATTCCCCTTTCGTGCAGGCGGTGGTGGTCAATACAGGAATCGCCAATGCAGGCACGGGAGCGCAAGGAAAGGAAAACTGCCGAAAAACCGCGGAATATGCGGGAAAGGTTCTGGGACTGCCTGCAGATGCTGTGATTGTGGGTTCGACAGGCGTAATCGGCATGCAGCTTCCCATGGAGCGAATCGAGGCAGGCATTGATAAGCTGGCTTTGGCAAGGACGGATACCTTGGAGGCGGGGACGGATGCCGCCAAGGCAATTATGACCACGGACACCGTACATAAGCAGATTGCGGTACAGTTGGAGTTAGGCGGCAGGACGGTTACGCTGGGGGGAATGTGCAAGGGCTCCGGCATGATTCATCCCAATATGTGCACCATGCTTGGCTTTGTGACCACGGATGCAAATATTTCAAAGGAGATGCTGCAGAAGGCGGTAAGCGCCGATGTGGTGGATTCCTTTAACATGATTTCCGTGGACGGCGACACTTCTACCAACGACACCTTTGTGGTTATGGCGAACGGACTTGCGGGAAATCAGGAAATTACGGCGGAGGGCGCAGATTATGAAGCCTTCTGCGAAGCGCTCCATGCGGTTACTGCTTATCTGGCAAAAAAGATGGCAGGGGACGGCGAAGGCGCAACGGCGTTGTTTGAGTGCAAGGTAACAGGGGCGGCAAGCAAGGCGGATGCGAGAACCCTTGCAAAATCCGTTATCTGTTCTTCATTGACCAAGGCAGCCATTTTCGGGCATGATGCAAATTGGGGGCGTATCCTCTGCGCTCTGGGTTATTCCGGCGTAACATTTGACCCGGAAAAGGTAGATATTTATTTTGAGAGCAAGGGCGGAAGCATTCAAATCTGCGGCGGCGGAGTGGCTTGCGACTATAGTGAGGAAGAGGCGACAAGGATACTCTCCGAGCAGGAAGTGACTGCCTTAGTCAATATGCACATGGGCAGTGAGGAAGCCGTTGCATGGGGCTGCGATTTAAGCTATGATTATGTGAAGATTAATGCGGACTACCGCTCCTAGCGCGAAGAGATTTTCTAAGGCGCTTGAAAGACAGCGCCTTAGAAAATCTAAGGCTTCGCGCCGAAAAACGCAAGAGGGGCTTTAGCCCCCTCTTTGGGCGGCGTTTTTCATGCGTGCGAGAGGATTTGTTTTGCGAGTATTGTGCTTGAGCCCGAATTTCCGGCTTGTGGCAAGAGGGGCTGTGCATACAAAGCTGTGTATGGCTTGGCACAAATCCGATATGCACAGTTGCAACAAAGTGGACCCGGAATATGCACAGAAACGGAGAATGTTTATGGAAGAGAAAGATATGCAGAAGATTATGCAGAAAGCGGAGGTTTTGATTGAGGCGCTGCCTTATATCCAGCGTTTCAATCGAAAAATCATCGTGGTGAAATACGGCGGCAGCGCCATGAGTGACGAAGAACTGCAGAAAAATGTGATTAAGGATGTCACTCTGTTAAAACTGGTAGGCTTTAAGCCCATTATTGTACATGGGGGAGGTAAAGCCATCAGCGGCTGGGTGGAAAAAGTAGGCAAAGAGCCTCAGTTTGTCAACGGACTTCGCGTGACCGATGAAGAAACCATGGAAATTGCGGAGATGGTTCTTGGCAGGGTCAATAAAAATCTGGTGAAGATGGTGCAGGAGCTGGGGGTAAAGGCTGTGGGCATCAGCGGCAAGGACGGCGGACTGCTGAAAGTGGACAAGAAATATTCCGACGGCAAGGATATCGGATATGTGGGAGATATTAAAGAAGTGGACGCTAAGATTCTTTATGATTTGCTGGAAAATGATTTTCTGCCCATTGTGGCGCCTGTGGGATTGAATGATGATTTTGACACCTATAATATCAATGCGGATGACGCTGCCTGTGCCATAGCCAAGGCGGTGGGCGCGGATAAGCTGGTATTTTTAACGGACATAGAGGGGCTGTACCGCAATATTGAGGACAAAAATTCCTTTATTTCAAGACTTACCGCGTCGGAAGCGGATAAACTGATTGAGAGTGGCATTATCGGCGGCGGTATGCTGCCCAAGCTGCACAATTGTACGGAGGCAATCCGCGCAGGAGTCAGCCGTGTCCATATTCTGGACGGGCGTGTGCCCCATTGTCTGCTTCTGGAAATTTTCACCAAGGACGGCATAGGCACCGCTATTATTTCCGATGACGACAATCTCGCTTTGGGCATTAAGCGGGACAAGTTTTGTGACAGTCAGCCGCTTTAAAAACCGGTTATTGCCGATAATAATGAATTGCGAAAGGAAAAGACCATGGGCGAAACTATGAAAAATTACATTGCAGAGGCGGAAGCAGCCCTGCTTCATACTTATAATCGTTATCAGATTGTGCTTGACAGGGGGGACGGCGTTTATCTGTATGATATCGAAGGTAAAAAATATCTGGATTTTGTGGCAGGAATTGCCGTGTTTGCATTGGGATACAATAATAAAGAGTACAATGACGCCTTAAAGGCTCAGATAGACAAAGTGATTCATACCTCTAACTACTATTATAATGTGCCCGCGGTGGAGGCAGCCAAAAAGGTGAAAAAGGCATCCGGCATGGACAGGGTGTTTTTTACCAATTCCGGTGCGGAAGCCTGCGAGGGCGCTATCAAGGCAGCCAGAAAATATGCCTATTTAAAGGACGGCGGCACGGAACATGAAATCATTGCCATGAATCATTCTTTCCACGGGAGAACCATGGGGGCATTGGCGGTGACCGGCAATCCCAAATACAGGGAGCCCTTTGAGCCATTAATCGGAAATATAAAATTTGCCGATTTGAATGATTTTGACAGTGTGCTGTCACAGGTGACGGATAGGACCTGTGCCATTATGTTAGAGCCGGTGCAGGGAGAGGGAGGTTTGTTCCCTGCGACGGAGGATTTTTTAAAGAAAGTGCGGGCTCTTTGCGACGAGAGGGATATTCTGCTGATTTTTGACGAAGTGCAATGCGGTATGGGACGCACCGGATATCTGTATGCATGGCAGCGTTACGGCGTAAAGCCGGATATCATGACCACGGCGAAAGCGTTGGGCTGCGGCGTGCCGGTGGGGGCGTTTTTGATGACGGAAAGAGTGGCGCAGAATTCTCTGGCAGCGGGGGACCACGGAACCACTTACGGCGGCAATCCGCTGGCGGCAGCGGCTGTGGAAAAGGTGTTTGATTTATTCGAAAAAAATCACATAATAGAGCATGTAAGGGAAGTTGCTCCTTATCTGGAACAGGAGCTTGAGAGACTGGCGGCAAAATATGGCTGCATTTTGGAAAGAAGAGGCGTAGGACTCATGCAGGGGCTTGTGTTTGACAGACCTGTGGCGGATGTGATTAACAGGGCGGTGGAGAAAGGTCTTATCCTGATTAACGCCGGTCCTGACATCATCCGTTTTGTGCCGCCTCTTATTATTACAAAGGAACATATTGACGAGATGATTACAATTTTGGAGGACTGCATTACATTATGAATCTGAAAAACAGGTTTCTTGCGGCAGCGGCCGTGGTGGCTGTGGCAGGCGCCGCAATCTATGGCAGTACATTTGAAATCAGCAGTGAGGAAAAGAGCCGGCCGACATGGTTTAATAATAATGAAGAAACGATTTATTTCTGGTATTCCGAGGAAGGATTAAGCGAGTATATTAACAGCGCAGCCGTGGCATTCAGCGAAAAAGAGAATGTCAGGGTCATTCCGGTGCTCACCTCGGAGAATGCTTATCTTGAGGCAATCAATAAAGCGTCCATGGAGGAGGAACAGGCTCCGGATGCTTATCTTGTGGGCAATGAGTCATTGGAAAAAGCTTATCTGGCAGGACTTGCAGCGGAGATTTCCGATGAAGGAGGTATCTGCAGTGAACAGTATTTTCCGCAGGCAGCTTTGTCCGCGGTGACTTATCATGGCAAAAAAGTGGGATATCCTTTGTGTTATGAGACCAGTGTATTGGTGTATAATGCCGATTATCTTCAAGAGTGGGCACAGCAGAATGAAAAAGAGAATTTTCTGGACGCCCTGCCTTCCACAATAGACGATATTTTAAATATAGCGGAGACTTATGAGACGCCGGAAGGTGTGGAAGGCGTTATGGAGTGGGATGTTTCGGATATTTTTTATAATTACTGGGTCGTGGGCAATTATATGATTGTGGGAGGAGACGCCGGTGATGATAAGGAGAATATTCGGATTAACAATGAGGAGACCATTCGGTGCCTGGAGATTTATGAGGCGCTGAACCAATTTTTCTTTATTGAGTCGGATAGTGTAACCTATGACGGCGTGGTGCAGGATTTTATAGACGGAAAAATTGTGTTTACCATAGGGACCACAGACATTGTGAAGCGTCTGGAGAATGCCAAAGCGGACGGAAGCTTTGCCCATGAATACGGACTTATCACTATGCCGGATGTAAGCGGGGAGTTGGCGAGCCGCTCTCTGTCCGTGACCAATGTGGTGGCGGTTAACGGATATTCCACCAAAAAAGAATTGGCAAACCGTTTTGCGGCATATCTGACAAAGGATTATGCGGGCAGCCTGTACGAGCGAAGCGGCAGGGTTCCGGCAAGCAGCGAAGCAAATGCCATGTATGAACCGTTACGGGTATTTGCCATGGAGTACGGAAAGAGCATACCCATGCCTAAGATGATGGAAACAGCCAATTTCTGGATCAAATTGGAAATTGTGTTTTCTAAGGTGTGGAACGGCGCGGATGTGACGGAACAGGTTGTGGAATTGGAGAACGGAATGCAAATGTAAAAATTTTTCTTTTATTTATAGGAATAATGGTGTATAATGTAAAAGACGGAGCCATTCGGGGGGGGTAACGGATATTGTTGTCTTCTGTCAGGTACTCTGCTAAATGGTGAAATAAATTACATCTATCATAGGAGAAAAGGGTTATGAAGGGTAAAAAGAAACTAAGTATCGTGACAATTTTCGTTATGCTATGTCTGATACCGGCGTTGATTTTGGCGGTTTGTACTGTTTTTCTGGCAAGCAGTCATATGAGACAGGCAGCCGAAAATGAAATTGAGGGGACATTGAAAGCAACCGGTTATACTTTGATGGAAACTTTTTATGTCATCGACTCAGGGAAATATCAATTGATTGACGGGGAGCTTTTTAAAGGAGAAACCAATCTTTCCAGCGAATATGAAATCGTTGATACAATCAGGGAAGAGACGGGAGTAGAGTGTACCGTGTTTTACGGGGATACGCGTTATATGACGACGGTCAAGGATGAAAAGGGCGACCGTATGCTTATGACCCAATGCTCCGATGAAGTGAAGAGAATTGTTTTAGAACAGGGCAACACCTATTTTGCAAAGAACATTACCATCGGCGGCAGTGATTATTACGGATATTATATTCCGATGGAGCAGGACGGCAAAGTAGTGGGTATGTTCTTTACGGGCAAGCCCAGTTCCGACCTGACCAATGCAACCAAAGAATTCTTTTTCTTTGTGCTTGTCAGCTGTGTTGTGCTGTTGGGCATCATCGTGGTAGCGGCATTTATCATAGGCGCTATGCTGGCAAAGAATATTCATGTTCTCCGCAATGATACCGTGCAATTATCCGAAGGCAACCTGAACTTTAAGATACAGAATAAAAACATCATCCGGGAAATGTATGAAGTGGCTAATGCCATGGAGGTACTGCAAAATCAGTTATCTACGGTGGCAGGTTCCATCTTAACCTGTTCCGGTACGGTAAATACTTCTGCCATACATATAGATGATTCCCTTGAAAACTGTGCAAGCGCCGTGAAGGATCTGAGCACGACAATGGAAGAATTGGCATATGGTGCGCAGAGCATGGCAGGCTCCGTAGAAAAGCAGGCCATGGATATGGATCAGATTTCCAACAATATCACTTCCATTTCCGACAGTTCGCGCGCTACTCAGGAAGTGACCGCAAAAGTTACCGAGGTAAGCGAAGGGGCTAAGAAAGATTTGGACGAGCTGCTCAAAGCCAACAGTTATACCACCGAGAGCGCTAATAATGTTATCAGCAGTATTTCCGAGGTTAGCGATGCGGTGAAGCAGATTACCACTGCGGCACAGATGATTATGGATATCTCCAACCAGACCAACCTTTTGTCACTGAATGCAAGTATCGAGGCGGCAAGGGCGGGAGAAGCCGGAAGGGGATTTGCGGTTGTGGCAAGTGAAATCCAGAAGTTGGCGGAACAGTCTAATTCTTCGGCTCAGGAGATTCAGACGATTATTGAAAAGATTACTTCCAAGACAGAAGAATGTACCAAGATTGCAGGACAGATTCAGGATGCGGTAGGCAAAGAGTCCGGCGCTCTCAAGAGTGTGAACCGCAGCTTTGACGATGTGGAGAACAATATCACCAATGCGGCGGATGCGGTAAGCAAGATTACGGATTTGGTAGCCATTACCGATAAGAATAAGGTGGGAGTTTTGGATTCCATTACAGATTTGTCCGGTATTTCCGAAGAAAACGCAGCCTGCGCGGAGGAGGCAAACGCTTCCGCAGAGGAATTGAGAGCAAATATCGAAGAGGTAAGCACTCAGGCCGCAGAGCTGAGGAATGTGGTGACGCAGCTGGAAGAAAGCGTTTCCTTCTTTAAGATTTCCTAAACTGCAATACGCTATTTGGATTTGCAGGGGTTTGTGAGAATAAATAACCAATTGTGGGATATGATACCAATGTAAACCGTATTCTCAAAAAGAGAAGTTTACAGAAAGGTGGTATCCCATGATTGGTTTTTTGATTGCTTTGATTTCCGGAGCGCTGATGAGCGTACAGGGCATATTTAATACACAGGTGACAAAAGCTTCCAGCATTTGGGCGGCAAGCGCATTTGTGCAGTTTACGGCGCTTTTGGTCTGTCTGGGGGCATGGGCGGTGACGGATAGAAGCTCTTTGACCAAGGTTTGGAGCGTAGAGCCGAAATATATGCTGCTTGGAGGTGCAATAGGCGCTTTTATCACCTATACCGTGATAAAGAGTATGGACGGGCTGGGACCGGCAAGGGCGGTTATGCTGATAGTGGTCTCCCAGCTTCTTGTGGCGTATGTCATAGAGCTTTTGGGATGGTTCGGAGTGGAGAAACAGCCTTTTGAATGGAGAAAAGCTGTGGGTATGGCGGCTGCTGTTATAGGAATTATTATTTTTAAATGGAAATAGTATAAAAGTCACTTGTAAATTTTCCATATTTGTCTTACAATTAGAATTACAGCATAGAAGGCAGCCCTCTTGTAAAAAGGCAATCATATGTTGCCGGAAAAGAGGGACTATGATGAAAGAAAAACAAAATCTTTGTAGAAAAGGAAGAATGGCGGGACTGTTCTTTCTTATCGTGTTGTATGCTTTTTCGGGCTGCGGCACAAGGGATGCTGCGATACAGATTCCCGTAAAAGAAGAAACGCTGAATCGGGAAATAATTCGGGATGAGGAATCGCAGGAAAGGGAAATTGCAGAAGCAGAGCAGATTTTTGTGCATGTGTGCGGCTGTGTTGTCTCTCCGGGAGTGGTAGAGCTGCCGCAGGGGAGCAGGGTCTCGGATGCTTTACAGGCGGCGGGAGGCTTTACGGAAGATGCGGAAACCTCTTATGTCAATCTGGCAGCCAAAGTGGAAGATGGTGAGAAACTGTATTTCCCCAGTGTGGAGGAAAGTGAGGAGCTGTCGGCGCAGATTTTGGACGGACAGACCGGAACCGGGCTTGTGAATATCAATACGGCAGGCGCAGACGCTCTGTGTACCCTTTCGGGAATCGGAGAGGCGAGAGCAGGCGATATTATTGCTTACAGGGAAGAAAACGGTCCTTTTCAAAGCAAAGAAGACATTATGAAGGTGCCGGGCATCAAGGAAAACGCCTATAAGAAAATTTGTGACAACATTACGGTAAAGTAGCGGGAGGATGGACAAATGGCAGCCAAGAGAGCTTTGGTGGTGGATGACGAGCAGTTGATTGTAAAGGGAATCCGTTTCAGCTTGGAGCAGGATGACATGGAGGTTGACTGCGCTTATGACGGAGAAGAGGCGTTAGCCTATGCAAGAAATTATCACTATGATATTATCCTGTTGGATGTAATGCTGCCGAAGCTTACGGGATTTGAAGTGTGTCAGCAGATCAGGGAATTTTCCAATGTTCCTATTGTCATGCTTACGGCAAAAGGGGACGATATGGACAAGATTCTGGGACTTGAGTACGGTGCGGATGATTATATCACCAAGCCTTTTAATATTTTGGAGGTCAAGGCGCGCATTAAGGCAATCATGCGCAGAACGGAGCCCAAAAAAACGGCGGAGACAGCGGCAAGGATTGTGGAGAGCGGAGAGCTGCGTTTAGACTGCGAGGGAAGAAGAGCGTACATATCGGGTAAAGAGATCGGATTGACAGCCAAGGAATTTGAAGTGCTTGAACTTTTAATGACCAATCCCAACAAGGTATACAGCAGGGAAAGCCTTTTAAAACTGGTGTGGGGAGCAGATTATCCCGGAGATGTGCGAACGGTTGACGTACATATCAGAAGATTGCGCGAGAAAATAGAATCCAATCCCAGCGAACCTAAATATGTACATACCAAGTGGGGAGTAGGGTATTATTTCTTAAACAGTTGACCCGCAGACAAATTCTATGACTGGAAGGTTGAAATGATTGAGATAGTAAAGCAAAAGCTGAGAAGTCTGGTGTTTCTGAGAAGCCTGCGTGCCCGTATTTTTGTGATCATACTGACGGTAGGCATTGTCCCCAGTATCTGGATGCGTTACGGAATTGTGAATAATTATGAAAGCCGCGCGGTGGACCAGCGTGTGGCTACCGTACAGAATCAGTTAAAAATTATTGCGAATCATCTGGTAAATAATAATTATCTGACGAATTACCGTTCGGAAGAACAGGCGTATCGAAATTCAAAGGCGGTCATCAATGCGGAATTGGAAATGCTTTCCAATCTGTATGAAGGTCGTGTGATGATTATCAACAGTAATTTTAAGGTCATTAAAGATACATATGGTATCAGCGAAGGGAAAACCATTATTTCGGAGGAAGTCATCAAATGCTTTCGGGGAGAAAATATTTCCCATTATGACCCGGAGCACGGCTATATTGAGATGACCATCCCTATTGTCGGCACATTAAGCGGTGAGAACGGTACAGACCCCGTGAGCGTAGTCATGGGGGTTATGCTGACGAGTATTTCCAACGAAAGTATTGTTACTACCATGAATCTGTTAAACCGGAATTCTTTGATTCTGGAGACCATTATGATTATTGCCATTTTCGGGCTGGCGATGGTTTTATCGGTGGCGCTGACAAGGCCTTTTAACCGGGTTACGGACGCCATTAATAAAGTAAAGGCGGGTTACAGCGACGAGAGTATTTCCGTTTCGGATTATGCGGAGACGGAGCATATTGTGGAAGCGTTCAATCAGATGCTGAAGCGCATGAAAACGCTGGATGATTCCAGACAGGAATTCGTGGCAAATGTGTCCCATGAGCTGAAAACCCCCATGACCTCCATGAAGGTTCTGGCGGATTCGCTGCTTTCACAGGAGGGAGCTCCTGCGGAGCTGTACAGGGAGTTTATGGAAGATATCGTATCGGAGATTGACAGGGAGAATCAGATCATCACGGATTTGCTGGCATTGGTCAAGATGGATAAGAAGGTGCAGGCGCTTAACATTGTATCCTTGAATATTAACGAGCTGACGGAATTAATTTTAAAGCGGCTGCGTCCCATTGCGCGCAAGAAGGATGTGGAAGTGGTGTTTGAGAGCGTCCGTCCCGTGGTGGCGGAAGTGGATGAAGTGAAGATGTCCATGATTATCACCAATCTGGTGGAGAATGCCATTAAATACAATAAGGAACACGGATGGGTTAAAGTGGTGCTGGATGCCGACCATCAGTTTTTTACATTGGAGGTCAGCGATTCGGGAATCGGTATTCCGGAAGATTCTCTGGCATATATCTATGAGCGTTTTTACAGAGTGGACAAATCCCATTCAAGAAAAATAGGCGGTACGGGACTGGGGCTTGCCATTACCAGAAGCGCGGTTCTGATGCACAGGGGTTCGATTACGGTGACCAGCACGGAAGGGCAGGGCTCCTGCTTTACCGTAAAGATTTCTTTAAACTATATTGCATAACGGATTGGAGATTTTATGAAGAAAATGCGAGGGCAGTTTCTGTTTTGGCTTAGCCTGATGATTTTATGCGCTATAGGGCTTGCCGGCTGCGGTAAAAAAGAAAACAGTGATGAAAATAAAGTGTCCATATATTATATCAGCAATTCCGAAACAAAGGTGGAAAACCACGAATATGTTTTAAAAGGCGGGACTGCGGAGGAACAATTGCAGGAGCTGGTGGACTGTCTGTCCACTCTGCCGGAGAAGCCGGAATATAAGGTGCCCTTGGGAATGGGGTTTAAGGTGCTGAAGATGGATGCGCAGGACGGAAGAGTGACGCTGGATATGGATAAGGCATACAGAGAACTGCCCGCCACTACGGAGGTATTGGTGCGGGCGGCGATTGTGCGCACATTAACCCAGATTGAAGAAATCAGCTATGTGGGCATTACCGTGGAGGGACAGCAGCTTTACGATAATGCCGGTGAACAGGTAGGCTGGATGAGCGCCAAGCAGTTTATAGACAATGACGGAAACGAGATTAATACTTATGAACAGGTGAGGCTGAAGCTCTATTTTGCCAGTGAAGGAGGGAATCAACTGATAGCCTCTTATCGGGAGAAGTATTATTCCACCAACACACCCCTGGAGCGTTTCGTGGTGGAGGAACTGATAGCGGGACCGAGCAGCCAGTCTTCAGGCTTATACCCGGCTATCAATCCGGAGACAAAGCTTATCAATATTATGACGAAGGACGGAATCTGTTATGTGAATCTGGATTCCGGATTTCTCAGCGTTACCGACAATGTATCCGTGGAGGTGGCTGTCTATGCTATCGTGGATTCTTTGACGGAATTGAGTAATGTCAATAAAGTGCAGATTTTGGTTAACGGAGAAGCGCCTGTGGACTTTTTCAGCACCAATACATTTGAAAGAAATCTGGATTATGTGACAAAATTGGAACCTTAAAAATTACGATTGGCAGAAAGAACGAGGAACGCATGAGGAGACCGTTGATGTGGCTCTGCTTCTGCCTGATCATCATTGCGGCCCTAAAACAATGGATTTGCGAAGGAACGGCGGAAGGCGGTTCTTTGCAGGAGGACCGCGAAGTTGTCATTACAGGCAGGGTATACCAAAAAGACAGGGATTATTTTTATCTGGATTCCATAAGTTTAGAACAGGTAACATCATACAATTCTGAAATATCAAACATTGCAGATCAGCAGAATATACCACTTACTTATCATATAATCGGTCAGTCGGAAGAATTTGCGCCGGAAGAGCTTTTGCTGGGGAGCCGGGTGACGGTGCGGGGAAGGCTCGGAAGCTTCCGCACAGCGACCAATCCCGGCGAATTTGACGCCGCAAAATATTATAGGACACTGAAGATTGGCGGGAAACTGACGGATGTAAAACTCCTTGCAAAGAGTGAGGATTACTCCCGATGGAAAGAAATGCTGTATAGGCTGAAAGCATATTGGAGAGAAAGGCTTTTCCGTATTTTTCCGGAAGAAGAGGCTTCCGTTATGGCGGCTATGCTTCTGGGTGAGAAAAAGGGGATTGATGAGGAGATAAAGGAGCTCTACCAGCGAAACGGAATCATACATATTTTAAGTATTTCGGGGCTTCATATTACGATTATCGGCATGGGAATCTATGAGCTGTTACGCAGACTGCACGCGCCGCCCTTTCTCGCGGCGCTCTGCGGCGGGTGTATCCTGTTATTATATGGGATAATGACGGGGTTCGGGATATCCACCTGCCGGGCCGTGGGAATGTATCTGCTTCGTATGGCAGCCGAGATAGTAGGGCGTACCTATGATATGCTGACGGCGGCTGCCCTGCTGGCAGCGCTTATGGTATGGCAGAATCCTTTGTATCTGAGCCACAGCGGTTTTTTGCTGTCTTTTGGGTCCTTATTTGGCATTGGGATGTTTTATCCCGCCTTTTTGAACAAGGATGAGACCCAAAAAGCGCAGAGAAAAGAGCCACAGACACTTGTAAGGAATGTTTGGAGGGAATTGGGCGGCAGACTATATCAGTCAATTTTAGCCTGCTTATCTATTACCATGATGACGCTTCCCATACAACTTTGGTTCTATTTTGAAGTTCCCACCTACTCTATAGCATTGAATATGATAGTGATTCCCTTTATGACATTAGTGCTATTGACCGGTTTGGTCGCTATGATGGTGCCGGGACTGGGGGTGGTAGGAACCGTGGATTGCTTGATTTTACAGGGATACGAGGCGCTATGCCGTTTTTTTGCCGCATTGCCCTTTTCCCTGTGGAATCCGGGACATCCCAAGGTTTGGCAGATTATTTTGTACTATTTGCTTCTTTTTGGAACCTTGGGGATTATGAAAGTTAAAAAGTTTGGAAATGTAAGCAAAAAGGCGATATTGACTGTTCTGGTCATTGCTTTAGCGATGATTTTTGCACTGAATTTTGAAAGAGAGGACAGTGTGACATTTCTGGATGTAGGACAGGGGGACTGCATCTGCCTGAGAACAAAGGAAGGCAGGGTTTATCTTTTTGACTGCGGAAGCAGCAACCGCAGTCAGGTGGGAAAGTATGTGCTGAAGCCGTTTTTAAAATATCATGGTATCAGTCATATTGACGGTATTTTTGTATCTCATTTTGATGCGGACCACTGTAACGGTCTGGAAGAGCTTCTGGAGAACAGGGCGCAGTGGGGATTTACCGTGGGGCAGCTTTATCTGTCGCCTACCACAGACAAAGGAAGTGAAGAAAAGTGGAAGTTTGAAAGCACACTTTCAAACTCCGCCGCCTATATTTATAAAGGATACAGCCTGAAAACGGGAGAGACTACCGTGACCTGTCTGCATCCTCCGGAGAATTCCGCCATGGAAGGAAACGCGGCATCCCAATGTTTTTATGTGGACTTTGGAGAAAATACCCTGTTGTTGACAGGAGATGTGGAAAAAGAAGGCGAAGAGAGTCTGCTAAAGGAACTGCAGGAAAGAGGAATTTATCATATTACTGTATTAAAGGCAGCCCATCATGGCTCCAAAAACTCTACCTCAAAAGAATTTTTGAAATGGACTGCGCCGGATTTAACCGTAATTTCCTGCGGGCGAAACAACCGGTACGGGCATCCTCATGAGGAGCTGCTTGGGCGGCTGGAAGAAGCGCAGAGCAGCATACTCAGAACACAGACAAGCGGAGCCGTCACCCTGAAATTCGGGAGAAAGGGCGTAACAGGCTATTGTTATGTGAAATGATTTTTAAATAATGGATAAAATAAGCATTTCTACGCTGATATTGTCATTCAGTCTGCCGCTTTTGATGGCTTCTTCCGTTTCCACACATTGTACCAGAGCCCTTTTCAAGTCGGAAACTTTAAAGCGTCCGGCCTGAGCGGCGCACTTTTTCACGATAAAAGGGGCAAGCTTTGTTTTTTCTCCGATGGTTTTACTGTCATATCCGCCCTGCTGCAATTCCCTGATCTGAAGAAGCTGGTTGAAATGCCTTGCGATCAAAATCAGGATGCGCATGGGGGGCTCTCTTAAGGCAAGGAGATCATAATAAAGCATCAAAGCTTTCTTTTGCTGTTTATCCGCAATGGCGTCTATCATGCCGAAAATGTGGTTGTTGATCCGGGTAGTGCAGATGGCGTCCACATCTTCGGGGGTAATTACTTCCCTGTCCATGCAGTAGCAGATGAGCTTTTCCAATTCCATTTGGATATTTTCCATATCCGTTCCGGTTCTTTCCAGAAAAAGCCGGGCGGTATTCTCTGTGATTTTTTTGTTTTCCTGCTTCAGGGTCTGGGCAATCCAGAGTTTTAATGTGTCCTCGTCCTGCTCGGTAAATTCCGCCGCATATCCTTTTGACTGTACGGTTTTGTAGAGCTTGCAGCGTTTGTCCACATTTTCTTCCGTAAAGATAAAGTAGGTGGATTCATTGGGGGAGGAGAGATATTCCGCCAACTGTTCGCCGCCGGATTTGAAAAGTTCGCTGTTGCTGATAAAGATAACCCGTCTCTCGGCAAGGAAGGGCATGGTTTCCGCCAAATCGATGATTTCGCCGATGGGGATATTCTTTCCGTCATAAAAATGGGTGTTCATGGTGTCGCCCCCATTACACATGGCATTTTGAAGGCGTTTCGTATATTGCTTCCGCAGATAGCGTTCTTCTCCGCAAAGAAGATATGCCCGTTTAAAACTGCCCTGCCGGATATCTTCCGTGATGTTCTGCATATGCTTTCTGTTTTCGTTTGCCTGTTTCATAACCATTCTCCTTTATAATATTAGTATATAAGATTGCGGGGCAACTTGCAATTCTTAAAAAGTTCTATTGAGATTGGGGACGGGTTGTGTTACTATAAGAAGTAGAAAAACGCAAAATCGGCGTTTTTCCTTACTATTTGAACTGCCAACTGAAAGGTGGCAGAATGGAGGTTACTATGGGAAAAAAGAGCGGATTTATCAGTGAATTCAAGAAATTTATCATGCGGGGCAATGTAATGGATATGGCAGTGGGTGTTATTGTGGGCGGTGCCTTTACCTCCATTGTTACCTCACTGAATGAAGATATTCTGACACCTATTTTAGGAATTTTTGGCGGGACGGATTTCAGCAGCCTGAAATTTAAAATGGGAAGCGGGGAAAATGCGCCTGTACTGTCCTATGGCAATTTCCTCACCGCGGTGATCAATTTTCTGATTACGGCGCTGGTCATTTTCTGCCTGATAAAGCTTATCAACGGTATCGGGGATAAATTTAAAAAGAAAGAGGAGCCGGCAGCGCCTGTCACAAAGAAATGTCCCTTCTGTAAGAGCGAGATTTCCATTGAGGCAACCAGATGTCCCCATTGCACATCCCAGCTTGAGGAACAGAGTGGTGTTTAAACGGAAAACCGGTCACAGTAGCAGTATCGCAGGCAGAAGCCTGCGATATGCGGGGGTATCATGAATGAAATCATACAAAGGAAAAGCATGTCTGTGCGCGGCGGTCTGCCTGCTTCTTTCGGGGATGCTGACGGGCTGCAAGAGCAGTAATGCCAAAATAGAAGAAGGAATGCAGATGGCGCAGAATCTGGAATATCAGGAAGCGCTTGCCTGTTTTGAGGCGGCAGCAGCGCAGGGAGAAGACGCCCGTCTGATTGCCAGAGGAAAAGGCATTGCATATATGGGGCTTACGGATTATGGACAGGCAATCGAATGCTTTAAGGAAGCGCTGGCAGACAGTAGCGGTTTTGTGGAGTCCATGGATTATGACCTGAATTATTATTTGGCGGCGGCTTATACAAAAAGCGGGCAGTATGCGGAAGCGGAAGCGGTTTACGATGCCATTCTGGCAATGAAAAGCAACGAGAAGGACGCTTATTTTCTGAGGGGGAGCATCCGGCTGGCTCAGGGCAGTTATGAGAACGGCAAGGCGGATCTGGACAAGGTATTGTCCATGGAACCCAAGAATTACGACAGATTGGTACAGGTCTATCAGGTATTGGAGCGTTACGGGTACAGGAGCGTCGGTCTGGAATATCTGCAGAGCGCTTTGGAGAGTGGAGATAAGTCCATCACTGCCTATGACAGGGGACGGATGTATTATTACATGGGCGACTATCAGAAAGCGGCGCTGGAATTGGAGGAAGCCAAGAACAAAGGCGGAGCCGGTTGTTATCTGTATCTGGGAAAATCCTATGAGGCATCGGGGGAATACAATTATGCCGCCAATGTGTACAACAGTTATATTGCCAAGGATGACCAGAATGCGGAGATGTACAATCAACTGGGGCTCTGCGAGATAGCGAAGCAGGATTATCAAAAAGCGCTGGAAGCTTTTCAGGCGGGAATGCAGATTCCCAACAGCGGAATGATACAGGTTTTATCTTTTAATGAGATCATGACTTATGAGTATCTGGGAGAGTACCAGAAAGCGGCAGTGCTTTTGGAAAATTATTTAAAATCTTATCCCGATGACGATGTGGCACAGCGGGAAATGCAGTTTTTGTCAACACGGTAAAATGTGGGAAAACGATAACGAAACAATAGTAAAACGATAAGGCGGTTTGCATAAAATGATTAATAAATTGGTGGAAAAGATTAAAAAACTCAATGCCCCCATTGTGGTGGGGCTGGATCCCATGATGAAATTCGTGCCGGAGCATATCAAAAAAGCGGCGTTTGCAGAGTATGGCGAGACTCTGGAAGGTGCGGCGGAAGCAATCTGGCAGTACAATAAAGGAATCGTGGACGCCATTTATGATTTGGTGCCCGCAGTGAAGCCCCAGATTGCCATGTATGAGCAGTTTGGCATTCCGGGGCTGGTGGCTTTTCGGAAAACGGTGGATTACTGTAAAGAGAAGGGATTAATCGTGATCGGCGATATCAAGAGAGGGGATATCGGTTCCACTTCCGAAGCCTATGCTGTGGGTCATCTGGGTAAGGTACAGGTGGGAAGCAATTTTTTTTATGGGTTTAACGAGGATTTTGTGACGGTGAATCCCTATCTGGGTTCGGACGGTGTGAATCCTTTTATCAAGGTCTGTCAGGAAGAAAAGAAGGGAATCTTTGTGCTGGTAAAGACTTCCAATCCTTCCAGCGGAGAATTTCAGGACCGCAAGGTACAGTCAGGGGAAGGCGAGAAACCCTTATATGAAATCGTAGGTGAAACGGTAGCAAGATGGGGCGCAGAGTGCATGGGGGATTCTTACAGTTATGTGGGGGCAGTGGTAGGAGCGACTTATCCCGAACAGGGAAAGGCGCTGCGGAAAATCATGCCCAAGGCGTTTATTCTGGTGCCGGGATATGGAGCCCAAGGCGGAAAAGGCGCGGATCTGGTGCATTTCTTTGACAAAGACGGGCTGGGAGCCATTGTAAACTCCTCCAGAGGCATCATTGCGGCATACCAGCAGGAGCAGTACGCCGGATATGGCGCTGAAAATTATGCGGATGCCTCCAGAGCAGCGGTAATCGCTATGAGAGAAGATATTGCAGGGGCGCTTAACGGTTAAGATCCCTTTGCAGTTTTTCCGCAAAAGAATTCAACTCTGCCAAAACCTTCTGGATGGAATTCATGTTTTCCAGATGTTCTTTTGCCACATCGTTAGCATCCTTGATGGAAGAGGTAATGGACACAAGATGCTCGGTAATGGTGTTTAAGGTAGTTTTAATGGCGGATGCGGAACTTCCGCTGTCATTGGCAAGTTTGCCCATCTCGGTGGCAACTACGGCAAAGCCTTTGCCGTGTTCGCCGCTCCGGGCCGCTTCAATGGAGGCGTTTAATGCCAGAATATTGGAGCGGGAAGCATTGCCTGTAATCTTATTTACCACATCAACGGCATTATGAACATCGCTTTCCACATTAGCGGTCATATGATTCATGGCAGTCAGCATCTCAAACAGGTTTTCGATTCCCTCTACCACAGTTCGGATGGACTCATCGATATTGGCTACGGACTCTTGAAACTGAACGGCAAATCTTGTGGTCTCATCCTTCATAGATGCGGAGTAGGTGCAGGCAACGCATCCCACAATGGTCGAGCCGTCTTTAACGGGAACCAGCATGCCGTCAAAAATCTCCCCGTTTTTATTGGCGGGAAGGCGGTTGTGTTTTGCGATTCCCGTTTTGAGAACTTCATTCAAAGCTCCGGTGGGGTCTGCAAAAGTATCGCCGATCTGCATGTTGGGAGTGGCTCCGTCAGGTAGGGAAAATCCTTGAATGACACAATCCTTGTCGATTACCGCAAGATATACATCTTCGGCATTTAACTGCTGGATGAGGGGAAGCATATGGATGATATCCTCTAATTTTTCGTTTAACATGACAGTACCTCCGTCTGAATTGATTTCTTAGTTGTTTTCTTGCTTTTTATGAAAATTTCCTACTATCTATTTTAACAGATTTTTTGTTGTTTGCATAGCGCATAAAAGGACTTTGTAAGTATTTTCTGAAAGCGATTGTCATTCCGTTCTTCGGATGTTATAATAAATTAAGTGAATATTCAATGAAAATATTCAATCCCGATCGGAACGGACTGTAGCACAGGTCGATTACAAACTGCGAAACCCTATTATGAGCAAGCGGTGCCGGAGCATGGAGGCGCGGAAACGGAGAACATATGAGAAAAAAAGAGGCATATCTGCAGGAACCTACAATGGATACCAGAAAGAAACTGTTGGACTCTGCAGTAAAGCTTTTTGCGGAGAAAGGATATAAAGGAACCACCGTAAAAGCGATTACACGCAGTGTGAACCTTTCGGACAGCCTGTTGTATCATTATTTTCCCAATGGAAAGAAGGAAATTTTTGAGGCGGCGGTTGAGGACAATATTAAAGAAATATCCAGCTCCTTGAGCGACCTTATCGGTATGAGGGACTGTGTCAGGATGCCTCTTGCGGATTTTCTGGAAGTGGTGTATTTGAGCTTTATGGAGACGGTAAAGACACATCTGGATATTATGCGTGTCATTCTCTGGGAGCCCGAGGTGCGGAAATATGTGAAGCATGAGCGGCTGACAGAGATATTGGGTCTGGAAGGACTTCAAATCGAAGAGATATTCCGGCACAAGGCAGCGGAGGGAGAAGTGAAGGACATGAATTTTAAAGCGGCTGCCCTCAGCATTAATTCCATTTTGACGAATCATGTGGTAAATAAACTCTTTAATAACGGCGACAGTATATTGGAAGATGAGGAAAGCAGAAAACGCCTGATTGATTATCAAATATATATGTGGTTAAATCCTCAGGTCTAAGGCCGGGGATTTTTTCTATTTTTGGGAATACTGCATAGGGAAGCAGAAACAATAAATAAAGCCTTGGGGCGGAAAAGAGGAGTTTATGAAAAATACAGCGGTTACGGAAAATATAAGGTATGTGGGAGTAAATGACAAGACCATTGATTTATTTGAGAGCCAGTATAGGGTTCCCAAGGGAGTTTCCTATAACTCTTATGTTATTATGGATGAAAAGACTGCCGTGATGGACAGTGTGGATATCAGGGCAAAGGAGGAATGGTTTACCAATTTAAAGCAGGTTCTTTCGGACAGGCAGCCGGATTATCTCATTGTATCCCATATGGAGCCGGATCATGCGGGAAGCATCCAATACTTCATGGAACAATACCCTGATGCGCGGATTGTGGCAAGCGCAAAAGCACTGAATATGATGCCGCAGTTTTTCTCCATGAATATGGAGGGCAGGAGTATAACCGCTACAGAGGGCACGGAACTTGTTCTGGGGAAACATGTTTTAACATTTGTGATGGCTCCCATGGTACATTGGCCGGAGGTTATGGTGACTTATGAGAAAACGGAGAAAATTTTGTTTTCCGCAGACGCCTTTGGCAAATTCGGCGCGTTGGATGTGGAAGAAGACTGGATATGCGAGGCGAGAAGGTATTATTTTAATATTGTGGGAAAATATGGGGCACAGGTTCAGGCACTGTTAAAAAAGGCGGCGTCTTTGGACATTCGGATGATATGTCCCCTGCATGGTCCGGTTTTGAAGGAAAGCGGTGAAGAGGATGCCTTGTTCAAAATCGGTCCGCTGCAATATTATATGGATTTGTATCAGGCATGGGGCGGCTATAAGCCGGAAAAACAGGGGGTTTTCATAGCCTGTGCTTCCATCTACGGAAACACCCTAAGGGCTGCCGAAAAGCTGGCGGAGCTTCTTCAAAAAGAGGGTATGAAAGAGGTGCGGGTGATGGATCTGGCAAGAGAGGATATGGCGGAGGCTGTGGAAGCCGCTTTCTGTTATGACAGGCTGGTACTGGCGTCCGTTACCTATGACGGCGGCTTATTCCCCTGCATGGAGGATTTTCTTGCGCGTTTGAAAGCAAAGAACTATCAGAAGCGTACCGTGGGAATGATAGAAAACGGAAGCTGGGCGCCCATGTCGGGCAGACACATGAAGGAAATGTTTGCCGGAATGAAGGAAATTATAGTTTTGGAGCCTGTTGTTACGGTAAAATCCGCTTTAAACGGGGAATCGGAGGAGCAGATAGCAAAATTAGCACAGGCGCTTCTTGCAGGAACCGCCTGATAAAATGATATCCTATTGACAAAAGCAAAGTAGGCGGGTATACTTTACAATGGGTTAGCGACTACTAACTAGGTGTGAGCACATTTATTGGAGCAATGAGTTAGGATAAACTAACCTGTGTGATGAAAAAGACTCCTTATATGGTTAAATTGTAATGAGTATAAATGGACTAGGGCATGTGTGAGACATATGAGAAAAAGGGTTGTCCGGGGATGACAATCCTGTAATGGACCGATATGAGCAGACAAAAGATGAAAAGGGATTAATTGTCAGCAGGAGAAAGCAAAGGTGATAATATGCGGACAGAAGCAATTTACGGCATCCTGATACCGTTTCTTGGAACATCGCTTGGCTCTGCCTGTGTGCTGTTTATGAAGAGTAAATTGAATCCTTTATTGCAGAGGGCATTGACCGGATTTGCCGCAGGGGTCATGGTGGCAGCTTCCATCTGGAGCCTGCTGGTTCCCTCCATGGAGCAGTCGGGAGATATGGGAAAGTGGGCGTTTGTACCCGCTGTAGCCGGCTTTTGGATAGGCATTCTGTTCCTGTTGGTTTTAGACCGGACAGTCCCGCATCTTCATATGAACAGTAGTAAAGCAGAAGGATCGAAGAGTAATCTGCAGAAAACAACCATGCTGGTGCTTGCAGTAACACTTCATAATCTGCCGGAGGGTATGGCGGTCGGCGTGGTCTATGCCGGATGGCTTTCCGAGGATACAGGGATTACGGCAATGGGTGCGTTGGCGCTTTCCTTGGGGATTGCCATACAGAATTTTCCGGAAGGCGCAATCATTTCTATGCCCCTGCGGGCTGAGGGAGTGAGCAAAAGAAAAGCATTTTTTTACGGCATACTTTCGGGGGTGGTGGAGCCTGTTGGGGCAGCATTGACTATCCTGGCAGCGGGTTTCGTAGTTCCGCTTCTTCCGTACCTTCTAAGTTTTGCAGCAGGCGCGATGGTTTATGTAGTGGTGGAGGAGCTGATACCGGAGATGTCGGAAGGGAAACACTCCAATGTGGGAACAGTGCTTTTTGCAGCAGGATTTACGGTTATGATGGCATTGGATGTGGCATTGGGATAATATGAAATTATCCGAATAATATGGAAACAGGAGGAACAATGGGAAAAACAGGGAATCACTTTAACAATATTGGCATCAGCAATGAATTGGACATGCCGAGGATACAGCACCTTATGAAAATCGGGCTTGTCGCTGCAGTCATGGTCTTGACCGGGGATATGCTGTTAGGTTATGGTGCAGCGGATAGTGCAGAATCCGGAATTCCGGTGACCTTTGCAAGATATCTGGCTGTATCGGAGGTCAGGATATTCTGGTCGGCGGTCTTAGGATTGATAGGAATACCGCTGGAATGCCTCTGTTATTCATGACAATAGAATTTTCGCAAAGCGTGAATTCTATTGTATTGCAGTTTACCGGCTGATTGCCCATAAAAGCGAAAAATATGCACATACATACCGTGCGGGGATTTTCGGCTGCATGGTTTTTGGCGGCTGCGGGGTTCATGTCCCTTGCTGTGCGGTGGTCTATTTTATGAAGAAATAGGAGATCAGGAAACATGACAAGGAAAGGTGTTGAAGTGATATGGTTTTTGTTTTGCAGATATTCATTTATTTGATATTTTTCACAGCCTGCATAAAGCTGTTGGTTCTGGACAATCCGTTGAGGGGAATTTTCTTTTATCCGAAGCCGCTCCGGCAGCGGGCATATGAAATGGGGCTGGCTGTAGAGGAAGAAGCAAAAAAGCGTAAAAGGCTCTTCTTTACCGTGCTTTCTCTGGGAATTGTGATTCTGCCGGTGGTATTTATCGGATGCTGGAGCGGCATTTCCGATTTTAAGACTGCGTTTTTTCATGCGGTTGTTTTTCTTGAGGTAATGAATTGGTATGATGGCATCGTGATAGACGAAATATGGGTGAGATTTGATAAGTTTTGGGTAATAAAGGGCATGGAAGATCTGCCACATGTAAAGGGATGGAAATTTGTTTTGACAGAAAGAATCGTGATGACGGTTGTCTATATTCCCGTGGCGGCGGTAATTGCAAAACTTGCGGTTATGATCTGAAAAACAAAGGCGCTGTAAGAAAATTTTATGAAAAAGAGGCGGAATCGTTATGGTATGGGAAAGGACACTATTAGACGGCATGGCGGTGTGTGCGGTGTTTAATGTGACAGTAGCGCTGTTATGGATGCTTGTGCCCAATGCTTTTTCAAAAATGCTGCCTCCGGAAATCCGAAAGGCGGCTCCGAAGAGAGAGAAGAAGGAAATTGCCATATTGGCCGCCGTGCTTTATCCGCTGTATATATTGATATTTATATATATGGCTGTCAGTGCAAGGCAGGCCGGTGTTGTTGGTTTTTGGAATCTGTTTCGGACGGGCTATGTGGAGATGTTCTTTGTCAACCTTGGGGATTTTTTCGGTCTGGACTTACTTTTCAGGGGAATTGTGAAAAAGAAAGGACTCATGATTCCCGGGACGGAACATTGTGAGGCCTGGAATCTGAAAAAGTGGATGCTTACGCTGGCAATTCCCGAACACTGCATTATGTGGCCCTTAATCGTATGTCCCCTGGCGGGGCTGATCTGTGCGGGAATCGGGGCATTGTTTTTGAAATGAAAGTCTTAAAGTGTCAAAATATGAAAAGTTTTAGACTTGCAAGTCCAAAAACATTGACAAATGCAAGGTTATAGATATAATGAAAGATAAGGAAAGCAAGGAGGAGTTTCATGAATATGCTTATAAACCGCCCGTCCTATGTGGAACAACTGATTCAAAACAGAGATGTAGATCTGGTCAAAATAGTGACCGGTATACGCAGATGCGGGAAGTCATCCATTCTCGATTTGTTTCATCAGTATCTGCTTGATGATGGTGTGAGCGAGGATAACATTATTCATATGAATCTGGAATCTTTGAAATATAGAACACTGACGGATTACCTGTCCTTTTACGATTATGTTAGCGAACATATTGCCGGAATTGGAAAGACCTATCTGATATTTGACGAATTGCAGGCGGTGGAGCATTGGGAAAAGGCAATCGAGTCATTTCGTTTGGATTTTGATGTGGATATCTATATAACAGGTTCCAATGCCTATCTCCTCTCGACAGAGTTTTCGACGATCCTGTCAGGGAGATATGTTGAAATAAAGGTATTGCCGCTGTCGTTTAAAGAGTTTCTGGATTTCTATGAGTTTGGCCTGGCTGTGCCTGTAGAGGAGAAATTTCAAAAATACCTACAGTTTGGAGGAATGCCGATCTTAAGAGAATACCAGTTTAATGAGGCACGAAGCAATCAGGCGTTAGAAGGGATCTACTCTACGGTGGTGCTGCGTGATATTTTACAGCGCAATGATTCTGCGGACCAGAATATGCTGCAAAAGATCGTGATGTTTCTGTGTTCTAATATAGGGAGCATCACATCTCCAAATAGCATAGGAAATGTGCTGGCTGATGAGGGAGACATTCAGAAAACGAAAGGAAGGAATGTAGCCGGAAAAACCGTAGATAAATATATCTCTATGCTGCGCAGCGCTTTTGTATTTTATTCAGTGGGCAGATATGATGTAAAGGGAAAGCAGCTGTTAAAGACCCTCGGGAAAAATTACATCATAGATATGGGCTTTCGCAATATGCTGCTTGGATATCGCGATGGAGACAGAGGGCATATTATAGAAAATATTGTATTTTTGGAACTTCTCAGAAGGGATTACCGTGTGTATATCGGCAAGGTGGGAGAGGCGGAGGTCGATTTCGTGGCGGAGAAACCCGATGACAAAATATATATACAGGTCACAGAAAGTATGCAGTCCGAAGAAACAAGAGAGAGGGAGCTGCATCCGCTTAGAATGATCTCCGATAATTATGAAAAAATAGTTCTGTCAATGGATAGGAATTATATAAGATCCTACGAGGGAATCAAATCATTATACCTGATAGACTGGCTGCTTCAGTAAGGGCATGGTGTAGAACTACTGTATTTCCTCGTTTTGTATGGGCATGTGAATTGAGTACAGTTGATATGTATTCAAAGAAAGTAATTGGGGAAATTATACTTGATGCCCGCAGATGGAGAAATGCCGGACGAACCGGGGCGTCTATGCGGACGATCTCTGGCGGAAGAAGATGCGCTGCCAGTGCGGACACGCCTTTGCGAAGACCAGGTGGCACAGCAAGAAGGATTTCACCACCTACACCTATAAATGCTATGACCAGACAAGGACGGGGACGGTATCGGCAAGGCTCAAGAACGGCTTAAGCATCGAGGGCGTCTGTGCCGTGCCGCTGGTGCAGGACTGGAAGATGAACACGATGGGGCAGAAAGTCCTCCACGCCATCTTTGATGACCCGGAGGCGACACTCAGGGAAGCGGCGGCAGTGCTTGGCGGCGGTGCCGCGGGGGTGGAGCAGACGGAAGCGCTGCGGGACAAATCCATTGTGGAGGAACGGCTGAAAAAAGAGAAGGGGCGCTACGAGACGCTCCTCGATATGCGGCTGAACAATGAGATACCAAAGGAAGTGTTCAGCCGGAAACAGCAGGAGGTTGAGGAGCGGATCAAAGAGCTGGAACAGCAGATGGTGCAGTACCGTGACGTGAAGCCCGCAACGGAGGCGGACGTAAGCGGCAAGCTGGAAGCCCTGCGCAGGCTCATGGAACAGTTCTCCATGCCGGAGGACGGGGAATTTACGGAAAGCGACATTGATAAATATGTGACAGGGGTGAGGGTTTACGAAGACCACTTCGAGTGGCTGTTAAACCTTGACACCGATACCCGCGGGGAACTGGATGATGCCGGTTCCCCCGTTTATTTCAAGAAGATAACGGTCACGCCGGATGACGAGCGGGAATGGTTCAAAGCGCATTCAGAGTGGTCGAAATCCAACAAATACGTTGAACTGGAGGCGAGGATTTATATTTAAAACGAAAGAGGGACAGGGCGGAAGGGCTGCGCCACAGCCTTTCCGCCCTGTCCGGCATCCTTTTCTTAAACCATTTCTTCCGCCCCCGTGGGCAGGCACTTCCCCAAAAACATCGCCTTGCAGTCAGAAAATCCCAACAGATAGGCGAGCATCCCATATCTGGAGCCGAGCGCGTTCTGCTCGCTGACGTAGCGGTCAATCAGCAGCCGGACATCTACCGGCAGCCCCACCCTTTCCAGTTCGCCGGAATAGACATCAGACCTGCGGAGAATCTCCTGGTATTCCCCGTCACTGTTCACGATGCTGTTCATGACGCCGTTCATGCGGGTGTCCATCAATTGGTACAGTGCAGAATCCTTTTCCATGCAATCCCTCCTTCCGTGGTGTCGTATCTTAACTCTGAAATTTGGGGTTGGCAAGTAGAAAAATAAAAAAAGCCGGAAACTCTTGTAGCGTCCGACATTTTTTGATAAAATACATCTATGGGGTACTGCCATAACGGGATAGGCGGTCAGTCCTTCTTCGCAGAGGGACTATCCCTCTGACAACGGGTAAAACCGGGAAAGGAGGGATTGCTTATGAGTGACTATGAACTGCTGACGGTTGTTCTGATGATTCTTGGAATCATCGTGTCGATTCTGATAGCTTACATAAACACAAAAAAGTAACCGCCCCCGGCCAAAGGTTGCGGTTACTTTTTGTAATTAGCTAAACTTGGGCTGACCGTCTATCGGCAGTATTCCCTTTTGTGCTTTTATTGTAGCAGATTTTCCCGCTCCTGTCAAACGCTGCGGAGCAATCGATTGTGTCAAGTACTCGTTGGCACTTTTCCTATTTTTCTTTATGAACCCTTATT
>JAMPEY010000006.1 GCA_023664665.1 Lachnoclostridium sp.
TTTAAAGGACAGTGGAATTTACCCTTGCACTGGAATTTAAAATTTCAAGTCAGCGCCTTGTCAAGCTGCCTCGCTAAATTGTTCCGCCAAATTGCCCCATAAACTTGACGGTGTGCCGCTTCTATTGTAAGAAAAAGCCTCATAATATATAAATAGAAGCTCGGGCTTTACGGAAAATTTAGTAATAAAGCATATTCCAAATCCAAAAGGAAGTATGATTATGAAGAAACTGGCTGCGGCAATCCTTGTCTTTGATGTCATAGTGGGAGTCGTTCTCCTTTGTGTGTGCGGAAGCGGGCGGCATATGCCCTTAGTCAAAACTGTTTTATCCGGCGCAAAAAATGTGGAAAATGAGAAGGAAGACGAAATACAGAAAAAAATCGCCATTACCTTTGACGACGGTCCTCACCCGTATTATACGGAGCAGCTTTTGGACGGTTTAAAAGAGCGGGGCGTGGTGGCAAGTTTTTTTGTCACAGGGGAACATGCAAAGCTTCACCCGGATGTGATAAAAAGGATGCAGGAGGAGGGACATCTCATCGGAAATCACACATACAGCCATATACAGCTTACCGAGAAGAATCGGGAAAAGTTTAAGGAAGAGTTGATTGCAACCAATGAAGTGTTAAAGGAAATCACCGGAGAAGAAACGGAGTTTGTGCGCCCGCCTTACGGGAGCTGGGACAAATCCTTTGAAAAAGAATTGAATATGTTCCCGGTGTTGTGGACGGTGGATCCTTTGGACTGGAGCTCTAAAAATGTGTCCCGGATTACGGAGAAGATTATGAACAAGGCGGGTGAGAACGATATTATCCTGATGCACGATTACTATGAGACTTCCGTGACCGCAGCATTAAAGGTGGTGGATGAGCTGTTAGAGGAGGGGTATACTTTTGTGACGGTGGAGGAGATATTGTTTGATTAAAAGGATGGCGTGATTATTGGTAATGTGATATATTGAGAAAAAATATCAGAATGCAGGAGGTAATGCACGATGAATGAGGTATACGAATTCTTAAAAAACAGTCAGGTATATTATCTGGCAACCATGGAGGGAGACCAGCCGAGGGTCCGTCCGTTTGGCACGGTGGATTTGTTTGAAGGGAAGCTTTACATTCAGACCGGGCTGAAAAAAGATGTCGCAAAGCAGATGCTTGCAAATCCCAAAATTGAGATTTCCGCCATGTATGAAGACAGATGGATTCGCATAGCTGCAGAGGCGGTATTGGATGAAAGAACCTCGGCGCAGGAACATCTTCTCGAGGCTTATCCCAATCTTCAGGCAATGTACAAGCCGGGCGACGGGAACACGGCGGTATTTTACTTAAAAAATGCCGTGGCGGACATCTGTTCCTTTACGGAAGAAACGAAAACCATCCGTTTTTAAAAGGCTATGTTACAATAAAAGGCATGTGGAACCTGGTTTCCATATGCCTTTTGCATATTGATAATAAGTAAAAAGAAACTGCCATGAATTGGTTGTAAAAAGAGATGCTTTTATGATATGATATGGTATAGTGGTATATGGAAAACAGATTGGGGTGAGAAGGGAACTATATGTGCCGATTGATTTCGATAGAAACAAATTTTAATACAAAAATAGAAGTGGCGGATATCAAAAAAGATGTTATAGAGAATATCATAGAAGCTGCCAGTGTCTGTACAAGAATATGCCAGATTATTTTATTTGGGTCAGTGATAGGCAGCAGATGCACGGAAGACTCGGATGTGGATATGCTGGTTATCAGTGACACTTCTCGTTCAAGGTTATATAAGGATAAAAGTTATCAGGAATTTTTGAAAAGGCTCCATGATAGGGATGATTATAAACAGATATATGATGTAATTTGCGTTCATGGTATGGAGGAGGTATATCAATATCGGAATAAGGTTAATCTTTTTCAAAATATACTTAATTGTGGAAAGACACTGTATAGGAGAGTCTGATTATGACAATTTCATTAGTAGCATATGCGAGAGCGGATATTCAAACTTCTTGGTCTGCACTTGAAGCTGTAAAATCAAAAAGCGGAAACAGAAAAGCAATGAAAGGAATTGCTGCATACCATGCGCAGCAGGCAATTGAAAAAATTATTAAAGCGGAAATTTATAGAGTCAATCCACACATAAACCCTCAAAAAATGTATACGCATAAGATTTATGATCTTTGTGCGATTGCTGAAAGTAATGGAATTAAAGTACCGAAAGAAATTAAGGATAAGGCATATATGTATAGCGATTGGGAGACTGCAGGAAGGTATGATTTACATTTTTCGGTCCGGGTGGATTCCATAGAAAAAGCATTATATTTAGCGGAAAATTAGCTTAATGGAACAAGAATCTGAATTTCCTGTAAAGCAAATGCGTTTTTAAAGACCATGTTATAATAAAAGGCATGTGGAACAAAGGTTTCCATATGCCTTTTTATGTTGTTTGTTACTTTTTCACCTTTTGAACCGTATGTAAAGGAAAGGAGGAAAAACACATCCCATGAACACAGACAAGGACATAAGAGATGCTGTCATAAAATACAGCAACATGCTTTATAAAATCTGCATTGTGATACTATGCAACGAACAGGATGTTCAGGATGCCATTCAGGAAGCCTTCGTCAGATATTTGGAAAAACGACCGGATTTTGACAGCGCAGAGCATGAAAAGGCATGGCTGATTCGGGTAGCTGTCAATATCTGCCGCGATATGCTGCGTTTCCGAATGAGGCATCCGAAGGTTTCTCTTGACGAATTGGAGAATAGTCTTGCAGCGCCCGAAACAGGAGAAACCTTGAAGGAGCTTATGGAGCTGCCGTTCAAGCACAAAACCGTTATCTATCTGCATTATGTGGAGGGGTACCGCATAAAGGAGATAGCGGATATTCTGGGCATTACGGAGGCGGCGGTAAAAATGCGGTTGAAACGCGGCAGGGAGCAGGTGCGGCAGGCATGGGAGGAGGCGCGGCGATGAATGGAAACGATGTAAGGAAAGCAGTGGAACAGATACAGATTCCGGAAAAGATGCAGGAAGAAATTATCCGGAATGTTCAAAAGCAAATGGAAAATAAGGATAAAAAAGGGCGGGGCAAAAGATGGGAGTGGAGCCTGAAAAGGATGGCGGCTACGGCGGCAGCACTTGTATTAGCTACGGGTGTTGTAGGTGTTTCGGCGTCGGCGGTTGTGGAAAACATAGTAAAAGCGAGGATGGACAGCATTCCCAAGGAAGAGGTACAGGAAATGTGGGATTGGCTGAATCAGCAGCATCCGGCGGCGGAGGCGGAGACTTATTCCAGAGAATACTCTGAGCGGGAAGAGGAACGCAATAAAGAGCTTTGGCAGGCATACAAAAATGGGCTGTTTCCCGAAAAAGAAATCATGCTGGTAGACAGCGCGGAGGATGTGATAGAAGATGTGCTTAGTTATAATAAAGTTACGGACACCTTTTATCTACCGGAGCGGGAATTGACAGACGAAGAGCTTCTGGAAATCATTGACTTACAGCATATGAAAATGTATGCTTTTGCGCAGAGTCCGACAGCACAGGAGGACAAGGCAAAACAGCGGGAGGAACAGAAAAGGCTTAGGGAAAAGCTGAAGGCTTTGGGGGGAATAGAGCAGGCGGAGGCACTCGAAATAGCGGAAAATCAAATGAAAGCAGAGCTTGGAGATGCCGTAGTGGGCATGAAGTTAGAGCGCATCAGCTTAAATGATGAGGAGAATGAAGATGGGGTGACAAGCGGAATGTATTATTTTGTGTTTTTCCGAAATAGCGGTCAGCATATTGATTATATTTGTGAGATTGATGCCGTAGACGGAAGTATTTTACAGAAATAAGGATTGTTTGTGTCTGCTGCGCAGGCATGACGGGAAGTTTGGGAACCATCGAAACACTAGAAAATATAAAAAAGGACAAGGAGTTCGGATTATGGTAAAGAAAAATAGTATAAGATTCTGGTTTTGTCTGCTGGTATGTCTGTCCGTTTTCCTGACGGCATGCGGTGCGGGCATATCAAACGACAAATCGGATAACAATGTTTCCGGCAAAGGTAATTCCTCTAATGCGGCAAAAGAGCGGGAATGGGTTTATGTGCCGGAGCGAATGGTGATTAAGGATGAAAAAGCAGATTATGAAGAGATGAATTTGATTGGCGATAAGGTCTGCTATGTTTCCATGAATGGGGAATCAAGTGATGAGGTGAAAAGTGTCTGCCGCTATTCGCTGAGTGACAGGGAGCTGACACAGGCTCCCATTGAGTGGCCTATGGAGGGCAGCCACAGGGATGTGGTCACTTACGCATTTAATCCGGATTTAAGCGTATGGCTGATTGTCAATGTTTATCCGGCGGATTTCAGTAAGATGAGCCGTTTTTTGTGTAAGTTTGATGCGGAGGGAAAGAGTATTTTTTCGCAGGATGTCACAAAGCAGCTGGGAAGCGGCATCAGCATGGGCTGCATGGCTTTGGACCGACAGGGGCGGATTTATATTTTCAGCAATGAATACAGCGACCAGCCCGGTATCTGGCTGTATGCAGCCGACGGAAGCTATTATGGCATGATATCTTATGGCTCTTGGGAAAATGTGCAGGTTAAGGGGGCAGTATGCGGGGAGGACGGAAAGGTCTATGCCTGCATCAGCAAAGGGGAGAACCCGGAGTATTGCACACTAGTGGAGCTTGACTTTGAGAAAATGCAGCTTACTGAGGTAATAGCAGATTTTCCCAATGTAAACGGATTCAGTATGATAAGCTCAGCAGAAAATCAGGCAAAGCAGATGGGCGAATCGGTTCATCAGTATGACTTCCTGCTGTATGATAAAGATTATGCTTACGCCTATGACGGACAGACGGCAGAAGAATTATTTTTCTGGATGGACAGCAATATAAACGGTTATTTTGTGACGGATTTACAATTGCTTGATGACGGCAGATATTATGCGGTGGTGGAGGATTGGGCGAGCGAGGACAGGAGTATCGTGCTGCTTACCAAGACGAGGGCGGAGGATGCGCCCAAGCGGCAGGATTTGGTGCTTGCCACAGTGAAGGAGGAGCGAGAATATGATGGAGAGGGTGATTTGGTTGGTCTTGCCATGCGTTTCAACAGAGAAAACTATCCCTATCACATCACCGTAAAAAATTACGGTTCCCTGACGGATTTATACAATGCCATTCTGACGAAGGAACCCGTGGATATTGTAGATTTATCCGGCGTGGATGCGAAAAAGCTGTCCAGACAGGGGATTTTGGAAGACTTGAATCCTTATGTGGAGCAGAGCAGCGCCTTTGGGCGCTTAGATTTTGTGGATGGGCTTTTGAGTGTATATGAATTTGACGGTATGTTAGCGGGTATTCCGGAAACTTTTCGTATGCGGACTGTTGTGGGAGATGGAGCCGCGTTTGGAAAGGGCGGTGGGCTCACCTTGGATGAAATGTTGAAAGCGCTTTCCGGTAATCCGAAAACAGTGCCTTTTGACGGAGTTACAAAAGACGAAATGATGCAGTATATCATGCTGTTCAATGAGGAAACTTTTATTGATTGGGACACGGGCGAGTGCTATTTTGATTCGGAAACCTTTAAGGCGGTGCTGGAATTGTGCAGCCGCCTGCCCGATGAGGATGCGGGTAAGCAAGCCGGAAGCGACGAGTCTGACGAGGTTCCGCTGTCGAATAAGATTCAGGATGGAGAGGTCTTGTTTGCCATGGTAGACATATGGGGGTTCAAGACTTTGCAGCCTTATATGGGAATATGGGGGGAGACGGCAGCCTGTATCGGATTCCCGACGAAAGAGGGAAGCGGCGGAACCTTGGTTTTTCCGTACAATGCTTTTGGAATTGCCACAGTGTCGGAATGCAAAGAGGGGGCTTGGAAATTTGTGGAAAGCGTCCTGACGAGAGAGCAGAACGATCTCAATATTTTTGGCGGGCCTTTTCCTGTCATGAAGGAAGATATGGACAGAATCATCGAGGAAGATATGCAGTCTGATGCCGGGCGGCTTAAGAGGGGCAGAGGACTTGGCGAATATCAATGGTCCAAAGACTTGGTGATTCCTTATCACGCCATAACCAAGGAGGAAGTACATGATATGTTAGCTTTGGTTTCGGATGCGGTTCCCTTTTATGAGACGGAGAATGACGAGATTATCAAGATTATCAGTGAAGAGGCGCAGGCTTATTATAAGGGGCAGAAATCGGCAGATGCCGTTGCAGAGGTCATACAAAACAGGGTGCATCTCTATGTGGGAGAGAATCAATAGCCCGCTTGCGTAATCTGTCATGGGGATTGCCGTGGAGGGCGATTCCCTGAAAATTGGATTTTAACTAAGAAACCATTATCATTCACAGCCTGAAATCCGCCCCCGTGGGCGCAGATGATTCTGTATGCCATAGGCAGTCCCATGCCGTGGGCGGATTTAGGGATTTCTGTGATATGTTCCAGAACTTCTTCCGGAATGCCTTCTCCGCTGTCGGATATTTCCAGATGAATCATTCCCTCTTTTATATATTCACGGATGTTTATTTCGCATCCGTTTTTATTATGGGTAATGCTGTTGTTTAAGAGATTAAAGATGGCGCGTTCCATAAGGTTTTCATCGGCTGATATCATAGCTTTCTCATCCTGCAAGTCAAGGCGGATGGCATAATTGTCCGAAAGTCCGCTGTTTAGGATATCTGTTACAATGCGCCTTATCAGAGGGCACAGCAGGATATCTTTCTTTTTTAAGGGCTGCATATCGTATTCCAGCGAAGAAATCAGGTTTAAATCCTCAATGAGTTTTTTGATTTTAAGGCTTTGTGTATGGATGCTTTCCGCACGCTTTTGATTCTCTCCGTTTAAGCTGCCGCATTCCAAAAGCGCTTCGGAATGCCCCATAATTAAGGACAGGGGAGTGCGTATGTCATGGGAAATCCCGGAAATCCAATTGGAGCGTGCTCTGTCACGGTCCGCCAGAGCCAGATTTTTGCGTTCCATAGTTTTAGAGGTATGGTTAATACTGCGCGCAAGCTCCCTGAAAATCCCCTTTTCTCTTAAGTGAACCGCCTTTTCTTTACTCAAATCATTGATTCCTTCTATTAGAGCCTGCAGTCTGCGGTATAGTACGGCGCCGAGGGCAAAGGCGAAAATGCCTGCCAGAGCCAGATTGAGAATCAAAATGGCAAGCGCTTTCAGGGGCAGGGAACTTATCCATTCCGCGGAAAAAGTCATATCATATTTCCCTATGGAATATTTGGGCAGCCCCAAGACCAGAAGCCCGTAATCACAGGTGTATACATACACAGGATAATCGTTTAAGTACCATTTTGTCATTCTGGCGATGTCATTTAAGGAATAGTGGGAGGGAATGTCGTCAGGCATATGCTCTGACCATGTAATCTCTCCGGCTTCGTCAATGAGGATGCACCAATAGTCCGGAGGGATAATGTCTTTATCGGAAAGGGAGAAACCATCTTTGGTTTTTATAATGGACCTATTGACCGTTTCCAGAATATGACCGGGGGAGTCGCCGTGATAAGCTTTGTAATCGGTCATAAGCCTGCCGAACCCCAGAAAATTAATAATCAGAAGCAGGATGGCAATTCCTGCCGCTGACAGGGTAAAATATAGGAAAATGATAAATGCGGTTTTGTTTTTCTTCATGCCCATCTGCCTGCTCCTATTCCTCCGTTACCAGCTTATAGCCCAAGCCCTTTACCGTCAGCAGATGCTTCGGCTTCGACGGATTGGCTTCTATTTTCTTTCTAAGCCGCCTGATATGTACCATAAGCGTGTTCTCGCAGCCGTAATAATCCTCGCCCCACGCTGCCATGCAGAGGGCATCGTTTGTCACAATGCGGTTTTTGTTTTCCCACAGCTTTTTTAACAGGATAAATTCTTTTGCCGTAAGAAGCATCTGCTTTTCCCCGTCAGATACTACAGCCGTCTCAAAATCCACAATCTTTCCGGATAGGGAAAATGTGGTTTTTAAGTCGTTTATCCGATAAACCCTCTTTAAGACCGCGCTGATACGCAGGAGCAGCTCCTTGGAGAGAAAAGGCTTTACGATATAGTCATCGGCGCCCAGCCCCAAGCCCTCAAGCCTGTCATCCGCCTCCCCTCTGGCAGTCAGGAAAATGGCAGGAGCCTGTGAGAACTGCCGCAGGTCTTTCAGCAGGGAAAAACCGTCTCCGTCGGGGAGGTTCACATCTAACAAAAAGAGCGATACGGGCTGTTCCTTTGCTTTTTTCAGGGCATCCGCGCAGTTTTTTGCGGTATGCACATTGTAAAAGCCATCCCGGTACAAAATATCCGAGAGCATGGAAAGAAGCTCCGGTTCATCGTCAACAATTAAGATTTTCTTGTTTTTTAATTCCAACATTGTCACCCTCCATCTGTATTTTATAATAAAATTTCCGTATTTAAAAGGGTTTGGGGAAATTTAAGGTTTCTGTAAGGTTGTGTTAAGGTTTTTGACAGATTGAACTATTATACTAGTAAAGCGGTACAACAGTATATAATTTTTACAGGTGACTGCGGGACTCCGAGTTCGGTAAATCAAATTGTGTAGCTTGCATGTCTGTGTCGAGATACACAAGCTACATAATGACACTTACCAGCAATCTGTTCCGTAACTGCCGGAATTTGTGATGCTATGCATCCCAAAGTTCCACTGATAAAAATGCCGCTTATGCGGCGGAAAGAGAGGAAGTATGAAAGAAATTGTTAGAACAAACGGGCTTACCAAAAGATATAAGGATAATCTTTCGGTAGACAATCTGGACATGTCAGTGAAGGAGGGGAGAGTATATGGCTTTTTAGGACCCAATGGGGCAGGCAAATCCACCACATTAAAGATGCTTCTGGATTTGGTCAAACCCTCGGCGGGAGAAATCGACCTTTTTGGCAGGCGGTTAAACAGCCAGAGCCGAAATTCTATCTTGAAAAACATTGGTTCCCTGATAGAGTCCCCTTCTTATTATGGGCATCTGACGGGAAAAGAAAACCTGAAAATTCTACAGACCCTGTTGGATGTGCCAAAGGAGAATGTGGATGAGGTGCTGCGGATTGTAAGGCTGGACCGCCAGAGCGGTAAAAAGGTGTCGGCGTATTCCCTTGGCATGAAGCAGCGGCTGGGGCTTGCAGGGGCGCTTTTATCCTTTCCCAAGCTTTTGATTCTGGATGAGCCCACCAACGGGCTTGATCCTGCAGGCATTCAGGAGATGCGCGAGCTGGTGTGTTCCCTGCCTCAGAAATACGGAATGACGGTGATTGTATCAAGCCATCTGCTCTCGGAGATTGACCAGATGGCGGAGGATATAGGAATCATCGCAAACGGAAAAATGATGTATCAGGGAGCCTTAAACCTTCTGCATGAAACGGACCGTTCCAAAAGCTTGGAAGAAATCTTTTTGGACCTGACGGGAAAGGAGACCAGCTTATGATACGACTGATGGAATGTGAGTACCGAAAGACAAGGGGGCGCTATGTGTTTTTGACGGCTCTTGCCCTGACCATGGTTTCCCTTGCATGGGCATTATATGGAAAATATGATGATTTTACCATACAAAACGGATGGAGGATGTTTTTGTATAAGCTTCCCATTGTCAATACTATTTTTATGCCGATACTGGCCATTGTAACCGCCTCAAGACTTTGTGACATTGAGCATAAAGGGGTCATGTTTAAACAGATTTTGACCATGGCTCCCAAGGGTAAGGTGTATGATGCAAAGCTGCTATACGGCCTATTCATAATGGTGGTGTGTAGCCTGAGCCATTGGGGCATGGTGCTCGTTTTTGGATATTTAAAAGGATTTGAGGGAAATGTGCCGTTAAAGCTGTATTTGGCTTACCTGTTGTTTACCTTAGTTCCTACGATTGCCATTTATCTTTTTCAGCATGCGCTGTCCATGGTGTTTCCCAATCAGGCAGCAGCCTTTTTTGTGGGAATCATAGGGGAGTTTATGGGACTGCTTTCCATGTTTCTGCCATTTTCCATTTTTGCCAGACTGCTTTTGTGGGGATATTATGGGGAATTGCAGTTTGTGTGGCTGCTTGGCTGGACAAAAGAAACACGGTATGCGGAGGCGTATTATGAAGTTACGGGCTTTGATTGGACGGCTTTGGGCATGATAGCAGCGGCCTGTATTGTCATTTATGTGGCTGGAAAAATTTTATTCTGCAGAAAAGAAGTGTGAAGAGTGAAGCGGTCAGAATTTGAAAGGTATGGTGATTAGAATGATACGATTATTAAAAGCAGAGAGGATGAAGTTAAAGCGTTCCCCGGTGTGGCTCGCATTTTTGATTCTTCCTATAATTCCGGCGGTATTGGGCACCTTGAATTATCTGGGAAATCTGGAGCTTTTACAGAGTGAATGGTACAGCCTGTGGACACAGCATACCTTATTTACAAGCTATTTTTTCCTGCCCATTATGATAGGGGTGTACTGTGCCTATATCATGCGGCTGGAGCATACGAACCATAATTGGAATAAAGTGCTGACCATGCCCATAAGCCGGGCAATGATTTTTCTTTCCAAAATGTGCATGGTATCTTTTATGATTTTGTTCAGCGAGGTGTGGATAGGGATTTTGTTTATCGTATCCGGAAAGCTTGCAGGAATGACAGCGCAGCCTCCTATAAAGGAGCTTGTGACATGGTGTCTGTTTGGAACTCTGGGCGGTATGGTTATGGCAGCGGTGCAGCTGCTTTGCTCCATGTATATCAAAAGCTTTGCCCTGCCTGTGGGAATCGCTTTTGCCGGGGGACTTTCGGGGTTGTTTGCTCTGGCGAAAGGTTTTGGGCATATATGGCCTTATTCCCTTATGGCATATGGTATGAACTCAAACGGCCCCCAGAAGATGATGGAGAGCGGCTATGGTATGTTTGTGTCCGTCTGTGCGGTTTATTTAATTGTGTTTATTATGGTGGGGAGCAGGGTTATGGAGAGGAGGGATGTATAAAAAGTTTCCCATTCCCAAATGCGGGCTTTTGTGGTAGACTATAGTAGGCGAGGAGGAATTGCCATGAATGTGACGATAGTTCTGCCATCCTTAAATCCGGATGAAAAGCTGAATATGGTAGTGGACGGGCTGCTTGGGGCAGGCTTTACGGATATCGTAATCGTAAATGACGGAAGCGATGAGCAGCATATGGAGCCGTTTGTAAAGGCGGGGAGCCATAAAGAGGTCACGGTATTGACCCATGAAGTCAATAGAGGAAAGGGCAGGGCGTTAAAAACTGCCTTTTCCTATGTTATGGAAAATCGGACGGATATAGCGGGGGTCGTGACTGTGGACGGGGACAACCAGCATATGGTTCGTGACATTAAAGCGTGCGCCGAAAAAATGGCGGAAGAGAAAGATAAAGTCGTTTTAGGCTGCCGGGATTTTAGCAAAGATAATGTCCCCTTTAAGAGCCGTTTTGGAAATAACAGTACCAGCATGGTCTTCGGATTGTTCTGCGGCATTAAGATTTCCGACACCCAGACGGGACTGCGCGCAATACCTTTTCAATATCTGCCCTTGATGTGCGAGACGGAGGGGGAGAGGTTTGAGTATGAAACGGAGATGTTTTTTACTCTGAAAAAGAATCACATTGAATTTCTGGAGGTTCCCATTGAGACGGTTTATATAGAGGAGAACGCTTCCACGCATTTTCACCCCATTAAGGATTCTATAAAGATTTACAGGCTCATTTTTCGGTATCTGTTCCGGTATTTATTGAGCTCGGGCGTATCGTTTCTGATTGATTATGGTTTGTATACGCTCTTGATATTCCTGATAGGAAGTGATGCGGATCGTTTTCAGCGGCTGTTTTTTGCCACTTTTCCGGCAAGGGCTGTTTCGTCCGTATTCAATTATGCCATAAATAGGAAAGCGGTTTTCCAGTCGGATGAATCCGTTGGCAGGACGGCGGTAAGGTATTATGCGCTTTGTCTGGTTCAGACAGGGCTTTCCTTTGGAATTGTGTATTTGCTCAGCAGTCTGTGCAGCGCCGGTTCCGTGTTTGAGGTGATTTTGAAGCCGATTGTGGATATTGTGCTGCTTCTGTTAAGTTTTCAGATACAGCAGAAATGGGTATTCCGCTGATAGGGAGAATGTGGTTAGTTGATTGCGAAACTCTGATTTTTGGTAGAATATCAGGTTGTAGGGATAAAGGATAGTGTTATGAAGAAATTGACATTTGGGAAAGTTGTGTTAAGGATTTTATTGGTGTTTGTCACTTTTGCCGTGGTAACTTTTGTAGGCGCTTATGCGGCCGTGTGGGAGATATGCCATGGTCCCAGCAAGGCGGCAAGGGATTTGTTTGTATCCACCATATTGGAAACCGGGCAGATGAAATTTCTGGCATCCTGGTATTTCAGCGAAGAGGAGATTCTTGCGGTAACGAATCGGAATGCAAGGGTACATAATGAAGAAAATGTCAATCCGGATTTAATCACCGTTTCAAAAACGGCTCCGGAGAATCCGGATGAAGAATTTGATATCAACGGAATCGAGGTAGTGGAGATTGCCGGGCGTTCCTATTTTGCCAAAATGATGATCATAAATGACCCTTCCCGCGTGAAGCTTTCCACTATTTATCCATGGTCGGATATGGACCGCAGTAAGAACGGCGAGACTTTGGAAAAGCTGGTTACCAATGCGGATTGTATCGGCGGTGTGAACGGCGGAGAGTATTATTCGGACGGAAACTGGGGCGGGCTTCCCAAAGGACTTGTGGTCTGCAATGGCGAGATACAGTATAATGTCCCCAAAAAAGGCGATGTCATGGTGGGATTTAATGAGGATGATGTTCTGATGATCATGGATATCGGAAACATGTCGGAAACACAGGTGAAACAGCTTGTGGAAGAAAACCATATCAGGGATGCGGTGAGCTTTAAGGATGTGGATGACGGGGACAGCAACCATTTTACCAAGCTGATTATTAACGGAACGGCAACGGAAGTAAGGGGAAGCGGAAGCGGCGCCAATCCCAGAACGGCAATCGGTCAGAGGGAGGACGGCACGGTGCTTCTCTTGGTTACGGACGGAAGGGGTTCCGCAGGACACTTAGGCGCCACGGCGCAGGATTTGATTGGCATTATGCAGGAGTATGGCGCTGTGAATGCGGCAAATCTGGATGGCGGAAGCTCCTCTGCCATGTATTATGACGGAGCGTATGAGATGACCAGCGTTACTTTGTACAACGCAACTTCCTCATGGCGGCTTCCCACGGCATTTGTGATTGAGAAAAGGGAGGATTAGCGATGAGCAGGCGACGAAAGAAGAAAATCCCCTTTTTCCGGATTTTTTATTCCATTTTTACGCTGACGCTTGTATTATTCTGGGCGGTGATTTTTCTGTATGTGAGAAACTGCCTCAAAATCTATGAAGCGGCCCAGCCGGAGTATGTGATAGAAAATCTGATTGCACAGATAGATGTAAGCGAAGGCTCGAACAGCCCTTATTTTCAAATGTCGGTTTCGCGTTTTGAGAAGGAAGAGGATTATAAAAATACATATCTTGCGGAAGTGAAGAAAAAGGGCATTACCTATGAAAAAGCGCCGGACAGCTATGATGCCAAAGCTCCTGTTTATCATCTGTATGCGGGGGATATTCCGATTGCGGAAGTTTTTTTGAAAGAGACGGATTCACGCCCCCTGATGGCTATACTGACCGTCCCCGAGTGGGAAATTACGCGAGTTCTGCCCAAGGGTATAGCCGGTCAGCACAGCGTTACCATAACGGTTCCTGATGTTTATACAGTGTTTATAAACGGTACGGCAGCCGGCGGGAGCGAGCGGACGGGAAATGTGCGGGAGCTGGAAGAATTTCAGTATTCCGCAGAATATACCGAAGTGCCTGCATTAGTGGAGTACCGGATTGAGGGATTGTTCGAGATGCCGGATATCAGGATACAAAACGCCCTGCAGGAGGATATTGCCTTTTCCATGGCGGAGGATAACACGATTACCATAGATACTTTCCAGACATCGGAAATGGGGAAAGAGCTGGAAGAGTTCTGCCTGACCAACGCCAAGAATTATTCCAATTTCTTTTCAAGGGATTTGGAGGGATGCGTGGCAAGCATTAAACCCATTCGCTATATGTTTCCACAGGATTCTTATTATTTAGAGCTTGCGGAAAACTACAGGCGGCATGACATGTGGATGTACAGCGGTCACGAAACGCCGCAGTTCCTAAGTGAAAAGGTTTCCAATTATATTGTATATAATGAAGACTTTTTCTCCTGCGAGGTGTCTTTTGACAAAAAAATGATACTTACCAAGACGGGACAGGAGAGGCATGATATCCATAATACCCGGTATTATTATTTAAAGATGGACGGGAACTGGGTGATAGTGGATATGCAGACGGTTCAGGAAGAGGAGCAAACAAATCGTCAGTAACCCTTGCATTTATCCGCATTTTATATTAAACTATATTTTTGTAGAAAGTTTTGCGTGATTAAATTTATTCAGGAGGAGATTGAAATGGAAAAGAAGCGCAATATTATTGTAGGTCAGTCGGGAGGTCCTACTTCCGTAATTAATTCCAGTCTGGCAGGCGTATATAAGACTGCAAGAGAAAGAGGATTTCACAGAGTATACGGAATGCTCCATGGAATTCAGGGATTTTTGGATGAAAAGTATGTAGATTTGTCAACTCAGATTCATACGGACATGGATATAGAACTGCTTAAGAGGACTCCTTCGGCTTTTTTGGGCTCCTGCCGCTATAAGCTGCCGGAGATTCATGAGAATCCGGAAATTTATGAGAAGATTTTCCAGATATTGGACAAACTGGAGATTGAAGCTTTTATTTACATTGGCGGCAATGATTCCATGGATACCATTAAGAAATTGTCCGATTATGCCATTGTCAAAGGCCATTCCCAGAAATTCTTAGGCGTGCCCAAGACTATAGATAATGATTTGGCTCTTACGGACCATACTCCCGGTTTTGCAAGCGCAGCCAAGTATATTGCGGCTTCTACCAAGGAAGTCATAAGGGATGCTTTGGGGCTGACTTATAATAACGAGCTGATTAATGTGATTGAGGTTATGGGGCGTAATGCAGGCTGGCTGACCGGCGCTACGGCTCTTGCAAGAACGCAGGAGTGTGAAGGACCGGATTTGATTTATCTGCCGGAGCTTGCTTTCGATATTGATAAGTTCCTGAAGAAGGTAAGAGAACTGTTGAAGAAAAAGCATACGGTTACCATTGCCGTATCCGAGGGCATCAAGCTTGCCGACGGCAGATATGTCTGCGAATTGTCCGGCGGCGCCGATTATGTGGATGCTTTTGGACATAAGCAGCTGCAGGGTACTGCCGCTTATCTTGCGGGTTATCTGGGAGCGGAAATCGGCTGCAAGACCAGAAGCATTGAGTTTTCTACACTGCAGAGAAGCGCATCCCACATGGCATCCCGCGTAGATGTGGACGAGGCATTCATGGTAGGCGGCGCTGCGGTAAAGGCGGCGGACGAGGGCGATACCGGCAAGATGGTAGTAATCGACCGTGTTTCCGATGACCCTTACATGAGCGCGGCGGGCATCTATGATGTACACCGCATTGCCAACAACGAGAAACTGGTTCCCCGCAATTGGATCAACAAGGAGGGCAACTATGTGACGGAGGAGTTTGTCAATTACCTTGAGCCGTTAATCCAGGGAGATTATCAGCCCTTTATGGTAAACGGACTTCCCCAGCATTTGGTGCTTGATGAAAAGAATCTGTAAAGATAAGAGCTGCCGCTTTGTGCGGCGGCTCTTTTTGTAAAATCTGTCGGGGGAGGAAAGCCTATATACAGGCGTTGAATGGTATTATGTTTAGGAGAACATCCTTATGAAAAAAGATTGGATTGGGATTTTGAAGGAGCATACAGAAAGATATCCGCTAATGGAGCCACAGGATTATGGGAAGCTTATCTTTCAAAGCGAATTTGGCGCGGAGCATATGATTGCGGATGCGGAGTCGGTGCAAGCCTTTTTGTTAAAAGAGTGGGAAGAACTCCCGCAGAACGGCTTTTCCTCTCCCAAAGGAATAGAAGATATCGGCGGTGATTTGTGCCGTTTTCCGCTGTCCGCCTGTGAGTCAAAGGAGGCGGCAGCCCTGCTTGCGAAGCTGTTTCTCTTAACGGTGCAGGGCGGAGAAAGGATGTTTAAAGAAAAAATAGAGCAGACAATTCAATTCGGCATTTCCGGCATGGAAGAGTGGGTCAAGGCATGGGCGGCACAGGGATATCCGGCTGTCCACCACAGCACGGTTTACCGAGATGCTTACCATCCCCATTACCGTCTGCTTCGGAGGGAATATGCAGGATATTTTCCGGCATTGCTTGAGATTTTGAAAACCATGGAGAAACGGAAGGCAGAAAATCGTGCCGTCATTATCGCAATAGACGGAAGATGCGGAAGCGGAAAAACTTCTCTTGCCGAGCTGGAAGGCAGGCTTTTTGACTGTAATGTATTCCACATGGATGATTATTATCTGCCGTTGGCAGACCGCGCGCAGAATTGGCAGTCTGTTCCTGCCGGAAACATGGATTTGGAGCGGTTTCGAGGAGAGGTTCTGCTTCCGGCAAGGGCAGGGGAGCAGGTACTTTACTGTCCCTATGACTGCCAAGCGGGCAGGATGAAGGAAAAGCGGATTTTTAAGCCAAGCCCTTTAACTGTGGTGGAGGGCAGCTATTCCCACCATCCGCATCTTGCAGAAGCGTATGATTTGAAGATTTTCTTAACCTGTTCGGGGGAGGAGCAGGAAAGCCGCCTGAGAACCAGAGAGGGAAGTCATTTTAGCGCATTTAAAGAGCGGTGGATTCCCATGGAGGAAAATTATTTTAAGTATTTTGAGGTGGAAGCAGGAAGCGACATTGTGGTGGACACGGAAACTAGCTTTGTGTAAATATTGCAGCAATATGGCTTGAGACCATTCGCCTTATGTTAGGATACGCTCCAATCTCGCCCCCAAGCGGCTTAATACCTCATTGGTGATGCTGTCCGTCTGCTCTGCAAGGTCATAGGCGGTTATTTCCGACTCCCCGGACTTGCCAATGATAACGGCAACATCCCCTGCTTTTACATCCGGAATGCCTGTGATGTCTATGATGGTCTGGTCCATGCAGATATTTCCGATAATGGGCGCGTTGTGCCCATTTATCAGGACATTTCCCCTGCCGCAGGAGAGCGCGCGGGGAAGACCGTCAGCATACCCGATGGCAATGACGGCTATTTTGGCATCTTGGCTTGCGGTGTAGTTCATGCCATATCCAGCCGATTCCCCCTGTTGTAAATCTTTTACTACGGCAACCCTTGCTTTCACGGAAAGAATGGGCATCAGATTCGGTGTCCGATTTTCGGTTCGGTCTTTGGGAGCGGGGCGTGTGCTCAAAACTCCATAGAGGGCGATTCCCACTCTGGCATAATCGCCGGCAAGTTCGGGATAGTTTATGAGTCCATAGCTTGCCAGCAGATGTATTTTCGGACAGGGAAACCCGGAAGCCCTTAATTTGGAAATAATGTCATAAAACGCCTGTGCCTGCGCCAGAGTAAAGGTTTTATCCGAAGAATTTAAGGATTCGTCTGCGCATAGGTGGGTGTAAATACCTTCTATGCCAAGGTTTTCCAGTTGAAAAATATGGCAGATTTTTTCAAATTGTTCACAGCGTTCCCCCAAGCGGTGCATACCCGTATCGATTTTTAGGTGTACCCGCAGCTTTTTGCCATAATTATTAAGCATTTTAGCATATTCGTAATCTATAACCGTCTGTGTCAGACGGTATTTTCTTAACAGTGGAAAATCTTCCTTATGGGTATATCCCAGCACTAGAATGTCTCCCTTGATGCCGCCGCATCTAAGCGTGATTCCCTCAGAAACCGAAGCAACACAGAAGTTTTTTATACCCATGGCGTTTAAGGCTTTTGCAATAAGGACAGCGCCGTGCCCATATGCATTTGCCTTCACTGCCGGCATCAGCTCGCAGCCGGACGGCAGAAGGTTTTGCAGGGTGTTTACATTGTGAGAAAGATGCCCCAAATCTATTTCAATCCATGCACGGTTTTTGAAATAAGAGCCATTTTTCCGCAATATCTGCGGGATTCCAGAGACGGTCAAGGAAGCCAAAACGGAAGCTCCGCCTGTGGTAATGCCAAAGGAAGCCACACAGGATAAAAGGCAGACAACTATGTAATGGATAAGGCTGTTGTCAATGAGTATGGTTTCCAGATGAACCACTTTTGCAAAACCTCTCAACAAAATGATGCATAGTGGGTGAAGCAGATAAATGTAGGTGGAGAGGGTGCGCAGATACCCGGCAGGAAACAGACCGGCGCAAGGTTTTTCGGAAAGCAGGTTCTTGTGTTCTATTGCTAAGAGAACTCGAAACAGGAAAAACATACAGGGCAGCAAGGCGATATACATACTGTCATGCCGCTGCATATCAAAACGATGGAGGAGCAGTCCCTCCGCTATCATGATAATCAGAAAAATGGAAAAATCCACAACATTCTGTTGGATGGACAGGCTTTGCGGATTGAGTGCTTTGCCGCGTTTTGCCCCGTTTTGCCTGTCCTGTGACAAATATGCCCCCATTGCCAGAAATACAGGTGCATAGAAAATCCCGTTCCGGGTGTAGGAGAAAATAAAAAAGATGGCTTCATATATGGATTTCATGCCGGGCACGGCCGCAATAATACCATAATAACTATCCCCAAGAAGCCCCAAAAAGTATAATATAAGGCAAAGGAACATAACAGCCTTGAAAGGAAGCCTGCGCGCCGGCAGGCACACAAGCAGCGCTCCGAGGATAACGGCGGGAAGATACCACAAATGATAGAAAGTACCGTCAAATAAGAGCATACGAAGCTTGTCCCACAGGGTTGTGTCCCGAAAGTGCCCGGCGTAAAGATTGACAGGCAGATAAAGCAGAACAGCCGCCAGATATAAGATAAGCGTTTTTTTCAAAAAGGCGGACAGGCGGCGATAGTCCTTTGTATGCCCGAAAAGGTATGGAGGCAACAAAAAGAAGCCTGTCACCATAAAGAAGAAAGGAACGGCGATTCTGGCAAGAACTCTGGTTAATACAAAATCCGCAGTAGCGCTGAAAGAAGCGAGGGGTGAGGTATGTATGGCAACAACTAACAGTGCGGCAATGATTCGGAAAGAGTCAAGTGCATTAAATTGTCTTTGGTGTGAATCTGTTTTCATGATGCCACCGCCGTTTCTATCATTTTAGAAATCATGTCTTCAAAAGAGATTCCGGCGGCTTTCATCATATTTGGGAAGCGGCTGTGGGTGGTAAAGCCGGGAATGGTATTAACCTCGTTAAACACGATTTTGCTTGAGGCGGTGAAGAACATATCAACCCGGGCAAAGCCTGTACAATCCAAGGTTTTGTAGATAATTCTGGCGGTCTGCTTGATTCTTTCCGACGCTTCGGGGGTAATGCGCGCAGGAACATGGATAGCGGAGGTTTTCAAGGTATATTTTTCCGTGAAGTCAAAGAATCCTTCGGACAGTTCGATTTCGTCCACTTCCCCAACAGTCAGGTTTTCGCTGTCCGCGGCGGAACCGCCCATGACAGCGCAGCCTACTTCAAAACCGGAAATGCATTCCTCCATAAGAACGGTTTCATCAAAGGAAAAAGCAAGTTCTATGGCGGTGGACAGTTGGTTTGCCTCCGTCACTTTTGTAATGCCGTAGGAAGAACCGGTTCGTATAGGCTTTACAAAGAGAGGATAGCCCAATTTTTCTGCATGGGCAGCAATGGTTTGTTGGTCAGTATGTCTTGTAATCAGAAAGGATTTGGGAACCAAAATCCCTGTGGCGGACACCAGATTATGTGCCCTATATTTGTCCATGCAAAGGGCGGAAGCAAGAACCTTACAGCCTATAATGGGAATGCCTGTAAGCTCGAACAGCCCCTGTACGGTGCCGTCTTCTCCGTTTCTGCCATGAAGTATTGGAAAAACGCCGTCAATGGGGATTGCTTTCACCCTGTCTTCCCTAAGAAGCAGCAGATTATGGGATTTGCGGTTCGGAGATATCATGGCAGGGGTGCAGTCAAGGTCATTGCACCATGTATCATCAGGAATTTTTTCGATATCCCCGTCAAAATAAAACCAATCCCCTGCATGGGAAATGCCGATTAATATAGGGGTGTATTTCGTTCGGTCCATGGCTTTGATGACTGCGTGGGCAGACTGCAGGGAGACGCTGTATTCCGGGGAGTGCCCTCCGAAGATGACGGCGATATTTTTGGTGTTTAGCAAGTTCATGGATGATACCTCCTGTCCGCTTTAGCGGGTGTTAATTCAATGATTTGAAAGCGTTTTTCAGTTGTTCAGTATAGAAGTTTTCTCTTTAAGATTCAATGCGGCAAAACATTAAGAATTCTATAAGATTTGTGAAAGAGGCCGCTTGTTTTTCTTTTGCGGTTATTATATCAAACAGGAGATTTGTGGATATTAATATAAAAGGGATTTCATCCTAAGAAAATATTAAGCTTTAGCTAATATTTTCTGATAATTTTCCGATATGCAAAACAGAATGGAATGATGAGGTTGGGACAGATATGGATATACAATTGATTATGGACATGCTTTTAAGCATAGCGCCGATTGCCGTCTTGGTATCGGCGCTCATATTAGTGGTGGGCATTGTCGTTATTGTGATTAAGAAAATTATAGATAAGGGAAATAACGAAGACTAGAAGGACTATGTGGCAAGGTGGATGCAGTACCAGCTTTTACAGACTACCAATAATGTGTTTTATAGGCATTGCGAAGCTCTTGTTTTTGAAGAGTGTCATTGTGCAAATTGCCGGATGTGTTTTTAAGGCATGGGAAGCGTTATCACGAAGGAAATGGTATCATTCTCGCTGTCAGCGGTAATGTTTCCCCCATGTACCGTCACGATTTCCTTTGCGATGGCAAGCCCCAGCCCGGTGCCGCCGGTGTGGGAGCTGCGGGATTCGTCCAGACGGTAAAATTTTTCAAAGATTGCCGCCAGCTTTTCTTTTGGGATGGTCTTTCCCTTGTTTTGGAAGGAAATCTCCACAAAGGAATCCTTTTCTTCGGCGCGGATAATGATTTCCGTGCCCCGATAGCTGTATGCGGCGGCATTTTTAAGCACATTGTTAAATACCCGCGCCAATTTATCCGGGTCGCCATAGACATTTAAGTTTTCCGGAACATTGAGGACCGCCGTGTTGGCATTGGCAGCAAGAATCGGCGAAAGCTCGTCCGTAAGCTGCAGCATCATATAATACAAATCGATGGTTTCTTTGTTTAAAACAATCTGCTGTAAATTATAGCGTGTGATTTCAAAAAATTCGTTTATCATTTTTTCCAAGCGGTAAGCCTTGTCCAAGGTAATGTGGATATAATTTATCCGCTGTTTTTCCGGCATGTCGGGAACCTCTTCCAGCAGATTTAAGTAACCGATGACAGAGGTAAGGGGAGTGCGGATGTCATGCGCTAGATACATGACTAAATCGTTTTTGCGCTGTTCCGCAAGCTTTGCATCCAAGGAATTTTGTTTTAATGCCTTTTTGACGGCGTTCAGCCTGTCTTCTGTGGCAAGCAGCTCCGTGGGCAGCAGTATTTCTTTCTCATCATTAAGGAGGTCATCAATGCCCTGATTCACGATAGTGAAATATTTCACAAACCAGCGGATTACCCAAATGAGAAGAACCCCAAATACGGATGTGGCTGCGACGAGCAGGATAATAAATTCATATTCACGGAAAGTAGCGTAGTATAACTCCAGAGCAGCATAATAATTCAAGTCAAAAATGCGCTGGTATAAGGAAATGACGAAATCCACCACCTTGTGGCTTCGGTACAGCCAATACAAGACAAAAATAATCAGGATGGCAATGAGGGGCAGACCCAGAATCCGGAGAAACAGCTTCTGCTTCAGACGGGAATAGCGGGCATCATGGCTGTCCTCGCGTTTATCCTTTGTCCTGTTTTGCAATTTATCTGTGATTTTGTTCATTTTATCTGTAATTTTATCCTTCAATTTTATATCCCACTCCCCATATTGTTCTGATGTATTTCGGATGCTCCACCGTGTCCTTCATTTTTTCCCGCAGATGGCGGATGTGGACGGTAATGGTATTATTGCTCTTACAGTAATATTCATCCTTCCAGATTTCATGAAATAACTCTTCTGCGCTGATTACCTCGCCCTTGTGCTCTAACAGGATGCGGAGTATGGAAAACTCGGTGGGAGTTAATACCAAGGGCTTCTCGTTCAAGGTGCATTCGTGGGTCTTGGTGTTCATCACCAGACCGGAATGGGTGATAATGGGGTCTTCCACGGCAGCAGAACCGGCATTATAGCTTTTATACCGTCTGAGCTGTGCTTTCACCCTCGCCACCACCTCGAGAGGGCGGAAGGGTTTTGTAATGTAATCGTCAGCCCCCAGCGACAGGCCGGTTATCTTGTCAACTTCCTCATCCTTTGCGGTCAGCATGATAATGGGGTAAGTGTATGCCTCGCGGATATGCCTGCAGAGGGTAAGTCCGTCCACATTCGGCAGCATGATATCTAAGATGGCGAGGTCGATTTCATCCCCGCATTTATCGATAAAGGCAAGCGCCTTGCTTCCGGAATAGAACTTAAAAACCGTATAGTTTTCGCTCTTTAAATAAACTTCTATCAAATCAGCAATTTCTTTTTCATCATCCACTACAATAATTCTGTTTGACATGGGAAAACTCCTTTTGTCAGAGATTTTTGGTGTGTATTTTTTATACTTATAGTATACCAAAAGGGAAGTTGTATTTGTAGATTTTTTCATGAGATAGTATTAAGATTTTCCTAAGATGGAAAACAAATCTCAACTCTCTCGACTTTCCAAAAGAAGTGTGTTAGAATATAAGGGATTTGAAATCATGGGAGGATATGGATTTGTCCAAATTTGATGATTTGCGGGAGCAGTTTGCTTCTTTTGAGTATAGGGATTTTGAGGTGGAGCGCAGGGAGGATGCATACCATGTGACTTTCCACTACAGCATTCCGGGGCTTTGCGATTTTGCGCCGGAGTGGGAATTTCCAATCAGGATTCCCCAAGTGGATGAGGGGCTTTTAAACAGGCTGTTTTTTCATCTGGGCATGGTGGAAACCATCAGTTATTATAAATGTACCTGTCCAAAGGTAGTGGATGTGCAGTGCGGGAGCCTGTCAAAAGAGCAGTGCAGATGGTGGCAGAAGCTGTACTATAACGGGCTTGGGGAGTTTATGTACCGAAACGGCATCGAGGTCAGCCGGGAAGAGCTTATGGAAATCTGCTGTAAAGAGGAGGATCAGAAGCCCTGGCATGATGAGCATACTTATGAAGGGTGCCTGCTGCCCATAGGAGGCGGAAAGGATTCCGTAGTTTCGCTGGAACTGCTAAAGGGGGAAAAAATTACCACCTACAGCGTAAACGCTAACCGGACCACGCAGAATGTCATAGATGTATGCGATTACAAAGCAGGGGATTACAAGGTAAAGCGCACATTGGATGCCAGAATGCTGGAATTAAATAAAAAAGGGTATCTGAACGGGCACATTCCTTTTTCCGCCGTGGTGGCATTTTCTACAGTTATTGCGGCATATTTAAGTGGAAACCGGTATATTGTGCTGTCCAATGAAACCAGCGCAAATGAAACCACTGTGAAGGATTCCTTTGTAAACCACCAATATTCCAAGAGTTTTGAGTTTGAGCAGGATTTTGCATGGTATTTTCAGACATTGACGGATTCGGACATTCATTATTTCAGTTTTCTGCGGCCGCTTATGGAACTGCAGATTGCGTGGCTGTTTTCAAGATGCAGGGCTTATCACAAGGTCTTTCGGAGCTGTAATGCAGGGAGCAAGCAGGGGATTTGGTGCTGCAGCTGCCCGAAATGTCTTTTTGTCTATATTATTTTAACTCCGTTTCTTTCACAGCGGGAGCTGATAGATATTTTTGGAGAGAACCTTCTGGACAAGGAAGCTTTGGAAAAGGATTTCCGGGAGCTGACCGGCTTGGAGGAGAATAAGCCCTTTGAATGCGTGGGAACCAGAAAGGAAGTTATGGCATCCTTAAAATATTTTGTTGAGGGACGGCGCGGACACAGTTTGCTGACCGATAAATATAAGGAACGGATTCTGGCGGCAGAGGATGAAGTAGGTATTATGCTGACAGAGTGGGCGGAGGAGAACAATGTTCCCCCGGCTTACCAAAAGATTCTTAAGAATTACATGAAGGTCTGATAAAAATGCCTGAGCACCTTTTTAAGGGCGGAATGCGAGGAAAACATGAGCATTAAAGAAAAAATAAACGGGAAAAAAATATTAATTTGGGGATACGGCAGGGAAGGCAAATCTACAGAGCGTTTCCTGCAAAATTGCTGCGCCCCCAGAGAAATCAAGGTATTTGAGGGGAGCAGGGAGGAGCTTCCCGAGGAGGATTATGACCTGATTATCAAAAGCCCCGGAATTATCTTAAAGGAGGAGGATCTCAAGTTCACTTCCCAGACGGAATTATTCTTGGAGGAGTTCAGGGATCAGGTTATCGGCGTTACCGGAACCAAGGGCAAAAGCACTACTTCCGCCATGCTCTATTCCGTATTAAAGGCTTGTACCCAGAGGCCGGTGATTCTCCTCGGCAATATCGGAATTCCCTGTCTGGATTATTTTGAGGAGGTGACGAAGGATACCATTGTGGTATATGAGATGTCCTGTCACCAGCTTGCCCATACCGCGGTTTCGCCCCATATAGCTTTGTTTTTGAATTTTTATGAGGAGCATCTGGATTATTATGGTACGGTGGATGCTTATTTTCAGGCTAAGAGCAATATTACATGGTATCAGCAGAAGGATGACTATGTATTTTTGGGGGACAATGTGCCTTTTATCGTGACAAAGGCACAGAAAACCGTCCTGCCCAGAAAAGACCACTACCGGTATGAGATGCACATTATGGGAGAGCACAATCAGTATAATGCAGAGTTTGTTCATGAGATTGCGGTAAATCTGTATGGTTGCGAAGAAGAAGCAGTTATGCAAAGCTTAAAGGAATTTGAGGGACTGCCCCACAGGCTGCAGTATATCGGGGATTACAACGGAGTGAAATATTATGATGATTCCATTTCTACCATTCCGGAGGCCACTATCAGCGCAGCCAACAGTGTGCCCAAAGTCCAGACCATTTTAATCGGCGGCATGGACAGGGGAATCAGCTATGACATTTTAACGGCTTTTATCAGGGAGCATAAAGGGTTAAAGTTTATCTGCGCCTATGAATCGGGCAGCCGGATTTATGAGACGGTGAAGGACTGTGAGAATTGTTTTTATAAAGAGGATTTGGCGCAGGCGGTAAAACTGGCAAAGGAAATTACGGAGCCGGGAAGGGCGTGCGTGCTTTCGCCGGCGGCGGCATCCTATGGATATTTCAAAGATTTTGAGGAGCGGGGAGATGTATTTAAGCAGTATGTTTTATGTGGGGAATAATTATGGACTTGTTTGATTATATGAGAAGTGTAAATATGGAAAAGGAATCCCCGCTTGCGGCGAGAATGCGCCCCCGCACCTTGGAAGAGGTTGTGGGACAGGAGCATATCATCGGAAAGGACAAGCTGCTTTACCGCGCCATTAAAGCCGACAAGATAAGCTCCATTATTTTTTACGGACCTCCGGGAACGGGCAAAACTACTCTGGCAAAAGTGATTGCCAACACTACCAGCGCGGAATTTACCCAATTGAATGCCACGGTTGCGGGCAAGAAGGACATGGAGGATGTGGTGCATAAGGCAAAGGATTTGCAGGGAATGTATGGCAGGAGGACCATCCTCTTTATTGACGAGATTCACCGTTTTAATAAGGGGCAGCAGGATTATCTGCTTCCTTTCGTGGAGGACGGCACCATCATCTTAATCGGAGCTACCACGGAGAATCCTTATTTTGAGGTAAATGGGGCGTTAATTTCCCGTTCTATTATTTTTGAATTAAAACCTCTTTCCGAAGAGGCCGTGAAAGAACTCTTAAAAAAAGCGGTTTATGATACGGACAGGGGACTCGGCTCCTATCAGGGAGTGATTGACGAGGACGCTTTGGATTTTCTTGCGGATATCTCGGGAGGAGATGCCAGACAGGCGCTAAATGCCGTGGAAATCGGAATCATGACTACCGAGAGGTCAAAGGACGGCAAAATTCATCTGACTTTGGATGTGGCGCAGGAATGCATCCAGAAACGCGCGGCAAAGTATGACAAAAACGGTGACAGCCATTATGACACCATTTCGGCATTTATTAAGAGCATGAGGGGTTCCGACCCGGATGCGGCGGTGTATTATCTGGCGAGGATGCTGTATGCGGGGGAGAGCGTGACCTTTATCGCAAGGCGCATTATGATCTGTGCGTCGGAAGATGTGGGAAATGCGGACCCCAATGCTTTAGTGGTGGCGGTAAACGCGTCTTTGGCAGTAGAGAGAGTGGGAATGCCGGAGGCGCAGATTATTTTATCTCAGGCAGCTATTTATGTGGCGTGCGCGCCCAAGAGTAATTCCGGTTGTGAGGCGGTGTATCAGGCAATGGAAGAAGTGAAAAAAACAGGCAGTCTGCCTATTCCTGCCCATCTGCAGGATTCTCATTATAAAGGTTCGGCAAAATTAGGGCGGGGCATCGGATATAAATATGCCCATGACTATCCGAATCATTATGTGGAACAGCAGTATTTACCCTATGAATTAAGCGGCAGGGAGTTTTACAGTCCCTCGGACAACGGCTATGAGGTGAAGATAAGGGAACATATGAAGCGCATTAAGGCGGAGGCAAAAAGACCGGAAGATTGAAAATTTTCAAAACAGTTCCCTCGCCAGATATTGGTAGATTTCTTCATTTTTCTTCTGCCAATTGTCGCAGATGGCAGAAGCAGCTTCCTCGGAAGGCACCGACAGAGTGATGTCTATGAGGGTGATGCTTCTTTCCTTTGCGGTAAGGTGAGCCTCAAACTCTCCCGAGGTGGCTTTATAATAATCTCCGGACACGGCGGTTTCGTTGCGCAGTTCAAAGGAATTTTCCCGCAGATAGGAATTGATATCCTCCTTTATGCCGTCATTGATGCGGTTTTCAAAAAAGTGCAGGGTATTCTGACCTTCCTCCGTGATGGTGAGAAGGGTGCGGTTGCGGATGGGCTTTGAAGAAATCATGCCTGCATCCGCAAGCTCCCCTAAAACCTGCTGCAAAGTCAAAAAGTTCGTGTATTCCCTTTCCAAAATAAAGTCACAGACCTGTGCCGCAGTCAGGGAAAATGTTACTCGGTTCAGCATATAGAGCACGATTAATTTATAAAGCATCAAAGAATCCTGCAGCATACTCCCTCACTTTCTGCGGTGATTTTGCGGGTAATTACGGAACATGCAATCTGCGCAATTCAATTTACGAAAATCGAAGTTTCATTGTTACCTGCGGATATGTGACTTAACCGCTTCCGCAACTGCATCCACCACCTTGGGATTGAACGGTTCCGGAAGGATATTGTTGTCATTCAGCGCATCTTCGGGAATCAGATTTGCGATGGCTTCTGCGGCGGCAAGTTTCATTTCTTCGGTAATCTGGGTGGCGCGGCCTTCCAGAGCTCCCTTGAAAATGCCGGGGAAAGCGATTACATTGTTGACCTGATTGGGGAAATCGCTGCGTCCGGTGCCGACTATGCGCGCTCCTGCCGCTTTTGCCGCATCGGGCATGATTTCAGGGACAGGGTTTGCCATAGCAAAGAGAATGGCATCGGAATTCATGGACGCTACCATTTCGGAAGTCACGATATTGGGAGCGGAGACGCCTACAAAAATGTCCGCGTCCTTCATGGCGTCGGCAAGAGTGCCGGTTTCGTTCTTCAGATTGGTGGTTTCCGTCATTTTTTTCTGCATCCAATTCAGGCCTTCCGTGGATTTGGAAACAATGCCCGTTTTGTCGCACATGATAATGTCGCTAAAGCCGTAGGTGAGAAGAAGCTTTGTAATGGCAATGCCGGCGCTTCCGGCGCCGTTTACCACAACGCGGCAGTTCCTTTTTTCCTTGCCCACTACTTTTAAGCTGTTGATTACGCCTGCCAGAACCACAATGGCGGTTCCGTGCTGGTCATCATGAAAAACAGGAATGTCCAGAAGGGTTTTTAAATGGTCCTCAATCTCAAAGCAGCGGGGCGCGCTGATATCTTCCAGATTGATGCCGCCGAATCCGGGAGCCAGATGGACAATGGTGCGGATGATATCTGCCGTATTTTGTGTATCGAGACAAATGGGAACGGCATTTACGCCGCCAAATTCCTTAAATAATACACATTTTCCCTCCATGACAGGCATAGCGGCATAGGGTCCGATGTTGCCTAACCCAAGGACGGCGCTTCCGTCAGAAATGACGGCAACGGTATTGGCTTTCATGGTATATTTATAAGCGGCATCCCTATCCTTTGCGATCACTTTACAGGGTTCCGCGACGCCGGGGGTGTATGCAAGCGCCAGATCCTCCCGGGATTTTACGGGAGCTTTGGACACCGTTTCCAATTTGCCGTTCCATTCCTCGTGGAGCAGCAAAGCCTTTTCGTTTGTTGTCATGAATATACCTCTTTTCTGAAATTTATATTGCAGATTAATTTTTGTTCTTGACGAACCGCTATTTATTATCATATAATAATTTTTTTAAAGGTGCAAGTTTTATTTTGGGACTTCCTATTTAGGCAAAAGTGTATTATAATAGATTCGGAATCGCAAAACATGGCTGTTCTGTCGGAAAGTCAAGGAACACCTCCGTGACATATCTAGGGTAGGTGTGATAACCCCATTATTTCAAAGCCTTGGAAATTTGGCAATTATTTTGTTTATTTGGTATTAATATCTCAAATATAGGAGGATTTTATGAGAGAAAAATATGAATCATTGGCACTGGTACAGCTGAAAGAGCTTGCGAAGGTTCGTGGGTTGAAAGGCACATCTACCATGAAGAAGGCTGAGTTGGTAGAAGCCATGCTTGCGGAGGATGAACGGCTGAAAAGAGAAGCGGCGGAAACAGGAGGAGAACCGCAGCGCGCAGAGCGCAGACCCCATGTGAATTACCGGAGCGAGCGTCCTGCCAGAAGCGAAGCACCGGGGTCTTCGCCCAGAGTGGAGAACAGTATGAGCGGAGAGGGGAATTATGTGAAGCCGGATAATGGAGGGCAGCGTACTTATCGGAGCAATGAAGTGTATGATGAAAACCAATATCCCAAGGAGCTGGACAGCGGAGAGGAAGCCAGCGGCATTTTGGAGGTTATGCCGGACGGCTATGGGTTTATACGGTGCGAGAATTATCTGCCGGGAGAGAATGATGTGTATGTGGCACCCAGCCAGATTCGCCGTTTCGGCTTAAAGACGGGGGATATTCTGCGGGGCAACAAACGAATCAAGACCCAGCAGGAGAAGTTCAGCGCCTTGCTCTTTGTCCGCACGATTAACGGCTATACCCCGGAGGAATCCGCAAAGCGCACCGCATTTGAGGATATGACCCCCATTTTCCCCGACGAGCGTATCAAGTTGGAGACGCCCGGATGCAGCGTTGCCATGCGGGTTATGGATTTGGTGAGCCCCGTGGGCAAAGGTCAGAGGGGCATGATTGTGTCTCCGCCCAAAGCAGGCAAAACTACATTGTTAAAGGAAGTGGCGAAATCCGTACTGAGGACGAATCCGCAGATGCATATGCTGATTCTTCTGATTGATGAGCGCCCTGAGGAAGTGACCGATATTAAAGAGGCTATCCGGGGGAGTCATGTAGAAGTTATCTATTCTACTTTTGACGAGCTTCCGGAGCATCACAAGAGAGTGTCGGAGATGGTGATAGAGCGTGCAAAGCGCTTGGTGGAGCATGGCAAGGATGTAGTGATTCTGCTGGACAGCATCACCCGTCTTACGAGGGCGTACAATCAGGTAGTGCCTCCCAGCGGACGGACGCTTTCCGGCGGTCTGGATCCTTCTGCCCTGCATATGCCCAAGAGATTTTTCGGGGCGGCGCGAAATATGCGGGAGGGCGGCAGCCTGACAATACTTGCCACTGCGCTGGTAGATACGGGAAGCAAGATGGACGATGTGGTGTATGAGGAATTTAAAGGCACCGGCAATATGGAGATAGTGCTTGACCGCAAGCTTTCCGAAAAGAGGATTTTCCCTGCCATTGATCTGGCGAAATCCGGAACCAGACGGGAGGATCTCTTGTTATCCTCCGAGGAACTGGACGCAATCAATATTATGCGAAAAGCACTGAACGGCATGAAGCCTGATGAGGCAACGGACCGCATATTGGACATGTTTGCCCGCACCAGAAACAATATGGAATTTGTCAATATGGTAAAAAAGAATAAATTTATTTAAAATAAGTCTTGCAAGCATTGCTTCGGTGTGATACAATAATACCGCTGTTTGTGGTTCCATAAGCAGTGCGGATGAGAACAGGAACAAATACAGTAATAAGATATAGAGAGGTGAAAATGATGAAAGAAGGAATCCATCCCCAGTATTATCAGGCAACCGTAACCTGTAACTGTGGCAACACTTTTGTGACGGGCTCCACAAAGCCGGAGATTCATGTGGAAGTTTGCTCCAAGTGCCATTCATTCTATACAGGCCAGCAGAAATCTGCAAGAGCTGACGGACGAGTTGATAAGTTCAACAAGAAATATGGCATGCAATAGAAATTCAGAAAACGAGGGGCTGTCGCATTATGGTAATTGCAGGATGCGGCAGTCCTTTTTGTGATAGGATTTGAGTCACATGGAGGTTAGTGCGAGAGTATGGCGAGAAAGAGCAGAATTCATTATTCCGGAATAGGCGGACAGGCTGTGCTGGAAGGCGTTATGATGAAAAATGACGAAAAGTACGCGGTGGCAGTCAGGAAGCCTGACGGAGAAATTTCCGTGGAGCTTGAGAATTTTCAGGGAATGCTTCACGGAAATAAGTTAAAAGAGCTTCCTTTTATCCGCGGCATTTTCAATTTTGTGGATTCTATGATATTGGGAACCAAAAGCCTCAACTATTCGGCAAGCTTTTATGAGGAGGAAGAGGAGAGCGAGACAAAATTTGACAAAGCCCTGAATAAGGTGACCGGAGGAAACGGGGAAAAGGTGATAACCACATTTATCACTTTGCTGTCCATTGTTCTGGCGGTGGGAATTTTTGTGGTGCTGCCCTATTTTATTTCTTCCTTTTTTGAGGAATATGTGAGAAACCGTTCTCTGATGGCGATTATTGAAGGCTGTATCAGGATTTTGATTTTTCTGGCATATGTAATGTTGATAGGGTCGATGAAGGATATTAAACGCCTCTATCAGTATCATGGAGCGGAGCACAAATGCATTAACTGCATTGAGGCGGGAAGACCCCTTACGGTGCATAATGTGATGCGCAGTTCCAGACTTCACAGAAGATGCGGAACCAGTTTTATTTTCTTTGTGCTGATTGTGAGCATTGTGCTGTTTTTCTTTATTCAGGTAGATAATGTAGTGCAGAAGGTGGTATTGCGGCTGCTGCTAATGCCTATAGTGGCGGGTATTTCCTATGAAATCATCCGTCTGGCAGGACGGAGCAACAATCTTCTGGTTCGTATCATATCCGCTCCCGGAATGTTAATTCAGAGGCTTACCACAAAGGAGCCGGACAGAAGCATGGCAGAGGTTGCCATAGCTTCCGTGGAGGCGGTATTTGATTGGAAAAAATATCTGTATGATACTTTCCAATATGATGTGGATGAGACTTGGATGGATGACGAACCGGAAGACTAGCGTGAAAAGAGGAGTATAGTGTTGACATACAGGGAATTATTTGAACAGGGAAGATCCGCGCTGGCGCAGGCACGGATTGATGAGGCGGACCTTGACGCCAGACTGCTTTTGGAATATGTATGTCAGACGGACAGGAACGATTTACTGATTCATGGTGACAGGGTTGTAGGAACCAAAGAGGAAGAGGAATATCATAGACTGCTGTCCGAGAGAGCAGGACATGTTCCGCTGCAGTATCTGACGGGTGAGCAGGAATTTATGGGACTTCCCTTTGCTGTCAATAGGGATGTTTTGATACCGAGGCAGGATACGGAGATTCTGGTGGAAGAGGTTCTTAGAAAGATCCATGACGGTATGCGGATTCTGGATATGTGTACAGGCTCCGGATGCATTCTTATCAGTCTTTTGCGTTACAGCAACCATTGCAGCGGCGTGGGAACGGATATCTCGGAAGACGCCTTAAAGGTGGCAAGGCGGAACGGAGAAAGAATTTTAGGACAGACAGGCGCTTCAAAGAAGCAGATAACATGGGTGCAAAGTGATTTGTTTTCCGATGTTACCGGTAAGTTTGAGTTTATCGTATCAAATCCCCCCTATATCAAAAGCGGTGAAATCCCTGACCTGATGCCGGAGGTAAGGGATTATGAACCCCGAAAGGCATTGGACGGAGGTGGGGACGGGCTGTATTTTTACAGAAAAATAATAGAACAGAGCGGCAATTATCTGATGGGTGGCGGTATGCTTTATTTTGAAATCGGTTGTGCTCAGGCAGAAGAGGTAAGCGGGCTTATGGAGCAGGCAGGATTTAGGGAAGTCACAACCGTACAGGATTATGCAGGGCTTGACAGGGTAGTGTATGGCACATGGCTGGGCTGAAGCAGGATAGGAAATAAGCGGGAATAGAAACCGGCACAGAGTTTTAGAGGAGATGGAGAGACGGTTATGTTTGACAAATTAGAGGATTTATTGATTCGTTTTGAGGAAATATTGGGTGAGCTTCACGAGCCTACCGTGACGAACAATCCGGAGCGCTTTCGTAAATTGATGAAGGAACAGAACGAGTTGACTCCTATAGTCAATGCTTACGAGGAATATAAGAAGTGTAAGCAGGAAATAGAAGATTCTCTGGCAATGCTGGAGGAAGAAAACGATGAAGAAATGCGCGATATGATTAAAGAGACCTTAAATGATAATAAAAAGCGTGTGGAAGAACTGGAGCAGGAGCTTAAAATTCTGCTGCTTCCCAAGGACCCCAATGATGACAAAAATGTGATTGTGGAAATCCGTGCCGGGGCAGGAGGAGATGAGGCAGCGCTTTTTGCCGCGGAAATTTACCGTATGTATGTGCATTTTGCGGAGGCACAGCGTTGGAAGGTGGAAACCTTAAATGTGGATGAAATCGGCATCGGCGGCATGAAGGAAGTGAACTTCCAGATTACCGGGCAGGGGGCTTATTCCAAGTTAAAATATGAAAGCGGCGTACATCGGGTGCAGCGTGTGCCCGAGACGGAAAGCGGCGGACGGATCCATACCTCCACTATCACGGTGGCTGTGATGCCGGAGGTGGACGAGGATATTGATATCGTAATTGATGACAAGGATATACGGATAGATGTCATGAGAGCTTCCGGAAACGGAGGCCAGTGCGTCAACACCACAGACTCTGCGGTGCGCCTGACACATTATCCCACAGGTATCGTGGTATACAGTCAGACGGAAAAATCACAGCTGCAGAATAAGGCGAAAGCCTTTGCACTGCTGCGTGCAAAACTTTATGATATGGAGCAGCAGCAAAAGCATGACGCGGAGGCGGAACTTCGCCGCAGCCAGATTGGCACGGGAGACCGTTCCGAGAAAATCAGGACTTACAACTTCCCTCAGGGGCGCGTCACGGATCACAGAATCGGGCTGACTATTTATAAGCTGGATAAGGTGATGAACGGTGATATTGACGAAATTCTGGATGCCTGTATCGCCGCCGACCAAGCGGCCAAATTAGTAAAAATGGGAGAAAACTAAAGCCCGCTTGGTCGGCGTTGGACCAAAGCGGCCAAATTAGTAAAGATGGGAGAAACCTAAAGGCAGAAAGAGAGGCAGCATGTATGCGGGAAAAATTTTGGAAATGTGCAGTGTTTTTGCTGCTTATAGTATATTTGGGAATGTTTGCCTATCTGAATCTTGCAAAATATACCCAGCATGTGGACTCCGATATTGCGGCGGAAGCGCTGCTTGCAAGGGAAATCTGGACGGAAAAGACCCTTACGCCGGATGACTGGCTGGGAAGCACGGAACGGTATATTTTCGGAATGCCTGCCATTGCGGCGGTATTTTATGGGATTACGGGAAGTATGGTAACAGCTGTGGGGCTTGCCTGTGTGTTAATCGGGGCAGCCGTGGCAGGGGTCTTATATTGGTTTTTGAGAAAGCTGGGGCTGTCCGTAACTCCCGCTTTAGCGGCGGTGTTAGCGCTTTGCGCGATACCTGTCAACGGTATCAGGAATGAGGGACAGATGGTTCCCTTTGTAGCGCTGCTTTTATTTCTGTTTGCGGGATATTATGCCATTCACAGTATATTGATGTTTCTTACAGTCTGCTTTTATCTGCACCTGAAAAAAGGAAAAGCGGGATATAAGGAGATAATAGGATGGGTCCTATTATGGGGATTCACGCTTTTGATAGCCTTGGGAGGTCAAAAATGCCTGCAATTGGTGATTTTGCCGATGGTAGTTGTGGAGGCGGTTTCGTTGTTTTTGGAATCGGACGCCTTTTCACGCAAACTTCCCAAGGGCAGATATTATGCCACAGGTTATGTGGGGACTATGATTCTTGCTTATCTGGTTTCGTCTTTGTATAAGGGACAGGCGGATTATCCCATGTTTCTGCTGCCATCCGGGGAAGTGGCGGAGCGTATTTTTGTGACGGTTCCCGCAGCGGTTCTGGAGGGCTTCGGAATTGCGGGAAATGCTCGGGTCGGCGGACTGGATTCCCTGATGCAGATGCTTGTATGGGCGTTTCTTGCCCTGGTGGGCTATGGTCTGTTTTATATTTTCAGAAAAAAGAGCGAAGTGCCTAAGAAACAGCGGAACGCTCTTGCTATTTTCCTGACTTCATTGGGAATCACCGCTTTTATTGTTGCAATTACCACGGCGGAGCCTGCCCATAATTATTTTCTGTTTTCCTGGTATGTGGCGATTGTGACGGTGGGAATATTGATTGACTGTTTTCAGAAAAAGAAAGCTTGGTTTGCGGATTTGATTCTGCTTGCCATCTGTGTGTTTGCCGTGTTAAATGTAAAATACACTTATGCGGACGCAATTACTGCCACCGATCATCTGAAGGATTATGAGGAAGTGGCGGATTTCCTCATAGAAGAAGGTATTTCTTATGGATACGGGGAATTCTGGGATGCGGACAGAATCAGCATGGTGCGTGACGGGACCGTTACCATGGGACATTGCTATGGGATGGAAGATTTAAAAATGTATTGGTGGCAGACTTCCAAAAAATGGTATCCGCCTAATCTGCCGGAGGAAATGCCCACGGCGTATGTGGTAAAAACTGCCAAAAAGGAGGCATTTGAGGCACAGTTCACGGAGAGGGACAGTGTGGCGTTAAGGTTTGAGAATGAGCGCTTTGCCGTGTATATCAGTGACAGGAATTATGTAAGGATGGAGTAGCAAAAAGAGGATGGATTTGCGGATGAAAATAGTGACAAAACGATGGAGGGACCGGCTGTTAAATGCCGCTATAGTGGGGTTACAGCTGATTTTACTGCTTATTATGGGTTTCCTCGCATATCAGGGCATTCGGTATTCCTATTTTTCTTCCATAGATTATGGAAAGTATATTTTTTTGATAGAAGACACTACATTAAAGCATCTGGGAGTCTTTGCGCTGCTATGTCTGGCAGCGTCATTTTTTCTTAAGCTTTTGGAGAAGATTCCGCAATATCAGGAAAAAATCTGTCTGACAGTATTGGGAATTTCCTGCGTCTGTATGGCTGTGGAAGGATTTCTTTATCTGCGGCAGCATCCCTATTATCCGGTGGGAGATCAGTTAAATACTACGGCGGGAGCCGCATATGCCCGTGCAGGCAATTTTTCCATGTTTCAAAAAGGGGGATACATAGGGCTTTATCAGCAGCAGAAGGGTTTTCTGTTTTTGTATGAGATTCTTTTTTCTCTGTTTGGGGATTTCTGTTATGATGTGGCAGCGTGGTTTCATCTGGGATTTGGCATAGTTACGCTGATTGCAGGATACTTCTTTTTGAAAATCGTCATGAAAAGACCGGTGTACCGCATTTTATACTGTGGGTGCATGGTATTCTGCCTGCCTTATCTATTGTATCTGCCCTATATTTATGGGGATTTACCGTCCATCTGCTTTAGCATGGTGCTGTTTTGGACATTGGCGGCATATGAGCGGAAGCCGCAGAAAAGATATGTGGCGGCGGCCGCCGCGGCAGGAGCGCTTGCCCTGCTTGTGAGAATGAATGTCTGGATTGTCTTGATCGCAGTGGCAATCGGTATGCTATTGCTGGCGTTGAAAAAAGGGAGTTACAGACCTGTGCTGGCCGGTCTTTGTATACTGCTGGCAGCGGGAGGCGCCGTAAAGGCAGTAGATAAAGTATATGAATACCGTTCGGGGTATCACGATGTAGAAGGAATGCCCGCCATTTTGTGGATAGCCATGGGGCTTCAGGAAACGGAAGGAATTCCGGGAGTGTTTAACCATTATCAGCAGGATGTGTTCGGAGAGTGTGGTTTTGATTCCAAAGCCGCCGCAGAGACAGCCGGAAAGGATATTGCGGAATCCCTGAAAGAGATGAGGGAAAATCCCCGGTATGCAAGGGATTTTTTCCTGACCAAGGTGAGGATGCAGTGGCTGGAACCCCTTTTTGAAAGCTTGTATGCCACCAATACATTTTCCGATCACAAAGAGATACCGGATTGGGTGCCGAAGCTGTACTATGGAGAGCTTCATAATTTGGTCTGGCAATTTGCCAATTATTATCAGAGCATCATTTATCTTGCCTGTTTCGCCTTTGTGGCGGCGGGTATCGTCAATCGGAAGGAACTGCCTATAGGCGGCTGGATTCCCCTTATCGGCGTAGTGGGCGGATTTTTATTCAGCATTATCTGGGAGAGCCAATGCAGATATGTGCTGCCCTATTATCTGTTTCTGCTTTTGTACGCCCCCGCAGGAATCGTCTTTGTTTCGGATGCGGCGCTCTCTTTAGGAAAGCGTATGTATCAAAAACTGAAAAACATAATCAACTGAGATTGTAAAAAGATTTCCAGCTATTTGCGGACGAAAACCATGCCGAAAGCCTCCGGACCGATATGGGTGCCGATAGTTGGTCCAATCTGCATCCGCTGTCCGATGGAATAATTTTTGCCGGTAAGCTGGTCTTCAAATTTGGAACAGTTGTCCGTGCCATATGTATAAATGGTATAAATGGGAAACTGCGTGTCTATCTCAAATTCTGCCAATTGCTGCAGGAGATGGTGGATTGCTTTGTTTCTGCCGAGGGCTTTTCCTAAGACCTTCACTTCGCCCTCTTCGCTCAGGGTGATGATGGGCTTTATGTTAGCCATATCGCCGATAGCGGCCACGCCGCGGTTAAGCCTTCCGCCTTTTGCCAGATATTCCAGAGTGTCAAGAGCCGCCAAGAGTCTGACTTTGGGCTTAAATTCTTCCATTTTCTCAGCGATTTCTTTTGCGGAAAGCCCTTCATCCCTAAGGCGGCAGGCATACTGTGCCATGACCTTGATGGGAACAGCTGCGGAGCGGGAGTCAATCAGATAAATCCCATCATAGTCCACCATATTCTTTGCCAGCACAGCGCTTTGGAAAGTTCCGCTTAAGGCGGAGGATAAAAGGATGCAGATAAGTGAGTCCCCTGTTTGTTTTGCATTTTTGAAAATGTCTAAAAACGCCTGAGGGGAGGGCTGTGAGGTTTTGGGAAATTCCTTGCTGTTTATCAGTAATTCATAAAATTTGCTGCGGTTCAAATCGATGCCGTCCATATATGCTTTTTCCCCAAGGGAAATGCTTATGGGAATCAGCTCCATTTGATTTGCCTTAATTTCTTCCATTATGTATTCTGAAGAAGAGTCCACCAATATTTTAATCATTTACTAATTTCCTCCACAGTATCGGCTGCCAGATTGAATATTTCCAGAGCCTCCTGTGCTTTTTCCTTTCCTACTTTGTCGATAATTTCGTTGATGAAACAGAGAACTTTAAGGTGCTGTTTTTGGTAAGGCCTGATTTGGTCCTGATTCAGGGCAATATATATCCTGCGTTTGTCCTGCGAAGAGCGCATCCTGAAAATGAGATGCTTTGCTTCCATGTTGTTTAAGGTGCGGTTCATCTGTGATTTCAGCATTTTCGTTTCATGGCATAAATCGGTTGCCGTGAGGGGCTGTCCCGGATTCTGCATCTGGTTGCGGTAGAGTATATTGCAAATCAGCGATTCATTATAGGGGAGTACAGTGGCGGTTTTCTCCTTGGAAAGCGAGGTGGAAAGCCTAAGCCATGCGTCCAGCAGTTGTTCTTCCATAGTCTGCATATGATTTCTCCTAAAAGTACACATTGTGAACAATTGATGTTTTTATCGTAACATAGGCAGGAAAGTCTGTCAACGGATAAAAATGGATTTTAAGCGGGGTTTTAAGCGGGGACTTATAGACGGCAAAAAAAGAAACATAATATGGACTTGGAATTTTTTATATGATATCATGTATTTCGGAAAGGGACTATAATGACTACTAATTTATAATACGAGGAAGATAAAAAATATGGTACCTATGAAGAAAAATATTAATCTTGCAATTTATATTCTAATGCTGTCCGTATTTATGCCGGTTTTGGGAGCGGTTATCTTTGTTGGAAATCATATGAACTATTATGAGCCTGCAAAGCTTGATACTTTGCTTCCCAATCTGACATTGTTTATTGCCGCACTGGCAGGGATGGGAATCTGCGGTTATCTGATTTGGATTAGTAGAAAAATAGAACTTACATTTAAGAATAATTTGATACGGAACATCGTTTTTGCTGTGTCTTTTTTTCTTATTTATCTTGTAAATGTCGTAGTTGCCAGGGAAATCGTTTTTGAGCTTCCCTGGGATATCATGATGGTGAGGGGGATTGCCTATGATATTGGTCATAAAGAGCTGTTGGGAGATTTTGCCTATTTATCAATGTATCCAAACAATATACCTATCGCCTATATCCTTGGGAAGATTTTCATGGGGAAAACGATTTATGTGACACAATTTGTCTGGATTCATGTAAGCTGTATGCTTATATCTGCGGGAGGTTTTTTTAGCTGCCTGCTCGTTAAAAAAGTAACCGGAAAGGTGATGCCTGCTGTTGTTGCTTTTTTCCTGTATCTGGCGCTGCCAGCAGCATCGCCATGGAAGATTGCGCCTTATACAGATACTTACGGAATGGTATTTCCGGTTATGTGTATTTATTTTTATTTTTGTTACAGGGATGCGGAGAAAAGCTGGCAAAAATATCTGTTCATGGTGATTACATATGCTGCAGCCGGGGTAGGAGGGTTTATTAAACCAAGTGTTTATTTGCTTTTTATTGCGGTTTTGGGTATGGAATTTATCCGTCTGTTGACTGGGAAAGGAAAAAATTGGAAGTTTTTGTTGGCAGGAGTATTTGCAACAATTGCTTTTTTAGGCATGACTAAAGTGTACACCAATCACATTATTGAGGAAATAGGGCTGGAATATAATGAGGAGTTTAAGGTTAGCTGGCATCATTATTTTTATATGGGATTGAATGAAAGCACTACAGGAGGATATGATTCGGATGCTGTGGCAGTGTTTGGGGAATTTCAAAATGATAAGAGTGTGCGGAGGGAAGCGCAGATGGAGAGGGCTTTGATGCTTTTGAAAGAGAGGGGCATAGGGGGAAATTTATATTTTTGGCTTAGAAAAATGGTTATGACTTTTAACGATGCATCCTTTGGCTGGCGGAATGAAGCATGGGTTTATGAGTATTTTCCTGAGGACTTTGCAAGCAATACGCCTTTGACAGAATGGTTGAGAAATATTTATTGGGAAGGATACAACACAAGACGGTATAATACATTTTGTCAACTTGCATGGATATTCTGCCTGATTTGCATACCGGGCATATGCGTGAACAATAACGAAAGAAATGCCATTCTTGCCGTGAGTTTCCTGGGTATCTTTTTTTATCAGATGTTGTTTGAGGCAAGGGCGCGATATTTGTTTGTGTTTCTCCCGCTGTTGATTGCGATTGCTATGTGTGGTTTGTGGCAGTATGCAGCCTGGGCAGGAAATACTTACAGAAACTTTTCTGCAAAGGATGCAAGATAGTGCATAAGTACATACCTGTATATGGGCGATTTGCACAACGAAACCGGGAGAAAATATGAGCATTCTGCACGAAAATTCAGAAAATACTTAAATTTTGCTGACAATAACCCGTTTATTCTGCTAAAATATGGTTAAGATATATGATGTAAGCGTTATTGATTGGTCGTGTAAAAAAAGAAAGGAAGATTCAAGTGTTTGAGAAAGGTGAATATGTAGTATGTGGCAGTAAGGGCGTGTGTCTGGTGGAGGATATCACTACTCTGGATATCTCCGGTGTGGACAAGGAGAGGCAGTATTATATCCTCAAGCCCGTGTATGTGGCAGGAAGTACGGTCTATCTTCCTGTGGATGCTACGAGGGAGTCAATCAGGCGGATACTCAGCAGGGAAGAAGCAAAAGAGTTGATTCATGTGATTCCGGAGATTCCGTTGATTACCATCACCAATGACAAGCTGTTGGAACAGGAGTACCGTGGCTGTATCCGCTCCAATAACTGCAAAGAGTGGATTAAAATTATTAAGACCATTTATTTGAGAAAGCAGAAACGCATTGAGGCAGGACGCAAGGTAACTGCGGTGGATGCCAAATATTTCCGCCTTGCAGAGGACAATCTGTATGGCGAGCTTGCCGTGTCCTTAGGCATGCCTAGGGAAGAAGTGGAAAGTTATATTACCGGGGAGATTGCATAAAACCTCTTTACATTTGCTCGAAAAAGTAATATGATAGTAGTGTAAATCCCAAGCAATAGTCAACAAGATAAAATGATGACGAGAACAGTAGGATGTGGAAGATAACAGAGAGAACCGCCATAGAGCTGCAAGCGGATTTTATCGGAAGCATTTGAAAACCATCTCTGAGTGGCTTTAATACAGCCCGGAAGCTCCCGTTACGAGCAAATGAAGGCGGCAGGCATATCAAAAGCCTGCAACAAGGGTGGAACCGCGTTTATTACGTCCCTTGCAATGATGAATTGCAAGGGGCGTTTTTAGGTTAAACAAAAAAGGAGAGATAATCATTATGAAAATCACATTAAAGGACGGCTCCGTAAAGGAGTATGCGGAAAGCAAAAGTATATATGAAATTGCGCTGGATATCAGTGAAGGTCTGGCAAGGGCTGCCTGCTGCGGCAAGGTAAACGGCGAGGTGGCGGATTTGCGCACTGTCATTGACAGGGACTGCGAACTTTCTATCTGTACCGCAAGCGATAAGGAAGGGCTTGCAACCATACGCCACACCGCATCCCATGTGCTGGCGGAGGCTGTGAAGAATCTTTATCCGGACGCAAAGCTGACCATCGGTCCCAGCATTGAGACAGGTTTTTATTACGATTTTGACCATGAGCCTTTTTCCAGAGAGGAGCTGGACGCTCTGGAAGCAGAGATGAAAAAGATTATCAAAAAAGGTGAGAAATTGGAAAAATTTACCCTTCCCAGAGAGGAAGCCATCAAATTTATGGAAGATAGGGGCGAGCCTTACAAAGTGGAGCTGATTCGTGATCTGCCGGAGGATGCGGAAATTTCCTTCTATAGTCAGGGGGAATTTACGGACCTTTGCGCAGGACCCCACCTGATGAGCACAAAAGGCATTAAGGCATTTAAGCTGACTTCTTCTTCCGGCGCTTATTGGCGGGGGAAATCAGAAAATCCCATGTTGCAGCGTATTTACGGAACTGCTTTCAACAAGAAGGAAGAGTTGGAGGAATATCTGGTTTATTGGGAGAATGTGAAAAACAGAGACCATAACAAGCTGGGGCGTGAGATGGAACTGTTTACCACGGTGGATGTGATTGGTCAGGGACTTCCCCTGCTTATGCCCAAGGGCGCAAAGATGATCCAGACCATGCAGAGATGGATTGAGGATGAAGAGGAGAAAAGGGGGTATCTGCGCACCAAGACACCTCTGATGGCAAAGAGCGACCTGTATAGGATTTCGGGACATTGGGATCACTATAAAGAGGGAATGTTCGTTTTGGGCGATGAGGAGAAGGATAAGGAGGTTCTGGCGCTTCGTCCCATGACCTGCCCTTTCCAATATTATGTATACAAGGCGGCGCAGCATTCTTACCGTGACCTGCCCCTGCGCTATGGCGAGACTTCCACCTTGTTCCGCAATGAGGATTCCGGTGAGATGCATGGTCTGACCCGCGTAAGGCAGTTTACGATCTCCGAGGGGCATCTGATTGTGAGACCCGACCAGATGGTGGAGGAATTCAAGGGCTGTCTTGCTCTGGCAAAGTATTGTCTGGGCGTTTTGGGCGTGGGTGATGATGTGACTTATCATCTTTCCAAATGGGACCCCGCTAACAGGGAAAAATATATCGGTGAGCCCGAAGTGTGGAACGAGACGGAGCAGCATATCAGGGAGATTCTGACGGAGCTTGAGATTCCTTTTGTGGAGGATGTGGGCGAAGCGGCATTCTACGGACCCAAGGTTGATATCAATGCCCGTAATGTGTACGGGAAAGAAGATACCATGATTACGATTCAGTGGGATGCGCTGCTTTCCGAGCAGTTTGATATGTACTATATTGACCAGAACGGCGATAAGGTGCGCCCTTATATCATTCACAGGACATCCATGGGATGCTATGAGAGGACTCTGGCATGGCTGATTGAAAAATACGAGGGGAAATTCCCCACATGGCTGTGCCCGGAACAGGTGCGCGTGCTTCCCATTTCCGAAAAATATGCGGATTATGCGGCGAAGGTGGAGGAAAAGCTAAAAGAAAACGGTATTCTTGCAACCACGGACAACCGTTCGGAGAAGATTGGTTTTAAAATCAGAGAGGCAAGGCTTGATAAACTTCCCTATATGCTGGTAGTGGGGCAGAAAGAAGAGGAAGAAGGCGTGGTATCCGTAAGGAGCAGATTTGCGGGAGATGAAGGACAGAAATCCTTGGATGAATTTATCGAGCAGATCTGTAAGGAAATCCGCACCAAGGAAATCCGTAAAGAAGAGCCGCAGAATGCCTAGCGTGAGAAGAACTGCTCACGGCAGGGGTTGTTTTGCAAAGAAATTCTAAAATTATGTCCTTGAGCAGTGTATATTTCACCGATAAAAGCGGCAGACTAATTCTGCGGTTTCTTTTTGATAAAATTTGGAAAGGCGCAGAAGGAGGTTTGTATGGCGGATTTAAAATGTGCGGTGGAAAACTGTACCTACAACGAGGAATGTCTTTGCTGTAAGGGCGATATCATGGTGGGAGGAAAGCATGCCTGTGACTGTGACGAAACCTGCTGCGAAAGCTTTGCGGAGAAAAAGGAAGGATATGATGTCTTTACCAGCGCCCTTTCGCATCCCAGCAAGACCATCAGCATTGACTGTGAAGCGGTAAAATGTATTTACAACAGTAATTATAAATGTCATGCGGAGCATGTGGACATTAAGGGCTGCGGTGCCTGTGACTGCCGCGAGACGGCCTGCGCTACCTTTACGGAGAAATAAGCGTGAAGAATTAAGCTGTGGGGAGGGCATATAGCCGCTCCTCACGGTTTATAGCGGCAAAACCGAAAAAATTTAAATTTAGGGATTGACAGGAGAAAAAACCTGTGGTACACTCCTTAAGTGTGCAAATGTACAAAAACAAGCAAGCAGAGTATCCACTCTCACCTTACGGCAAAGGGCTGGTAAGTGTTGATATCGTTTCAGTGCAATTAGTCAGGTATTTTTGACTGTATTGTTTTGTGATGGATTTTGGGTGGATAGTTATGCTATCCGCTTTTTGTTTGCAGGGTTTCATACATGATTTTTCTTATGGAGGTGCAGAGCTATTAGCGATTTAATGATTAACGAACAGATCAGGGATAAAGAGGTACGCCTGATTGGTGCAGAAGGACAGCAGCTTGGTATTATGTCTTCGAGGGAGGCATTAAAGCTGGCAGAGGAGGCGGAGCTTGATTTAGTGAAGATTGCTCCTGCCGCAAATCCCCCGGTTTGCAAGATTGTTGATTATGGCAAGTATAAGTATGAACAGCTTCGCAAGGAAAAGGAAGCAAGGAAAAAGCAGAAGATTGTTGAAATCAAAGAGATTCGTCTGTCTCCCAATATTGACACCAATGACTTAAATACCAAGGTGGGCGCGGCGCGCAAATTTTTGACCAAGGGAAATAAGGTAAAGGTGACATTGCGTTTCAGAGGGCGAGAGATGGCGCATATGAACAGCAGCAAGCACATTCTGGACGATTTTGCGGAAAGTCTTTCGGATATTGCCGTGGTGGATAAGGCGCCCAAGGTGGAAGGCAGAAGTATGACCATGTTTTTAACTGAGAAGCGGTAACGCATAGGTTAAAATAGATTAAGAAAAGTTTAGGAGGAACCATCATGCCCAAAATGAAGACAAAAAAAGCAGCAGCAAAGCGCTTTAAAGTAACAGGAACCGGTAAATTAAAGAGGTCAAAGGCATATAAGAGCCACATTCTGACCAAGAAGACTACGAAGAGAAAGCGTAATCTGAGGAAACCTGCTATCACCGATGCAACCAATGTAAAGAATATGAAGAAGATTTTGCCCTATATCTAATCGGGGTAAGGAGGAGAACAAGACATGGCAAGAGTAAAAGGCGGCTTAAATGCCAAGAAAAAGCATAACAGAGTATTAAAGCTCGCAAAGGGCTACAGGGGAGCAAGAAGTAAACAGTACAGGGTAGCCAAGCAGTCCGTTATGAGGGCGCTTGCAAGCTCCTATGCAGGAAGAAAAGAAAGGAAGCGTCAGTTCAGGGGACTGTGGATTGCCCGTATCAATGCGGCAGCCCGTATGAGCGGTATTTCCTACAGCCAGTTCATGCACGGTCTGAAATTGGCCGGCGTTGATATCAACAGGAAGATGCTGGCAGAGCTTGCGGTGAATGATGCGGAAGGATTCAAGACCCTCGCGGAGTTGGCAAAGTCCAAAGTTGCTTAAACAGGCAGATTTGCAGGAAATTTATTGCAAAAAAGATATAAAATTTGAAATAGCGACAGTTAGACCTGATAATGGGGCAAACTGCCGCTGTTTTTTGTTGTGTGGATTAAAACATGTATGGTTATTGCAGGATTCTTTCATGAAAACGGTAGCATTATTTGTAAAAATGTGTTACAGTATAAATAAGAAGGTATCTTAACGAAAGGACGATTATGTAATGTTATCGCAGGGTGAAGCTTATGTTATTAACATTAATACCTTTATTTGATGAAAAGATGGCAGTCAGCGCTTATTCCATTTTTTCCCAGAAAGACAATTTCCTGTTAAATCCTTTGATGGAGGGAACCAGAAAGTTTGACGGGGCGACCAGCGTGCCGGAGCTTGAGGTTATCCAGAATATGGGAATCGAAACCATCTCCGACGAGAAAGAAATCTTTGTTCCGCTTTCCAACATCTCGATTTTTACGGATATTGCGGAGCAATGCGATGCGCCTCATGAGCGGATTGCACTTTTGGTTGATAATACGGTTCCGCCGATGGACATGTACATCAACCGTCTGAAGGAATTAAAGGAGCAGGGATATAAGCTGGCAATCAGAAAGCTTCCTGTGTCCGAGTTTGAAAATTATAAACAGATACTCGGACTGATGGATTATCTGTTCTTAAACAACAAAAAGATTGATATTGAGAAGGCAAAGATTTTCTTTGGCAAACTGTATCCCAATATCAAGCTTTGTGCGGGAAATATTGATACCAACGAGATTTATGAGACGCTGATAAAATCGGGAGGTTACGCTTTCTACGAAGGCAGCTTCTACCGTGTGCCGATTACGAAGGGAGAGAAGGAGGTTGCTCCTTTAAAGGTAAATTATATCTCTTTGCTTAACACGGTAAACAATGATAATTTTGATTTGGCAGAGGCCGCGGATATTATCGGACAGGATACGGCGCTTACCATTTCCCTGATGCAGATGGTTAACAGGATGTCCGTAAACGGCGGTATCACTTCTATCCGACATGCGACAGCCATGTTAGGCCAGAAGGAGTTAAAGAAGTGGATAAACACTGCTGTGGTCAACGAGCTGTATTCGGACAAGCCCAGCGAAATCACCAGAGTGTCCCTGCTTCGTGCAAAATTTGCGGAGAGTCTGGCTCCTGCATTCGGGCTTGCCATGAAGAGTGACGAACTGTTCCTGATGGGGCTGTTCTCCGTCTTGGATGTCATTTTAGAGAGGGATATGAGCGAAGCCTTGAAAATGCTTCAGGTGGAAGGTGATATCGCAAAGGCGCTTACAGAGCATACAGGTAAGTATGCCCCTGTTCTGGAATTTGTCACCTGTTATGAGATAGCGGATTGGCAGGAGGTTTGCCGTCAGATGATTTTACAACAGATAGAGCTGGACACCGTTTACCAGGCATATCTGGATTCCCTGAAATGGTATCGTACTTTGATGAAGGGCGATGGACAGGGCGAATAGTGTGAGAAGTAATGGAGGGCTGCTGCGTTGATAATGCAGCAGCTCTTTTCCTATGTCTTTCAAAATAAATGAAACTTTCCAAAAGAAAATCTTGCGGATAAGGAAGCAATATGGGATAATATAAAAGATGTGCAGAATCGGGATTGAATGAGGTTTCATTACATGAGCGGAAGTCATAATCAAAATCACATGGGGGAACAAATAAAGGATGCGTTGGCGGACGCTTTGCAGAGCGGAGATTTTAAGAATCTGAACAGCCTTGTGTCTCAGACGGTGACGGATACCCTGAGTGAAGTGAGCAGGCAGATTGCACAGGGAAGCGTTTCTCCTCAGGATATTCCCATATGGAAGCAGAGAGCCGAGGAGAGGGAGAGAAAAAAGCAGGCAGAGATCCAAAAAGACTGGCAGGAGAAAATGCAGCGCAGGCAGGAACGCTTCAGACAGCAGGAACAGCGCAGGCAGCAGGAGGAGCTTAACAGACAGGGCCCCGTCAATGCTTTGACAGTGAGGAAAAAGAGTGTAGGGAGTGTATCGGGTGTCCTGTATCAGGTATTTGGGGGAATCGGCATGGGCATTTCCGGATTCGCCATGTTCGGACGGCTGATTCTTTTTTTGACAGGCGCATCGGCCGCTCTGACAGGGTGGTTGATCAATTTGCTGTTTCTGACAGGATTTGCGGGCATGACCGGGCTGGGTGTCAGTAAAATAAAACGCCTGAAACGGGCTGACAGGTATATCCGTCTCTGTGGTTCCAAAATGTATGAGGATATTGAGAAATTGGCGAAAGGAATAGGAAAAAGCGGTAAATATGTAAAAAGAGATATCCACAAGATGCTGAAGGCAGGGATGTTTCCCGAGGGACATCTGGATGAGCAGAAAACCTGTTTTATGCTGAATGATACGATTTACGGACAGTATCTGGAGCTGGAAAGAAACAGGAAGCTCAGGGAAGAAGAGGAGAAAGAGGCAGCCTCCGCAGGAGATATGCCTACAGGGCGGAACCCGGACGGCAAGCCGCCGGAAAATGCACAGGAAAATGAGCTGAACGCCATGGTGTCGGAGGGAATGGACTGTATCCGCAGGCTGAGAAATCTGAATGATCATATTGAAGGGGAAGTGATTTCCGATAAACTGTTCCGGCTGGAGAATCTGTTAAAGGAGATTTTTGACAGTGTCAGGGAGCATCCGGAGCAGATGCACCGGATGCATAAACTTATGGATTATTATCTGCCCACCACATTAAAACTGGTGGAAGCTTATGAGGAGTTTGACGGAATCAGTGTGCCGGGAGAAGAAGTTCTGCAGGCAAAGGCGGAAATAGAAAAAACTCTGGATATTATTAATCAGGCATTTGCGGAGCTTTTAAATAATCTGTTCCGGGATGCCGTCTTTGACGCGACTACGGATGCTCAGGTGCTAAAGAGCATGCTGGCAAGGGAAGGGCTTACAAAGGAGATGGAGCTTGCCGGACAAAGCGGGGAATCCGGGCAATCGGAATAATGAAGAGTGTGCCTGCGGCTCAAATTCGCAGGTTACGGAAAGGCATGGTTATGATTATGGATAACAATTTGGATGAAATGTTGAAGGAAGCTCCCACGCTGACCTTTGAGCCGGAGATGTTTTCGCAGGGGGCGGCAGTGGTCGCCGAGAGCAAGGCGCAGCCGGTACAGGAGACGGCGGCGAAAGTGCCGGAGGCGGTACTGACGCCGGAAGAGCAGAAGATGGTGGATGATTTTGCAAAGCAGATTGACATTACCAATACCCAGATGGTGTTGTGCTATGGGGCGGGCAGTCAGAAAAAGATTGCCGATTTCTCGGAGAGCGCTTTAAACAGCGTGCGTACCAAGGATATGGGAGAAATCGGTCAGATGCTCACGGAAGTGGTGACAGAGCTTAAGAGTTTTGAGGAGGAAGAGGAAAAGGGATTTCTGGGAATCTTCAAAAAGAGCAGCAATAAATTAGGCAGCTTAAAGGCAAAATATGATAAGGCGGAGGTTAATATCAATAAGATTGTCAAGGTGTTGGAAAATCATCAGGTGACACTTCTGAAGGATGTGGCAATGCTGGACAAGATGTATGAGCTGAACCTGAATTATTTTAAGGAACTGTCCATGTATATTCTGGCGGGGAAAAAGAAGCTGGAGCAGGCCAGAAGCGAGGAACTGCCCAAACTTCTTAACAAGGCGGAGTTAAGCGGTCTGCCGGAGGATACACAGGCGGCAAAGGATTATGCCGCCATGTGTGAGCGTTTTGAAAAGAAAATCTATGATTTAGAGCTGACAAGGGCAGTTTCCATGCAGATGGGTCCCCAGATCCGCCTGATTCAGGGAAACGATACGGCTATGTCGGAAAAGATACAGTCCACTCTGGTCAATACCATACCCTTGTGGAAGAGCCAGATGGTGATTGCCATAGGGGTGGATCATTCCAGCGAGGCGGCAAAGGCGCAGCGGGAAGTGGCGGACATGACCAACGAGCTGCTTAAGAAAAATGCCGAGACGCTTAAGCTTGCAACCGTTGAAACTGCCAGGGAAAGCGAGAGGGGTATCGTGGATATCGAGACTTTGACGGCAACGAACCAGACCCTGATAAGTACCTTGGACGAGGTTATGAAGATACAGGAAGAGGGACGCGCAAGGAGAAGAAGCGCGGAAGAGGAACTTCAGAGGATTGAGGATGAGATGCGGCAGAAACTCTTGGCGATGAGTCGTACTTCCGGTCAGGAGCAGTAGTTGCCCATGAGAGGAAGTTATGATATAGTAAAACTATATGTGATAATTCTGCTTAAGCCAGACATAAGGAGAGGGAAGATTGAAAATTAGAAATTTTCAATCTCGGAATTTGTGACGCCGTGCGTCCCAAAGTTCCCACTGATTAAAATGCCGCTTGCGCGGCGGAATGAGAGGAAAGATGAAGGCATTTTTGATATTGGAAGACGGCACGGTATTTGAGGGAACCCACATCGGCGCCCACAAAGAAGTGATTAGTGAAATTGTATTTAATACATCCATGGCGGGATATCTGGAAGTATTGACAGACCCTTCTTATGCGGGACAGGCTGTCTGCATGACCTATCCCCTGATCGGCAATTACGGAGTATGCAGGGAAGACATGGAATCCTTAAAGCCTTGGCCCGACGGCTTTATCGTGAGAGAACTTTCAAGGATAGCGAGCAATTTCAGAAATGATATTACCATACAGGAATTTCTGGAGGAAAACGGTGTGCCCGGCATTGCGGGTATCGACACCAGAGCCCTGACTAAGATTCTGCGTAACAAGGGAACCATGAACGGAATGATTACCGCCGATGAAAATTATCGATTGGATGAAATTCTTCCCCGTTTAAAAGAGTACACTACGGGGAAGGTGGTGGAAAAGGTAAGCTGTACATCAAAATATACCGTAGCGCCTGCCACGGATCTTGCACAGAACGGTCCATTGTCCGGTGCGGCGCGTTTTGACAGGGAAAGCTATGAGCGGGGCGTGAAAGAGCAAAGACCGACGCTGGTCAGGGAATTAAACGGCGCGGGACTTAAGGTTGCCCTGATGGATTTGGGCACCAAGGCAAATATTGCCCATTCTCTGGCGCAGCGAGGGTGTCAGGTCACAGTTTATCCGGCGTTTACCAAAGCGGAGGAAATCATTGCGGATGCCCCTGACGGAATTATGTTGAGCAACGGGCCCGGAGACCCCAAAGAATGTGCTTCCGTTATTGCGGAGATTAAGAAATTATATGACACGGACATTCCCATTTTTGCAATCTGTCTGGGTCATCAGCTGATGGCGCTTGCCACAGGGGCGGATACCCATAAGATGAAATACGGTCACAGGGGAGGAAATCATCCGGTAAAGGATCTGTCTGACGGAAGGGTTTATATTTCTTCCCAGAACCATGGTTATGTGGTGGATACGGACAGGCTGGACCCTAAAGTTGCCGTGCCCGCATTTGTCAATGTAAATGACGGCACCAATGAAGGACTTTCCTATACGGGCAAAAATATTTTTACGGTGCAGTTTCATCCGGAAGCCTGCGCCGGTCCGCAGGACTCGGGTTATCTGTTTGACAGATTCATTAAGATGATGAAAGGAGAGAACTAAGATGCCAAAGAATCCCAATGTAAAACGCGTAATGGTGATTGGTTCCGGCCCCATCGTCATCGGACAGGCTGCGGAATTTGACTATGCCGGCACACAGGCGTGCCGCTCCTTAAAAGAGGAAGGCGTCGAGGTCATTCTGGTAAATTCCAATCCTGCAACCATTATGACCGATAAGGATATTGCGGATAAGGTATATATAGAGCCCCTCACCGTAAAGGTGCTGGAACAGATTATTGAAAAAGAAAAGCCTGACAGCATTCTTCCCACTTTGGGAGGTCAGGCGGGACTGAATCTGGGAATGGAGCTGGAGGAATCCGGTTTTTTGAAAGCCCATGGGGTAACGCTTTTGGGAACCACTGCGGCAACTATCCGCAATGCGGAAGGGCGTCAGGAATTTAAGGATCTGATGGAGAGGATCGGAGAGCCCTGCGCCGCATCCAAGGTGGTGGAAAATGTGCAGGAAGGCATTGAATTTACCAATACCATCGGTTATCCGGTGGTGCTCCGCCCCGCTTATACATTGGGCGGAAGCGGAGGAGGCATCGCTTATAATCAGGTGCAGCTTGAGGAAATCCTTGAGAATGGACTTCGTCTGTCCCGTGTGGGTCAGGTGCTGGTGGAGCGCTGCATTGCGGGCTGGAAGGAAATCGAATATGAGGTAATGAGGGACAGTGCAGGCAACTGCATTACCGTATGTAATATGGAAAATATTGATCCGGTGGGCGTACATACCGGTGACAGTATTGTGGTGGCGCCGTCCCAGACCTTGAGTGATAAAGAGTACCAGATGCTGCGTACTTCCGCTTTAAAGATTATCAATGAGCTTGAGATTACCGGGGGATGCAATGTGCAGTTTGCCCTGCATCCTACCAGTTTTGAATATTGCGTAATTGAGGTAAATCCCCGTGTAAGCCGTTCGTCGGCATTGGCTTCCAAGGCGACGGGATACCCGATTGCAAAGGTTGCGGCAAAGATTGCCCTCGGCTTTACCTTGGACGAAATCAAAAATGCCATTACCCACAAGACTTATGCAAGCTTTGAGCCTACTCTGGATTATTGCGTGGTGAAGATTCCAAGGCTTCCCTTTGATAAATTTATTACGGCAAAGCGCACTTTGACCACACAGATGAAGGCTACAGGTGAGGTAATGAGCATCTGCAATAACTTTGAAGGAGCCCTGATGAAGGCTATCCGCTCTCTGGAGCAGCATGTGGACTGCCTGCTCAGTTATGATTTCAGCGCTCTTTCCGCCGAGGAATTAAAAGAGCGGTTAAAGATTGTGGATGATCAGCGCATTTATGTGATTGCGGAGGCTGTCCGTAAGGGCGTAAGCTATGAGGATATTCATGATATTACCATGATTGACACATGGTTTATCGACAAGATTGCCATTCTGGTGGAGATGGAAGAAGCATTAAAAAAGGGACCCCTTACGGTGGAACTGCTTAAGGAAGCCAAGAAAATTGAGTTTCCCGACAGCGTAATTTCAAGGCTTACCGGAATTTCCGAAGCTGATATCAAAAAGATGCGCTATGACAACGGCATCGTTGCGGTATACAAGATGGTGGACACCTGCGCCGCCGAGTTTGAGGCATCCACGCCTTATTATTACTCCGTATTCGGGGGAGAGTGTGAGGCAGTGAAAACCGAAGGGCGGAAAAAGGTGCTGGTGCTTGGCTCCGGTCCCATCCGTATCGGACAGGGTATCGAATTTGACTATTGCTCCGTGCATGCTACCTGGGCGTTTTCCAAGGCGGGCTATGAAACCATTATTATCAACAACAATCCGGAAACGGTCAGCACGGATTTTGATATTGCGGATAAACTGTATTTTGAGCCGCTGACTCCCGAAGATGTGGAGTCCATCGTCAATGTGGAGAAGCCGGACGGAGCCGTGGTACAGTTTGGCGGACAGACGGCAATTAAACTCACGGAAAGCCTGATGAAAATGGGCGTTCCGATTCTGGGCACCAAGGCGGAGGATGTGGACGCCGCAGAGGACAGGGAGCTTTTTGATAAAATATTGGAGCAGACTCAGATTCCCCGGGCCGCAGGCGGAACCGTTTACACTGCCGAGGAGGCAAAAGAAGTTGCAAACCGCTTGGGCTATCCTGTGTTGGTCCGCCCGTCCTATGTGCTCGGCGGACAGGGAATGCAGATTGCTATTTCCGATGAGGAAATCGAAGAGTTTATGGCGATTATCAATCGGATTGCGCAGGACCACCCCATTCTGGTGGACAAATATCTGCAGGGCAAGGAATTGGAAGTGGATGCCGTGTGCGACGGCACGGATATCCTGATTCCCGGAATTATGGAGCATATTGAGCGCACGGGCGTACATTCCGGCGACAGTATTTCTGTTTATCCCGCTCCCACCGTTACGGAAACCGTGAAGGAGAGAATCGCCGAATACACGAGAAGGCTTGCAAAAGCCCTTCATGTAAAGGGCTTGATTAATATTCAGTTTATCGCCATAGGCGAGGAAGTGTATGTGATTGAGGTAAATCCCCGCTCTTCCCGTACCGTGCCCTATATCAGCAAGGTTACGGGGATTCCCATTGTGGATTTGGCGACAGAGGTTATCATTGGGAAGACCATCCGGGAACTGGGCTATGAGCCGGGATTACAGCCGGAGGCGGAATATTTCGCTATCAAAATGCCGGTATTTTCCTTTGAAAAAATCCGCGGCGCGGAGATTAGCTTGGGACCTGAGATGAAATCCACAGGCGAGTGCCTAGGCATAGCCAAGACCTTTAACGAAGCGCTTTATAAGGCGTTTTTGGGGGCAGGGGTGAACCTTCCCAAGTACAAGAATATGATCATTACCGTTAAAGATGCCGACAAGGGCGAAGCGATTGAGGTGGGGCGCCGCTTTGAGAAGCTGGGCTATACCATTTATGCCACCAGAAGCACGGCGGCAGCTTTGAGCGAAGCGGGAGTCAAGGCGAGAAAGGTCAACAAGATTTCTCAGGAGTCTCCCACAGTCATGGATTTGATTCTGGGTCACAAGATTGATCTGGTTATCGATACGCCTACACAGGGGCGTGACAAATCGAGGGACGGCTTCCTGATCCGCCGCACTGCCATCGAGACAGGCATCAACTGTATTACCGCCATGGATACGGCGCAGGCTTTGGTGACCAGCTTGGAGAATGCAAGCGGCAGACTGGAACTGGTAGATATTGCACAGATTTAAAGAATATAAACCCGCAAAGGCGGGGGGGTATTTAGATGAAAAAGAATTATTTTTTGAGGTGTTCCTTTCGCAACAGCGCTTACTTTATGTCAGCGCTGTTGTTGTCGTATATTTTGGCAAATATTGTGGTGAAAGGAAATACTATAATCGGTGGCGCCATTGATACAATGCTTGCGGGACAAGAGGTTCCTTTCAAGGATTTTCTGGTGCTGTTTCTGGGATTGACTCTGCTTGGATTTGCAGTTTCCTTTCTGCAGAGCGTTGTCAATTCCGTATTTAGCTTAAGGGTGCAGACCCGCTATAAAAATTTGGTGGCACAAAAATTATACCGACTGGAGTATAAGTATTTTGATAGGAACGGTTCGGCTGCCGTGATCAATAAGATGAATTCCGATATTGCCGAAACGGATCTGCTGCTTGGGGAAACCCTGCCGACACTTTGCAATGGCGTGGTGGAGCTTATCACTTATGCGGTCTATGTGGGAAGGTTAAATTTAAGCCTTCTGTTTGTGATGTTTGTCTGTTATCCCGTTGTGCTGTGGTTTACCAACCGCGTGGCAGAGAAAATTACTAGTCTGAAAAAAGTGCACCGCCAGAAGTCGGATTCTATTACGGAAATTGCCCAGGACTGTGTGAGCGGCATTTTAGTGCTGCGCGCATTCGGGGCGGAGGATTATTTTCAAAAAAAGCTGGATGAGTCAGCACAGGCTTTGGTGGAAAATGAGGAGAAGCGTACCAGAATTTCCAACACAGCAATTATTAGCAGAAAGCTTTTACAGTGGGTGCCCGATATTATCTGTGCCGTTTATGCATATTTTCTGGTGCTTCACGGCGCTTTGAGCGTGGGAGAGCTGATGGCTTTCATCATTATTCTGGAAAAGTTTGTGCAGGCTTTTATCGGGCTGCCCTTTGACATGGTGGACGCAAAGGAACAATGGGTGTGTGTCGGAAGAATAGAAAAGATATTGAATGAGCCGGACGAACCAAGCGGTCAGGTGTCAAGTGGAATGGTGTCAGCAGGCATGAAACCGGAGGATACTGCCCTCTCCTTTTCAGACATAAGCTTTGCCTATACAGAGGGGCAGTCTGTGTTAAAAGGAGTTTCTTTCTGTGTTCCCATAGGAAGCAAGGTGGCCTTCGTAGGAGAATCCGGGGGCGGAAAGAGCACTATTTTTCATCTTCTCTGCGGCTTTTATCCTGTGGATAAAGGAGAGTACAGACTGCTTGGGCGCAGCTTTTCGGAATGGGAGATAGAGTCTGCAAGGGAAAACATGGCTCTGGTGTCCCAGAATGTCTTTCTCTTCCCCACCAGCATTTATGAAAATGTAAGGTACGGAAACACAAACGCCTCCAAGGAAGAAATCATTGCCGCCTGCAAAAATGCAAGAATCCATGAGTTTATCATGGGACTTCCGGAAGGCTATGACACGATGGTGGGAGAGCGTGGAATCCTGCTGTCCGGCGGGGAGAAACAGAGAATTTCCATTGCAAGGGCATTTTTGAAGAATGCGCCCATTCTCTTGCTGGACGAGCCTACTTCCGCAGTGGATGTGGATACGGAAAAGCTGATTCAGGAGGCAATAGACATGCTCTCCGAGAACCGGACCTGCATCACCATTGCCCACAGGCTTTCCACTGTCCGGAACGCGGATAAGATTATGGTGTTAAAGGACGGGGTGATTGTGGAGGAAGGAACTCATGAGGAGCTTCTGAAAAAACAGGGAGCCTATGCCGGAATGTATGGAAAGGAGGTGTGCTCATGAAGTTATGGAAGCTTTTCGTGCGTACTATGAAATTAATGGGGAAACGCTGTATTCTTTATCTGGCGGGCATCTTTTTTATGAGCGCATGCTGGGCAATGTTTTCGGTGCTGTCCTCCCTTTTGATGAAAAATGTAATGGATGCGGCGCAGTCCGGGAATTCCCGAAGAATGGCATATATCATTCTGGGAAATGTGCTTGGTGGAATCCTCTCTCTGGTTATTTACCGGTGGGCGAGTATTATTTATAATGTAGAGGCGAAGCGCGCCTACGGAACTATCTGTAAGCTTCTGTTCCACCATGAAGTGCGCCTGCCCTATGAATATTATGAAACACACCACAGCGGGGATTTTATGTCAAAACTGTCTTACGACTTGGGAAAGATGGGGAGCATCTATGGCTCCAGACTGCGAAGGACAGTTGCGCCCCTGATACAGATGCTCGTCTTTTTAGTACCCATGCTCTGTTTAAGCTGGCAGATTACCTTGTGTCTGGCGGGGGCAAATCTGGTACTTCTTTGCATAAACAGCCTGATGATTGAACCCATGCGCAGAGTGACGAAAAAGCTGTCCGTAACCAATGGGAAGATGACGGAAAAATTGTCCAATCTTTTACAGGGGATGGAACAGGTGAGAATGTATGCGGCAGGAAAGGAAACCGTGCAGGAATTTGTCCGGGAAAACGCGGTTTATGCAAAGCAGAGCAGGAGGAAAATTTTCTATACCGCATTCCTCGAAGGATGCAATGGGGGATTTGGGCTGTTGTGTTCTCTGGTATTTTTGATGCTTGGAATTTACTTTGTGCAGAAAGGGTATGCCACTCTGGGAGCCCTTACGGCGATTTATTTTTTGTATGGAAGCTTTTCCTTTCAGTTTTTACAGCTGGGCAGATATCTGCCGGAGCTGATTGGATGTCTCACCAATGCCCAGAATATTTTTGATTTTCTGGCGGAGGAGGAAGAGCCGGGGAATTGGTATCAAGGGGATGCCGCAGGGGAGAACGCGCAGGGAGAGATACGAAAAAGCATGACAGAAGAAAACCGGGAACAGGAAAGACAAGCGGCAAAGGAAGATAAAACGGGCGAAACGCCGGAGACGGACTTTCTGGAAATTTCCAATGTTAAATTTTTCTACCGGGAGGACAAGCCTTTATTGGAAGCATATTCCATGCGGATGAAAAAGGGGGAAAGCATTGCCGTCACAGGTCCTTCGGGATGCGGAAAGACTACGCTTTCAAAGCTTTTGCTGGGGCTTTATCCTTTTGCGGAGGGAGATATTTATTTGGACGGGAAATCTTACAGGCAGATGGAAAATGGAGAAATACGCAGTCTGATAGCATATGTGCCCCAAGAGCCCTATCTGTTTAATGTATCCGTGAAAGAAAATATTCTTATCGGCAGGACGGATGCTTCGGAGGAAGACATTATACAGGCGGCAAAGCTGGCTCATGCCCATGAATTTATTATGAATCTGGAAAACGGATATGATACCAATGTGGGGGAGCGGGGCAACCGGCTTTCCGGAGGGCAGAAGCAAAGAATTGCCATTGCCCGGGCGATTTTAAAGGATGCGCCCATGGTTCTATTGGACGAGGCAACCTCCGCGCTAGACAATGAATCGGAGCAGTTGGTGAATGATGCGCTGAAATCCATGAAGAATGGGAAAAACATTATTATGATTGCCCATAGACCGTCTACCATTGCGTTGGCGGACCGGGTCTGCGAATTTCAATAATCGGATATCTAAGGAAAGAAGAACCGGCAGACAATGTTATATGCTGCCGGTTCCTGATATTAACTGCCATTTGCCGCATGAATTGCCCCGTGCTTATCTGACAGGAATATTGATGGGCTGTCCCGTACGGATTCTGCTGATATTGGCAATCTGCGGATTGACTGCCTGTAAAGCATTCATGGATACCTTGTTCCTAAGGGCGATATGGGAAAATGTATCCCCCTCCTGCACGGTATAGCCAAATACATTATCGGACACGATTACGATATACTCACCGCCCCGCTGCAGACTGAACATCGCCTGTCCTTCTTCGTTTACCCGGGAAGTTCCCATCAGCCTTACAGAGGCGTCCGCCTCAATATAGGAATAGAGCATTGCCACCTTGCCCGCATTTTCCGAACCCAGATTGACATGAGCATTTACGGAAAAAGGGAAAGGGCTTTTCTCTTTCATATTAAAAAGATAACTTGCGGAAGAGCCCGCCAGAATTTCCTGTTTTCTGTATTCGGGAATGCTGGGAGGAATCAGGCTGACGCCAAACGCTGCCTCCGATTTTGGCAGATTTTGGCCGGGAACGCTGAAAGCGAGGCCGTTTCCCGCATGGAGCGCCAGAGCCACATTCTTTCCCGCAATCAGATTTAAAATATCTGCCGGCACAATAAAGGAGTCGCCGGTGAGGATATTGATGTTTTGAACACCCGGCGTCTGGAGTGCGACCGTGATCATTTCGATTTTTGAACTCCAATCCACGGGGTCAGCTCTGTGATAGCCGCTGGCGCTTGTATCATCTTCCTCGTCATCAACGGTATCTTCATCTTCGTATTCCATATCGTCAGATGCGGTCCAACCGGTATAATAAGGGTCCACGGATTCACCGGAAGCCATGGTGACAAATTTTCCCGAAAAAGTTGTAAACACAAACACTATTGCGAGAATTGCCGCCATAGTGGTAATTCTTTTTTTCATGATAATTTCCTCCATTTCTATAATAAGATATTCAGTTCAGTCGTACCTTCAAATCAGTTGAAAGGATGTTATTATTATACCCGTACAGAAAAAAAGCATGAGTAAAATAAAAATTATTTATAAAAATTATTTTATAAAATGAATGGATTGTACTTTATTTTGTACTTGACATATTCTGCCGGTATGATATAGTTTGATTATCAAATAATTTTAAAATAAAATATCTAAAAATTAAAAATACTTTATTGCAAAATATTTAAATAATAAAATATTTTGAAAATACCTGTAAAAGCAGGAGAATGGGAACGGTTTATGATAGGAGTTATTAAAGGCACGGGTGCCTGCCTGCCGGAGAAAATATTAGATAATAATACTTTGTCGCAGTGGATGGACACAAGCGATGAGTGGATTAAAGAACGGACCGGCATAAAAACCCGCCATGTGGTAGAAAATGAAACCACAGTGAGCATGGCGGCGGAAGCTGCGAAGAGGGCGCTTGAAAATGCAGGAGTGGATGCAGAGGAGATAGATTTGATTATTGTGTCTACGGTTTCGTCAAATGTAGTGCTCCCTTCCACGGCGTGCGAGGTGCAGAAAAGCATTGGGGCGGTAAATGCTGTCAGTTTTGATTTGAATGCTGCATGTACAGGATTTTTATTTGCGCTCAATACAGCGCAGACTTACTTTTATGCAAATCTTATAAAAAAAGCGCTGATTATCGGTGCAGAGAGCTTATCTAACCTAATGGACTGGGGGGACAGGTCAACGGCAATCCTTTTTGGGGACGGCGCAGGTGCGGTGGTTATGACGGCCGAAGAGGGAGAGTTTCCTGCTATGGTGATGCATTCGGATGGCGCAAAGGGAAATGTCCTCACCTGCAGGAGCAGATTTTTAAAGGGAGGAATCACACAGGACACTCATTCCGAAGATTTATACATCCGCATGAACGGACAGGAGGTATTCAAATTTGCGGTAAGGCAGGTGCCGAGGTGTATTGAGGAACTTCTTGAGAAATGCCGGATGACAGCAGATGAAATTGATTATTATATTCTTCATCAGGCAAATGAGAGGATTGTGGAAAGCATTGCCAAGAGATTAAAGGCAGATATTTCCCGTTTTCCCATGAATCTTATGAATTATGGAAATACCTCCTCCGCCAGTATGCCGATTTTATTGGATGAGGTAAACCGCAAGGGAATGCTTAAAAAAGGAATGAAGCTGGTGCTTGCAGGCTTCGGGGCAGGGCTTACATGGGGAGCCGCTTATATGGAGTGGGCAGCCGCCGGAGCAGATAATTAGCAGCAGGTAATTGCCGGTACGCCGGATTACATAAAACATTTAAAATTATGAACAAAGAAAAGGAGATTTAAACATGTTTGAAAAAATTCAGAAAATGGTTGCAGAAGGTCTTGGTGTAGAGGAGTCTAAGGTTGTGGAGAGCGCATCTTTTCAGGAGGATCTGGATGCGGATTCTCTGGATTTATATGAGTTGGCAATGGCTTTTGAGGAAGAGTTTGGCGTAGAGATTCCTGCAGAGGATTTGGAGAAGTTAGTTACTGTGGGAGATGTTGTAAAGTACATTCAGGAGCATCAATAAGGTAGAGCCGCAAGCTTATGGATGGCGGTGTATCAGAAAGGGCAGAGCAGATTATGAAAACAGAGATAACCAAATTATTGGGAATTGAGTATCCCATTATACAGGGCGGCATGGCATGGGTTGCTGAATATCATCTGGCGGCAGCCGTGTCAGAGGCAGGCGGTCTTGGCATTATAGGCTCCGGCGGGGCACCGGCATCCTGGGTGCGGGAACAGATTAGGGAAGTAAAGAAAAGGACGGATGCTCCTTTCGGCGTGAATCTTATGCTGATGAATCCGGAAGCGGAGGAAATCGCAAAGGTTCTGGTGGAAGAGGGCGTAAAGGTAGTTACTACCGGGGCGGGAAGCCCTGAAAAGTATATGAAAATGTGGAAGGAAGCCGATGTGAAGGTAATTCCCGTGGTGGCTTCCGTGGCGCTTGCAAAACGCATGGAGCGCTGCGGAGCGGATGCCGTAATTGCGGAGGGCACAGAGTCGGGCGGACATATCGGCGAAACCACCACCATGGCGTTAGTGCCTCAGGTAGTGGATGCAGTGGAGATTCCGGTAATTGCCGCAGGCGGTATCGCAGACGGCAGGGGAATTGCCGCAGCGTTTATGCTGGGCGCAAAGGCGGTTCAGATGGGAACCCGTTTTGTGGTGATAAAGGAGTCCATCGTTCATCAAAATTATAAGGATTACATATTAAAGGCAAGAGATATTGACACCAGAGTTACCGGAAGGAGCAACGGTCATCCGGTGCGTGTCATCAGAAATAAACAGGCAAAGGAATATTTACGGCTGGAAGCGGAAGGAGCATCGCTGGAAGAATTGGAAAAGCTTGCTCTCGGAGGTCTGCGCAGGGCAGTGGTAGAAGGAGATATGGACAACGGAAGCATCATGTCGGGGCAGATTGCAGGACTTGTGAAGGAAGAACTGACTGCTAAAGAATTGATTCTTAAGCTGGTAGAGCAGACCGAGAAGCTGATGAAAGGAACAACATTCTATGAGTAAAATAGCGTTTATCTACCCCGGCCAGGGAGCGCAGAAATGCGGCATGGGAAAAGATTTTTATGAGGAAGACCCAAAGGCGAAGGCGCTTTTTGACAGGGCAAGCGAGATACTTTCCCTGAACATGAAGGAACTTTGCTTTGAGGAAAATGACAAGCTGGATATCACGGAATATACACAGGCAGCTCTGGTAACAACCTGCCTTGCCATGACAAATGTGGTGAGAAGCAAAGGTCTTGAGCCGGATGTAACAGCAGGCTTAAGCCTTGGAGAATACTGTGCTATCGCCGTGGCTGGCGGAATGTCTGAGTTAGATGCCATCCGCACGGTAAGAAGCAGAGGAATTTTCATGCAGGAAGCGGTTCCGGCAGGAGAGGGCGCCATGGCGGCAGTGCTCGGAATGACGGGAGAAGAGATAGAAAAGGTGATAAATCCCATGGAGGGAGTTTCCATCGCAAACTATAACTGTCCGGGACAGCTGGTTATTACAGGTTATACAGGAGCGGTGGAAAAGGCTTCGGAAGCCTTGAAGGAAGCAGGAGCGAAGAGGGTAGTGCCCTTAAAGGTCAGCGGTCCGTTCCACTCCCCTCTTCTTTTAGATGCAGGAAAGAAACTTGGGGAAGTTTTAGAAACAGTAAAATGGAGTTCATTGAGGATTCCCTATGTCACCAATGTGACGGCGGAAAGCATCATTGACATCCGGAAGACCAAAGAGCTTTTGGAAAGCCAAGTGGCAAGCAGCGTGCGCTGGGAGCAGAGCATCCGGAATATGATTGCGGACGGGGTTACGGTGTTTGTGGAGATTGGACCCGGCAAGACATTGAGCGGATTTTTGAAAAAGATAGACAAGGAAATGCCGGTGTTTAATATTGAACATCTGGCGGATGTGGATTCTGTGGTAAAGGCTGTGCTGGAAAAATAATAAGGCGATTGCAATCCGCCCAACTCGATTTACAAAAAAGGAGTTTCGCAATATCCGGAAAAATAATAAGAAATGAGGTTAGTATGTTAGAAGGAAAAGTAGCAGTGGTAACGGGAGCTTCAAGGGGCATTGGAAGAGCAATTGCCCTTGAGATGGCGAAAAACAAAGCCACAGTGATTATCAACTATAACGGTTCTGAGGAAAAGGCAAAGGCTTTGTTAAAGGAAATAGAGGAAGCGGGCGGCACGGCGGCTGTCTATCAGTGCGATGTGTCAGATTTCGGCGCCTGTGAGGAATTTATTCAGTCCGTTATCAAAGAGTATGGCCATTTGGACATTTTGGTCAACAATGCGGGAATTACCAGAGACGGGCTTTTAATGAGAATGTCGGAGGAAGACTTTGATAAGGTTCTTGCTACCAATTTAAAAGGAGCCTTTCACTGCATCCGTTTCTGTTCCAGACAGATGTTAAAGCAAAAGAGCGGGCGTATTATAAATCTCTCCTCCGTCTCCGGCGTAGCGGGCAATGCAGGACAGGCAAATTACTCCGCATCCAAGGCAGGAGTCATCGGTCTTACCAAGGCGGCCGCAAAAGAGTTGGGCAGCAGACATATTACGGTAAATGCCATTGCGCCGGGATTTATCGAAACAGACATGACGGATGTGCTGAATGACAGTGTCAAAGAGGAAGCGGTAAAGCAGATTCCTTTGGGATGCTTTGGCAAACCGGAGGATATAGCGCAGCTTGCGTTGTTTTTGGCATCGGATAATGCGGCTTATATCACCGGACAGGTGATTCAGGTAGACGGCGGAATGGCGATGTAGGCAGTTTGCCTATGAATTGGCTGTTTGGTTTAAATGTTAAAAAATGATTTGTGCTTTTGACAGAGCAGAAACGAGGTAGGTATGAAAAGAAGAGTTGTGGTAACCGGAATGGGTGCAGTGACACCTATCGGCAACAATGTGGAAGAATTTTGGAAAAGCGTTCGTGAGGGAAAGGTGGGAATTGCTCCCATTACCAAATTTGACACGGCGGAGTACAAGGTAAAGCTTGCGGCGGAGGTAAAAGACTTTGATGCGAAGGAGCTTATGGACTTCAAGACGGCAAAGCGTATGGCGACCTTTTCCCAATATGCGGTAGTGGCGGCAAAGGAAGCTTTAGAGCAGTCCGGTATCAATATGGAGAAGGAAGATGCTTTCCGCGTGGGCGTTATCATAGGTTCCGGCATCGGCGGATTGGATGTTATGGAGAGAGAGCACACAAGGCTTTTGGAAAAGGGACCTTCCCGTGTGAACACCCTGATGGTTCCCATGATGATTTGCAATATGGCGGCAGGCAATGTGGCGATTCAGCTTGGCTGCAAGGGAAAATGCACCAATGTGGTAACGGCATGTGCTACAGGAACCCACTGTATCGGGGATGCCTTTCGTGCAATCCAATATGGGGATGCGGATGTGGTATTTGCAGGAGGAGCGGAAAGTTCCATCACTCCTCTGGGGGTGTCCGGATTTACCTCGCTTACGGCATTGTCACAGGCAGAGGACCCCTTGCGTGCCTCCATTCCCTTTGATAAGGACAGAAACGGCTTTGTCATCGGCGAAGGCGCAGGCGTGGTGGTATTAGAGGAATTAGAGCATGCTTTGGCAAGAGGCGCTAAGATTTTAGCGGAAGTAGCAGGCTATGGAGCCACCTGCGATGCTTACCACATTACCTCTCCCATAGAGGATGGCAGCGGCGCCGCAAAGGCCATGAGCCTTGCAATGGAAGAGGCAGGCGTAAAACCTCAGGATGTAGAATATATTAATGCCCACGGAACCGGGACACACCACAATGACCTTTTTGAAACAAGAGCGATTAAAGCAGCCTTTGGAGAGGCAGCAGGCAAGGTAAAAATCAGTTCCACCAAGTCCATGATAGGACATCTTTTGGGAGCAGCAGGCGGAGTGGAATGCATCGCTTGCGTAAAGACCGTGGAGGAAGGTTTTATCCATCAGACCATGGGGACAAAGGAAACGGGCGAAGAGTGCGATTTGGACTATGTACTGGGAGCGCCCATAGAGCAGGAAGTCAACTATGCCCTCAGCAATTCTCTGGGATTCGGCGGACACAATGCTTCCCTGTTAATTAAGAGGTATAAATAACTTGAAGCATGAAAGGAGTGCGGCATGGAATTTAATCAGGTATTAGAGTTAGTAAAGGTTGTGTCAGATTCCGAACTGACTGCATTTCAGTATGAGGAGGGTAATCAAAAGATTCTCATGCAGGCAGGAAATGTGGTGATGGCTCCGATGGCGGAAAATGAGATTGGCATGATGCAAAAAACTGCTGCAGAGGTGCAGGGCGGAAATGCAGACAGTGGCATCCATGAGGAGGACGGTGTAAAGGTCAGCGCAGGCGAAAGTGCCGGAAGCAGCGCAGAGGCTTCCGCAACCCGGGAAGAGGGCGGTACTTTAGTAAAATCACCTTTGGTGGGCAGATTCTATGCGGCGCCCTCCGAAGATGCCGAGCCTTTTGTCAAGGTGGGTGATACTGTTAAAAAAGGCCAGGTGCTTGCCATAGTGGAAGCCATGAAGCTCATGAATGAGATAGAGAGCGAATATGACGGCGTGGTAGCGGAGATTCTGGCGGAAAACGGACAGGGCGTGGAGTACGGGCAGCCGCTGTTTTGTCTGCAATAAAAATATAATGCGGAAAGGCATGGGTATTAGTGTGAAAAATGAATTTTTCACATGGCGATTGGTGGCAAGCAGCGCAGAAATGAGGGATATTATGAAGCTTGGAATCAAAGAAATTGAAGAGATTATTCCCCACAGACATCCTTTTCTCCTGATAGATTATATTGAGGATTATGAGCCGGGTGTCAGCGCAGTGGGATATAAATGCGTTTCTTACAGAGAGGAATTTTTTAAGGGACACTTTCCGAATGAACCTGTGATGCCGGGAGTCCTCACGGTGGAAGCTTTAGCGCAGGTAGGCGCGGTTGCAATATTGAGCGTTGAGGAAAATAAAGGGAAAACAGCTTATTTTGGCGGCATCAGCAAATGTCGTTTCAAAGGGAAAATTGTGCCGGGGGACAAGATAAAATTGGAAACCCGCATTATTAAGCAGAAAGGTCCCGTGGGCGTGGGCGAGGCAGTTGCCAGCGTGGACGGGAAAGTAGTGGTAAGCGCAGAGCTGACTTTTATTGTCTCATAACGCTTATGCGGCAGAATGAGAGGAAAAACGAATCCCTTCGTTTTGCGAGTATTGTGCCTACGCAATGCGTAAAATACGCGTGAAAGTTCGCAGATTATGGAAAGGCATGGTTATTATGGAAGAACAGGAACATAGGATTCAAAAGGTTTTGATTGCAAACAGAGGCGAGATAGCGGTAAGGATTATCCGTGCCTGCAGGGAGATGGGCATTCAGACGGTTGCCGTCTATTCCGAGGCGGATAAAGAGGCGCTCCACACGCAGTTGGCGGATGAGGCTGTCTGCATCGGACCGGCACAGTCTTCGGAAAGCTATCTCAATATGCAAAGCATTATCAGCGCAACTGTGATATCCGGCGCGGATGCCATTCATCCGGGCTTTGGCTTTTTATCGGAAAATGCCAAATTTGCAGAACTTTGCGAACAGTGCAATGTTATTTTTATCGGTCCAAAGTCCGATGTAATACGGAAATTAGGGAACAAGTCAGAAGCCAGAAAAACTATGATTCAGGCTGGGGTTCCTGTGATTCCGGGAAGTGAGGGCACCATATCCGATGTGGCGGAGGGCTTAAAGCTTGCAGAGGAAATCGGATACCCCGTGATTGTCAAAGCGGCTCTTGGAGGCGGAGGCAAGGGAATGCGTGTAGCTTCTTCAAAGGAGGAGTTTGAACAGGCGTTTCTTACCGCAAAGAAGGAAGCGGAAATGGCATTTGGGGATGGCTCCCTGTATTTAGAGCATTATGTGGAAAATCCCAGACATATTGAATTTCAGATTTTGGCGGATAAATATGGCAATGTGATTCATTTGGGAGAGAGGGACTGTTCCATTCAGAGAAACCACCAGAAAATGATAGAAGAAGCTCCCTCCATGGCACTCACCGAAGAGCTTCGGGAGAAGATGGGGCAGGTAGCTGTGCGCGCAGCCAAGGCGGCAGGCTATGAGAATGCCGGAACCATAGAATTTTTATTGGAAAAAAACGGCAGTTTTTATTTTATGGAAATGAATACCCGCATTCAGGTGGAGCATCCTGTGACCGAGTGGGTTACGGGCATCGACCTTATTAAAGGCCAGCTTCGCATTGCGATGGGAAAGAAGCTTACATACAGACAGGAAGACATCCATATTCAGGGGCATGCCATTGAGTGCCGGATCAATGCGGAGAATCCGGCAAAGCATTTTATGCCTTCACCGGGCACTATTACCGATATGTATCTGCCGGGAGGAAAAGGGGTTCGGGTGGATTCCGCCATTTACAGCGGTTATACCGTTCCGCCTTATTACGATTCCATGCTGGCAAAGCTGATTGTCTATGCCGCGAGCAGAAAAGAAGCTATCAAAAAGATGAGGAGCGCACTGGGCGAGGTTATCATTGAGGGTATTGACACCAATGTGGATTATCTTTATGAAATCCTGAAGCATCCGGATTACATTGAAGGAAATGTAGACATTAATTTTATCGAAAATTTGTAACATGGGTATTTTTCATCCGAATTTAAGATTCCGCAAAATTGGCTATTTGTTCCTGAGCGAAAACAAACAGCCTTGATGGCAGACGAAAACCGCTTTCGCAACAAGTCGCTCAGAAATGGGGTATTAGGATGAATCTTTCCAAAATGTTCAAGAAGACCAAGGATAATTATATACCGTTAAGGAGTACAGAGTCCCGCAGAGAAGAAAGCCATCCGGAAGTGCCGGAGGGACTTGTGCGCAAATGCAACAAGTGTGGAAAAGCAATTTTTACCAATGAGGTAAAGAGTAATTATTATATTTGCCCCCAATGCGGAGGATATTTCCGAATGCATGCTTTTGCCAGAATCCGCATGATAACGGAGCCGGATTCCTTTGAGGAATGGGATACGGGGATGCAGACGAAGAATCCCCTGCAGTACAAGGGATATGAAGAGAAGCTTGCAGCCCTCAGGGAAAAAACAAAATTGGATGAATCCGTTATCACGGGAAAAGGAAAGATTGGCAGCCAGAATGCGGTGATAGCGGTTATGGACGGCAGATTTCTCATGGCGAGCATGGGCGAGGTGACAGGAGAAAAGATTGCCCGTGCCGTGGAGCGCGCCACCAAGGAGAAGCTGCCCGTTATTATTTTCACCTGCTCGGGGGGAGCCAGAATGCAGGAGGGAATCACTTCCCTTATGCAGATGGCAAAAACCTCGGCGGCATTAAAGCGCCACAGCGATGCGGGACTGCTTTATATTACCGTATTGACTGACCCCACCACAGGAGGGGTTACGGCAAGCTTTGCCATGCTGGGAGATATTATTTTAGCGGAGCCCAAGGCGCTCATCGGCTTTGCGGGGCCGAGGGTGATTGAACAGACCATCGGACAGAAGCTGCCCAAGGGCTTCCAGCGCTCGGAATTTCTGTTAGAGCATGGATTTGTGGATGCTATAGTGGAAAGAAGCAAATTAAAGGAAACCTTGCGGAAAATACTAGAGTTTCACAGTTTGGAAAAGGCGGGGACGGTTCAAGGGGACGGCGTTTCTTCGGAAAATTCAGCATCTTCGGAAGAAAACTCTAATAGTTCCAAGAATGCGGCTGTGGAAGCAGGTCCTGACGGCGCAAAGGATGAGGCTGGGAAAACGCCTTTGGCAGGGAAGTCTCTTTCTGCAGGCAAATCCTTATCTGCCTGGGAGAGGGTTACGATGTCACGCAGGCAGGACAGACCTGTGGGAACAGATTATATAAAGGTTCTTTTTGAGGATTTTACGGAATTTCACGGCGACCGCTATTTTGCGGATGATCAGGCAATTATCAGCGGAATCGCTTATTTTAACGGAATGCCTGTGACGGTGATTGCGCAGGCAAAGGGTAAAAATACCAAGGAAAACATTGCCCGTAATTTCGGGATGCCGTCGCCGGAGGGCTACCGCAAGGCGCTTCGTCTGATGAAGCAGGCGGAGAAATTCCGCCGTCCGGTTATCTGTTTTGTGGATACGCCGGGAGCTTTCTGTGGTCTGGAAGCGGAAGAGAGAGGACAGGGCGAAGCCATTGCCCGGAATCTTTATGAGATGTCCGCCTTGAAAACTCCCATTTTATCTCTTGTAATCGGCGAAGGCGGCAGCGGGGGCGCCCTTGCCATGGCAACTGCCGATGAGGTGTGGATGATGGAAAATTCCGTGTATTCCATTCTTTCACCCGAAGGTTATGCGGCGATTTTGTGGAAGGACAGCACAAGGGCAAAGGAGGCGGCACAGGTTATGAAAATGACGGCTGTAGACTTGAAAGAAGCAGGCATTGTGGAAGAGGTCTTTCCCGAGCCGGAAAGCTTTACCGAGGAAACTCTTTCGCAGGCGGCGGAAGCAATCAAAGTAAAGATGGCGGAATTTTTGCAGACCTATAGCAAGATGCCGCAGGAGGAACTGGTGGAGAGGCGTTACCGGAGATTTCGGAATATGTAAAGTGTGAAGAGATTTTCTAAGGCGTCTTAGAAACGCCGCCTAAGAAAATCTAAAGCTTCACACGGAAGAACGCAAAACCAGCGTTCTTCTTGTTGGTTGTGCCATGCGCAGCAGTACCGCAAACAGAAGGGAGACATACAAATGAGATACGAACCGTTGCAAATAGGCGATATGACGGCAGAGATTCCCATTATCCAAGGCGGGATGGGAGTGGGCATCAGTCTGGGAAATCTGGCGGGAGCCGTGGCAAAGGAAGGCGCTGTGGGCATTATTTCCGCCGCCCAGATAGGTTACAGGGAGCCGGATTTTGAGCAAAATCCCAAGGAATGCAATCTGCGCGCCATTGAGAAAGAATATAAAAAAGCAAAGGAAAAAGCGCAGGGTCACGGCATTGTAGGGTTTAATATTATGGTGGCGCTGCGCTATTATGAGGAATATGTGAAAAAATCAGTGGAGGCGGGAGCCGATTTGATTATATCCGGCGCAGGGCTTCCCATAGATTTGCCTAAATATGTGGAAAATTCGGATACAAAAATCGCTCCCATTGTATCTTCCGAGAAGTCGGCGAGAGTGATTTTGAAATATTGGGATAAGAAATACCATCGGACGGCGGATTTAGTGGTGATTGAGGGACCCAAGGCAGGCGGTCATCTGGGATTTACCAAGGAGCAATTGGATTTTTATGAACGGGGGTTCTATGAACGGGGGTTCTATGAACAGGCGCAGAGGAAAGATAGCGCTTATGATGAGGAAATCAAGAAAATCTGCAGGGTGGTGCAGGAATATGCCGAAATGTATCACTGCAGCATTCCTGTAGTGGCAGCGGGCGGCATTGACACCCCCCGGGAAATGGCGAGGGTAATGTCTCTCGGTGTGCAGGGCGTGCAGATTGCAAGCCGCTTTGTCACTACGAAGGAGTGCGATGCGGATATAAATTACAAAATGGCATATATTCATGCGCGAAAAGAGGATATCTGTATTGTAAAGAGTCCTGTGGGCATGCCCGGACGAGCCATCAAAAATATTTTTATGGAACGCGTTATGTCGGGGGAGAAGATTCCTCCCAAGAAATGCCTTGGATGCCTGCAAAAATGTAATCCGAAAGAAATTCCCTATTGCATTACGGAGGCGCTTATTCATGCGGCGAAAGGGGAGATAAAAGAGGCATTGCTTTTTTGCGGCGCCAACGCCTATAAGGCAGATTCTATTCAAACGGTAAAAGAAGTGATTGATTGTTTCATGGATGTTCGGGTATAATAAGTTTGATGGTTTGCGAAGCAGCTCCTGTTGCAGAGTGTCGTTGTACAGGTTGCACATTCCGCCGCAGACGCACTCTCGCTTTGGCTGCTTGCGGAATACATAATCTGCACAACTCGATATAGGAAAGATAATGCCTAGGATATAATTTATAAAGTAAGGATGTGAATTTTTATGGATATCCATAGTACAGTAAACGAAGTGCTGGTAAATCTGTTCCACCAGATCTGGAAAGTGGAAGAAGCTGCGCTGATAACAGATGAATACAGGGATATTACTGTCAACGATATGCATATTATTGAGGCAGTAGGACTCGGACAGGGAAATAACATGTCAACGATTGCCAGAAAATTGAATATTACCGTGGGATCGCTTACGACTTCCATGAATAACCTTGTGCTGAAAGAGTATGTTATAAGGGAGCGCAGCGAAGAGGACCGTAGGGTGGTGAACATCCGGCTGACCCCAAAAGGGGAGCGGGCATACAGGCATCATGAGGCGTTCCATGAACAGATGGCAAATGCCGCGCTGCAAAGTTTGTCCCAAGAGGAAATTCCGGTATTGGCGAACACCCTGCAGAACCTTTTGGGATTTTTTTACCAATATGAAAAGTAGTATCAGAGCCGGGAATGTGAGATTCCCGGCTCTGTTTTTCCCATTGACTGCGGGGGCTTTGGGAACATGAGAAATTTTGCTTCTTACCGAAATTACCTCTTGCATTTTTCGGATAACCCTACTATAATGAAAATACAATATATAGATATGATGCGCCTAACAGGACACAAAATATTGTAATCATATTGAAAATAATGGGTCAGGCAAAGAGGGATGGAGGTTTTTATGCAGATTCAAAAGAGGGACGGGCGGATTGTTCCGTATGAAGAGGAAAAAATTGTCGCGGCTATCCGCAAGGCAAACAATGAAGTGGAGGAACAGTACCGCGCCAACGAGGAGCTGATTCGGGAAATCCTGACAGATGTGGAGCAGGAGGACAAGAACCGCCTGACAGTGGAACATATACAGGATATGATTGAGCAGCATCTGGTGGAGCATAATAAGTATACATTGGCAAAGAAATATATTGTTTATCGTTATCAGAGGAGCCTTCTGCGTAAATCAAACACCACCGACGAGTCCATTTTAAAACTGATTCGCAATGAAAACAAGGAGCTGGCGGAGGAGAATTCCAACAAAAATACGCGTCTTGCCTCTACACAGAGGGACTATATTGCGGGAGAGGTATCAAGGGATGTCACCAGAAGACTGCTTCTTCCGGAACATATCGCGATGGCTCATGACAATGGAGTGCTGCATTTCCATGATGCGGATTATTTTATCCAGCCCATTTTTAACTGTTGCCTGATCAATATTCAGGATATGTTGGATAACGGTACATCCATCAACGGAAAGATGATAGAGTCCCCCAAGAGCTTTCAGGTGGCATGCACGGTCACAACCCAGATTATCGCGGCAGTAGCAAGTAACCAATATGGGGGTCAGTCCGTGAACATCAAGCATCTCGGCAAATATCTGCGCAAGAGCCGCGAGAAGTTCATGGCGCAGTTAAATGAAGAATTCGGGGATGCCCTTTCGGAGGAAGATAAGAAAAAAATTGTGGATTTGCGCGTACATGACGAGCTTCGTTCCGGCGTGCAGACCATTCAGTACCAGATTAATACTTTGATGACTACAAATGGGCAGTCACCTTTTGTCACGCTGTTTCTGCATATTGATGACACGGATGAATATGTGGAGGAAACGGTACAGATTATACAGGAAATCCTGAGTCAGCGCATTCAGGGCACAAAGAATGAAAAAGGGGTGTATGTGACTCCGGCATTCCCTAAGTTAGTGTATGTACTGGATGAAAATAACTGCTTAAAGGGCGGAAAATATGATTATGTGACCAAATTAGCGGCAAGATGTTCCGCCAAGAGAATGTATCCCGATTATATTTCGGCTAGGAAAATGCGGGAAAATTATGAAGGGAATGTATTCTCCTGTATGGGCTGCCGTTCTTTCCTCTCGCCATGGAAGGATGAGGAAGGCAATTATAAATGGGAGGGGAGGTTTAATCAGGGCGTTGTGAGTTTAAATCTTCCGCAGATCGGTATTTTGGCAAAAGGCGATGAAGAAAAGTTCTGGAAGCTTATGGATGAACGCTTAGAGCTTTGCTATGAAGCGTTAATGTGCAGGCATAAGGCATTGGAAGGCATTGTTTCCGATGTGAGCCCTATTCACTGGCAGTATGGCGCGATTGCCAGATTAAAGAAGGGAGAGACCATTGACAAGTACCTGAACAATGGCTATTCCACAATATCTTTGGGGTATATCGGTCTGTATGAAACCACTTACCTGATGAAAGGGGTCAGCCATACGGATCCGAAGGGTAAAGAATTTGCGCTGCGCGTTATGGACCGCATGAAGGATGCTGCGGCGGAGTGGAAAGCGAAGACGGGGATTGGATTCAGTCTCTACGGAACTCCCGCAGAGTCTTTGTGTTATCGCTTTGCGCGCATTGACAGAGAAAAGTACGGCGATATTGAGAATGTGACGGACAAGGGTTATTATACCAATTCCTATCACATAGATGTGCGTGAGCCGATTGACGCTTTTTCTAAGTTCATTTTTGAGAGCGAATTTCAAAATAAGTCCTTGGGAGGCGCAATTTCCTATGTGGAAGTCCCTAATCTGATCAATAATCCGGATGCCATTGAGGAGGTCATCAAGTTTATCTATGACAATATCCAATATGGCGAGTTTAACACCAAGTCCGATTATTGCCATGTCTGCGAATATGACGGGGAAATCATGATTAATGAGGATAATGAGTGGGAATGTCCACAGTGCCACAACAAGGATCATTCCAAAATGAATGTTACCAGAAGAACTTGTGGGTATTTGGGTGAAAATTTCTGGAATTCCGGGAAAACCAAAGAAATTAAGGCGAGGGTATTACATCTATGAACTATGCTGCCATTAAAAAGACAGATACGGCGAACGGACCGGGTGTCAGGGTATCCTTGTTTGTCAGCGGCTGCACGCATCATTGCAAAGGCTGTTTTAACAGGGAAACATGGGATTTTAACTATGGAATGCCCTATACCCAAGAGACGGAGAAAGAATTGTTAGGCGCTTTGCGTCCGGCGTATATCCGGGGTATCAGTCTTTTGGGCGGAGAGCCTATGGAGGCTGCAAACCGTAAGGAGCTGCTGGAACTTTTGAAAAAAGTAAAAGTTCTTTACCCCGAAAAGGATGTGTGGTGCTATACGGGGTATGATTTTGAGAAGGATTTGCTGGTATGGATGGAGGAGGGCGGAACCGATGTGGAAGAACTGCTTTCTCTGATAGATGTGCTGGTGGACGGGGAATTTGTGGAAGAAAAAAAGAATCTTAGGCTTGCTTTCCGGGGCTCGGAAAACCAGAGGATCTTAGATGTGCCTATATCCTTGAAGAATAGGCGTGCAATCTTAAAAAACGAGGCATAAATGCAAAAAAAGATATAATTTTGAAATAAAATCGGTGCAAAAACCGGTTTATTTCATCTTGGAATCATAATAAAATATTCTAAAAAGAAGAATTCTGCAAATATTTCTTTATCTTCTTGCGGAGCCTTGTCAAAAGGACGCACATATAATTATAGGAAATGCCTTCAAGTTTTGCGAGTTCCTGTATGGAACAGCCTCTGATAAAGTAGCGGATGAACCGCCGATATTCATCGGCGTTCAGGGATTGATAAAGCGTAAGTTCCAATTCTGTCATAGAATATGCGGAATGAGAGTGGGAGAAATCCTGATACGATTTCCCGGTGAGAGTTGTTTCATCAAGGAAAAGGGGTTCTTGTTCCAAACGGCGGAAAAATTCTCTGATTTTGTTCCGTGCGGTCAGATACAGCCAGCCGATTGGGTTGGGATGAAGTTTAATCTGCTCGAATTTCTCACATGCCAGAGTGAAAATGTCGGAGGCAATATCTTTTGCAACATTTTCATCCTTTATGTAAGAATAAACATAAAGGTATATTTGCGAGTAATGCTGGTCATACAGTTTAGCCAGAAGATTTTCGTCTTCGGCTGTCATCTTTTGTACTTTTATGTTCATAGTTTTTTATCCTGTTTTGACAATATCCGGAAAACGGCAAATGAATGTGCTCACGAGTATAACATTTTCTGCAGGATGAAATAAGAAGAATACAGAAATCGTGTAAAATCGGGATAATTTCGCTATCAAACTAAAAAGGTTGATGAAAAAGGTTTCCCGAAAGACTAAAGTATAAGAAATTTCTGCCGATATACAGGATAAGAACCGCTTTACAAAAAATGGCAAATGTGCTATATTGAAAGTGGTTGAGGGGCACGGATGCCCGAGCGGAAAGAGCCATGGATTATGGCAAACCATTTTATACAGGTACATGTTACAAGGAGGTAATCGTATGAGTATCAATGTCAATGCAACAAACAACTATTCCTTTTTATTTTCGGGATTGAGCGGCTCATCAGGCACAAACTTGAACTTTTTGAGCGATTATGCCAGCATTAAGAACGGCAGCTATGGGAAGCTGATGAAGTCTTATTACGGTGCGGCGAAAACTTCCGCTACCGCATCATCCGGCACGAAAAGCAGCTCCAAGAATATTCTTGACAAAATCTGGGAAGAGAAGAGGAATCCCAAGGTTTCCAAGGATACTCAGGAGTCAAATGAAAATCTGACAACGGGGCTTTCTACTTTGCAGACTACAGTTGCGGCTCTGCGGGATGACAAGACATATACGGACACGGCGAACGGAAAGAGTGCGATAGACAAGACTGTTACTGCCATGAAAGCATATGTAGAGGATTACAATAATGTTGTGACTGCGGCTAAGGGTTCCACATTAGCTAACAAAACGGCATATGTGGCAAATATGATGAGCAGCACGGCAGCAAATGCCGATAAGCTTTCGGAAGTTGGAGTTACGGTGAATTCGGACGGAACGCTTGAGTTGGATGAATCCAAACTGAAAGCAGCGGGAAGCGCTAAGGTGCAGGAACTGTTTTCCGCAGATAATATCATGAGCTACGGTTCTTCTATTGCGTCGCGCATCCAGTTTGCAGGCGCTTCATCCGGAACCAAGTCCACGGGAAGTACGGAGGCTGAAAAGGCGACAGGTTCCGGCGCAGCAGGACTCAAGGCGGACAGCAAGACGCTTGCGTCCGATGAATTATATGCAAGGGTAAAGGATAAGGATGGCAATGAAACCGATAAATATGATGTTGACAAGATTTTTGCAACGGCAAAGAGCTTTGTGAACAATTATAACGGTATGTTCGACGCAGCCGAATCCAGTTCCAATTCCGGTGTAGTGGCAAATCTGGCTTATATTCAGGAAAAGACGGCACGCAATGAAGATGCACTGAAGCAGTTTGGAATCACTGTGGACACAAAGGGCAGAATGAAGATTGACGAGGATACCTTTAAGAACTCGGATATGTCCAAGGTGCAGGATTTCTTCAAGGACTATGGTTCTTCTATCAGCACAAATGCGTCTCTTGTAGATTATTATATGACTACGCAGGCAAATGCCGCTAACGGTTATACCTCTGCAGGAACCTACAATGTACAGGGAAGCGCCCGTTATGCAGGAACGGTATAAGCTGTTTTGGTAAGAACGGTAAGATGAGAACATAAAGGATGCGGATCGGACGGAGTTTTATCCAAAGATCCGCTTCTTTTTCTTTTTTCAACAGATTTGCTAAAAGGTATTGACATTTTTATAAAAACAAGATACAATATGGTTTGTTTGCAGGAATGGCGGAATTGGCAGACGCGCACGGTTCAGGTCCGTGTGGTAGCAATACCATGAGAGTTCAAGTCTCTTTTCCTGCACTTCAAAATCGTATCAGCAGCGAAAAGGTGGTTACGGTGTAAATACCTAGTGCAGACAGCGCTAGGTATTCTTTGCATATGAATGTATTTTATCCATATGAGTCATAAAAACTTCCCTAATAAAATTTTTGTCAAAAATAAAAAGGAATTGGACAGGAAGCACAGAATACATATAATAGAGAAGTCAGGGGGTAACATTATGACAATCAGAGAAAGTTTAGAGCGGTGGGAACAGGATTATCTGAGTCCCTATGCTGCTTTGAGCATGCATTCAAAAGGAAGACTAAAAGAAGAAAAGCAGTGTGACATCAGACCGGTATTCCAGAGGGACAGGGACCGCATTATCCACTGCAAATCGTTCAGAAGGCTGAAGGACAAGACGCAGGTGTTTTTGTCGCCGGAGGGGGATCATTACCGCACCAGACTGACACACACCCTTGAAGTATCGCAGAATGCCCGTACCATTGCAAAGGCGTTAAAGTTAAATGAAGAGCTGGTGGAGGCGATTGCCTTGGGGCACGATTTGGGGCATACGCCCTTTGGACATGCCGGGGAGCGGGCGCTTAACAGAATATGTCCCTTGGGTTTTGAACATAATGTACAGAGTGTCCGCACGGTGGACAGGCTGGAGAAGGGCGGGCACGGACTGAATCTGACATACGAAGTGCGGGACGGTATTTTAAATCACCAGACCACGGGAAATCCGGCAACCCTCGAGGGCAAGGTAGTACGCCTGTCGGACAAGATAGCTTATATTCATCATGATATGGATGATGCTGTCAGGGCGGGCATTTTAAAGGAGAGCGATGTACCCGGAGAGATTCGGGAAGTGCTTGGCTCCACACCGGGGGACAGGCTGGATTGTTTTATTCATGATATTGTTACCCACAGTATGGAACAGGATGATATTATTATGTCCGATACCGTGGCGGAGGCTATGAAAAAGCTTCGGGCGTTTATGTTTGAGAGGGTTTATCAGAATCCGAAAGCAAAGGGCGAGGAAGGTAAGGCGGAAGAGTTGATGGAGACGCTGTATGACCATTTTCTGCATCACATAGATGCCATGCCGAAGGAATTTTTAAATCTGATAGCGGAGGGAGACCCGAAAGAGAGGGTTGTCTGCGACTATGTAGGAGCCATGACGGATCATTTTGCCGTAAATGTATACGAAGATATCTACATACCGAAATCATGGCATATTTGAAGAATTATCGGTGCAGTATCGCAGGCAGCGCCTGAGATATGCGGGGGTTTAAAATGTATTATTCGGAAGAGATTATAGAAGAAGTCAGAGAAAAGAACGATATTGTAGGTGTGGTATCGGAATATGTCAAGCTGCAGAAAAAAGGTGACAGGCATTGGGGGCTGTGCCCTTTTCACGGTGAGAAGACACCTTCATTTTCCGTGTCGGAATCAAAGCAGATGTATCATTGCTTCGGATGCGGTCTGGGGGGAAATGTGTTTACCTTTCTTATGAATTATGAAAATTATTCCTTTCCGGAGGCGGTAAAGGCGCTGGCCGAAAGAGCCGGGGTAAAGCTGCCCCAAGAGGAGTATTCTTCCGAGATGAGACAGAGGGCAAATAAGAGGGCGCGGCTTTTGGAAATCAATAAGGAAGCGGCAAAATACTTTTATTATCAGCTCAGAGCCCCCCATGGGGAAACCGGGCTGGCATATTTGAGAAAAAGGGAACTTTCCGATGAAACCATACATAGGTTCGGATTGGGATATGCAGGCAAAAAGGGAGCGTTATTGGTAGAATATTTAAGAAAACAGGGATTTGAAGATGAGCTGATGAAAGAGGCGGGGCTTGCGGTACAATCGGAAAAGTACGGACTGAACAGTCAGTTTTTTAACCGGGTGATGTTTCCGATACAGGATATCAACCACCGGGTTATCGGATTCGGCGGCAGGGTTATGGGAGACGGGGAACCCAAATATTTAAATTCTCCGGAGACTCCCGTATTTGATAAGCGGAGGAATCTTTACGGCCTCAACTATGCGAGGACCGCAAGAAGCGGAAATATCATTCTCTGCGAGGGGTATATGGATGTCATAGCCATGCATCAGGCAGGATTTACTCAGGCGGTGGCATCGCTGGGGACTGCTTTTACGGCGGAGCAGGCGGTGCTTCTGCACAGATATACGGACAATGTGCTGCTTGCCTATGACAGCGACGGAGCGGGAGTCAAGGCGGCGCTCCGGGGAATCGGTATTCTGAGAGAGGCAGGACTTTCCGGAAAAGTGATAAATCTTAAGCCTTACAAGGATCCCGATGAATTTATCAAGAATCTGGGAAAAGAGGCGTTTCAGGAGCGCATAGATAAGGCGGAAAACAGTTTCTTTTTTGAAATACGGATGCTGGAAGAGAAGTATGACCAGACGGACCCGGAGGAAAAGACCAAATTTCACCGGGAGATTGCCAAAAAGCTCTGCGAATTTAAAGAAGATGTGGAGCGTGAGAATTACTTACAGGCAGTGGCGGACAAATACCTGATCGGATTTGAGAATCTGAGGAAGCTGGTGGTAAATTATGCATCCCAGACAGGTCTGGCAAAGCCCGTGGAGCGGCCCAAAAGCGGTATCCGGCAGAAAAACGCTCCGGAGGAAAACGCGAAGAAATCCCAGAGACTTTTGATTACATGGGTTACGGACGAACCGGAAATTTATCCCCGGATTCAAAAATATATTTCCGTGGAAGATTTTACGGAGGAACTGTACAGAGAGGTGGCGGGACGCCTGTTTGCGGATTTGGAGAAGGGCAGTTACAATCCGGCTGCCATTATCAGCGCCTTTGAGGATGAAGAACAGCAGAAGGAGGCGGCGGCTTTGTTTCACACAAGTCTTCCTCCCATGAACACCCTTCGGGAGAAGGAAAAGGCGCTTCATGATATTCTAATGGCTGTCAAAAAGAACAGTTATGAATATTATGCCGCAAATATGGGAACAGATGTAAATGCCCTAAAACAGGTAATCGACGGCAAAAAAGCCTTGGAAGAGCTGGCAAAAACGCATATTTCCCTTGGACAGGGCTAAAATGAAATTAGGTAATTATAAAATCAAGATAAAGTGAGGAAACCATAACGATGGATGAAAACACACAGGCAAAATTTGACGAGAAAGTAAAAGAATTGCTGGTCTTTGCCAAAAAGAAAAAGAATGTTCTGGAATATCAGGAAATTTCCGACTTTTTTTCGGATATTCCTTTGGAAGAGGAGCAGTTTGAAAGGATTTTGGAAATATTAGACCAGAATAATGTAGATATCCTGCGCATTACCGATGAGGATGAGGTGGACGAAGAGGAAATCATTCTGACCGAGGAAGACGAGGTGGATGTAGAGAATCTGGACTTAACCGTACCGGATGGCATCAGCATTGAAGATCCCGTGCGCATGTATTTGAAGGAAATCGGCAAGGTTCCGCTTTTAAGCGCGGAGGATGAGATTGAATTGGCAAAAAAGATGGAGCTTGGAGATCAGGAGGCAAAGAAGCGTCTTGCGGAGGCAAATCTGCGTCTGGTAGTGAGCATTGCCAAGCGATATGTGGGCAGGGGTATGCTGTTTCTGGATTTGATTCAGGAGGGAAATCTGGGCTTAATCAAGGCGGTGGAAAAGTTTGACTATAGAAAGGGTTATAAATTTTCTACCTATGCCACATGGTGGATCAGGCAGGCGATTACCAGAGCCATTGCGGATCAGGCAAGGACTATCAGGATTCCGGTGCATATGGTGGAAACCATCAATAAGCTGATTCGCGTAAGCCGCCAACTGCTTCAGGAGCTTGGCAGGGAACCTTCCCCCGAGGAGATTGCGGAGGAAATGAACATGCCCGTGGAGCGTGTGCGGGAAATTTTAAAAATCAGTCAGGAACCCGTGTCTTTGGAAACTCCTATCGGTGAGGAAGAAGACAGCCATTTGGGCGACTTTATTCAGGATGAAAATGTGCCTGTTCCGGCGGACGCTGCGGCGTTCACCCTGTTAAAAGAGCAGTTGGTGGAGGTGCTGGGCACTTTGACTGAAAGAGAACAGAAGGTGTTGCGCCTGCGCTTTGGACTGGATGACGGGCGCGCCCGCACGCTGGAAGAAGTGGGCAGGGAGTTTAATGTCACCCGTGAGCGCATCCGCCAGATTGAGGCAAAGGCGTTAAGAAAGCTGCGCCATCCCAGCCGTAGCAGAAAATTAAAGGATTATCTGGAGTAATGGAGATAGGGAAAAAAGTGCGGATTTCACGGAGGCTTCAGGCAATCTGCCACATGGTAACGCCGGGGAACTCGGTGGTGGATGTGGGATGTGACCATGGTTTTGCTTCCATCTATCTGGTGCAGGAGAATTTGAGCCCCGGAGTGATCGCCATGGATGTAAGGCAGGGACCCCTTCGCAGCGCGGCAGAGCATATCAGGCAGTACGGACTTGAGGATTACATAGAAACGAGACTTTCGGACGGACTTTCGGCGTATGAGGCGGGGGAAGCCCGAAGCCTTATCTGTGCCGGGATGGGCGGCAGACTGATGCAGAAGATTCTGACACAGGGGCAGGAGAAAGCAAGGGTATTGGAAGAGCTGATTTTGCAGCCGCAGTCGGAGCTTATGGAGTTCCGCAGGTTTTTGAGGCAGTCGGGGTATTGGATTTTGGCAGAGGACATTCTGCGGGAGGAAGGAAAATATTATTTTCTGATGAAAGCGGTTTATCGGGGAGATTTTAACAGAGGGGAAGAATCCTATGGCGAAAGGAAGTCTCAGGGAAGCGGCATGTTGTCGGAAACGGAGTTGTCTGACAGATATGGCGGTCTGCTGTTAAGGGCTAGGCATCCTGTGCTGAAGCAATATTTGGAAACCTGTCTGGAAACGAAATGCCGGATTGCGGAAACACTTAGGGGCAATGAAAGTTCCAAAGCCGGACGGAAACTTGACGAGGTGCAGGCGGAAATACAATATTTGAGGCAGGCGCTTATGCTGTATCAACAATAGAATCAAAAACCCCGCAGATAACAAGCAGGGCATAGAAAGGAAGGTATCAGTATGTATACGGTAACGATAAACGGAGAACAGAGACAATATCCGCCGGGCACGACCTATGAACGCGTTGCTGATGAGTATCAAGAGCAATATGAGGATATGATTGCCGTGGTTGCTATTGACGGCAAAATCCGGGAGCTTTTTAAAGAGATGAACAAAGACGGTACGCTCACCTTTTTTACCCTGAAGGATGATGTGGGGCATAAAACTTATGTGCGTACGGCAACCATGTTGTTTTTAAGAGCCATATACGGCGTTTTCGGTCCCCATGCGGCGCAGGCATGCAAGGTGGACTTTGCCATCGGACCGGGGTATTTCGTGCATCCCAAGGGAAACATTCCCGCCACAGCCGAAAATGCGGAAAAAATCAAGATATGTATGCGGGAATTATCGGATGCCAGAATGCCTTTCAAGAAATATTCCTATGCATTGGAGGATGCTATGGAGCTGTTTCGGACGAAAGGAATGGAAGATAAGGAAAAGCTGTTCCATTACCGTAAAAGCTCAACGGTCAATATTTATGAGGCGGATGGGTATTATGATTATTACTATGGTTATATGCTGCCCGATGCAGGCTATGTAAAGTGGTTTGATGTCATTGCCTATGAGGACGGATTTATGCTGCTGCTTCCCGACAAGAAGAATCCCAAAGTGCTGGAGCCCTTTGCGGAGAAAAAGAAATTGTATGCTACTTTGCGGGAATCGGAAGAATGGTGCAGCAAAATCGGTCTGGAATCCGTAGGGGATTTGAATGATTGGATTTGCAAAGGACATATGAATGATTTGATTCTGGTGCAGGAAGCGGAGCAGGAGAGAAGAATCGGGGAGATAGCAAAGGATATCGTAAATCGCGGCGGCGTCAAGTTTGTTATGATTGCGGGGCCTTCTTCTTCCGGCAAGACTAGCTTTTCTTATAGACTGTCCGTACAGCTTCGCACATTGGGCAAAACGCCTCATACCATTGCGTTGGATAATTATTTTGTGGACAGGGAGTTTACCCCCAGAGACGAAAAGGGGGATTACAATTTTGAATGTCTGGAGGCCATTGATGTAAAGGGCTTTAATGAGGATATGACCAGATTGCTTGCCGGCGAGAGGGTGGAGATTCCCGTTTTTAATTTTAAGATAGGGAAGAGAGAGTACCATGGTGATTATAAGCAGCTTGGCAAGGACGATATTCTGGTGATTGAGGGAATCCACGGGCTCAATGAGAAAATGTCCTATGCGCTGCCGAGTGAAAGCAAATATAAAATTTATATCAGCGCTTTGACCAATATTAATATTGACGAGCATAACAGGATACCTACCACGGACGGAAGACTTCTGCGCCGTATGGTGCGTGACGCCAGAACCAGAGGGACGGAAGCGAAGAGGACCATTGCCATGTGGCCTTCCGTGCGCAAGGGCGAGGAGGAAAATATTTTTCCTTTTCAGGAAGAGGCGGATGCTATGTTCAATTCCGTGCTTATTTATGAACTTGCGGTGTTAAAGCAGTTTGCGGAGCCGCTGCTTTTCCAGATATCCAAGGGGGACCCGGAGTATTATGAGGCAAAACGCCTGTTGAAATTTTTGGATTATTTTTTGAGCGTGCCAAGCGAGAGTCTGCCGAACAATTCGATTTGCAGGGAATTTGTGGGCGGAAGCTGCTTCAGGGTATAGCGTGAAGAGATTTTCTAAGGCGTCAAGAGGGTGTGTAAACAACCCTCTTTAGGACGCCGCCTAAGAAAATCTAAAACTTCACGCCGAAGAACGCAAAAAACGCGTTCTTCACGGAGTCGCAGACTCCGTGGGATTGGTTTGTGTCGGCTGCGCCGACATGGCGGGAAGTGTGTAAGTAAGATAAATGATTGCGGCTTCAAATGATTTTGAAGGTGAGGAAAGTCCGGGCTTCACAGGGCAGGATGCCAGATAACGTCTGGTGGAGGTGACTCCAAGGAAAGTGCAACAGAAAGATACCGCCAATGCATCATTGGTAAGGGTGGAAAGGCAGTTTAAGAGACTACCGTCCGTCTGGCAACAGGCGGAGCCATGTAAACCCCATCCGAAGCAAGACCAAAAAGAAGACTATAGGCTTGCCCGGCCTGTCTTCAGGTAGGTCGCTTGACGCGGCTGGCGACAGCCGTGCCAGATAGATAATCATTCACGACATAACCCGGCTTATCGTCTTGCTTACACACTGCCCATCATGCCTGCACAGCAGGCACAAAGAATTCATGAATCCGTACAAATTTTTGCTGCCGCCCCGGGGAAGTTCTTCCGTTAGAAAGAAAACCTATCCGGGGCGGTATACTTGATTACCCCTGATGAAATACCGCTTACGCGGCGGAATGAGAGGAAGTATGACCAAAGTAAGACAAAATGCGACAATACTCTTGTGCCTGTTTCTGCTTGCAATCTTTAGCGGATGTGGAAAAACTGCGGGAGATGTTTCCGAAAAGCAGGACGCTTCCGCAGAGAAAAGTCCTTTGGGAGAGCCCTTTGCGGAGGACGGGCTGATACGGTCGCTGGCGGCGACGGTGGAGATTTTTGCGGACAATTATCACGGGAGCGGCGTTATTTATGCACAAAAAGAGGACGGTATAGTCTTGGTGACGGCGGCTCATGTGATTCCCGCAGGCTGTCAGGAGATAAAAATTGTCTTCGGGGACGGAGAGGAGAGCGTCTGTACGGATTACCGGCTGGCGGAGCAGATTGACGGAGCTTTTTTGGAGGTAAAAACGGAAATGCTGCCTGAGGACTGGCAGGAAAAATACGCCATTGTAAAAAAGGATCGAAAAATATTTGACGCCATACAAAGTGAGGACGGCGTGTTCCTTAGGGATTATGATTCGGAGAATGACCTTGGATGCCGCTTTGCCATGGTGGTTGAAAGCTGGATTTATGTGGAGGACTTCGGTACACATATGATGTTAGTGTCGGGGGAAGCCCACAGCGGCATGTCCGGCTGCGGTGTATTTGAGGAAAACGGATGTTTTCTGGGAATCCTGTGCGGGGCAAATGATGATGGAGAGCTGGCAGTCCTGCCTTACAGCCTGATAGAAGCAAATTTTGCAAAAGCTTATCCTCCGGCATAATTATTTTCAAAAACCCTTGACATATTCTCCGGGGGGGTAAAATAGAGTATGGCAGTGTCTTAATCTGCCGGAAAATATTATGCGGAGGAAAAAAGAATGAGAAAGAAAGCGATGATGGCGCTTATGCTCACGGCGGCGCTGGTGCTTGCTCCCATATCGGGTGAGCCGGTTGTGACGGTCCATGCGGCGGAAGATGCAGCGGCTGGCGTGGCAACAGAGGCGTCAGACGATGCTGCGGCGGAGAGCGTGTCGGACAGCGATATCAGCGGAGGCTCTGTGGAAACCACCCAGAAAAAGAAGCTGGATGTGCCCACAGGATTACAGTGGGACAAGGATGGAACTATGACTTGGAATGAAGTGGCGGATGCACACGGGCATTATGAGCTTGAACTGTATAGGGATGGAGAGAAAATTCATACTACAAACTGCGGTGAGAGAATGAACGCTATCCAATTTGACTGGATCGATGAAAGCGGAGCGTATCAGTTCCGGGTAAAGAGCACTGCATTTTATGATAGGGATAATTATGAAGACAGTGAATTTTCGGATTTGAGTCCTGTGTATACTTATGTCAAGCCGGATGCTGTTCTGGGAACTCCCACATGCTGGTGGAGCGAGACAAACCCCAGAACCATCTGCTGGTCAGCAGTGGAAGGCGCGGATCAATATAGTGTAATATTCCATGACAGTCCTAACTCTCGTATTTGGCATTATGTGCCATCAAGGTGGTTAAGTGAAGATGTTACTTCCTTTATAGAAAACTATGTGGATGACGATGAAAAGATTTATTATTTTACCATCAGAGCGATAAGTGATGACATTGAAAAGGTAGTGTCTGGAGTCGAGAGCGAACCTTTGTATTATGACGCCAAAGCGGCGGCAGGAACTATAAGCGGTATTATAAGCGATGCCGTGGAAAATGCGGCGGCGGCGGAAGCTTTGGAAACCATCAAATCAAGCATTGATAAAACCGAACTGCGGACAGCCATGCAGGCAGATGATGCCGTTCTGGATCAGATAAAAACGCTGGAAAGTAGTTATGCCGCACAGCAGAATATCACGGTAAATCCGCCGACGGTATCCGGGGAGGCTGGAGCATATGTGAAGGCAGAGGACATCTCCGTTATAGGCGCAGGACTGAATGCGGCATCCGGTCAGTCGGTCGGTCTGGAAGTATCCGTTCCAGAGCAAAAGGTGCCTGTCAATTATGCAAAAAGCGTTCAGCTGGACATCCGCCTTACAAGGGAAGGGGAATCCGTGCATGAATTGGACATCCCTGTTACCATTACTCTTCCCATTCCGGCAGGTCTGGATGCGGCTCGTCTGGTAATTCTGCATTATAACGAGGATGGCGGCTGCGAAAGGGTGTATTTCAGATCTAATGGGGACGGAACGGTGACTTTTACGGTCAGCAGCTTCAGCACCTTTGCTTTTGCGCAGGAGCAGGATGGTGAGGAAGAAGGAGGCATCCCGTCGGGCGGTGACAGCAATGATGGCAATGCATCATCTGGAAGTGATAACAAGACAGATAATGATGGCAATGCATCAGACGGCAGCGGCGATAACAGCGGCAGTGCATCCGGCAGCGGCGATGATGCATCAAACGATAGCAGCGCAGGCGGCTCAGGTGCGGGCGGAAATGATTTCGCCGCGGATGTGGAAAATCAGATTAAGGGTGCGGCAAAGGGTGCAACCGTGAAGATGACCGGTCTTAACACCCTTTCCAATGGCATGATGAAAGCGCTGCTTGCAAGGAAGGATGTAACCCTTGTGATGGAATACACCTACGGGGGCAAAAACTACACTGTTGTGATTCCCGCAGGGGCAGCCGTTGACAACGATATCCCCTGGTACGGTCCCCTGTATCTTGCGGGATATTACGGAAACGGCGGAAGCCCTGCGGCAGGAAGCGTTTATTCCGTACAGAGAGGCGATACCATGAGCAAAATCGCAAAGGTCAACCGCATGACCCTTGCGCAGTTGGCGGCAAAGAACCCCCAAATCAGGAATATCAACCTTATCAGGGTAGGTCAGAAGATTAATCTTTAATGCGGACGATTCCCGGACAGAATCGAAAGCACGGGAATAAGAAAAAATAATGCATGATGAAAGAGGTAAAGGCATGGACTGTCAGGTGAAAATCCGGCAGTCCATGTTTTTGTGTTCCTGGTTCATTATTACTAAAATCAAGAAAAAGTATTGCGCATATGCGTATATTCTGTTAGAATAAATTCAAAGCATATATTCTTTGAATCTCAAACGGCAAGGATCGTTCCAGATAGGGAGTTCTCCCATGTATTTCAACGAAATCTGTTATTTTATTTCCAAACATCTTATAAGGCATGGATTCCTGAAAGTATATGGCAGTGTTTTCTTTTCGGTTTCCATGGGAAGGAGGAACATTGAAACAATAAGGAAGGGGAGAGATATGAGCATTTATGAATTTGATGAAGATGACAAACTAGGAAACAAGAGAAATCCGCTATATGAGCGATTCGGTGATATAAATTCAGAAATATAAGAGGACTTATGCAAAATATTATGGATAGAAATGTGAATATCATTGTTGAGCCTAATGGTGAAAAAATCGTTTTAATCAATGAAGTTCGGTTTAAAGGCAAAAAGAGGGAAGATTGGAAAGCGGTAGAAGAATATCTTAAAGAGTATGTCGGGGAATTTTATGAGATTGCGGAAACATCCGAGAAGATATTCATTTCCAGCAGTTTCCCTGATGAATATGTTGGTTCAGAGAGCAGACTTGCTTTGAAGGGGACCGTTGCGAAAGCCAAGGCAAATGCTGTGCAGGGGATTCCTGAACTGATACAGACTGCCACAAATGGGGAATATTCAGAGAATAGCAAGAAGAAGCATGACAAGGATGCAAAGTATGGGTGGTATCGGTATGATGTGAGGTTTGCATTGCCGGTGTATGGTGATAAAAGCGGTGAGGTCTGTCGTTATAACACCTTTTTTGCCCGGATGCTGGTGCGCCATGATGCAGATGGTAAAAAGTATCTTTATGATTTGTTGGCAATAAAAAAAGAAACGAGCAGCCCGCTTGAGTAAAGCTGTACGGTGAAAACCCATCTCTTTTGTAGATATTGTATTGGATAGGTGGGGGTTTGTCAATAGTAAAGTTATAAGTGGATAGGGATATTGCTAAAAAGGAAAAGCGTAAGAATATTTTACAAAACTTTTAGGATAGAATGATTGACATTGTCAAAATTATGGTAGAAAATATAGAATAGTTGAAGATAGTGAATGATGCTAGGAGGTATAAAGATGACAAAGATTGATGTGGTATCGGGATTTTTGGGAGCCGGCAAGACTACCCTGATAAAGAAGCTGTTGAAAGAAGCGTTAGACGGCAGCAAGACGGTGCTGATTGAGAATGAATTCGGAGAAATCGGTATTGACGGCGGATTTTTGAAGGAGGCGGGAATTGAAATCAAAGAGATGAATTCCGGCTGTATCTGCTGTTCTCTGGTAGGGGATTTTGGCGCTTCTTTAAAAGAGGTAATCAATACTTATGCGCCGGAGCGGATTTTGATTGAGCCTTCAGGGGTTGGCAAGCTTTCCGATGTGTTAAAAGCAGTGGAAGATGTGGCGGCTTCGCTGGATGTGCAGATTAACAGTGCAGTGGCTGTGGTAGACGCCTCCAAATGCAAGATGTACATCAAGAATTTCGGCGAGTTTTTCATTAACCAGATAGCATATGCGGGCACGATTATTTTAAGCAGGACCGACAAGCTTTCCGATGAGAAGATTTCGGAGTGCGTGGCTATGATTCGTGAGCATAATGAGCAGGCGGCGATTATTACCACGCCTCTGGCACAGCTTGACGGGAAGGCGGTCTTGGAAACCATTGAAGGTGCGGATAAGCTGGAAGATTTGATGAAGGAAATGATGGAGAAGGCAAAGGAGGAGCATGAGCATCATCATGATCATGACCACGGGGAGGACTGCGAGTGCGGCTGTCATGAACATCATCACCATGACCACGATGAACATGAACATCACCACCATGACCACGACGGGCACGAGCATCACGATCATGACCATGACGAACACGAGCATCACCATCATCACCACGCGGACGAAATCTTCTCCAGCTGGGGCATGGAGACTCCCAACAAATACAGCAAAGAAGAGATTGAGCAGATTCTCACCGCTCTTGACAGCGGCGAATATGGTGTAGTTCTTCGCGCCAAGGGAATGGTTCCTGCGAAGGACGGCACATGGATTTATTATGATTATGTTCCAGAAGAGCAGGAGATTCGCACAGGAAATCCGGAAGTGACAGGCAAAATCTGTGTCATCGGCTCGAAGCTGGATGAAGAAAAGCTGGAAGTGTTATTCAGAAAATAAATAAAAACTGTGATTCAGAAAGGTGCATCTTATGAAGCCCGTATATATGATTAACGGATTTTTGGAAAGCGGCAAGACGGAATTTATTTGCTTTACTTTAAACCAGCCGTACTTTCAAATCAAAGGAAAAACCCTTCTCCTTGTGTGTGAGGAAGGGGAAAAGGAATACGAGGAGTCTCTTCTTAGGAAGAGCCGCACGGAGTTGGAAATCATTGAAAATGAGGAAGATTTTACTCCGGCGCATTTGACGGAACTTGAAAGAAAGCATAAGCCTGAGCGGATTATTATTGAGTATAACGGCATGTGGAATTTCAAAAATGTGAAGCTGCCCATGTTCTGGAAGGTTGAGCAGCAGATTACCACCATTGACGGCTCCACTTTTCCCATGTATTACACCAATATGCGCTCTCTGCTTGCGGAGATGATACGAAAGTCGGAGCTGATCATCTTTAACCGTTGTGACAATGTGCGCGACGAATTGAATGGCTATAAACGCAATATCAAAGCAGTGAATCCTTCTGCCGAAGTGGTGTTCGAGGATGCCAACGGCGAGATTGATGAGATTTTTGAGGAAGACCTTCCCTATGATTTAAAGCAGGAGCTGATTGTGCTGGACGATGCGGGATATGGTATCTGGTATCTGGATTCCATGGAGCATCTGGAGAGGTATATCGGTAAAAAACTACAGTTTACCGCTATGGTTCTAAAGCCGGAAGAATTTCCCGAAGGATATTTTGTGCCGGGGCGCATGGCAATGACCTGTTGTGCGGACGATATGGCGTTTTTGGGCTATGCCTGCGAATATGCGGGAGTGGCTTCCTTAAAACAGCAGGAATGGGTTAAGGTGACGGCAACGGTAACAAGGGAATATTGGAAAGATTATAAGGGGGAAGGTCCCGTGCTCCATGCCATTAGCGTGGAGAAAACCAGAGCTCCCAAGGAAAAGATAATCAGTTTCACTTAAGAGGATAAGGAAATGGCGCCGGAAAACGAAAAGGAGAGACAGCAGTTTAAGAACCGTCTGAAAGAGCTTGCGGACAAATCCTATGCTCAGGGAATTTTTACATTTACAGGATTTCTGGGACTCAGTGAACAGGAGTTGTTCTGGCAGACGGAGCCGGAGCTTAAATTTGCGGGATATACCCTTTTTGGAGGAAGCAAGAGCGCGGAGCGCAAAGTGGTGCGTTTCGGGGACAGCGGCGAATGGGGGTATGAGACCGCATTTCCCATTGCCTGTATTCACATAAAGCCCAAGCTGCCTAAATTTGCCGATATTCTCTCCCACAGGGATTTTCTGGGAGCTTTAATGAATCTGGGCATAGAGCGGAGTACGGTAGGAGATATTATCGTAGGGGATAAGGAAGGATATTTTTTCTGTCTGGAGACGGTGGCGGAATTTATCTGTCATAATTTAAATCAAATCAGGCATACCAATGTTGAGTGCAGCATAGTGAATCCCGGTGATGAAATTTCACTGATAAATGCCGACGAACCGGAGAAGATAACGGTTCAGGTGGCGTCTTTGCGGCTGGATGCCGTTCTTGCAAAGGTGTACCGCAAATCCCGCAGTGAATGTCAGGAATGGATTTGCGGCGGCAAGGTCTATGTGGACGGCAGACTTTGCGAAAATCCATCCAGAAGTTTGAAGGACGGCGAGACCGTGAATGCCCGCGGGTACGGAAAATTTGTGTTTCTTGGGGAAGCGGGAACTACCCGCAAGGGAAAGCTGAGTGTAGAAGCCGCAGTATATCATTAGTTCGGGGTCAGATTCAGGATTTCGATATATGCGAGGTGCTTTGGATGTATTCTTATACCATGATGCAATGGGTTTTCTTTTTTTATTTATACTGTTTTCTCGGATGGGTTGTGGAGTCCTTTTATGTGTCGTTAAAAAGCAGGAAGCTTGTTTGTATTAGTGTTTCGGAATTGGCTCGCAGAATGGGAATGTCACCACAAAATTTGAATGCAAATTCGTATTAAATGATGGAGAGTTTGTCTAATGAAAAACATAAACTTGAAAGAGGAGAACTTTTTGGAAAGAGAGTATTCTTTAGAGGAAGAGTATGAGAAATTCAAAGATAACAGAGATGTGATTTCATTGTTTTCAGGGGCGATGGGGTTGGATATTGGTCTTGGAAAAGCAGGATTGAATATTGTGTTGGGACAAGATTTTGAACCAGCCTGTGTAGAAACAATGAAAGCGAATGGGCATAAGGTTTTGGGGGGAGATATCAGAGAAATAAAGCCGGAAACACTTTTGGAATTGACGGGTTTGCAAGTTGGGGAACCGTTTATGATTTGTGGGGGACCGCCTTGCCAGCCATTTTCTACAGCGGGGAAGAGGCTTGGAATCAATGACCCCAGAGGAAGCCTTTTCATGGATTTCATCAGAATGATAAATTACATTCGCCCACGTTTTTTTGTAATGGAGAATGTAAAAGGCATAGTTTCGGCGCCTTTAAAACATGTTTCAGCGCCTGAAAGAATGAAGGATGCTTCGGAACAAAAACTAGAAACAGTTTTGGATGTGATTTTGTCAGAGTTTAATAAACTGGGTTATAAAACTATTTATGGCATATTGGATGCTGTAAATTATGGGGTTCCGCAGTTTAGGGAACGTTTTGTGTTGATAGGAAGCAGGGATAATGAAGATATATTTTTACCGATGCCAACACATTTTCAGCTTCACCAGAATTCAGAGTATAGATGGAGGACGGTAGGGGATGTTATAAAAGACTTGGAGGATGCCCCAGGCGAGTATACGCCCTTAAGCGGTGACAGGAAAAAATATTTACATATGGTTCCGGAAGGTGGCAACTGGAAGGATTTACCACAAGAGATCATTCCTGCGGCTATGGGAGGGGCTTATGAGTCTGGCGGAGGCAAGGTTGGGTTTTACAGAAGGTTGTCATATGCACAGCCTGCCCCGACTATTACTACATCTCCGGCGCAGAAAGCCACAATGCTTTGCCATCCTAAACAAGATAGACCGCTGAGTATAAAGGAGTATGCCAGGATCCAGCAGTTTCCGGATGATTGGAAATTTATCGGAACTATATCTGCAAAATACAGGCAGATTGGAAATGCGGTTCCGGTTGGATTAGCGGAAGCAATTGGGAGGGCAGTCATATCAACAGCGGATAGAACATCTATGATAGACACAAAACGCTTTAGAGGGACAAGTGTACATAACAAGATAAGAAGCGCAATGGAATTAGGAGGCAGTTCGTATGGCGATTAACAATTCTTATGATGAAGCAGCAGTAGTGCAAGCAATAGCAAAAGCCTTGGAAACATTTTATGGAACCTTGATCGAAAAGATTGATGCACTTGATATCAGGAAAGTTATCAAAAGAAAAAATCCATATCTGTACCGTGCAAAAGCAATGGAAAGTGCATCAGAGATAGTGGAGTCTGTATTAAGTGCGTTTGTGACATCCAGTGAGGAGACTATTTTCGGCAACTGTTTTTTTGAACCGATCGCTATTGCGGTAAGCGGCGGAAATAAAGCGCTTGCAGAGGGGATTGATTTAATGATACAAGACGATAGCAATAATATAATTTATGCTATTGCTGTCAAGAGTGGACCGGCTGTATTTAATGCGGACAGCAAAAAGCGTCAGGAGCAGAATTTTATGGCAGCAGCTAAATTGGCGCAACAGGTTAAGGCAAGATATGAAGCGTATATTGGATATTGTTATGGTAAGAAAAAGGATAACGGCAGGGGTAAGCCAAAGATGTATCAGGAATTGGCAGGCAAACAGTTCTGGGCGGAGCTTACAGGCGATGAGGATTTTTATCTTAAGATAATTACCTTTATGGGAACAATGCCGGAACAATATGTCGCATCCTACAAGGAAAGCTATAATAAGGCGGCGAACAGACTGATCAGGGAGTTCTCAAATAGTTTCTGTAAAGAAGACGGGGCTATTGACTGGGAAAAGCTGGTTGAATTTAACTCCGGAGATTAAGATGCTGTATGAAAACTGTTTTGGTTTTTTATGAGAGAGGGAAACAAAAAGAAGTAAACGCAGATGATAGATGGGAAAGTATGTGCGGATCACATTCATATGTATGTGGGAATACCGCCCAAGATCAGCATATCAGAATTTAAAGAGCCTCCTATAGGAGGCAACCAGTAAAGAAGGTTCTGCGGAACCAGAGAAGTACCCCGGAGGGGGTAAAATTAAACCCCCATTTGAAATGAGGGTTGCTAACTTAGTTCGGGATCCGCTTCAGGATTTCGATATATGCGAGGTGCTTTGGATGTATTCTTATACCATGATGCAATGGGTTTTCTTTTTTTATTTATACTGTTTTCTCGGATGGGTTGTGGAGTCCTTTTATGTGTCGTTAAAAAGTAGGAAGCTTGTGAACCGGGGCTTTATGCGGGGACCTTTTCTTCCGCTGTATGGCAGCGGCGCAATCATGATGCTTGTGGTATCCATGCCCTTTCAGGACAATCCGCTTTTGGTGTATGTGGCGGGCTGTATCGGCGCGACCGCTTTGGAATATGTGACGGGAGTCACGATGGAAGCGTTGTTTAAAGTCAGGTATTGGGATTATTCCCAAAACAAGTTTAATTTTCAGGGGCATATCTGCCTGTTCACTACCCTTGCATGGGGATTTCTTACGATATTGATGACGGAAGTGGTACACAGACCCATAGAAAAATTTGTATTATCGCTGCCCCAGTCCCTGTTGTCGGTTATGACCTATGCGCTCACCGCAGGAATTGCGGCGGATTTTGCCCTGTCCTTTAAGGCGGCTCTCGATTTGCGTGATGTATTGGTTCGGATGGAAAAGGCAAAGGAAGAACTCTTGCATATCAGAACGCGGCTGGATGCCTTGATTGCGGCGGCAGGAGAGGATATTTCCGGTTACAGGGAGAGCCTTGCGGAAAACAGGGATAATTTCAAAGAAGGAATCTCGGGTTATGTGGAGAGTTGGAAGGGAAGCCTTGAGGAGGTAAAGGAAAGTATCGAGGAAAAGCTGGAACACATGAAGAATCTGGCGGCGGTATCCGCGGACGACGCAGAAGAAAAAGTCACGGAGGACGGAATCGCGAAAAAGCCGGAGAGCAGATGGTCAGGCATTCGCAGGGAATTACAGGAGCTTCGGGCAAATTACTTAAAAAATGTGGAAGAGCGGAGAAAATTGGGGGCGTTGAGAGATTTTTTCCAGAAAGCGCTGATTGCCGCCCATCCCTCCATGTACTCGGAACGGTTTAAGGAGGCATTGGAGGAACTCAGACAGAATTTAAAAGATGGGACGGATAAGCATTCCTGACCACAATCGCCGTAAGGGCCTGCGCAAGCAGGCCCTTAAATAAATCTTAAAGTTTTCAACCCTTTTTTGTTAAAGAGTATTTTGCTACAATAAAACAAAGTGAAAAAAGCCCTGCAGTCAGGGCGGAAATGAGGAGAAGATGTACAATATACTGATTTGCGATGACGAGGTGGACATTGTCAATGCGCTCAAAATTTATCTTTCCAATGAGAATTACAATTTGTATGAGGCTTATAACGGGCGGGAAGCGCTGCAATGCGTTGCGGAGAAAGAGATTCATTTAGTGCTGTTAGATATTATGATGCCGGAGATGGACGGCATTTCCGCCATGCTGGAGATTCGCAAACAGAGCAATGTGCCCATTATCCTGCTGACGGCCAAGAGCGAGGATGCGGATAAGGTTTTGGGACTTAATGTGGGAGCCGACGATTATATCACCAAGCCTTTTACTCCTATTGAGGTGACGGCGAGGGTGCGTTCCCAGCTGCGCCGGTATATGCAGCTTGGAGGAAGCGGCATAAGGACGGATATATTGAAAAACGGCAGTATAGAGCTGGATGATAAAGAAAAGAAGGTGACTTTGGACGGGGAACCGGTTGCGCTGACCCCCACGGAGTATGATATTTTGAAGCTGTTGATGCAAAATCCCGGTCAGGTATTTTCGCCCAAGGAAATTTACCAGAAAATCTGGAACGACCAGCCCTTTGGCAGTGAAAATACCGTTGCGGTACATATCAGGCATATCAGGGAGAAACTGGAAATCAATCCTGCGGAGCCGAGATATTTAAAAGTAGTCTGGGGGCAGGGATACAAGATGGAAAGGGGAAGAGGAGAATGAAAAAAACTTTAACGGGCAGTACCGTGGCGAAAATCACAGCGGCTTTTCTGCTGGCAATCAGTTTTCTGGTGGGATGTGCGGGAGCATGGGTAACGCTGGTCATGCTGAACAGTGATGTTTATGCTTACGGTGAAAATGAGTCTACTTTGATAGAAGAGTTTTTGAAAAATCAGATAGTGCATGATTTCACATATCTCTCATTGGGTTCGGATGGCTGTGTGCTGAACGATGTGGAATGGATTTCCGAGTATTGCCAAAATACCAATCTGGAAGTGAATCTTATCAGTGACAAAGAGGATGAACTGGACTTGGTTTACTGTACCTTTACGGGCAGGGAAGCAGAGGTGGGCAACAACTATTATATGTATGCCAGAGACTTTACCGCATATCTGGAAAAGGATGCGGAGAATCATACGGAAGAATGGTTTTTGGGAGCTTCATCCCGGTATCAGGAAGAGGGAAGCCTGGAATTAAAGAGTGTCGCGATAGAACAATATAACTTCCATATGATGTTATTTGTGAATCCCGAATTTCCGGTGAACGACAGGTATAAAGAACTGGCGGAGACCGCCCGTGCTCTTTACAAATGGCGTTATGCGGCGCCTGCCCTGGCCGGCGGCGGGCTGTTCTTTTTCCTGATATGCTTTATCTTCCTGATGTGTGCCGCCGGGCGTCATAACAGTGGTGATGAGGGAAGCAAAACAGTACAGCCTGGTCTGTTGAGTGGGATTCCCACGGATGTATTTGCCGTCGCGTATTTTTTTGTGGCGGCTATGGGAATTGGGCTCGGCGCATCTTTTTGCAGCGGACTGCCGAGTGTGCTTGCGGTTTTTATGACATTCGGACTGGCGGAGGTTATTCTGGGAACCGTTGTCTGCATGGAATTTGCCATCAGAATGAAACTGCGTACCTTTTGGAGAAATACCCTTATCTGGAAGATGCTGCGTTTTCTGCATAAATGCCTGCGTATCTTTTTTGGGGGCATAAAAAGGCTGGGGGAGATGATACCCTTTACCATGGACGCAGTGATTGTTTTTTTGGCCGTATGCATTTTTGAATTTCTGGGGCTCATGATTTTTGGGAACGGTGAGTTAGCCGTGCTGTGGATATTGGAAAAGGCGGTGATGTTCCCGGCGGTAGTGTATTTTGCATGGATGTGTGTCCAGTTGAAAAAGGGAAGCGCCGCATTGGCGGAGGGAAATTTGCAATACAAGATGAACACCTCCCACATGATACTGAATTTTAAGGAGCAGGGGGAAAATCTGAACCGGATTGCCCAGGGAATTAATGTCGCGGTGGAACAGCGCATGAAAAGCGAGCATTTGAAAACGGAGCTGATTACCAATGTCTCCCATGATTTAAAAACCCCCCTGACCTCCATTATCAATTATGCGGATTTGATTGCCTCCGAATCGGGAAACAGCGAAAAAGTGGCGGAATATGCAGATGTCCTTTTGAGGCAGTCAAAGAGGCTGAAAAAACTTCTGGATGATTTGATGGAGGCGTCCAAAGCCACCACCGGAAATCTGGAAGTTACATTACAACCCTGTGAAATCGGCGTACTGCTGACGCAGGCGGTGGGGGAATATGAACAGCGTTTTGCGGAAAAAGAGCTCAGGCTGATTACGAAACAGCCGGAGGAAGAGATACGGGTGATGGCGGACGGCAGGCATTTGTGGCGGGTTTTTGACAATCTGTTAGGGAATATCTGCAAATATGCGCTGGAAGGTTCCCGAGTGTATCTTAGCGTGGAGAGAAAGGAATCCTGTGTCCGGATTATTTTCCGAAATATGTCAAAATATGTGCTGGACATTACGGGAGAAGAATTGGAGGAAAGATTTGTCAGAGGGGATAAATCCAGACATATGGAAGGTAACGGGCTGGGACTTTCCATTGCCAAAAGCCTTATGGATCTGCAGGGCGGGCGCATGGAAGTTGTAACGGACGGGGATTTATTTAAGGTGACACTGACCTTTTCTCCCATAGAATGACAGTAGTTTTGCGGTTTCCCTTGTAACATTACAAATTTCTCTTGATTTGTGTGCCGATTTGCTTTATGATAGAATAAGGAATCAGTTCAGAAATATGACAGTTCTTTTTCCGTTAAGCTTTTTCTTGAACAGACAGAACTTATTCTATACTTCTATCCTAGTGAAAATCAAGTGCAATGACATATCGAATTTGTCTTATTTTAGTTTGAAACAGTCGGAAATGCTATGTACTGTATAAGTGTCGGCCTGACGGTTTTGAAGGGATGAAGTATTGCAATACCATGAGCAAAGCCATGGATTCAGCGCAAGCTGACTATTATACCATATCGGCAGCAGGAAGGGAGGAATTGAATGAAGAAAAATGAAATCAATTATGGGAACTATGCGGCGCTTTGCAGAAAAGCGGATCAGATGAATCAGGAACTATTTGACAGATACGAAGTGCAGAGGGGGCTCAGGGACAAAAACGGCAACGGCGTGCTGACCGGACTGACCAATATTTCCAGAATAGAGTCCTTTAAGATGGTGGATGGAGTGAAAACCCCCTGTGAGGGCAAGCTCTGGTACAGAGGGTATGACTGTATAGAATTAGTCAAAGGTTTTCGGGATAAGAAATTCGGATTTGAGGAGATTGCCTATCTGGTACTTTTGGGGGAGCTTCCCACACAGGAGCAGCTTAAGGAATTCTGTCAGGTGCTGGCCTCGGAGAGAACCCTGCCCACCAATTTTACAAGGGATGTTATCATGAAGGCTCCCAGCAGCGATATTATGAATTCCATGACCCGAAGCGTGTTGACCCTTGCATCCTATGATAAAAGGTGCAAGGATACGGATGTGGAGAATGTGCTCAGGCAGTGCATGGGGTTGATCAGTCTTTTCCCGGTGCTGGCGGTGTATGGTTATCATGCGTACAATCATTATGAAAACGACGACAGCATGTATATCCATCGTCCTTCCAGAAAGCTGTCAACGGCGGAGAATATCTTGATGATGCTCCGTCCCGATAAAAAATATACGGAGCTTGAGGCAAGGGTATTGGACATTGCGCTGGTATTGCATATGGAGCATGGCGGAGGCAACAATTCCACATTTACTACCCGTGTGGTTACCTCTTCCGGCTCGGATACTTATTCGGTGATAGCCGCCGCATTATCTTCTTTAAAAGGACCGAAACACGGCGGCGCCAATATCAAGGTAGTGGAGATGATGAATGACCTTGAAAAAAATGTGTCGGATTGGGAGGATGAGGATGCAGTGAGGGATTATCTGCAGAAAATCCTTAGAAAAGAAGCCTTTGACCGCAAGGGCTTAATCTATGGAATGGGTCATGCGGTATATTCCCTGTCAGACCCAAGGGCACAGGTATTTAAAGGATTTGTGGAGCAGCTTGCCATGGCGAAAGGAAGGGAGAGGGATTTCAGACTGTATTCCATGATTGAGCGGCTGGCGCCGGAGCTGATTGCACAGAAGTCCCGCATTTATAAGGGAGTCAGTGCAAATGTGGATTTTTACAGCGGTTTTGTATACAGCATGCTTGAGATTCCCCTTGAGCTTTACACCCCGATTTTTGCCATTGCCAGAATTGCGGGCTGGAGCGCGCACAGGATAGAGGAATTGATCAATATGGATAAGATTATCCGTCCTGCCTACAAGAGCATTATGGAAGAGAGAAGCTATATACCCATGGAAGAGCGCAACGCCTAAGCTGCGCTCTTTCTCGCGTTGTACTTGCGCTGTCCGCAAAGTCAGAACCCTTTGCGGTATAGGAATGTTTTGAATGGTAAATGATATAGGGAAAGAGGAATAAAAGGATAAATATGGGGACGATCATTGATTATCTGGAAGAATACGGAGATTGTTCTTTTAAAGATATGCCCATGAATGATGTGGACAGTCTGGTGCTATGCCAGTTTTCCTATCTGAAATTTGACAAAATGGTGCCGGATGTGCGGACAAGGGGGCGTTTTGTGCCGCTTGAAGAAGTGGCGCGGCATGCGGATTTTGAAAAGCTGTTTGCGGATACCCGCTTTGAAAAGGAGAACAGGGCGCTCTTTACGGCAATGATGGCGGGACAAAGATACCGCACGCTTAAGCTGGGCAATTATATCAATGTCATTGAAAAGGAATGGGAGACTCAGTTTTCCGCGGTGACTTTTCTGCTGGAAAATAAAGATATCTATGTGGCGTTTCGGGGAACGGATGAAACCATTGTGGGATGGAAGGAAGATTTTAATATGGCATTTTTATCTCCGGTGCCCTGTCAGGCTTACAGTGTGAAGTATTTAAATATGGTGGCAAACGAGATACATGCCCCGCTGATTTTAGGAGGCCATTCCAAAGGGGGGAATCTGGCGGTTTACAGCGCTATGAATTGCAGGCCCCATGTGAAGGAACTGATTCGGAAAATATACAGCATGGACGGTCCGGGATTTAGGCCGGAGACATTAAAATCCGGCTGTTATGAGGCGGTTGCGGGCAGGGTGGTGAAAATACTACCCCATTCGTCTTTGGTGGGAATGATTTTTGAGAGGGATATGCGGTATGAAGTGGTGGAAAGCACTACCTTTGGGCTGGCGCAGCATGACCCTTATACATGGCTGGTAGAAGGCAGACATTTTGTTAAGGTAAATGATATTTATGAGAGCAGAAAATTTATAAACAGCGCCGTAAACGAATGGATACTGTCCTTAAACGAGACGCAGCTCCGCACCTTTGTAGACACGCTTTATCAGGTTGTCTTGGCCTCACAGGCGGAGGATTTGATAGAATTTACCGCAGATTGGAAAAAAAGCATGAACGCCGCCCTGTCAGCATTCCGGGAAGTGGACGAGGAAACGGCGAAAATGCTAAAGGAAGTGGTGAAAGCTCTGTTTGAGACAGCAACGCTTCACATGAAAGAGGAAGTCAGGGCAAACGGGCTGCTTAAAGGAAAGGCGGGCAAGGGGAATCTTAAACACCGCCGCAGTCAATCCAAAAAGAAAGCAGGGAAAGGATTTTCTCTCCGGAAACAGGAGAAAAATCAGGGGAAATCCGCTCCGGATGCCATTGAAGCCCCAATAGAGGAAGGGTTTCGTGAATAATGGCTTCCACGCAGTGGTCCTCATGGCACCACTGAATGGGCACAAGGCCTTTTCCGATACGCTTTAGTCCCTGATGATGAGCGCTGTTTACCAAGGCTTCCCTGCCATAAAGCTCATACAGGCAGCAGCCTTCTGCAATCGTGGTGTTGTGATATTGATCCCTGTCAGTATATCGGTGGATGCCGGCAGTGGGAAGGTCTTGGATAATAGTGCCCCCGAAAGCAACATTGAGTATCTGCATTCCCTTACAGATGCCAAGAACGGGGAGCTTTTGGCTGACGGCATAGTCCAGCGCCTGAAATTGAAGGATATCCAATTCCGTGTCGATATTTTTGGAACCGTTATTTTGTTCCCCGAAAAAAGCGGGGGAAATATCGCCTCCGCCGGGAAGTATCAGAGCTTTGCACTCTGACAGCGCAGCCGGATTTATGGTGACGACAGGTTCTGCCGGAAGCAGGCGGACAAATCTTTCATAATTGGCGGTGTCTTTTTTTCTTCCCAAAATCGCAATTTTCATGAATTTCAGGTCTCCCGGGGATTTTATGTTTCTGGATATGTTATGATATGCAAAAAAGAGGAAAGAGTGAAATAAAAAATGTGAAAAAAGCAATACATTTAACTAGCATTTTGTAAAAATATGGAGTAAAATAATTAAGGTTGTATCAATATAAAAAGCGGACAGGGGGTGTATGCATGGGCGGTCTGGCAGAAGAGCTTCTGAGTGAGTTGGAATGCGAAGAGGTCTTTTCCTTTGCCTTTCCCGAAGGAATACCGCTGATAGGCGGGTTTGAAGTGGTTGTGAGGGAATCCGTCGTAATCACATGGGGCATTATGCTGGCGGTGGTTCTTTTCTGCATTTTTCTCACAAGGAATATGAAAGTCAGAGATATCGGGAAGAGGCAGCTGATTGCGGAAACGATTGTCACTAAGCTGGAAGGTTTTGTATCCGGCATGGTGGGAGAAGAAGGAAAGCGATATGTGCCTTATCTGGCAACCGTTTTAGTTTTTATCGGTCTGTCTAATATGATAGGGATATTCGGAATGAAACCGCCCACCAAGGATCTGAATGTCACGGTGGGGCTGTCTGTATTAAGCATCATACTGATTGAGTATGCAGGCTGGCACAAAAGAGGGTTCAAGGGATGGCTGAAGAGCTTTGCCGAGCCGGTGGCTGTTGTGGCGCCGATTAAGGTTTTGGAGCTGGTTATCAGGCCCTTGTCGCTCTGTATGAGACTTTTCGGAAATGTGCTGGGAGCATTTGTCATTATGGAGATGATAAAGATTATCATACCGGTGGCAATTCCGGTTCCCTTCAGTCTGTATTTTGATATTTTTGACGGATTGATTCAGGCTTATGTGTTTGTGTTTTTGACTTCTCTGTTTATCAAAGAGGCTATAGAAGAATAATAAAATCATATGTGCCGCGGGAAGCGGCGGAATGGAGGAAATTATGGTAGCACTTGGAGCGAGTATTGCAGCATTGGCATGTCTTGGAGGCGGTTTAAGCATCGGACTTGCCACCGCTAAAGCGGTGGAGGCGGTTGCGAGGCAGCCGGAAGCGGACGGCAAAATTACCAAAATACTGCTTTTGGGAGGCGCGCTTGCCGAGGCAACAGCTATTTACGGCTTCGTTATCGGCGTTCTGATTATCCTGTTTTTGGGCGGAGGACAATAATACTTTATGCCATAAAATGTGATATGGATGGAATGCAGTGAGAAAGGAAATGGGATATGCTTAAGTTAGATATCAATCTGGTGTTTACAATCATAAATGTGCTGATTTTATTTGTTCTTGTCCGCAAATTCCTGTTCAAGCCCGTGCATAACATATTAGATGCGAGACAGGCGGAGATAGACAAGCAGTATGAGGATGTGAAGGCAGCGCAGGATGCCGCGGACGCATTAAAAGCAAAGTATGAGACTTCCGTAAAGGGCATCGCAAAAGAAAAAGAAGAGATTCTGAATGATGCCAGGGACAGGGCAAACGGCGATTATGAGAAGGTTCTGGCGGACGCAAGGACTCAGGCGGACAAAATCGTGGAGGATGCCAGAAAGGATGCGGACGAACTGCATCAGAAGCGCATGCAGCAGGCTACGGAGCAGATTGCGGATCTTGTGGTATCGGCTACCGCCAAAATTGTTGCTTCCCATCAGGGCATGGAGGCAGACAGAGAGCTTTATAATCAATTTTTAGCGAAGACAGGTGAAAAGAGTGAGTGATAAGCCGTTAGAAAATAAAAAATTGATGGTGACTTTATCCTATGTTACCCCTCCCACCGTGGAGCAGCTGCAGGGCATCAAAATTTTTATACGAAAGAGATTCTGCGATGGCAGAAGGACTCCGCAGGATATTGTCTTTGAGATGAAGGAAGACGCTTCCCTCGGGGGAGGATTTGTTATCAGGGCCGGCTCCGAGGTCATCGACTGGAGTATCAGTGGCCGTATGAGGCAGTTTACGGAGCAGTTGGAAAAAGTCGAAAAAAGTGCCATAAGCAGCGACAAGGACATTATTCTTCTGCTGAAAAGCACCATTGACGAATTTAAATTGGAGGCCAGGGGGCGTGAAATCGGTCAGGTAACCTGGGTAGGCGACGGAATTGCCAATGTGACGGGCATTGACCATGCGGTTTACGGGGAAATTATCATTTTTGATTCCGGAGTAAAGGGCATGGTGCAGGATATCCGGAGAGATGAGACGGGATGCATCCTTTTCGGGCGGGATACAACGCTTAAGGAGGGTGCGAAAGTGGTGTGTACCGGCAAGAGAGCCGGCATTCCCGTAGGTGAGAACTTTAAGGGCAGGATTGTGGATGCTTTAGGTTCTCCCATTGACGGAGCAGGCGCCATTATAGCAGAGGGATACCGGCCCATAGAGGAGGCGGCGCCTTCGATTGTGGACCGTAAGTCGGTGAGCGTTCCCATGGAGACGGGAATTCTTTCCATCGACTCCATGTTTCCCATCGGGCGGGGTCAGAGAGAATTGATCATCGGAGACCGCCAGACAGGCAAGACTTCCATTGCCATGGAGGCTATTTTAAATCAGAAGGGCAAGGATGTTGTCTGTATTTATGTGGCAATCGGGCAGAAAGCCTCTACCATTGCCAAATTGGCGGATACGCTCAGAAAGCATGATGCCATGCAATATACCGTTATCGTGTCGGCTACGGCAAGCGACCCTGCGCCTTTGCAGTATATCGCGCCTTATTCCGGCACGGCATTGGCGGAATATTTCATGTATCGGGGCAGGGATGTATTGATTGTGTATGATGATTTATCCAAACATGCGGTGGCGTATCGGGCGCTGTCCCTTTTGCTGGAGCGTCCGCCCGGAAGAGAGGCCTATCCCGGAGATGTATTTTATCTCCATTCCAGACTGTTGGAGCGTTCTTCCAGACTGACGCCCGAACTTGGGGGCGGTTCCATTACGGCGCTTCCCATTATAGAGACACAGGCGGGAGATGTGTCGGCCTATATTCCCACCAATGTGATTTCCATTACGGACGGGCAGATTTATCTGGAGAGCGATTTGTTTTTCTCGGGCATGAGGCCTGCGGTGAATGTGGGCTTGTCCGTATCCCGTGTGGGCGGCGCGGCACAGACCAAAGCAATGAAGAAGGCGGCGGGAAGTATCCGTATTGATTTGGCACAGTTTCGGGAGATGGAAGTATTTACACAGTTTGCATCCGATTTGGACAATGCCACTAAGGAACAACTGAAGCACGGGCATGTGCTGATGGAGCTGTTGAAACAGCCGTTAGGCAGGCCTTTAAGTATGCCGGAACAGGTGATTACCCTGTGTGTGGCAAACGCAAAGCTGATGACGGATATTCCCGTAAACGAGGTAAAAAGTTTTCAGATGGGTCTGTTAGAGTTTATAAGGCTGTCCCATGGGGAGATTGTGGAACAGATAGAGCAGACAAAAGATTTGAGCGAAGAGCTTTTGCAGGATATTTTAAAGGCGGCAGAAGAATATAAAGAGCAGTAGAACGAAGCGAGAGGTATGGATATGGCTAACACCCGGGAGATTCTTGACAGGAAGAAAAGCATACAGGATACCATGAAGATTACCAATGCCATGTATATGATTTCCTCCACAAAGCTCCGCAAGACCAAGAAGAGTCTGGAGCAGACGGAGCCTTATTTTTATACCTTACAGAATATGATGAGCCGGATTATGAGGCATCTGCCGGACATTCAGAATCCCTATTTTGATAAGAGAACGGAAAAAACGGGGACGGACAGGGTAAGGGGCATTATTATAGTGACTGCGGACAAAGGACTTGCAGGCGCCTACAATCACAATTGCTTAAAAGCGGCACAGGACAGGATGGACGGTACGGAAAACTATAAACTGTTCCTTGTGGGAGAGGTAGGCAGACAGTATTTTGCCATGAAGGGAATTCCCGTGGCGGAGCATTTTCATTATACGGCGCAGAATCCCACTCTTCACCGTGCAAGAATTATCAGTGAAACGGTGATAGAACAGTTTAAAAGCGGAGAACTTGACGAGGTGGATATCGTCTATACCAGTATGAAGAACGGTATCACGATGGAGACAAAAACCATGAGGCTGCTTCCCTTTGAGACGGCGGAAATAGCGGACAGTGGGCAGTTTTCGGGCGTCGGCAGGGAGCCTTTGGTGTTAAAACCCACGCCGGACGCGGTGATCAACAATATTGTTCCGGATTGTGTCATGGGTTATGTGTACGGTGCTTTGGTAGAATCTTTCTGCTGTGAACAAAATTCCAGAATGATGTCCATGGAGGCGGCGAGTAAGAATGCCGCAGCCATGATTCATGACCTTTCTATAGAGTATAACAGAGCCAGACAGGCAATGATCACACAGGAGATTACGGAAGTAATCGCAGGGGCTAAGGCGCAGAAAAAGAAGAAAGAGGCACGAAAGGAGGTCCTTAGTGTTGACTGAGATACAGAAAGGCAGAATCGTGCAGGTTATGGGACCTGTGGTGGATGTGGTATTTGACCGGGGAGAGCTGCCCTTTATCAAGGATGCTCTGGAGGTTTCCTGTGAGGGAAAGCGAAGGGTGATGGAGGTGGCACAGCATATCGGCGGCAATACCGTGCGCTGCATTATGCTTGCATCCAGCGACGGGCTTTATAAAGATATGGAAGTGATTTCCACGGGGAAAGGGATATCGGTTCCTGTGGGAAAAAAGACATTGGGACGGTTGTTCAATGTATTTGGGGATACCATAGACGGCGGAGAATCCCTGGGGCAGGAAGAGCATTGGAGCATTCACAGAGAGCCGCCAAGCTTTGAGGAACAAAGCCCCGTGGCGGAAATGCTGGAAACCGGCATCAAGGTAATCGACCTTCTGGCTCCCTACACCAAGGGCGGCAAGATCGGTCTGTTCGGCGGCGCCGGAGTGGGAAAGACAGTGCTGATTCAGGAGCTGATCCGCAATGTGGCAACAGAGCATGGGGGATACTCCATTTTTACAGGTGTGGGCGAGCGTTCCCGGGAGGGAAATGACCTTTGGACCGAAATGAAGGAATCGGGGGTTTTGGAAAAGACGGCATTGGTGTTCGGCCAGATGAATGAGCCCCCCGGAGCCCGTATGCGGGTAGCGGAGACGGGGCTTACCATGGCGGAATATTTCAGGGATGAAGAGCATCAGGATGTGTTGCTTTTTATTGATAATATCTTTCGGTTTGTACAGGCGGGCAGCGAGGTTTCCGCACTTTTAGGGCGGATGCCCTCTGCGGTGGGATATCAGCCCACCCTTGCAACGGAGATGGGGGATCTTCAGGAGCGTATTGCTTCCACCAAGAAAGGAAGTGTTACCTCGGTGCAGGCGGTGTATGTGCCTGCGGACGACTTGACGGATCCGGCTCCCGCAACTACCTTTGCCCATTTGGATGCGACCACGGTGCTTTCCAGAAAAATTGTGGAAAAGGGTATCTATCCCGCTGTGGACCCTTTGGAGTCCACCTCACGGATATTGGAGGAAGATGTAGTGGGAAAGGAGCATTATGAAACGGCAAGAGCCGTTCAGGAGATGCTTCAGAAATATAAAAGCTTACAGGATATCATTGCCATTTTGGGTATGGAGGAGTTGTCCGAAGAAGATAAGGTGACTGTGTACCGCGCCCGCAAGGTAGAGCGTTTTCTATCCCAGCCCTTCCATGTGGCGGAGAATTTTACCGGCGTGCCGGGGAAATATGTTCCCGTAAAGGAGACGATCAGGGGATTTCGGGCGATTATAAACGGTGAGATGGACAAATATCCCGAGAGCGCGTTCTTTAATGTGGGAACCATTGATGAAGTCATCGAGAAAGCAGGCAGAATGGAGGCTTGATTTGAGCGTATTCGGATTAAAAATCATAGCTGCGGATAAAGTTTTTTACAGTGGCAAATGCCATAGCATCATTGTGCCCGCATTGGACGGGGAACAGCAGATTATGGCGCATCATGAGGATATGGTCATTGCTACCAGAGAGGGGAAAGTGCGTTTTCGGGAGGAGGAAAACGCTCCCTGGCAATATGTGGTGGTGGGAATCGGATTTGTTCACATTGTGAACAATCGTGTCACTATGCTGGCGGATACGGCGGAGAGACCGGAGGATATTGACAGGGTCCGCGCCGAACAGGCTCTGGAGCGCGCAAAAGAACAGCTCAGGCAGAAGCAGAGCATTCAGGAGTACCGTATCTCGAAAGCATCCCTTGCCAGGGCAATGGTACGCCTTCGGGAAGCGGGGAAGCGGGATGACAACAATTAGGCGAAGGAGTTTGACATGATTCACAAGGGAGTCGGAAAGCGGCGTGCAGTGCTTATTTTATCATTCCTGCTGCCGGTAATCATAATATTGGGCATTTTCATCATACAGGGCATCTATCCTTTTGGAAAGCGGAGTTTTCTCTTCTCCGATATGTACCATCAGTATATGCCTTTTTTTAGTGAATTTATGAGAAAAATCAAGGGCGGGGAGGGACTTTCCTATTCTTACAATGTAGGAATCGGCTCCAATTTTCTTGCCCTGTATGTGTATTATCTGGCAAGTCCGCTGCATTGGCTTGCCTTTCTGGCGCCTCAGGCTCATCTGATGGAATTTATGAGTTATTTAGTGGTGGTGAAGCTGGGGCTTTGCGGACTGACTTTCTGTCTGTATCTGCAGCGGCATTTTCATGAGGAAGACTGGGCAGCACTGTTTTTTTCGGCTTTTTATGCTATGTCGGGATTTATCGCCGCTTATAATTGGAATATTATGTGGCTGGACTGCGTGGTTTTGTTCCCCCTTGTCATATTGGGGCTTGAAAGGCTGGTGCAGGAAGGGAAAGGCCTGTTTTACTGCATGATGCTTTCTCTGTGTATCCTGACGAATTATTATATTTCCATCATGATATGTATTTATCTGGTGCTTTATTTTATCGTGCTGTTTGTCAATGAGCGAAAGAGTTTCCGTATGCATTTGTACATGCTGGGCCGGTTTGCGCTGTATTCCCTGCTGGCGGGAGGAATGGCGGCGGTTCTGTTGATTCCGGAAGTTTGTGCCATTCTTGCCACGGATTTTGGGGATATGGATTTTCCTAAAAATCTCGTTTCTTATTTTTCGGTGCTGGATATGCTGGCAAGGCATTGTATGTGTGTAGCCACGGAGCGGGGATTGGACCATTGGCCCAATATTTATTGCGGTGTGGCGGTATTTTTATTCGTGCCCATGTATGCGTTGAATGAGAAGATTCCCATAAAAAGGCGTTTTTGCCATTTGGCGCTGATGGGGCTTTTGCTTCTGAGTTTCGCCACTAATATGCTGGATTTTATCTGGCATGGTTTTAATTATCCCGATTCTCTGCCTGCAAGACAGTCCTTTATCTATATTTTTCTGGTGCTTGCCATGTGTTATGAAGCATACAGACATATGCGGGAGACTCCGGCAAAACGGATTCTTCACTGTTATCTCGGAGCCGTGGTATTTCTGCTCTTCTGTGAAAAATTTATCGACCATGAAGATTTCGTGTTGGGAGTGAAATTTCTGACCCTGATGTTTGTGACGGCATATGCGGTTTTGCTCTATCTGTACCGCACAAAAACGCGTAAGGGCGTAAAGCTTACGGTGGCGCTTCTGTGTGTGGCGGCGGTGGCAGCGGAGAGCAGCGTGAATCTGGCGAACACCAGCTTCGGAACCACAGACAGGGACGCTTATTTGAAACCGATAGAGGATTACGGGCTTTTGTATGAATACGCAAAAGAGCAGGAGGAAGGGTTTTACCGTCTGGAAAAATTCAGCCGGAAAACCAAGAATGACGGAACGCTTGTGGGATATCCCACCGCGTCTGTGTTTTCTTCCACCATGAATTCCGCGGTCATGGATTTATATGAGCGGTTTGGCATGCGCCACAGCAAGGTCTATTACGGTTTTGACGGAGCAACGGCATTTACCTCCATGCTGTTGAATGTGCATTGGATGTTTGGGGAAAGAGGAGAAGGAAGCCTTGGGAAGGATTATGAAAATTATCTCTATACCTATAGGGAGAAATGCGGGGATGTGGAAATTTATTCCTGTGAGGCGGAGCTCCCCTTTGGCTATGTGGCGCCGGAAGGCTATGACCTTCCCGATACGGGGCTGGGAATCGTTCTGCAGAATCAGATGGTAAAAGACTTAGGCGCCTCCGGAAAGCTGTTTGAGGCTGTCAGGACACAGTCTTCCGGAGATGATGTGACGCTCACGGCGCCGGAAAACGGCATTTATTATGCGGAGATCAGCAGTAACGGAACCAAAAAGGTGTCGGTGATCGGCGGACAGATGGGAAGCATAACTTATGGGGATCTGACCAAGGGTTCCATCTTGTATCTGGGATATCTCTACAAAGGGGACAGGATTACTCTGGCGAACGGGGACGAGGAAGATACGACGCCGAGTGTGTCGGCAAGCGGATTTTTGTTAAAGGAGGACACCTTGCGCAGTGTGCAGGAGGCATTATCAAAAAATCACATGGAGAATGTGACATATGACAGTACCCATATTGAGGGCGAGATTTCCTTAAGCGAGCCGGGCAGATTGATTTTATCCGTCCCTTATGAAAAAGGATGGAGCATTCTGGTAAACGGGGAGGAGAGGACGCCGGAGCTGTTTGGAGAGAGCCTGCTGGCGTTTGACTTACAGCCCGGCGAATATACGATAAAGATGCATTATGTGCCGTACGGACAATGGGCGGGAATCTGGGTGAGCGTGGCAGCGGCGGCAGTATTTTTAATGATTGCCGTTTTAAAAAATTTCAAAATTCTAAACAAAATATTAAATAAAAAAAGTTTTATTGATTAAAAAATGGAATCTCTTTACAATAGAATTTATTGGAAGGAGTGAGGCAGAATTGAACAGCATGATTCAAACGATTACGGGCAACTTAAAAGGATTTAAGAGAGATTCCATAATCACGCCGGTTTTTATGATTTTTGAGGTGATTATGGAGATGATTATTCCCCTGATGATGGCGTCTATTGTGGACAATGGCGTTGACAAGGGGGATATGGCGCATATTTACAAAATGGGCGCCATGATGTTTGTGACGGCGCTTATCGGGCTGACCACGGGCATTTTGGGCGGCAGATACGGAGCAAGGGCTTCCGCGGGACTTGCAAGGAATCTGCGGGAGAAAATGTATGAAAATATCCAGACTTTTTCTTTCTCCAATATCGATAAATTCAGCACCGCAGGGCTGGTGACGAGGCTTACCACGGATGTGACCAATGTGCAGAATGCCTACCAGATGATTTTACGAATGGGAATCAGGGCGCCCTTCAGTCTGATTATCGCCATGGTCATGGCGTTTACCATCAATGCAAAGATTTCCAGCGTTTATCTGGGAGCGGTGGTTTTTCTGGGTGTATGCCTGTTTTTTATTGTCCGCCGGACCATGAAGTATTTTAATCAGGTATTTAAAAAATACGATGATTTGAACGCCAGCGTACAGGAAAATGTGTCCTCCATCCGTGTGGTAAAAGCTTTTGTGAGGGAGGACTATGAAAAGCAGAAATTTACTTCCGCCAGCAGCAATCTCTATCAGATGTTTGTGAATGCGGAAAAGGGCATCGTGCTGAATATGCCTGTTATGCAGATTACGGTATATACCTGTATTTTACTTATCAGCTGGATGGGAGCAAAGATGATTGTGGTAGAGGAACTGAAGACAGGGCAGTTGATGAATCTTTTGACCTATTGCATGAACATTCTCTCAAGTCTGATGATGCTTTCCATGATTTTTGTGATGCTGACCATGAGCGCCGCCAGCCTTAGGCGTATCGGGGAAGTGCTGACGGAAGAAGCGGACATTGTGAATCCCGAAAATCCCGTTACTGAGGTAAAGGACGGCAGCATAGAATTTAGAAATGTGAGTTTCCGGTATCACAAGAACAGTGAGGAGCCGGTGTTAAACGATATCCGGCTTCAAATCCGATCGGGCGAGACCATCGGTATATTGGGAGGAACCGGCAGCGCCAAAACCAGTCTTGTCAATCTCATCAGCCGTCTCTATGATGTGGATGAGGGACAGGTGCTTGTGGGAGGCGTGGATGTCAGGGAGTACGATCTTGATACCCTGCGGAATGCCGTTTCCGTGGTACTGCAGAAAAATGTACTGTTTTCGGGAACCATTCTGGAGAATTTAAGGTGGGGAAACGAAAACGCTACCGAGGAAGAATGTATCAGGGCTTGTAAGCTTGCCTGCGCAGACGAATTTATTAAAAAGATGCCGGAAGGGTATCATACTTATATCGAGCAGGGCGGCTCCAATGTATCGGGCGGACAGAAACAGAGACTCTGTATCGCGCGAGCACTGCTGAAAAAGCCACAGGTGCTGATTCTGGACGATTCCACCAGCGCGGTGGATACCGCCACAGATGCCAAAATCAGAAAGGCGTTTGCGGAGGAGATTCCCGGCACCACCAAGCTTATCATTGCCCAGCGCGTATCCAGCGTAAGCGCCGCGGACAGGATTATTGTGATGGATGACGGAAAGATAAGCGGATTCGGCACCCACGAAGAGCTGTTAAAGCAGAATGAAATTTACAGGGAAGTGTATGAATCCCAGACCTTGGGCAGCGGTGACTTTGACGAGAAGGAGGATGAACTGTAATGGCGGAAAATGTAAAACAGGTCAAGATGGGACCGGGCGGCAGAAACCGCGGACCCAGACCGAAAATCCAAAATCCCGGAAAACTGTTTCGCAGACTGATGTCCTATATCCTGAAAAATTACAGTCTGCATCTTTTGGTGGTGGTAGCCTGCATTTTCATCAGCGTTCTGGCAAATGTGCGGGGAACCATGTTTACCAAGACCTTGATTGACGATTACATCACTCCCATGCTGGAAAGCGGAAATCATGATTTTACGCCGCTTCTGCATGCTATTTTACAGGTGGCGGTATTTTATCTGATAGGGGCGCTTTCCACCTATATTTACAACCGTATTATGGTAAATGTGTCTCAGGGAACCCTGCGGAATTTGCGGAATGATATGTTTACCCATATGGAAAATCTGCCCATCAAATATTTTGACACCCATGCCCATGGGGATATCATGTCTTTGTATACCAATGACATCGATACCCTGCGGCAGATGATAAGCCAGAGCATGCCCCAGCTTTTTTCCAGCGCCATTACCATTGTCAGCGTATTTGTCAGCATGGTGATGTTAAATATTCCCCTGACGGTCCTGACCCTTTTCATGGTGGCGGTCATGCTGTTTTGTTCCAAGAAGGTGGCAGGGCTTTCCGGCAGGTTTTTCGTGGCGCAGCAGCGTGATTTGGGCGCGGTGAACGGCTATATAGAGGAGATGATGGAAGGACAGAAGGTGGTCAAGGTATTCTGCCATGAGGAAAAGAGCAAGGAGCAGTTTAAGGAGTTGAACGACCAATTGTTCCACAGCGCTTTCAATGCCAATCAGTTTTCCAATATTCTGGGTCCCATCAATTTACAGTTGGGCAATGTCAGCTATGTGCTGTGCGCCATGGTGGGAGGTATTTTTGCCCTGAACAAAATAGGCGGTTTTTCCATAGGAGGTCTGGGGAGCTTTCTGACCTTTAACAAAAGCTTCAATATGCCCATCAATCAGGTGAGTATGCAGTTTAACAGTATTATCATGGCTCTGGCGGGAGCGGAGAGAATCTTTAAGCTTTTGGATGAGGAGCCGGAGAAGGATGAAGGCTATGTAACTTTAGTCAATGTAAAGCGGGAAGGCGACAAGCTGGTAGAGACTTCCGAGCGCACGGGAATCTGGGCGTGGAAGCATTTCCATCAGGCAACGGGGCTTACGGATTATGTGGAGCTCAAGGGAGATGTGACTCTGGACGATGTGGATTTCGGATACACGGAAGACAAGATGGTGCTGCACAATATTCAGATATATGCGACGCCGGGACAGAAGATAGCGTTCGTGGGTTCTACCGGCGCGGGCAAGACCACCATTACCAATCTGATCAACCGCTTTTACGATATTCAGGATGGGAAAATACGGTACGACAACATTAATATCAATAAAATCAAAAAAGCGGATTTGCGGCGTTCTCTGGGCATGGTGCTTCAGGACACCCACCTGTTCACCAACACGGTGATGGAAAATATCCGTTACGGCAGGCTTGACGCTACGGATTCGGAGGTAATCGCGGCGGCGAAGCTTGCCAATGCGGACAGCTTTATCAGAAGGCTGCCGGAGGGTTATAACACGGTGCTGACCGGAGACGGCGCCAATTTGAGTCAGGGGCAGAGGCAGCTTCTTGCCATAGCAAGGGCGGCAGTGGCGGACCCGCCCGTACTCATTCTGGACGAAGCTACCAGCTCCATTGACACCCGAACCGAGAAAATTGTCCAGAGCGGCATGGATAAGCTGATGAAGGGAAGAACGACTTTTGTTATTGCCCACAGGCTGTCCACCGTAAAGAACAGCGACTGCATCATGGTATTGGAGAACGGGCGGATTATCGAAAGAGGAATGCATGACCAGTTGATTGAAGAAAAAGGCAGATATTATCAGCTCTATACAGGGAACAGCATTGCGGGATGACAAGAGAGAAAAATTCACAAATAATTTACAAGTATAGGAAATTTTTTGTTGGAAATGACTGCCATTGTATGGTATAATGATTTTATTCAGGGCATAGCGTGAAAAGGGACGGCATTTATCAACTGTCCGTGCCCGCAGTTGAGGAAAGAGAGGCAAAGAGGTGGAACTTAGAACAGCAGTATCACCAAGGGATGTGAAACATTATACTACGGAACGCCTGAGAGAAGAGTTTCTGATTCAGAATCTTTTCGTGCCGGGCGAGATTAAGCTGGTATACAGCCACATTGACAGAATTATCACAGGTGCGGCAGTACCCACAAAACCCATTACCTTAACGGCAGGGGACGAGCTTCGGGCGGAGTATTTCTGCCAGAGGCGGGAGCTTGGGGTAATCAATATCGGCGGCGCAGGCACTATTACCGTTGACGGCAAGGTCAACAAGATAGGCTTCAAGGAAGCAATGTACATTGGAATGGGTTCTAAGGAGATTATCTTCGCAAGCGAGGATGCAGGGAATCCCGCTAAGTTTTATTTAAATTCCGCCCCCGCACACATGACTTATCCCACGGTGGTCATCAAACCGGAAGGGCAGCCCGAGGAAGGCGTGGTCATAGTGAAGGATGAGAATAAAGTGGAGCTTGGCAGCTTGGAGGATGCAAACCACAGAGTTATCTGCAAATATATTCTTCCCGGTCAGGTGGAGAGCTGTCAGTTGGAAATGGGAATGACAAAGTTAGAGCCGGGCAGCGTATGGAATACCATGCCCTGCCATACCCACGACAGGAGGATGGAGGTATATTTGTATTTTGAGATGCCGGAGGATGCCTTTGTGATGCATTATATGGGTGAACCTACGGAGACCCGTCATATTGTCATGAGAAATGAGGAGGCTGTGATTTCGCCCAGCTGGTCCATTCATTCGGGATGCGGTTCCAGAGCATACACCTTTATCTGGGGCATGGTGGGTGAGAATCAGGACTTTGACGACATGGACGGCGTGGCAAATAAGGATCTGATGTAAGTACCGGAAGTAATAGGAAATTGCAGGATCCATGAATACCGGGTTTTGCAAATGCCTAAATAAAATAAAAAAGGAGATTAACCAATGTCAGAATTTACAAATTTTTCTCTTGAGGGCAAGGTAGCTCTTGTCACAGGCGCATCTTATGGTATCGGATTTGCGATTGCATCCGCTTATGCCGAGGCAGGCGCAACGATTTGTTTCAATGATATCAAGCAGGAGCTGGTGGACAAGGGGCTTGCGGCATATGCCGAGAAAGGCATCAAGGCTCATGGTTATGTCTGCGATGTAACCAATGAGGAAGCCGTAAACGCTCTGGTGGCTCAGATTGAAAAAGAAGTGGGTGTGATTGATATTCTGGTGAACAATGCCGGAATCATCAAGCGTATCCCCATGACCGAGATGACGGCAGCAGAGTTCAGGCAGGTTGTGGATGTAGATTTGAACGCACCTTTCATTGTTTCTAAGGCAGTGATTCCTTCCATGATCAAAAAGGGACACGGAAAGATTATAAACATCTGTTCCATGATGTCAGAGCTCGGTCGTGAGACCGTATCCGCATATGCGGCTGCAAAGGGCGGTCTTAAGATGCTCACCAGAAATATCTGCTCCGAATATGGTCAGTATAATATTCAGTGTAACGGCCTTGGACCGGGTTATATCGAGACCCCTCAGACAGCTCCCCTGCGTGAGGTTCAGCCGGACGGCAGCAAGCATCCTTTCGACCAGTTTATCTGCGCAAAGACCCCTGCAAACAGATGGCTGAAGCCGGAAGAGCTTACCGGTCCCGCGGTATTCCTTGCATCCGAGGCATCTAATGCGGTAAACGGTCATATCCTTTATGTGGACGGCGGTATTCTTGCTTATATCGGAAAACAGCCTAGTTAAAGATGAGGTGTAAATAAAAATGAAAATTGCATTGATTAACGAAAACAGTCAGGCAGGGAAGAATGAGCTGATTTTTGAAACCCTTAAAAAGGTGGCGGAGCCTCTGGGACATCAGGTGTTTAACTATGGTATGTGCGGCGCCGAGGATCCTAATTCCCTGACTTATGTGCAGAACGGCATTCTGGCAGCAGTGTTGATTAACTCCGGTGCGGCGGATTTTGTTGTGACCGGCTGTGGCACGGGCGAGGGCGCGATGTTAGCCTGCAACTCTTTTCCCAAGGTATTGTGCGGCCATATCGAGTCACCGCTTGATGCTTACCTGTTTACTCAGGTAAATGACGGGAACTGTGTTGCCCTGCCCTTTGCCGAGAATTTCGGCTGGGGCGGTGAGCTGAATCTGCAGTATATCTTTGAAAAATTGTTCTGTGCTCCCGGGGGCGGCGGCTATCCCCCCGAGAGAGTGGTTCCGGAGCAGCGCAACAAAAAAATTCTGGATCAGGTGAAAGAGGTTACCCATACCGATATTATCACAATCCTGCAGAATTTGGACAGGGAGCTGGTAAAAGGCGCATTATCCGGGCAAAAATTTGCCGAATACTTCTATGACAACTGCAAGGATGATAAAATTGCAGCCTGTGTAAAAGAGATTTTGGCCTAGTGTGAAAAGAACTCACAGCGTGAAATAAATTTCACACACAAATATGAGTCGCTGCCGAGTGCAGCAGAAAAGAGGAAAAAATGAACGCAGTTTTAGAGCAGATCAGTAAAATTGGTATTGTTCCGGTTGTTAAGATTGACAATGCAGCAGATGCCCTTCCTTTGGCGAAGGCTCTGTGTGCAGGAGGACTTCCCTGTGCGGAGGTTACCTTCCGTACCGATGCGGCGGCAGAAGCTATCAAGATTATGACCGACAACTTCCCTGAGATGTGTGTAGGCGCAGGTACCGTTCTGAACGCAGAGCAGGTAGATGCAGCCGTAGCGGCAGGCTCCAAGTTTATCGTAAGCCCCGGTTTGAATCCCAGAACCGTAAAGTATTGCATCGAGAAGAATATCCCCATTACCCCCGGCACCTCAAGCCCCAGCGATATCGAGCAGGCTATCGAGCTGGGCTTAGATGTAGTAAAATTCTTCCCTGCAGAGCAGTCCGGCGGTCTGGCAAAGATTAAGGCTATGGCAGCGCCTTATGTAAACATGAAGTTCATGCCTACCGGCGGCGTAAATGCAAAGAACCTGACTTCTTATCTGGACTTCCCCAAGATTATCGCCTGCGGCGGTTCCTGGATGGTTCCCGGCGATTTGATTAACGCCGGCGAGTGGGATAAGATTGAACAGCTGACCAGAGAAGCAGTACAGACCATGCTCGGATTTGAACTTGCGCATATTGGCATTAATGCTGAGAATGCGGCAGAGGCTGAGAAGGCTGCCAACCGTTTTGCATTTATCTTCGGCATGCCCGCAAAAGTCGGCAACAGCTCTGTATTTGCAGGTACGGCAGTAGAGGTTATGAAAGAGCCTTATCTTGGAAAGAATGGGCATATTGCAATCAGAACCAACTACATAGTAAGGGCGATGAATTACTTGAGCAGCGTTCTGGGTGTTGAATTTGATGAGTCCACGGCCAAGAAAGATGCAAAGGGTAACTTAAAAGCTATTTATCTGAAAGAAGAAATCGGCGGTTTCGCTGTACATCTCGTTCAGAAATAAGACAAATATATAAAAAAGAAAGGAATCAACAAAATGGCAAAAGTAATTACCATGGGTGAGATTATGCTGAGACTGTCCACCCCCAACAACGAGAAATTTATTCAGGCAGATGAGTTCGACATCAACTATGGCGGCGGCGAAGCTAATGTAGCGGTTTCCCTTGCCAACTACGGACACGATGCAGAGTTCGTAACTGCCGTACCTGATAATGAGATCGGTGAGTGCGCGGTTGCTGCTCTTAGGAAGTACAATGTAAACACAGAGCATATTGCAAGATGCGGCGAGAGATTGGGTATCTATTATCTGGAGACCGGCTCTTCCATGAGGCCTTCCAAGGTTGTTTATGACAGAGCGCATTCTTCCATTTCTACCGCTACAGAAGCTGATTTTGACTTCGATGCTATTTTTGAAGGCGCTGATTGGTTCCACTTCACAGGAATCACCCCCGCTGTATCAGATGCTGCGGCAGAACTGACCGAGAAAGCTCTGATTGCTGCTAAGAAGCATGGCGTAAAGGTTTCTGTAGACTTGAACTTCCGTAAGAAACTGTGGTCCTCCGAGAAGGCTCAGAAGGTTATGACCAATCTGATGAAGTATGTCGATGTCTGCATCGGAAATGAAGAAGATGCAGAATTGGTACTTGGATTCAAGCCCGGCGATACCGATGTTACCAGCGGAGAGCTTGAACTTGCCGGCTATAAGTCCATTTTCGAGCAGATGGTTGAGAAGTTCAACTTTGAGTATTGTGTATCTTCTCTCCGTGTAAGCCACTCTGCTTCCGATAACGGCTGGTCAGCTTGCATTTACTCCAGAGATACCAAGGAATTTTATCATTCCAAGGAGTACAGCATCCATCCCATCGTTGACCGTGTAGGCGGCGGCGACTCCTTTGCGGGCGGCGTTATCTGCGGTCTGGTTGACGGCAAGAATTTCAAGGATGCTCTTGAGTATGGCGTAGCAGCATCTGCATTGAAGCATACCATTCCCGGTGACTTCAATCTGGTATCCAGAAAAGAAGTTGAGACTCTGGCAGGCGGAGATGCTTCCGGACGCGTACAGCGCTGACGGAATGACGGGAAATATGAACGCAGTGCAAAAATGAAGTAAAAAATGAAATAAGAAATAAAATAAGAAAGTCTGCCGCAGGATGCGGCAGACTTTTTGTCAGGAATATTTTTGGATTACCAGATGTTCTTAATAGGCGTTTCGTCCGTGTCGCCTGTGCTCTTGATGAGTTCGCGTAAGGCATTGATGCATTCCACAAAACGCCCGTAAGCCTCGTGGGTCAGTTGGAAATGGCGCAATGCCGTTTCATCATCATGGTCTTCCTTGGCATACCAGGAATCGCAGGCATGCTGATGAACTTCTTCGTGTGCTTTTGCAAGCTCCTGCAGTTCCTTGGAGCCTGTAATGCGGGGATCGGTCTGGGCAGCTATCCATTTGCCCAGCTTACAGCCTTTGGGATTGTTTAACTGCTCGATGCGGAGATGCTCAAACTCTGCAATATTGCTATATACACGCCATGTAAAGATTAAATGGTCAATTTCAAACACCGTAATCCAATCCAGAGTGGTAAGTTTGGAATTGTGCCTTGCCATATCGCTTCTGGCATTGTCTATATCGCGGGAAATACGGTACATATGGGTGCCGGTGGTAGAGCAGTCCTCACCCAGAGTCTTATAGCTGTCCGCCATGGTCTCAATATCGGAGATAAAGGACTTTGTCAGGGTGAACTGATTATTGATTTCGCTATAAATACTGTCGATTTCCTTATTAATGGCATTCAACTGGTTATTCATGACATCCATGCTTTTGACGGATTTGTGTACGCTGGAGTTACCGTCCTGAAGCTGTCTGGTGGTCTGCTCCACGGAAGAGGAAAGGGAGGTGATGCCGGTCATCAGCTCACCTACATATTTTACGATATCCTCCGCGCAGGAAGTGGTGTTGGAGGACAATTCGCCCACCTGCTGTGCAACTACGGCAAAGCCCTTTCCGGCTTCTCCGGCGCGGGCGGCTTCAATGGAAGCGTTCAGCGCCAAAAGGCTGCTGTTCTGGGCCAGCTCCATGACAATATCTATAATTTTGTTAATTTGTTCCGCTTTCTCTTTAAATGCCAACACCTGAGTATTGATATCGGAAATCTGCCTGGAACATTCGTCCACAATGCGGATGCTGGAATTCATGCTTTCCGTACAATTGGTGGAAGTATTCATGACACTGTGGGAACTGTCCAAAATGTTCTGGGCGGAAGACTGGATGTTCTGGATGGAATCGCCCAAATCCTGACTGGAACTCCGCATACCGTTGATAGCTACGGTCTGTGAATTTACCTGCTCTAACATTTCTTTAATAACGGAATTATCGCCAATCTTGCGCATGGAGGCATTCAGCCTCATGACATAGGCATTGTTGGACTCCAACACATATTGAAGCAGACGGTTGTATTTTTCGGCAAATTCCGGATTATGGAATTCCGCCAGATCCAAAGGAGTAAAATCTCCTTCAAACACTCGGTCCATATATTGCGATAAACGCTTGGTATCTTCTTCATAAAAATTTACGGTTTCTTTCTTACGAAACATATGTGAGCCTCCCATCTCCAAATATGTTGCAAGTCTTATCCATTTAATGTTATCATATTTTTAGCGGCTTGGCTATAAAATTTTTAGGGAAAGGTAAAATTTTCATAAAAATAGAAATGATTGTAAATGTTGTTTCGGGATGCTATAATAAAGGAACTTGGGGAAATCCCTTTCCAAACTTATCAAATACCGCTTGCGCGGTGGAATGAGAGGAAAAATGAAAGAGCGATTACGAAGCAGTACCATACGGTTTTTATTGTTCAGCATTACATTTATAGCTGTTTTATGTGTCTGCACATTTTCGTTTCTGGCTGTTTATATGAATCGGAAAAGCACGGATGCTATTAAAAGGGTAGCAAATATTTATATGTCCGGCATCAGTGAACAGGTATCAAGGCATTTTGAGACTGTTATAAGTCTTCGGATGGAGCAGGTGGAAGCTTTGGCGGATATGGTCAGGGCGGACAATGAAGAGAATACCGGACAGATGTATGAAACTCTGGCCCACAGTGCGCGGGTGAGGGATTTTGACTATCTGGCATTTTATATGGAGGACGGAACCATAGAGGACATTTACGGAGAGCATATAGAATCCATCGACCCGCAGCCTTTTGTGAATTCCTTAAAGAACAGGGAGAAAAAGATTGCGCTGGGCGCTAATGATGAAGGAGAAAAAATCATTTTGCTGGGATGTCCCATCCAACATTCCGTAGCGGGCGGCAGGGAATCTATTGCGTTAGTTGCCGGAATACCGGCAAAATACCTTACGGATACCTTGGCGCTTGAGACAAACGACCAGACTGTTTATTCTTTTATTATCAGAAGAGACGGAGATTATGTCATTCGGACCGCCGACGAATACCGCGATAACTATTTTGAGCGGGTAGAATCCGTTTATGAAGATATTGACGGAAAAAGTACGGAGCAGTATCTTACGGAGTTAAGGGAGGCAATGGAGGCGCAGGAAGATTATTCTTCGGTATTTCAAATTTACGGAGAACGCCGGCATTTGTACTGCTCCAGCCTGCTTTCTTCCGAATGGTATCTCTTCACTTTTATGTCCTACGATGCGCTGGATAATACGATTAGCGATTTCAGCCGCCATTGGGTTTTTCTTGCGATGGGATATTGCATTTTCATTGTGAGTGTTCTTTTGTGGTTATTTTCCCGATATTTCAGAATGACCAAAAAACAAATGGAGGAGCTGGAAGATGCAAAGCAGGCGGCAGAGCGCGCGAGCAAAGCAAAAAGTGAGTTTTTGTCCAATATGAGCCATGATATCCGCACGCCTATGAATGCTATTGTGGGATTAACGGCGATTGCCGCATCCGATATAGATAACAAACAGAGCGTACAGAACTGCCTGAAAAAGATAACCACCTCCAGCAGACATTTGCTCGGCATTATCAATGATGTGCTGGATATGGCAAAAATCGAGAGCGGAAAGATGACCCTGAACCGGGAATCCGTATCTTTGCGGGAATTGATGGATGGTCTGGTGAATATCATACAACAGCAGGTCAAGGTAAAAAAACAGAATTTTAATGTGAATATCCATGATATTATCGCGGAAAATGTCTGTACGGACGGAGTGAGGCTGAACCAGATTTTATTGAATCTGCTGTCCAACGCAGTGAAGTTTACGCCGGAAGGAGGCTCTATCCAAGTCGGCGTATATGAGGAAGAATCACCCGAAGGCGAAGATTATGTCAGAGTGCATTTTCAGGTAAAAGACAACGGAATCGGTATGTCGCCGGAGTTCAAGGAGCATGTGTTTGAGTCCTTTGAAAGGGAGGACAGCGGCCGCGTACAAAGGACGGAGGGCACAGGTCTGGGCATGGCAATCTGTAAATACATTGTGGACGCCATGAACGGGGAAATCACTGTGGAGAGCGAATTGGGAAAGGGCACGGAGTTTCATGTGACGCTGGATCTGTTGAAGGAGGAAATCAGCGAGGTTGAAATGATTCTGCCCAATTGGAACATGCTGGTGGTGGATGATGACAGGCAGCTTTGCGAAAATACAACACAATGCCTAAAATCCATCGGTATAGATGCGGAATGGACCTTGAACGGAGAAAACGCCTTGCGGATGGTGGAAGAGAGACATCAGAAGAGTGCGGATTATCACATTATTCTGCTGGATTGGAAGCTTCCGGGAATGGATGGAATCGAGACGGCAAGGGAAATCCGAAAGCTGATGGGAGAAGAGATTCCGATTCTGTTGATTTCCGCCTATGATTGGGCTGAGATAGAAGAGGAGGCCAGAGCGGCGGGCGTCAACGGATTTATTGCAAAACCTTTGTTCAAGTCCACTTTATTTTATGGGCTCAGACCTTATGCGGAATCCTTGGATGAATCCGCAAAGGAGCCTGAGAAAAAGGAGTTTGACTTGAACGGCAAAAAGATTCTGCTTGCGGAGGATTTGGAGCTGAACTGGGAGGTTGCGAAGGAGCTTTTGCACGGACTCGGTCTGGAAGTGGACTGGGCGGAAAACGGTCAGATTTGTTTGAACATGTTTCAGAATTCCCAAGAGGGCTATTACGATGCGATTCTTATGGATGTGCGCATGCCGGTTATGAACGGCTATGAGGCAGCAAGGGCTATCAGGGCGTTAGAGCGGGCGGATGCCGGCAGGATACCCATTATAGCCATGACAGCGGATGCTTTTGCGGAAGATATACAAAAATGTCTGGATGCCGGTATGAATGCCCACACGGCAAAGCCCATTGATGTCAGGGAAGTGGCGAGGCTTTTGGAAAAGTATCTCTAAAACACCACGCAAGATTTAACGGAAGGGCTGCCATCACCGGAAGCATATAGCGTATTAAGGCATTTACGGGTGAAATAAGGCAGATTAACACACATCCCACGCAGGGAACCAAAAAGAATAAATCCTTTTTCCTTTCCCTGATTAACAGCCGAACCAACATTCCGATCAAAAGAAAATTATGCATACCGCAGCTATAAAGTCCCCCAAACAGGGGCAGACGGCTCATCCACAGATGAGTCTGTCTGATTTGTTCCCGTATCTGACGATTGTCCAATACAAAGCAGGGAGCGAAATCCATTTTGTCCCATGGCCAGCTTTCACCGATATCGTAGACTCCGATACCTTCCCAGAAGCATTCCCTGTCGGGGTAAAAATATCCGTAAGTGTGATTGATAAATGCCTGCACATAAGTACCGGGATGTTTTAGAAACTGCTGCCACCAGACCTGTAGATAGGCTGTCAATGCTTTGGCGTCCGGATAATACACCATATAAGCTTTGACGGGGTCCGCGATTTCCGGTTGATAACTCTGTGCAACCGTTTCAAGGTCTGTCTCAAAAATTTCTTCTAAAACCATGCGTTCCTCAGGCGTTACTTCCTCATAATGCTCCGTGAGATAGCGGGCTGTCTGTTGAAGGGGGACGGAAAGCATTTCCCGGACGGAACCCCGGGACACACCATATATTTGCCCCAGCCCTCCGTTGATCAGAGTACCAAGAATGGCGCCGGCAAGCATGGTGAAGTATACTTGCTTGTATTTCCTGCACAGCAAAAATCCTATTACCACAGAAAACAAAATCAGATGGAGACCGTTGTTTCGGGAAAATACCATGAGCAGATTAGCAAGGAATAATGCGATGATAAGCAGCCTTTTTCTGACCTTTCCCCCGTTTAAGTTCTCTTCGGTTATGATATCCGCAGTGACTGCGGCAGAGAGCAGAAATGCAATATAAAATAAGGTATCTTTCACCATGGTATAACCGTACATCTGAAAAACGGAAAAGAAAGAAAAATATGCCAATGTTCCCCAGCGGATTATAATAGGGGTCTTCATTCGCCTTAACACGGACAGAGTGTAGGCAAAAACCAGCCACTGCATCGCATACTGCGTGCCCGTATACAGGAAAAATGCCAGATTATCATGACCGAACAGCCTCTGGCCCAGACGGATGATGCCATCCATGAGAAGAGACGCCGCTACAGGATAATGAGCGTCCCAATTGCCGGAACGCATATGAGACAGCTGCACATAGGCATCCGCCTCCAAGGTTCCCGGAAAAAAGCTGATGAGAACAGGGAGAGAGCTGACAAAAATTACGGCAAGGGGGGCAAGGAAAGGATGTTGTTCAAATAACAGTTTTTCTGCCTTATTCCTGCAATCCCGGCGAAATATTCGCTGATTATCCAAAAGACCGAAAATGAGCAGTAAAGCTCCCCGGTATAAACAGGAGAAGCCCAATAGAGACACAAAGGTTTTGCAGACTTGGGCGGGGCTTTCGATAAGCGGAGCGAAATTTCCGGATATTTCATAGCTTCTGCCCGTCACGGTGCATATGCTGAAAAAGGCAGCAGCCGGAAAGAGCCATTTGTCTCCCTGTAAAGTGTGCAGTGCCTTGTTTTGCACTGTCCAAAATGCTGCCGCCAGTCCCAGAAAAATAAATACGGATGCCATTTCCCAGTCATTTCCTGCCAAAGCATAAGTGCCCAGAAATGCCTGTACCAAAACTGCCGTCAGGTGCCAATGCTGTGATGTTTTGTTCTGTATTTTCCCGATTTTCAATATTTTAAAACCTCCGTCGTTTTTGGAGCCGTTTTACAATCTTATTCTAGCATCCTATAAGCGACGGCGCAATTATTTATTTCGGATTCTGTCAAGAGTAAATTTTATATCTGTTATTTCTTTATCCCCGCAAAAAATCCCGGAGATGGGGATGTCGCCGAAATATACGGAGGGTGTACTACTTTGGATTAAAGTAATTTTTGCCCAGCCATGCGAACCCGTAGAGTTGGCTCCTGCGGTAGTTTGGGGTGAATATTCTTTCCCTTTATATATAATGGTTGGAACTCCGCCAATATACCCGCTGCCGCCGCCTGCTCCGCCAATTCCGAGTAAATCTTCATCCAGCCCTCTGGCGGTGGAATATCCTCCGCCATACCAGCCGCCACCGCCGCCTGAACCGCCATGGACATTGTCTTCGTATCCGCCGGTGCCAAAACTTCCATTATAACCGGCACTGCCTCCCTTGCTGATTCCGCCTTCGGTCTGGCTTCCGCCGGTTCCTGCGCTGCCGTCAACCCCTGTCCATGAATAGTATCCGGGAATTCCGTCTTCTCCGTTTGCTCCGCCACCGGCTCCACCGTTTCCACCAGATTCATCAAGGTTCGTATTATAACCATTGCCACCGCCGCCACCGCCGCCGGCAACAAGCAAAATCTCACCTTTTTGATTCAGATAATCCGCTAATGCTCCCTGCCCTGCTATGGATTTGGCGATATGTGTAGCGCCGCCGCCATTGCCATAATATATACCGTTTTTAAGAAGCCCGGAGCTTCTGCCACCTCCGTTTGCTCCGCCATATCCTATGGGATAAGTTCCGTCAAAACTGCCCTGATAGGAAGTTCCACCCACACCGATATAGAGTTGTTCTCCTTTTTTCAAAAGCACATATCCGCAGCTTCCTCCGCCATATCCCCCGGGTTTTTGAGTAGTTCCATCCGTACCTGAGGGAAGTCCGGAACCGCCACATGCTCCGTATGCTTCTAATTGGTACAAGCCGTCTGAAGGAGCCGTAAAGACCTGAGGGGTAAAGGTATGTCCATCTCCGTTATAAACAAAAGTCTGTGAAAAGTCTGCCATGACTTAATCCTCCCTAATCATATATATCGTGTTGGAATCATGGGCGGCAGCGTCATATTGCGACTGTGTCAATACAACGAAAGAATAACCGTTTAACCTATCTAACTGGTCTTGGAGCATTTTGCCCGCCTTGGCAGATAAGGATATATCTGACCTGGCAGTGGCGAGATTGTCCGTGATACCGTTAATGCTGCCTAATTTTTGCTGTAAGCTATTTCCATCATCAAATTCCACATCGGATGCTTTTGTCCAAAAAGAAATCCGCTGCCAGAGTTTAGCGGCTTTATCAATCAAAACCCGGTGTACTCTGCCGGTTGCCACCTGTTCGTTCACTGTTGCCATAAATTCACCATTCCTTTCTTTGGGTTTAAATCCAGATTGTACCTTCGGCAACCGATTTCGGTTCGCTGTCTGAAAGTACAAAGGGATTTTTCTTTTGTTTGGTAAGTAAATATTCCTGCAAATTATAAATGCGGTTTTCGAGGGCATTCAGATAATCGGGAAACAAACCGTATATTTCCTTATGCATGCCGATATAATTGCCTGCCTCGGTATATTTGCCCTGCGCTATCAGATTATGATAAGTATTCAACACGCCCACAGCGTTGATATCATTATCCTGAAAAAACAGCATCTTGTCTATGTCATTGGGGTATAGTGAAGCAACCGTCATGAAACACTACCCCCAATCCATAAGTCACCTTCTGCGCAGTCATCAGGTTCCGTTTCATCAAGAAATACCGACTGCTGCATCTGTCTGGCATATTTCTGTGTATTATAGATTTCCTCTTCCCATGTACGGAAAGTAACCGCATCCACAATATACTGCCCCAATACATCTTTGTTGTTGTCAATGACTCGGGCAGCCTGACCATAAAGCCCCTGTTCCTGAAGGGCTTTAACCTGATTGATTACAGGTGCAATGCTGTCATCTACATTTTTAAAGTTGTGCCTTGTGATTTTTTTCGTTGGGAAATTGCTAAATTCGTTTTCATATTGTGCCATAATTTTCTCTTTCATTGCCTCCTTTGCCAAGAACCAGCGCGTTCAGTTTTTCAACCTGTGCCTCCAAATCCGAGATTTTTTTATCCTGCGATGCAATCTGGGTTTGCTGCATCTGCATCATTTTGATTATTGGTGCGATAAATTCATCATACCTGAGTGAATAGATATATTCACCCTCTACGGCTTGTTCTTTTTCCACCTTTTTGGTTTTGATAACTGTTTCGCCGTTCTCGTCTTTCTCTTCGTATTCTTCCTCTTCCTCAACGGTAACGGTTTTGGGAGATTTGATGAATCCGCCGAAGTCCATGGAATCCATTCCAAGGGTTTCCATGAGTTCTTCGATATCCTGCGATATCAGCCCCCAATGGGTTCTCCCGGAAGTGCCGGATTTCATTTGATATGAGGATGGATTTAACCCCATAATGAATTTTTGGGTTAATTCGTCAGTCAGGCTTGCTACATTGTCTTTTTCGTTTCGGTCGGAGGTTACGATTGTGCCGTTGGTGGCGTAGATGTTGTTCCATTTACGGGAAGATTGCCCCAAATCTCCCTCACCTGTTGAATACATTCCGCTCTGTGTAGATATGTTTCCAAGGCTGGAAATTTGGCTTTCAGAAGAAATGTCACCATAGCTGATAACCCTATCGAAGGTTGCTGTGTTGTTACAAGTCATTTCGCCTGCGGCAACAAATTCACAATCCAATTTCTCACATCCGATTCTGCCAAAGTTGCTGATGCCGGGTTTTGAGCCATCGCTAAATTTGATGCCTTGGATGTTTCCCGTTTTTACATATTTTCCCGCGGACGGGCTTGTATCTGTAGCACTGTGCTCTTGCGGAATCAAACGAATTTCAGTTGCATAAATTTCGGTTTTGTCTTTGTTGCTTTTTAGTGATATCTTTCTTCCTGATGTTAAATTGATATCTTTGGCGTCATTTCCAACTGTTGAAAAATTTATTGGGAAATTATTAATACTAGCAGTTAGTCCTGTGTTGTTTTCTTTCGCTATTTTAAAACTTCCATTAGCTGTAGCGACTGAAAAATCCTGAAAATTTGCATGGAAATTACCGCCTTTAGTGGTATAAATATATGGCGATTCGGCACTAATATCATAATAAACCTTTATCGCTTCTGCTATTAGATTGATATTATTATCACTGGTCAATTCAATAAGCGGGTGCATTTTTGAACTTGAAACCACTCTTCGTCCAATCTCCATTGTATTCTCGGACTGCATATCAACTTCCCAATTATTTGCTTCAAGCTTTTGGTTGCTAAACCAATTGCCACTGCTTTCGGCTTCATCCTTCGTCCAATTACTCCATGTATTACTTTGGTAAGACCGATAATATTTTTCTCCTTTATCGTACAAATACTGCATCCTGTAACTGTCGGCGGTTCGGATTACCAGCAAACCAAACTCCGCTATGCCATCTGGTTTGTTTTTTACGGTGTTTCCACCAGCTCCATAGTAGAAACCCGGAGTAGTCGTGCTGTTTAAATCCTGAGTTGTCAACTTGGTCGGGGCAGGCAAAAAATCACTTGCACTTTTCCCTTCGAGAGTTTGTGAATCACCGATAAAATGCGCTTTATTAGCAGAATCCAGCCAAAGAATCCATTTATCGAGTGCTGTATCATGTATTCCTCGATTATATCCGCCACTTCCAACACCAAATAAAAGCTCATGTTTAGTGTCTGTCCTCTTCGTCCTCAAAAAAGTATCACCGGATGATTTTTCGATGTGTAATTCTCCGGTCATAGTATCGCCTGATTTGGAAACCTTTTGGTCAAGCCCTAATTTGCTTTGAACCACCAACCATGTAACATCTTTTATTGAGCGCATTCCGTTATCAGTACAATAGCCGGCGAGATAATCAAGGTTATCATTGGCGGTTATTCCACTGCCCGAATAGCCAATTTGAATTTTTCCGGTTCCGTCTCCGTAATCAATAACCCCCTTCACAAACTTTTCACTGTCCGATGTATTGTCAACATTACCCAATCCCAATTGTGATTTTGTAACCTTATGAGGGTTTGATTCATTGGAAATATGTTTGGACAAATTTTCTTGCATTTTACTTTCTGCGTCTGTCGCTCTGGATATTTCACTATTTAATTTTCCTGATATCTCCGTTTCCTTTGCGGCAGCCCTTAAAATTTCAGAATTTAATTCTTCTTTTGTGGCAGCCAGTAAGTCATCCTGACTCTGGTTTTTGATATCAAGTTTATGGAGCTCCGAATCTATGACCATATTGTTTTTGTTGGCCACCGCAACATTATAACGCTCATTGCTTTTAGGGAGCTCCAAATTTTTATAGGTCGAAAAATCTGCCATAAGTTTTTTCTCCTTTCAAATCATAATTCTTCTCCGCTGACAACAACGGAAAGTTCTTCATGTGTATATTTACCCAGCACGCCGTGGCTGAAGCCGGACAATGCCTTATGGGTTCCGGCTTCTTTCAGCAGCGTTTCATACAGAGTATAAAAACGGTACATGGTAATCGTAGTTGTGAATTCCGAAAAATCATGGGAAACAGAAGATATGATATATTGATGTTCTATATCCGAATCGCTTCTTTTGTAGGATACCTTTTTATTCACATCCAAGAACGGCAGAAGAGCGGTAGTAATGGTAATATTATCGGTCAGTCTGCAATTCTTCCGATTTTCCCATTTTGCCCTGTCCGCCGCTAAATCGTCGGATGTAATGTTTTCAAATTCGCCGCTTACCTTTATGTCGGAAATTTCCCCTAACTTTTCTACGGTAAAGGGAGAATTGGCAACAATAGTCATATCTACATGGTCACAGTTGTAGAATTTCTGAAAATATTCTTTGGAATACAATTCATATTCTTTCCCGTCGGAACCGGTTACAAATTTTCCGCTTTTTTTCCCATTAGTCAAAACATTGACGGCATGAACCTGCCACTGCCCCAGTAAATATGCCCGGAACAGATTTTCCCCGTCGACACGCTTCTGCCTGATTTTGAAAGCGTATACATTGTCCGGTTTCAGCACACCGTCTTTCAGCGGTTCGTCATCGGCTTCGCTATAGATGCCTATAGCGCCGAAACCGTTGATATTAATTTGGGCGTTCTCCTGATTGGCAGAGGGGATTTTTAAACCGACACAATCACCGTTTGCGTAATTTTCTTCATATCCTGCAATAGAGGCCGTATAGGTATTGTCCGTATAAGAGCATTCCTCGCCGTAAAAATCTACCTCTATTACTTTTCCCCATACTTCACAGATATTTTTTACCGCAGTCATATCTACGGAAGTATTTTCCGATATCAAGACCCGCTGTAGAAAGGTATTATCCAAGAAAATATCATCTTCGTAACACATGGGTTTTAACTGGCATATAAATGTGTTGGTGTCCATATCAAAGAACATTTCATAGTTGGGATATAAGTCACGGAAAGTTGTCAGGATGGATAAAACACTGCATCCCGCGGAGAACTCCTGATCGAAAGGTATGGTATTCCACAGATTCGCATTTTCTTCCCGGTATTTTTCCCAATCCGCGTTATATTCGGGAATCCCTTTGTACTCACCGATATCATCGATTCTGTGATTCGTGATTCCCGCCAGCTCTTCCAATGTTTTTATTACGGCATTGCGGATAGTATGATATTCCACAGGTTCCCCTGTTTCTTCGTTTTCCCTATAAGCAGGATAACGGATGATAAGCGAACCTAACTGACCGTTTTTGGTGCCGTCCAATTTCTTCATAAAATCGGCACAATTAATCGTCAAGCTGTTTGTTGTGGCGTCATAAGTACCGGATGTGTCCGTATAAACATAATATCCGAGAGGATAGTATTTGTATTGTTTTGTCCTGCAGTTATACAGCCCCACGGACAGCCGGATATCTTTGTTGAGCCACAGCAGACTGTCCTCGGTCAGTTTTAGATGTTCCGTCAATGTGGGCTGTACAACGAAATTTGCGGTGCGCCTCACATCGGCTTCTCCGTTGATGGACATGCTGCCGTTTACGACGCCGTGAACGGTTCCTATTATTTTGCCGGAAGACTCTAATACTTCCACTTTCATATCAAGTTTTGGAGATGTGGATTGTGACAGCACAAGCACAAGGTCTTCCTGCGTAATGATATCAGCCATTACTGATTCCACCATTCGGGCGGTACATCCGATAAGCCCAGATAGTATAAATCCTGCTCCGAGTTGACATCTCCAATTTCAACCCAGTTCCAGGATATTTCCCTGTCATTGTAATTCTGTCCCGCATTATCTGCGGGGTTTGGAGTCACCTGTACAATCCACATCCTGCCGTCCGGCATCTTCAATATTTTCGGCGCGCCGTCACAAAGGAAATCCATAAAATCCTTCTGGTATTTTGTGCGCTGATAATCATATTCTTCGCCGTATGCAAACTCACAGCTTTCCTCCGCAAAAGGCACAAAGGCGCCCGCACAGGAGCCGGTATCATAGTCCGCCGCCGTATTTCTCACGAAAACAGGATATTTACTGTTAAGCAATTCCACGGTGGATGAAGGAATATTCCGTGTGGTATTGCAGTATCCGTCCGTGATTTCCGTGCTCCATACCGTATTCTCCTCAATCAAGAACATCTTGTGAAACTTAGGAGTGATTTTTGCGGTCGCATAGTTTCCCTCCGAACCATATAGTACATTGACTATGGCATATTCCATGGTCTGACCGGAAGCCACAAAATAATCGGGATAATTGATCACAAAATCATCAATATCATGTATTTCCTTCACGGCGATGGTTTTCCACTGAAATTCCCCTTCCCGCCTGCTTTTCAGGACAATGTGGGAAGTAGTTTCCAGATTCCAGTCCACATTGCCGGCGCTTGTGTTTCCGTTGAATTTAGCCCACAGCACAGTATCAAAATCCCATTCGGCAGGGCATTCGCCGTCTAACACAAAATCCGTATTTTTGGAAACATATAAGTCGTCATATATTCCGTTTTTCAGTTCTATATAATTTATGTTTTCAATATTTGTCGGGGTAAGCGCACATGCTGATTCTCCACCGACAAAATTACTTCCGCATATAAACATGCGCTATCATCACCACCTATTCTTTTTATTTATCCTGCCCGACGGATACCTGTAATTGATAAACATTATTTTTCCGTCTGATGGCAATAGTGACCATATCCTGATTGGTAAATACCTGTTCATCCGAATACAAAATATAGCTGCCGACACCGTTGGGAACCGTCAGCTTAAATCGGAGCATTCCGTCGGTATAAATGCGCGAGCTTAATGTCAGTTCGGGACTGCCATGACTCATTTTAAATAATTCCGCAGTCTGCCATAAATGAGTCCCGCGAAGGATAACCGTAAAATCATCCTCGATGCAAAAGCCCTCATTGTAATATAAAGTTTTGTCCTGAAGATGAATCATTCCGTCCGCATATTCAAAACTGTCCGTTCCGTTATACCGGATGATAATAAGGTTGCTGGCAACCTGTACGCATCCCTGTGAAGGAACGGCAGCAGCGTAAATCCTCGAATAGGTATTAGGATTTTCATATTTCACCATGATTTCCGCATATCCGGTATCTATTTCCATTCCGTTTACCGTAACGCCGGTACATCTGATACGGTAAACGGTATTGTTTTCCAATCCGCGGTAGGTATAGCCGACAGAAAAAGGGTCAGTCATGGAATTGCTTTCCAGCAGGAGCTTACCGGTGGAATCATATAAATAAAATTTATAGACGCTGATATCTTCCCAATCGGGAGAGTAATAATAGACGGAAGCCTGAAAAGACGCGCCGGTTACTTTTCCGTTTTCCGGAATGTTGCTAAAATAAAACTCAGGCGTCGCAAAAGTATGAAATAGAACTTTATCGGACAGAGGGGATGCGATATTTTCCACATCATATGTCTGTGCCTGAATCACATACTTTTTACCGTTAGTCAATGTATGCGCCGGGATTGTATGCCTTAGCGCAAAAGTAGACACCGTATCGTCAAATACAATGTCATTGGTTTCGTTATCATATATAATGATTCTGTTGGCATAAGCGCGGTTGCCCAGCCATGAAAGCAAAATCTCATGGTCTTTCTCTGCGTCAAAAGGTTGAATCTTTTGTATGATCGGCCTTGCCACTTAACTCACCTCCTTCTTTTTTATTTTCCGGGCATTTGTTAAATGCCGAAACTCCGACGATATGCAGCCCTTTCAAATCCTCCATAGGCTCCTTGACCCAGACGCTCTGACCGGCTCTGAGCGCCAACCCGGGAATGCTGCAGGGTACCGTCCGCTCACTTCCTGCGCTGTCTAAGACTACATATCCGTTCGGGGTAATTCTTTTGATAATTGATTGATAAGTGCGGTCTGCTTTGTAATTATTCAGTTTCCTGTCAATCATGATCTGCATTGACTTTAAGAGTTCTTTTCTTAAATCCATTTTTATCCTCGCTTTCCTCTTTTCCAATTAATATCTCCGCAGCGGTTCCTGTATTGCCATCTGGCTTAAATGCCCTAATTCTTTCTGTAGGTATTCCACTCCGGAACTGTTTGTGACATTGGGACAGCTTAAAGTGATATTCTGATTCACTACAGGCCGGCTCTGCTTTATGTTGTTTATGTTGTTTACCTGATTGGCATATCTGTCCATGCCGATCATTTCACTCAGGTCATAAGGCGCCATGCTCAGGAACGGCAGGATATCGTCTGCCTTGGGCCCCAGCGCGGCAAGGCATTTTTCCCACTTCTCCCGTTCAAGGGCGCAGTAGGGGCGTTCCACGGGGCGGGATGCCCTCAGGGCGTCTGCAAGGCTGCCCACCTGTTCCGGGGTCGCAACGGCTTCCCCCTCTCTGAGGATTGCGGGGACTTCCTTTTCCCCAAGTCCTGTTTTCTGTACCAGCTTAAAGTCTTCATCAAAGCTGTGCTTCCCCACGGGCCCCTGTTTCAGGCCTGCATGGTACCTGCTGACATAGTAGCCGGGGATGTTGCTGTTGCCGAATGCCTTCTTCCATTCCTGCCCGTCCCCGTCGGTATCCATGCCGTTCAAGGCTGCCGCGGCTTTGTTCAGCTTTTCCGCGGCAGCATCGGCATCTTCTCTGGTATGGTATATCGCTCCTACCCTTGTGGCGGTGCTTTCGTCTATGACTTCGTAACCGCCGTCCCTGTCATGGGACAGGCTGCCTCTGGAAGAATCCCCGATCGTTACATTGTCTGCACTGTCCATGGCAAGTGATGCCTGATGGGCGGCATCCACCATCGCCTGCTGGATGGAGATGTAATCATCCTTGAAGCTGTTCAGCTTGTCCAGACGCATGTCGAGGATGTCCCGTTCCCATTCCTGTCCGAGGAGCTGTGCGGCGAACAGGTCTTCCTGTTCTTCCTCGTAAGTAGAAGTGATATTGCTCCATTGTTCCTTATAATCTTGGAGCTTATCGATCATGTCGTCAATGGCTCCGGTCTGGGCGTCACGGGCTTCTTCCAGCTTTGTGATGCCCTTTTCGATTTCGGAGACTTGGATTTCATACCTTACATTTGCGGCCTCGTCCTCCGCGTCACGGATTGCCTGGGAGTCGCTTTCATAGCGCATTCCCCCGGACTCACTGTACACCAGTGCGGTTCTCTGGTTCTTGGCCCTTTCCAGTTCATACAGGGCTTTCTGGAGGTCGATCTGCCTCTGTCTTTCCCTGTTGGCATCTTCCAGCAGGGTTTTCTGCTGCTCGAGGGCGTCAATCTGTATCCGGTAGCTGTCCTCGACCGCGTCCTTCTGCTTTTCGAGGCTGTCTATCTCTTTATCGAGCCTCCGGGTTACGGCGCTGATGGCCCTGTCCCTGTAGGAGAGTTCCTGACTGTAATGTTTTTCCAGGTGGGAGTAGTATTCATCCGCGGAAATCCTGCCTTTGCTGTAGTAATCCTCAATCAGGGCGAGCCTGTCGCGGATGTAGTCCCTGAAGTCCGTATATCCGGCTTCCATCTTCTTGTCGAGGACATTCAGTTCCTTATCAAGGAGGTCGGTCATGGACTGGGCGGCGGAGGTGGCGGTGGAAGAGGCCTGATAAGATAAATCTGTTGCGGCATTTTCAAACAGTAGGTCTATCTTGCTGATATCGCTGTACATCTTATCAATGACAGCATCATAATTCGCCTGAGACAAGTCACCGGACGCCACTTTTGCACGAAGTAATTGGATAGCAGCATCTGCGGAGGACCTTGCAACTTCTTCAAATGATTCGGCAGCGGCATAGTTCGTTGTTGCCAGATAATGATTCGCATCTGCATTATTCTTAATTAGGGCTATCTGGTCAATCAGGTTGTTTAATGTCCTGATACGCATTTCTTCCAGACGGGATTTGGAAAGTTCATCCAGTGACTCCTTATCAAGCTTTAATGCACCGTCCTCTGCTACGAGATAATCAAGCCAGTCATCCCCTGATTCCACAACAGACTGCAGGGTGTCAACAGAAATGGCGCCATTGCTGTTATACTCATCTATGGCGGAAGAAAGGGTATCATATGCCTTTTGGATGGTGTTTATGGATTCCGATACTTTCCCAAGGGCGGTCAGGTTGCCCTCGGCGTCCTGAAATGCAAAGATATCATTAAAAGAGCCTACACTTTTAGCAGCATCTTTTTGTTTATCTGCCAGAGCGGCAAGTTCGTTATAAAACTCTTTAAAGGCATCAGACCCTTCTCCAATAATAAGTTCACTATCTCTGATTGCCTGACTTAGTTTGGGATAGCTTTTCAGTGTTTCGGGAGATAATTCCCCGGCTTTAGCCATTGCCATTAATTCTTCTTTTGTTTTTTCCAAACCTTTTTTATCAAAGATGGAATCAAACGCAAGATTGTTCCAGGTGACAGGGCTGTAGAATTCATAAATCATCTTCTGCATGGAAGACAGATAATCATAGGCAGCCTGTTCATCCTCGGTCAAGTCACGGACACTTGCAATGTCTAAAATATTCTTTTTGTATTCGGAAAGGGAAGATAACATTTCCTGGCCGTCGGACTGAATCAGGTCAGCTTTCGCCTGAATCAAAGCGCTGATTTCTGCTTCATACGCCTTCAGTTCGCTTTCATCAGTCAGCGTCTCTTTTATTTCACTGTAGTATTGCAGCAAAGCTTCGATATCGATAAGATTGTTTTTCAAATCCAATTGGGCGTAGCTGATACTGTAGGTGCTGTCCGGGTCGGCGGATAATCTTTGCTTTAAGTCACTAATGGATGCGTTTCCGCCGGAACTTTGGAATTCTTTATGAAAGGTTTCCTTGTTCTCATGGTATAAAGACTCTGCAGCTTGTAACTGTTCATCCTGCTTTAACTGTTTTTGTAATTCTAATTCTTTAGTTACCTCGCGGAGTCTGTCTAATTCTTCCTGTTCTGCCCAAGTAGGGTTAGGAAGTGATTCCAATTCTTTTATGGCATTCAGGGTGTTTTGGATTTCGGTTTCTACTTCTTGCAGTTCATTTTTTACATCTGCCCAGTTTTCTTTGGCTTCTGCTAATTTTTCTTTCTGTTCTTCAAGCGATACATCTATTGCATCATACAGCTTGTAAATTCCAAATGTGGCAGCCCCAATAGCGGCAATGGCAGCAGTAATCCATCCAACCGGATTTGTTGCCATCCATGTGACCATAGATTTAGTGGTATTTTTGATGGATATACCTAGACCTTTGAATGCTGTACCCAGACCAAGGGTAGTGCCTGTTGAAGCAGCTTGGGCGGTGGCAACTGTATTAGTGCTTGCGGCATTTGCTAATTCATCAGCTGTTGTTTCTAGGAGTTCGCCTTGTAAGCCGTTGGCAGACATAATTACTTTTATTTGTTCTTTGTTGAGAGTGGACTGTGCAATAGCTGATTTTAGGGTTTCTTTGGTATAGGATTCCCCTATTAGTGCTAATTCCTTTTTTGTTGCTATACTTGATAATTCTGTATTATTTAATATACTTGTTACTTTATTTAATACTTCTGTACTCTTGGCGAGAGATTGTAGTTGCATTTTATTTAGTACAAACATATAATTAATAATATAAAATTACTTGTGGAGGATAAAATAATGACAGCACAAGAAATAGTTGATACTCTTAATAGTCATGGAAGTGATAATTTTTCTCTTTGTTGTAAATTAGAAGAATTAATAGACCAGAATAACATAGATGAAGCAATAACTTGTATCCAAAATCGCTTTAAATGCAATAGAGAAATAGCAATTGAAGGTTTTACAGAATTCAAAAAACAAATTTATTCTGAATTTAAAAAAATTGAAAATGAAAATACACTTACTCCAGAACAAATTGCTTATAATAATATGGTAGCAAGAGATTCTTTGAACAAACCTAAATGTCCCACCTGTCAGTCCGCTAACCTAAAGAAAATAACCACAACCTCAAAAGTAGTAAACACTGCAATGTTTGGTATCTTTGGAACCAAAAGACATAAAACTTTTCATTGCAATAACTGCGGGTATGAATGGTAGATTTAACATAAATTTATTTTTAAAATTTCGATTTTTACCCGTTAGCCGAAACACTGCGGCTAAACATATTACTGAAAATCGTAAAATCGCAATATGCACTATGCGTTATTAGTAAGGCACATTTTACGGCTGTGACTTGCTAAGAGGATGGGTATGTCTGTGGGGATTGCTCTCTGTTTGCTGCAGAGTGCCGTCCTGCTCGTTGTCCATTGTTAACGGTACTTAGGAACCTATCGGCTCTCGCCAATATTGCCATATACCAACATAATCAATTTTTTCTACTTTCGTAACCGCATCCTCAGTTAAGGGACTGTGGTTTGATATGTATTAGCCGGTTTTTCCGGTCTTACCTGTATGTAAGAAACTTTCGAGCATTTACTCCTCCATGTATAGTTTATACTCCGCTGAAAGTGTTTGCAGAGTCTTATTAAAAACCCCATGTATCCATAGACTTGTAGATAACGCCATTATGTTATTTCCTTATCTATGATTGCCCAACTAAAATCTCCCGCCAGAGTGGTTTTAATTGTGTGTCACCCCATATCACTATGGAGTCAAGCAAAGTTTTTAACGAATTCCGTGATGCTGGCACCTGTTATGCCTATACCGACGGTCCCCAGGGGGCCGAGCTTTGCAGTAACGGCGTCCACTGGGGACAGCAGGCCGTTCAGTGCATCCGCGGCGGTGGTGACGGCGTCGGAATGCACCAGATTGCCCATGACCTTGGCGAAGGTATTGCCGAGCCTGTTGACGGAGCCTTCCCAGTCGTCTGCGGATTTCGCCGCCGCTTCCATTGCGGAGCCGCCCCCGGAGGCATAATCATCCAGCATTTTTTCGTAGAGGCTCCAGTTTTCCAGGAGCGCCCTTAACCCGCTGTCCCCGCCGCCGAACGCGCCGGTCAGGCCAGCCCTGCGGGGATCCGACTCTTCCAGAGCGGTATAGGCATTGGATAATTCCTCCAGGACCTGCATGGGGTCGCGAAGGGAGAGGGTTCCCGCCCTGACTTCCTTCAAGGACACCCCAAGGGCTTCACATGCCTGCTCGCACCTTCTCAGCGATTCCGCGTCAATGATCTCCCCGTCCCCGGCTTCGCCCTGTATCTGCCTGAGATGCATGAGGATGTTTTGGAAAGCGTTTGCAGCGGCGTTTCCACCCTGGTGGGTGACTGCCATCATGGCAGCCATGGCGGCGGAAGCCCTGTCGATGGAAACGCCGGATTCCGCGGAATGGGAAGCCGCAGCCGCCGTCGCGGAGGCAAGCTCCCCCATGGAGAGGGCGTTGCGGCTGGCGATATGGTTCTGCCCGTCCAGCACGGCGTTCAGTTCCGCAATGCTGCCCCTGAGCCGGTATGCCGCATCCGTGGCGGTGAGGTAGCTTTCCGCCAGCCCGGCGTCCATGTCCCCGGCAGCCTGCGCGAGGAGGCTCAGTTCCGCCATTTCCCCCACATTGCCATACCCGGCGCGGTACATACCGAGGACGGAGGAAAGGTAATCCGGTGCCCTCCTGCCGTACCTGCCCGCCGTATCGAATGCGGAACGGCTGAGGGCGGACAGGTCCGTTTTGGTCAGGTGGCCGGCAGCCTTGCTGATGTCGGCCAGCATGCCGTTCATCTGTTTTAGCTCGGAGACGGCATTTTTTGCCCCGGAGAGGAACAGGTTGACCGCGGAGCCTGCGGAAAGCCACTGTTTAAAGCCCTGTGCCGCCTGTGAGAGCTGGTCTTTCAGGAAAGTCCCGAACTTTCCGGAAGCGGTCATGGTTTTTTCCGTTTCCTTCAGTGTGTCATTCAGGGTGTCCGCACCAGAGGAAATGTCCGTCCGGAGCTTTAAACTGTCAAGGCTGCCCTGGAGCTTTTTTATGTCCGCATTGATGTTCTTTTTTGATTTTGCGCTGTCCAGTACAGCCCGGAGCTGTATCAGGAAATCGTTTTTGTCCATATGTGTTGTTGCCTCCTTTTATATTTTTGTGTATCAAAAACCGCCTCCGGAAGAAGGGCGGTAGTGGTTGTACTTGGTGCGGTAAAATGATATATGAGTAATGTGTGATGATACTATCTTAAGTAATATTGAAATAAGATTCTGATAGAAGAGCAGATAATATAAAAGGCACTTCGTTACAGATGCCTTTTTGTGCTGTAATCACCTATGATATTCTACATGTTCTTGAGATGGCATTCTAAAAGAAAATTGCGTTTTCCCATTAAAATTAGAAACTGCAAAGTCGCCAACTGAAATTATATCCATACCAATCAAAACATCAATTCCTTGATTACCAATTTCAGAATCCATTACAACAAGATTCATTATCCTGACTTCATTATTTAGGATAAGATTAACCATATATTTGTTCATGGTTCCAATGCCGGATGGGGTTTGAACCTTTATCATTCCGGTAGGTTGCAATCCAAGCTGAGTAACTATTTCCTTTGATATACATGTTCCGGTTGCTCCTGTGTCCCACTGTGCTTTTACAGGTATAAATTGTCCATTAAATTCTACAACAGCCGAATTGATTAATTTTCTTTGGATGGTTTTATATTTTTCAGTAAAAACAGATATTATCATAAGTATACCGTCGCTTTACACGCTTATTAGTTGCCATGAAGAGATATAATTTGTATATCCGGATTCATTCCCGTTGCATTCCTGCACGATAAATGTGCCTATTGGATATTCTTTTGATATTTCAGTGATTG
>JAMPEY010000007.1 GCA_023664665.1 Lachnoclostridium sp.
CGCTCAGGAAAAATTAAAATTTGCATTCAGGAAAATCTGGTTCTGCAAGAACACCAAAATTCCTATGGCATCAATTATTGATAGCCGCCTGCGCCGCCGAGAGTCGGGCTATGGGAACTCTGAAGGGCGAGCAGGATACATAGTCTAAGCCCAGCTTGTGGCAGAACGCAATCGAGGAGGGGTCTCCGCCATGTTCACCGCAGATTCCGAGCTTAATGTCCGGACGGGTCTTGCGGCCGCCTTCCACTGCCATCCGCACCAACTGACCTACCCCCGTCTGATCCAGTCTTGCAAAGGGATCGGACTCGTAAATCTTTACTTTATAATAGGAATCCAAGAATTTTCCTGCATCATCGCGGGAGAATCCAAAGGTCATCTGGGTCAGGTCATTGGTACCGAAGGAGAAGAACTCCGCCTCCTCGGCAATGGCGTCAGCGGTAAGAGCGGCGCGGGGAATCTCAATCATGGTTCCGATGTGGTACTGTATATCGGAATTCTTTTCTTTTTTGACAGCTTCCGCCACTTCCACTACTACTTCCTTGACATATTTTAACTCTTTCTTTTCACCCACTAAGGGAATCATAATCTCGGGTACGATATCATAGCCTTTTTCAGCCTTTACTTCAATGGCGGCCTCCATTACGGCTCTGGTCTGCATCTTTGCAATTTCGGGATAGGTCACTGCCAGACGGCATCCCCTGTGCCCCATCATAGGGTTAAACTCATGCAGGGCGTCGCATTTATTCTTGACTTCTTCCACGGTCATGCCCATATCCTGCGCCAATGCCTTGATATCCTCTTCCTCCGTGGGAAGGAACTCATGCAGGGGCGGATCCAGATAACGGACGGTCATGGGCTTTCCTTCCAGCGCTTCATACATTGCCTTAAAGTCCGCCTTTTGGAACTCACCGATTGCTTTCAGGGCTTCTTCTCTCTGCTCTACGGTGTCGGAAAGAATCATTCTGCGGAACTTGGGAATCCTGTCCTCCCCAAAGAACATATGCTCGGTACGGCACAGTCCGATTCCTTCCGCGCCAAGTTCCACCGCCTTTACGGTGTCCGCCGGTGTGTCGGCATTGGTGCGCACTTTCAAGGTCCTAAACTCATCCGCCCATGCCATGATACGGCCGAAATTGCCGCTGACGGAAGCTTCTACCGTCTTGATATCTCCTTTATAAATTTTGCCTGTGGTTCCGTCCAGAGAGATATAGTCTCCCTCATGGAAGGTTTGTCCGCCAAGCTCAAACACTTTTGCCTCCTCGTTAATCGTAATATCGCCGCAGCCGGATACGCAACAGGTGCCCATGCCTCTGGCAACCACAGCTGCGTGGGAGGTCATGCCGCCGCGCACGGTGAGGATTCCCTGAGAAGCATGCATTCCTTCGATATCCTCAGGAGAAGTCTCCAGACGGACCAGAATCACTCTTTCCCCTCTGCCGCCGATTCCGGCAGCCTTGGCGTCCTCTGCGGTAAAGTATACCTTTCCTGCCGCAGCCCCGGGGGATGCGGGAAGCGCCGAGCCGATGACTTCGCCTGCCTTAAGCGCCTCCGTATCAAAAGTAGGATGCAGCAGCTGGTCAAGGGATTTCGCCTCGATTCGGCAGACTGCCTCTTTGGGGGTAATCTTGCCTTCATCTACCAGATCACAGGCAATATTGATGGCTGCCGGAGCAGTCCTCTTGCCGTTTCTGGTCTGGAGGAAGTACAATTTGCCCTCCTCTATGGTAAACTCCATATCCTGCATATCACGGTAATGCTCTTCCAGCTTTTCCGCCAGTTCCATAAACTGTTTGTAGCAGTCCGGCAAATCTTTCTCAAGCTGGGAAATGGGCTGGGGCGTACGCACGCCGGCCACCACATCCTCGCCCTGAGCGTTGATGAGGTATTCGCCAAAAATGCCCTTTTCCCCGGTGGAAGGATTTCGGGTAAACGCCACGCCTGTGCCGGAAGTATTTCCTTTGTTGCCGAATACCATGGACTGCACATTCACCGCAGTCCCCCAATCGCTGGGGATATCATTCATACGCCTGTACACAATGGCGCGGTCATTGTCCCAGGAACGGAACACTGCCTTTACGGCGCCCATCAACTGGTCCTTAGGATCCTGCGGGAATTCCTGACCTTCCATTCTCTCCTTGTAGACTTCCTTAAATCTCTGTGCCAGCTCCTTTAAGTCTTCTGCATTTAACTCCGTGTCGTACTTTATACCCTTTGCCGCTTTCATCTCATCGATAATCTTCTCAAAAAAGGACTTAGGCACTTCCATAACGACATCGGAGTACATTTGAATAAACCTTCTGTAGGAATCGTAAGCAAATCTGGGATTCCCCGTCTTTGCGGCAAAACCCTCCACAGCCGTATCATTCAGACCCAGATTTAATATGGTGTCCATCATGCCGGGCATGGATGCCCTTGCGCCGGAACGGACGGATACCAATAAAGGATCCTGGGTATCACCGAATTTTTTGCCCATCAGCTCTTCCAAATCACTGAGATTTTGGAAAATCTGCTCCTTAATCTCATCTGAAATCTGTTCTTTGTTGTTATAATAATCCGTGCAGGCTTCCGTGGTAATCGTAAAACCTTGGGGAATCGGCAGCCCTAAGTTGGTCATCTCCGCTAAGTTTGCCCCTTTTCCGCCTAAGAGGTTCCGCATGTCGGCATTACCCTCTTTGAATTTGTACACCCATTTGTTCATATTAATAACCATGCTCCTTTCTCAACCTGCGAATTCTTGACAACGAAAAGCACATGCTTTTTGTTGTATGTGCCCTCAAGCACAAATCATTTGGCAGTATGCTACTGTCATGTAAATTCATCATAGCAAGTAGTTTACAGAATAGCAAGCACTATTTTCTCACCTGTCATTTTTATCGGGCAGAAAACTGTCAAATATAAAGAGGTCAAAATACGGTCTTGCCTTTTCAAGCTCCTCTTTGCTTTTCACCGTCCACGCCGCCGCCTTGGCATGAAAAAGTCTTCTGCAGAGCTTTAGGGGCAGATTTTTTCCGAATTTGCAATTATAAGAGATAAAATCCGGTCTGCTCAAAAAATTTGCCAGAAGATTCTGCAATGCAAAATACAAAATCCGCACGCCGCCGTTTGTATCTCTGGCTGTTTCCGTCCGTAAAAAAGCGTCCGAGAGCTGTCCCCGCACAACACTGCCCCTGTTTTTCCTGTACCAGTTAAGCCCCAGCGGATTAAAAGATTCTATACAATATAATCCCTTATAGCCTGAGAGCAGGGCGTCCGCAATAGGGCAGAGGGAAATGTCCTTCCTCTCGATTTTCAGTTCCACAATCAGCGGCACCTTTCCCTGAATCATATCCAATACATCCGCCAGCTTCGGAATCTTTTCCCCGGAACCGCACAAGGAAAACTGCTGTAACTCTTCATAGGTATAATCACAGACTTTTCCCTTTGCACCGCAGACCCTGTCCAAAGTAAAGTCATGAAATATCACAGGAATCCTGTCTTTGGTAAGCTGTACATCCAATTCTATTCCGAATCCCGCATTTAATGCCCTGCGGAATGCCGAAAGAGAATTTTCCGGGGCATTTGTATGGTTATCATACAATCCTCTATGGGCATAGAGACAATTTTTGAAAATCGCCATGTCAGGTTTCGCACCTATTCTCGGCATCACAAGAAATAAATATATTGCTATCAGACCAATCATGAAACTTATAATAATCACAGCTACTGTACTCATATCAACCTCCGCACCGCCTATTTGACTTTACTCCCATCCCCTCAATTCTTCAAGCCCCTTAAGAAAATCTTTAAAATATTTTATAATATTCCATGAACGGAGCAAACCGTTACAATATTTTTGTGAATGCTTGCATTTTCCGTAATTTCCTGTAAAATAGAAAAAGTATGGATAACAAAATGGATAATATAAATAAGAAAGGTTTATGTAAATTATGATCAGTGCGAATAATGTAACTTTGCGAATCGGTAAAAAGGCCTTATTTGAGGATGTCAACATCAAGTTTACGGAAGGGAACTGTTATGGTCTGATTGGCGCTAACGGCGCCGGAAAATCCACATTTTTGAAAATCCTCTCCGGGCAGTTGGAAACTACCACAGGGGATGTGGTCATTACTCCGGGACAAAGGCTTTCCGTGTTGGAACAGGATCATTTCAAGTATGACAATTATAATGTAATGGACACCGTAATCATGGGAAATGAGCGGCTTTATCAGATTATGAAAGAAAAGGACGCCATTTACGCCAAGGAAGATTTCTCCGACGAAGACGGCATCCGGGCAAGCGAATTGGAAGCGGAGTTTGCGGAAATGGACGGCTGGGAAGCCGAAAGTAACGCCGCCATGCTGTTAAACGGTCTGGGCATCGACACTTCCTTTCATTATTCTCTGATGAAAGATTTGGACGGCAGCTTAAAGGTAAAGGTGCTGCTTGCCAAGGCTCTGTTCGGCAATCCCGATATTCTGCTTTTGGACGAGCCCACCAACCATCTGGATCTGGATGCTATTGCATGGCTGGAGGACTTTCTCATTGATTTTGAAAATACGGTGATCGTGGTGTCCCATGACCGCTATTTTTTAAATAAGGTCTGCACCCATACCGCGGATATCGACTATGGCAAGATTCAGCTCTATGCCGGCAACTATGATTTCTGGTACGAATCCAGCCAGCTCCTTATCAAACAGATGAAGGAAGCCAACAAAAAGAAGGAAGAGAAAATCAAGGAACTGCAGGAGTTTATTTCCCGCTTTTCCGCCAATGCTTCCAAATCCAAACAGGCTACTTCCAGAAAGCGCGCCCTTGAAAAAATCGAATTGGAGGAAATCAGACCTTCCAGCAGAAAATATCCCTATATTGATTTCCGTCCCGAACGGGAAATCGGCAATGAGGTGCTGACGGTGGAGCATCTGTCCAAAACCGTTAACGGGGAAAAGGTGCTGAACGATATTTCTTTTATTATGGGACATGATGACAAAATTGCCTTTGTGGGAGGAAACGAGCTGGCAAAGACCACCCTGTTCCAGATTTTAAGCGGCGAGATGGAGCCGGATGAAGGCAGCTATAAATGGGGCGTTACCACTTCCCTTGCCTATTTCCCCAAGGACAATACCGCAGAGTTTGACAATGACCTGACCATCACGGATTGGCTTACCGGCTATTCCCCCGTAAAGGATGTGACCTATGTAAGGGGCTTTCTGGGGCGTATGCTGTTTGCCGGCGAGGACGGCGTCAAAAAAGTAAAGGTGCTTTCCGGGGGCGAAAAGGTGCGCTGTCTGCTTTCCAAGATGATGATAAGCGGCTCCAACTGCCTGATTTTCGACGAACCAACCAACCATCTGGACATGGAATCCATTACGGCGTTAAACAACGGACTGATCAAGTTCCCCGGAGTGGCGTTATTCTCCTGTCACGACCATCAGTTTGTGGAAACCACCGCCAACCGCATTATGGAAATTTTGCCGGACGGCACTCTGATCGACAAGATTACCACCTATGATGAATATCTGGCAAGTGACGAAATGGCAAGAAAACGCACCGTATTTACTGCAAACAGAGATGAAGATGAGGATTGATTATGGTAGACTTACATGTACACTCTAACCGTTCCGACGGCAGCTTTACCCCAAAACAACTAGTGGATTATGCCATGGAAAAAGGCTTGAGCGCCTTTGCCCTGACAGACCATGATACCGTGGACGGCTTGGAGGAAGCTTTGACCTATGCGGAAAGTCTGAGGAAAAATGGGAACGCAGTCCCCACCGGAAACGCAGTTCCCGGTGTTATACCCGGCATTGAGTTTTCCACGGAATATGAGGGCTGTGATGTTCATATTGTGGGGCTTGACATTGATTACAAAAATCCTGCCTTTTGTGCCTATTTAAAGGAATTTGTAGATTCCCGCACTACCCGCAACAGGAAAATGTGCGACCTGCTCCATAAGGAAACGGGCATGGACATCAGCTATGACAAACTGATGGAAGAATTTCCCGATGCAGTCATTACCCGTGCCCATTATGCCAAGTATATGTTAAATCACGGTTATATAAATAGCATGAAAGAGGCATTTGAGCGATATATTGGCGACCATTGCCCTTATTTTATTCCACGGGAGAAGGTTTCGCCCGAAATGGCTGTGGAGCTGATTTTAAATGCGGGAGGAATCCCCGTTCTGGCTCACCCCATCCTCTATCATCTCAGTGACGACAGACTGGATACTCTGGTTGCCCGCCTAAAGGCAGTGGGCCTTATCGGCATTGAGGCGGTCTATAGCACCTATGATGCCGCGGAAGAGCGTCAAATCCGGACCCTTGCCGCAAAATATCATCTGCTTATCAGCGGCGGTTCCGATTTCCATGGCAGCAACAAGCCGGGATTGGATCTGGGCACAGGTTACGGAAAGCTCTGTGTTCCCGACGAAATCTGGGAAAATCTTAAAAAAAGCACCTGTAATTTATTGTTTTGCGATTTGGACGGCACACTTCTTAGGAACGACTGCACCATAAGTTCCGCCATGAGGGACGCCTTAAACCGCATGACTGCTGCCGGTCATCAGCTTATCTTAAGTTCCGGCAGACCTCTGCCCAGTGTTTTGGAAATCAGGGAGACGGAGGGCATTGCCTATCCCAATATGCTCATCAGCGCCTATAACGGGGCTTTGGTCTATGACTGCGACCGTAAGAAGCCCATTTTGGAATATCAGATAAGCGGCAGTGACGCGGCATTTATTGTGTTGAAAGCAAAAGAAGCCGGTATCCATATCCATGGATACACAGCTTCCGAAATCGTATGTTATGGTATGAACGAAGAGCTCCGCTACTATACAAGCCGCATCCATATGCCCCTCAAGTATGTGGATGACTTAGCGGGCGCACTTTCCGTGGGAAGCACCAAGCTTCAAACCATACATCTGACGGATAAATCCGTTCTGGAGCGCTTTCGTGACGAGCTGCTTTCCTGTGAAGGGCTGAAGGACAGAATTCAAATCGTCTTTTCCGGCAGTCGCTTTATGGAAATACTGCCCATAGAAGCCGGAAAGGGTAATGCCCTGCGCTTTGTTACAGATTATCTGCCCATTCTGCGCACACATACCTATGCCGCCGGAGACGCCCAGAACGATATCTCCATGATTGAGGCAGCCCATATGGGCATCGCCATGGCAAATGCCGACCCTGCAGTGAAGCAGGCTGCGGATATCGTAACGCAGAAGACCAATGACGAGGACGGTCTGTTGGAAATCATATGGTAAGCTCACGCTTCCACAATCAGATATCTGCCGTCCCCGACATCAAACACTTCGTCCGCCTCCAAAATCTCATCCCCCTCAAGACCTTCCAAATCAAGCCCTTCTTCCTCAAAAAATTCCATGACCTCCTCTGCGGAATTTACCACAACCGCCATGCATTCCTCCAAAAAATCCTCGGCTTCCTCAAGGCTGTGTACCACAGGCTTGGGAAAGAGCCGGGACTGATTTTCCAAAAAACATTGCAATACAACATCGTCATATTCCTGCATAGTCCTGACCTCCTTAAATTTCATATTCTCTTATTTCCTGATACAGCCGCCCTACCGGCAGGCCAACTACATTATTGTAATCTCCCTCGATTCCTTTGACATACTTCGCAAAAATCCCCTGAATCCCATAGGCTCCCGCCTTGTCAAGGGGTTCCCCCGTATCCACATAAGCGGCAATTTCTTCCCTGCTCATAGGATAGAAATGTACCTTTGTCACCTCATAAAAGGTCTTCTTGTCTCTTTCCCCGTTGCTGCCCTGATAAAAAAATGTCACCCCCGTATAAACCTCATGGGTATGCCCCTGCAAAAGCCGAAGCATTTGCAACGCATCTTCGGCGTCCTCAGGCTTTCCCAATATCCTGCCTTCATATGCCACTATCGTATCCGCGCCGATAACCAAAAAATCCTCTGATGGTTTTTCCTTTGACAGCTCTTCAAAAACCGCCTCCGCCTTCTGCCTTGACAGCTCCCGAACCAAGTTTTCCGGCGCATGTGCACACGCCTTTTCCTCCACATCGCTGACCCTGACTTCAAAATGAAGTCCTATTTGTTCTAACAGCTCCCTCCTTCTGGGCGAAGCCGAAGCCAGAATAATCCGCATATTTCCTCTCATTCCGCCGAGTGAACGGCATTATGTTTCTGCATTGGTCTCAGGCACAAAGCGCCTGCTCCCTCTCACTCTTTCTTCCAATGCCTTTATCTTATCGGTAGCTTCCTTGCAAAACGCATCCTGAGAGTTAAAACTTCTTTTTCCTCTTCTGTCCACCTTCTCGTAAGTTCCGTCCGGCTGCAGCATCGATGCTTTCACGGTATCTTTCAGTTGGTTCTCTAAAATGTGGAGCAGTTCTTCCCGCAGCTTCTCCTTTACGATGGGGAACATAATCTCCACCCGGCGCTCCAGATTTCTGGGCATCCAGTCGGCGCTGCCGCAGTATATCTCGTAGTGATCATTATTCTGGAAATAAAAGATTCTGCTGTGCTCCAGAAAATTCCCCACAATGGAGCGAACCGTGATATTCTCACTAACTCCGGGGATTCCCACCTTTAAACAGCAGATACCCCTGACAATCAGATCGATTTTCACTCCGGCCGCGCTGGCCTCATAAAGAGCCTCTATAATGTCCCTGTCACAAAGAGAATTCATCTTGGCGATAATGCGCGCCGGTCTGCCCTCCATGGCATATTTCTTTTCCCTGTCAATCAGATAAAGGAACCTATCCTTCAGCCACAGGGGAGCCAGCGAAAGTTTATTCCAAAACAGGGGTTCCGAATAACCGGACAGCATATTAAACACTGCCGTCGCATCCTCCCCTATGGTTTCCAGACAGGTAAGGAGACCCACATCCGTATAAAGCTTTGCCGTGGCGTCATTATAATTGCCGGTTCCCAAATGCACATACCGGCGTATGCCGTCCTCCTCCCTGCGCACTACCAGCGTTATCTTACAGTGGGTTTTTAAGCCCACCAGTCCGTACAGAACATGACATCCCGCTTTCTCTAACATCTTTGCCCAGCCGATATTGTTCTCCTCGTCAAAGCGGGCTTTTAACTCCACCAGCACCGTTACCTGTTTACCGTTTTCGGCCGCCTGTGCAAGCGCCGCAATAATAGGAGAATTTCCACTGACACGGTACAGGGTCTGTTTAATGGCAAGCACCTCAGGGTCCTTTGCCGCCTGACGGATAAACTCTACCACGGGGCCAAAGGTCTGATAAGGATGATGCAGCAGAATATCATCTTTCCGTATCTCTTCAAAGATATCGCAGCCTGCGGGGAGCTCCGGCACCGGCTGGGGTTCGTATTTCGGAGTCTTTAAATGCTGAAAACCGTCCAAGGCATACATTTTCATCAACACGGTCAGATCTAAAGGACCGTCTATGGAATATATCTGGGAAATACCCACCTGAAGCTCTATTTTCAGGAATTTGAGCAGGCGTTTGTCCATGCCCTCCTCCACCTCCAGACGGATTGCTTCCCCCCATTGGCGTTTCTTCAACAGCTTTTCAATTTCCTTGAGCAGATCTGCCGCCTCGTCCTCTTCAATGGTCAAATCGGCATTTCTCATGATACGGTAAGGGTGGGCGCACACAATATCATAATTCAAGAACAGTTTATGAATGTTGCGCTCAATAATTTCCTCCAAAAAAATGACTTTTTTGGCTTTTCCTTCCGATGGCAGCTGCACAATGCGCTCCAAAACCCCCGGCACCTGTACCGTGGCAAATTCCAGTTCACCCTTTCCTTCTTTTTTGGTGACCATGGCGCCTATATTCAGGGTCTTGTTGCGAATCAGAGGAAAAGGTCTGGAAGAATCCACCGCCAAAGGGGTCAGCACCGGATATACATTATCCTCAAAATAGCTGTCAATATAGGCTGCCTCCTCCTCGGACAGCTCCTCATGATACCGAATCACATGAAGACCGCTTTTTTCCAGCAGGGGCAACAGGGAGCGATTGTAAGTGGAATATTGCATATCCACCAGACCATGAATCGCCTTATCTAATTGGTCAAGCTGTACGGAGGGGGTCATTCCGGCAATATCGGGCTTTTCATATCCCGCATTTACCATGTCCTTCAAGGATGCTACCCGAATCATAAAAAATTCATCCAGATTGGACGCGGTGATGCTTAAAAATTTCAGACGCTCAAAAAGGGGATTGTTTTTATCCCTTGCCTCGTTTAGTACCCTCTGGTCGAACTGCACCCAGCTTAATTCCCTGTTGGTATAAAGCGCCGGACTTTTCAAATCAACATTTCCCATAGTAAGCCTCCATCTCCTCAAAAACTTTTCTTTTGCTTCAACACCGGTTTCACGCTGAATACTTCCGTAAAAAACTCCTTGCTGTTTTCATAAAAACCTCTTTCCAGCGTAATGTCCTCCAGCGTATTCACGGTTAAAATCAATTCATTATCCTTAAGGGACGCCTTGACTTCCTTCATCTTCTGTTTGTGGCTGCGGTCAAGGCTGTTTGCCAGCCGCAAAATGGCAGTCAGCTTTGCCACGATCAAGTAGGAATCCCTGTCCAGACTGCCTTCATGCTCCTGATTGTAGTATTCAAATTTACTGTGGTTGAATCTCACTATACTGGCAACAATTTCTCTCTCCAAGTGGGAAAGCCCTATAATTTCCGTAGCCATAATGATATTATAGGAGGTCTCCCCGATATTGGTCTGACTGATATACTTTCCGCAGTCATGAAGGATTGCCGCAATCTGCAGATATAGGCGTTCCCTCTTTCCCAGACCGTGCACCTTCTTCATATTGTCAAAGATGGTTGCTGTAATCTTCCCAAGCGTCTCCGCCCGTCTTTTGCTCCCCATATACCGCTTACTGATGTTCATGGCGCAGGCTATGATATCCTTCTCAAAATCATGCTCCCCCTTAAGCATTTTATTTTTCTCGGCATATTCATAGGCTATTCCGTCACAAAGGGTAACTCCCGGCGCCCAGATACGGGAAGCGCCCATCATCAACGAAATTCTTCTCATTAAAACCGCACTGATAAAAAGCAGGGGAATCTTCTCCTCCGGCATATCCATGTCGAGAGCGAGCTGGGACAGGCTGCCCTGCCGCAGCATCTCCAGCATTTTTTCAAATTCTTCCTCATTTATGATAGCGTGACTCTCGTTTCCCTTAAACCTCTTCACCATCCAGAGGGATAAGTAATCGTCCACCACAATGATATTTTTAATCTCTTTTCCCTTTAAATACAGCTTTTTATAGGTGGAAAGCTGTGCGGACGCCATCTCGTCTATGAGGTTTTCAATCTGGGTCTGTCTGGCATTTAAGTGATTTAACAAGTCCTGAATGCGCAGCACTCCCAGACGCAGATTCTGAGTGGACACCAGCGTATCGTTTTCAAACAGGGAAATCTGGATGCTGCCTCCCCCGATATCCACAATTGCCGCCGTGTCCTCTATCATCTGACGGAAGGCGTCCACCTTGAACGCCACGGATTTATAATCCAGAAAACGCTGCTCCGAATTGCTTAAAATATCTACCTTGATGCCGGTATGCTGTGCAATTTTATCCCTGACAATCAGGGAATTTTCCGTCTCTCTGACGGCGCTGGTGCCGTATGCGCGGTATGACTCCACCTTATAGGACTTCATCACGGAAGAAAATTCCGTTAAAACCCGGCACAGCTCATCCATTTTTTCATTGCTGATTTTGCCGGTTGCATAGGTATCACTGCCAAGGGCAATGCTCTGCCTGAGACAGTCCACTTCCCGCATATGATTTTTCCCCGAAAACTCAAAAATTTTCATGGATAATTCAAAACTCCCCACATCGATTGCCGCAAAGGTCTTGCTGCTCATGAAACTCCTCCTAACAAATAGTCTATAAACTGCTGGGCGCTTCTGCCGGATAATCCGCCATGGCTTAATTCCCACTTGTTGGCTTCCGCAAGAAGCTTATCCTCCGGTATGCTGACCTGATAGCGCTCCGCCAGAGTTTTTACGATATTTTGGAACTGCTTTTTGTCCGGTGCGCCGAAATAGATGGTCACGCCAAAACGCGACACCAGAGAAAGCTTCTCCTGCACCGTGTCGCCGGTATGCATATCCTCTCTGATTTCCTCCTTGTCGCCATAGTTCTCGCGAATCAGGTGACGCCGGTTGGAGGTGGCGTAAATCAGCACATTTTCAGGCTTTTTTTCCAATCCGCCCTCAATGACGGCTTTCAGATACTTATATTCAATCTCAAATTCTTCAAAACTCAGGTCGTCCATATAAATAATAAATTTGTAATTACGGTTTTTTATCTGACTGATGACCTCGTTTAAATCCTGAAACTGATGCTTATATATCTCGATAATGCGAAGCCCCCTGTCATAATATTCGTTGGCGATTGCCTTAATACAGGAGGATTTGCCGGTGCCGGCATCCCCGAACAGAAGACAGTTGTTTGCCTTTCTGCCGCTTACAAAGGCTTCCGTGTTGTCTGTCAGCTTTTTCTTGGGAATCTCATATCCCACCAAATCGTCAAGATGCACATGGGCGATGTTCAGAATCGGCTTAATCTGCATTCCCTCCTCATCGCGGAAAATACGGAAAGACTTGTGCAGTCCGAACTTTCCCACGCCGTATTCCCGATAAAATTCGGTGAGGGTAGCCTTCATCTCCTCCGGAGTCTGATCCTTGCAGAATTTTTCCGCCAGCTCGCAGATTCTGGCACAGATGCGGGTATTATACACCTTGCTCTCCTGCCTGCTGCTTTCATATGCTTCCAAAATGGCATATTCCGGCGCTTTCAGTTTTTTCATCATGGGCTTAAAATCATAGTCGTAAAATTCCTTGAAAATCACAATATCATGGAGTGCCGCCTCATTGATGGAGCCCTCTATCTCTCCCCGTATCTCACAGCCGCAGCTGTAACTGTTTTCATTGTTGACTAGAAGATTTGCCAGATAGCAGTGCCAGAGATTTCCGTGGAAGCCGTAGGTTCCCGCTACCTCAATCAACTCGTGGATGCAATGGTAAAAAAGCCCTCTCATTTCCTCCACCGAGCCGCCCGCTTCACTGTAATGTCCCATGAGCCATGCCATGTTATAAAAAAGCTCGCCCTCTTCCAGATTCCTGTATACCATTAATTCCTTTTCACGCATACCCGATACCTCATATCTATCCGTAAACTTTTCACGCTTCCCATCATGCCGCCAGCGGCGGCACAAGCAATCCATGAATCTGCACAGATTCGGAAGAATCCGCTTGCGGATTCTTCCCGGAATGATTTAGATTTTCTTAGTCAGCGTACTTTGCTGGCTTAGAAAATCTTCATTCCGTTCACACTTAGTAGTTTCCCAAAATTTTCATGTTGCGCGCTTCCTCTCTGAGTCCTCTCAGAGCGTTTTTCACAGCGCTGTCCGCCAGATTCCCCTCAAAATCCACAAAAAACCGATACTCCCAATTCCGGTTCTCTATGGGACGGCTCTCAATCTTGGTCATGTTCAGGTTATTATAAATAAAATGGGACAGCATACGATACAAAGAGCCGCTCTCATGGGCAACCTCAAAACATATGCTCACCTTTTTTGCATCCGTCCTGAAAATCTTCTGGTTGGTCACGATAATAAACCGGGTGGAGTTGGTGTCGGAATGATTCACGCCCTTTTTCAATACTTCCAGCCCATAAATCCTGCCCGCCTGCTCGCCGGCAATGGCTGCCTGCGTTTTGTCCTTTTCTTCCGCCACTTTCTTGGCGGCAAAGGCGTTATTCTGCATACTAATCTGCTGCCAGTCGTGTTCCGCCAGATATCTTGCGCTCTGCATCAGGGATTGGGGATGGGAATACACGGTTTTGATATCCTCCTCCGCCGCTCCCGGCACCCCTAACAGACAGTGCTCTATTTTTATAATCTGCTCGCCTACAATATAATTCTCAAATTCCACCAAAAGGTCGTAAATCTCATTTACAATCCCCGCCGTGGAGTTTTCAATGGGAAGTACCGCAAAATCCGCGCTGCCCTCGTCAATGGCGCTCATGGCTTCCCTGAAAGTGTCCACATGAAAGCCGTTAATCCGCTCCCCGAAATATTGCAGCATCGCCGCCTGCGAATAAGCCCCCTCGGCTCCCTGGAACACCACTCTCGCCTGTTTCGTGTCCAGACTCTCCACGCCGATAAAAGGGAGCCTGCTCTGCCCTCCGCACTCCTCCAGCATCCGGTACTGTAACTTCCGGCTCATGGACATAATCTGCTCAAACAGTTCCGCCGCCCCCTGACTGTTAAACTCATTGTGAGTCAGGGATTTCACCTTTTCTATCTTTTCCTTTTCCCTCTGCCTGTCCAGCACCTTCTTGCCGTTTTGCAATTTGAACTCCGCCACTTGTCTGCAGACTTCCATTCTCTGCTCATACAGACTGACCATCTGTGCATCTATGCTGTCCAATTGATTCCTTAGCTCCAACAAATCCATATTTTTCTCCGTTTCTGCGAATATCATAGTAATCCTCAAAAATATCTTATAACAAAATGTCCTTGATAGCAAGCAAAAAGCAATGTATACTTATAGTATATTAATAAATACATGAGGCAGGCTTTTGCCAATATCTTTTTGGGAAGGAAGGCTATGAGGGAAAATGAAAAGTAAAAATTTCAAGACAACCGTATGGGCAATTGTGATTATAGTGATCGTTCTGTTGATTTTAGGCGGCGTCGGCGTACTATCCGCTTTTTGGGAGCGCGTGACCCCAAATCCGCCCGGAACGGTGGGCAACACTGCGGGGAATTTAAATAACGGTGGTTATTTTTGCGAATATAACGGCGTAGTTTATTTTGCCAACGCCTATGACCTGAACAATCTCTACATCATGAATCCGGATGAGGGAGAGCTTAAAAAGTTAAGTAATACCTCCGTCCGCAATATTCTGGCAGGGGGCGAGTATCTGTATTATTTCCAAATGGCGTCCACAGGCGAAGCGGGTATGGGCAGCGTGCGGGTTCCCCGCTCTTTCAACCGCTGCAACTTAAAGGGTAAAGATATTACCTCCCTCACCAGAGACACCGTTGTCACCGGACAGCTGGTGGATGATCAACTGTATCTGCTGACGGCAGGAAGCCAAAATCCCGTTTTTTATAAAATGAACACGGATAAATCGAACCGGGTGGATCTGGCAGACTACAATATCAACCCCGCCTGTGTGGCAAACAGCACGATTTATTACAGCGGCACCCAAAGCGACCACTATCTCTATTCCTTAAATACCACAACGGATATTTCCTCTGTGGTGTGGGAGGGCAATTTATGCTATCCTGTCATAGATGGGGATTATGTGTACTATATGGACATGGGAAATGATTATAGGATATGCCGCTATTCCATGTCTCAGGGAGTTGTTGAAGTTCTGACCAATGACCGCGCCGATTGCTTTAATGTGGGTTCCGGCTATGTGTATTACCAGAAAAACGGCAGAGATCCTCAATTAATCTGCATGCGCACGGACGGCTCCGACAAAAAGGTGGTGGCAGTAGGCAATTTTACTCATATCAATATGACATCACGCTATGCCTATTTTCAGGATTTCTCAGACGAAACCACCCTGTACCACACCTATCTGGGCAGCGATTATGCGGAAGTCTTTTACGGGGCTCAGGTAATGGGAGAAGCAGAAGCAAAATAGCTTCACTCCTCGATATGGTCAAGCCCCTGACTTAAGATGGTTACGATATGAGCATCCGCCGGCGCATAAAAAATGGTCTTGCCTTCCCTTCGGTTTTTCACAAGTCCCATCTGCTTTAACACACGAAGCTGATGGGATATGGCTGATTGGGAGATTCCTAACAGATTTGCGATATCATAAACACACATTTCCGAACACAAAAGGGCGTTTAAGATTTTTAACCGGGTGACATCCCCAAACACCTTAAAGAAGTCCGCAAGCTCCTGCAGTTCCTCCTCCGGCGGCATCTTCTCTTCCACCTTGTCTATAATTTTCCGATTGAGATGCATATATGAATTTTCTTCCATGGGTAACTCCTTTTTCCATGATTCTGCGCCAGCAGAATCATTATACCTCATTTTTCCGGTTTCGACAAACTAAAATATGACTGCATCCCTTCGGTCATGGAAATGCTGCCGTCCTCTCTCACAAAAAGCGCCTCCACGCCATACCGTTCCGCCAGCTCCATGCCTTTTTCTTCTCCCAGAACAAAACATGCGGTGGACAGAGCGTCGCTTAAAAAACCGTTCTTCGTCAGAATCGTGACGCTGCGGATGCCGCTTTGTGCGGGATATCCGGTTGCCGGGTCAATCAGATGATGATACCGAACGCCGTCTGCCTCCACATATCTCTCATAATCTCCGGAAGTGGAAACACAACACTGTCCCGTGAGGGTTAAAACGCCGATACTGCCTCCTTGATTCTCAGGGTCTGCAATGGCGATCTTCCAAGGACTTTTATCCGGCTTTTCCCCATAGGTCAATATGCTTCCTCCCACGGAGATAACTGCTCCCATTACCTCCCTTTCCTGCAGCAGGGCAAGGATTTCATCTAAAGCAATGCCTTTCCCCACAGCCCCCAAATCCAGAGCCATGCCCTCCGGCACACGGATACCATGGTTTTCCAAGGTCAGCTTTTCATATCCTGCCAGGGCAAGAGTCTCGGATAATTCGGTCTGAGCCGGAAGCCGGAACGAAGAATCCGGATTATCCGTGCTCATGCCCGCCCACGAATCGATATCCCAGAGTCCGACCACTTCTCCTATGGTAATATCAAAGGCGCCCTCCGAATTCTCAGATATCTCCAGACATCTTGACAAAACCTCCTCCATTTCGGGAGTAAGGGGGATTTCGGCTTCTTTTCCCGCTTCCCCGTTAATGTCAAAAATCTCCGAACCTTCGACTCTTTTGGAAAGTGATTCTGTTTCCAGCCTTCGGATGCATGTCAGAACTTCATCCGTGAAATCTTCCTTTGCATAAATCTGTTGGATGATTACCGTTCCCATGGCAGTATCTGTGTCAGTGTAATGTCTTGGACTTGTCCTGCCGCACCCGGTCAGGAATAGTACAAAACAGATGAAAAACAGCCGATAGAAAAATTTTGTCATATGCTGTCACCTCTGCGTATTTCCTCAAATTCCGCAATCCACTCATAAATATAATATACATTAAGCCGGCATTCCTATCAAGAAATTTGTGAAATTCCCGCTGCCGTATGCTATAGCTATAGAACCCCTTTCTATGTTATAATATTACTTATCGGAAGATTACCAAAAACGGAGGATTCAGCTTACAGATGAAGTACAAAAAATTACAGGGAGAGCACAAATACATAACAGTTGCTATTTTAATGTCACTTACTGTTTTTCTGCTGGCTCTCATCTGCATTTTATGGATTTTCCGCCCTGTTTCCCCGAAAGAAACCGTTGCGGATATTTACCAAAACGGGCGTTTACTGCAAAGCATCCCTTTAAATACGGCAAAAGAACCTTTTTCTTTTACCGTCACAGGGGAAAATGCCTGTTTCAATGAAATCACGGTGAAAGACGGCGGCATCTGCATCAGCGGCGCCAGTTGTCCCGACAAGCTCTGTATGCATCAGGGTTACATCCGCTCTTCCCTTCTGCCCATTACCTGTCTGCCCAACCGATTGGTGATTCAAGTACGGGAAACGGGCGATAACGCCCCCGATATGATTACTTATTGATAAATTCCTCTGCAAGAAAGGTGGAGCTTATGAATGTTTTTCCCTTAAAACGCCTGACTGTCCTGAGCCTATTTTCCGCCCTGTCTCTGGCGGTCTTTGCCATAGAAAGCGCCATTCCTCCCCTTGTGCCCATTCCCGGCGTCAAGCTGGGAATCGCCAATATCATAACCCTGATTGTCATAAGCAATTATTCGGACCGGGACGCCCTCTTGGTGCTTCTTGTGCGGATTGTGCTGTCTTCCCTTTTCTTCGGGCAGGCTATGAGCTTCCTCTACAGCTTGACGGGAGGCCTTTTGTGCCTGCTTGCCATGGGACTTGCAAACCGCGCCCTCCGGGGACATTTTCTGTTTCTTACAAGCATTTTCGGAGCCATTTTCCACAATCTGGGGCAAATCGGAGTCGCCCTGCTCCTGACTTCCACCTTGGGAGTGGCTGCCTATCTGCCCTTTTTAATCTTAAGCGGTATCATCACCGGGCTTTTCACCGGACTTTGCGCCGGTTTTCTCAATTGTTATCTAACGCCTCTAACATCCGGCTCACGGTCTGTCCGGTCAGAGGATGACGGTAATTGGGGGCAATCTCACTGAGGGGCTTTAACACAAAATAGCGGTTTTGTAAATCTATATGGGGAATCACCAGTTCGTCGTCCTCATACACCAGCTTATCATAAAAAAGAATATCCAAATCCAGCGTTCTGGGACCCCAGCGCAGAGTTCGTTCCCGCCCCGCCGCCTGCTCCAGCTCATGCAACACCGCAAGCAGATTTTTAGGCGAAAGCAGTGTTTTCACCTCGACTGCCCCATTTAAAAAATCCTCCTGTTCCACACCGCCGTAAGGTTTTGTAGTTAAAAGTTCTGATATTTTGCATATTTTTGTATGGGATTTGGAGTCCAATGTCTCCAGTGCGTTTCTGATAAAGGCTTCCCTGTCCCCCATATTGGAACCTACGGACAAGTAAACCCTGTGCCAGCCCCTGTGTATCTGAACCGAGACGGAGCCAAAGGGAAGCCCGATGGGCGCTTTGGGCTTACGGATTTCCAACGCAACCTCCTCTATCAGGGGAAATTCGCACAAAATCGCTTTCGCCAGCTCCTCCGCCACGGCTTCCAGCAGTTTATAAGTATGGCTCTGCATCCATTCGGCAATAAAATGACAAACCTCGCCGTAATCCGTGGAAAACTCCAACTCATCCGTGACGCCTGCCGGAAAAGTATCCCCATATAGCGTGGCATTGACATAAAAAAGCTGTCCTTTCTCCTGTTCCTCAGGATATACACCGTGATGAGCGAATATCTCCAACTCTTCTATTTTGATTTTATCTTTCGTTACCTGATAGCACATATTTTCCATTTGGCTCCTCTCTTATGACGCTTCCGCTTTTAGAACCGCCTCAGCCATGCGGATAGCCCGGACATTCTCTTTAACATCATGCACCCGCACAAAACTACAGCCCTTCATTACCCCGATCACGGAAGCTGCCAGAGTTCCTTCCAGACATTCTGCCGGCGGAAGATGTAATGTTCTGCCGATCACGGATTTCCGGCTGCATCCCAATAAAACCGGAAAATCGAGGGCTTTCAGACTTTCCAGCGCATTCAGTATTTCCAGATTGTTCTCATAGGTTTTGCCAAAGCCAATACCGGGGTCCAGAATGATTTTTTCCCTTGCAATCCGCGCCCGCTCCGCAATCTTTACGGTATCGGCCAAATCTGCCAGCACATCCTGTATGACATTTCTATAGTCCGCCTGTTTTCTGTTGTGCATAAGACAGCAGGGCAGACCGCTTTCTGCAATCACCGACGCCATTTTTTCGTCATATTTTAATCCCCAGATATCATTAATCAGGTCAACTCCCCCACGGATTCCCGCGGATGCCACCCCGCTCTTGTAGGTATCCAAAGAGACAGGAATGTCAAAGCGTGCCCGAATGGCCTCAATCACAGGCAAAACTCTGGAAATCTCCTCTTCTTCCGACACAAAATCCGCGCCCGGTCTGGTGGATTCTCCTCCCACATCCACTATATCCACGCCTTCCTCCAGCATGGTTTCCACATGATAAAGCGCCCGGTCTCTGTCATTCCATCTGCCCCCGTCCGAAAAGGAATCCGGTGTTACATTCAGAATGCCCATGATATAAGTATGCTCTTTTGTGTCAAACTCCCGATTGCCGATTTTCATGCTAACCCCCATTCCGCCTCCGGCGGCTTTCGTATCCGATTGGCAATATCCTGCATTTTTTATAATTTTATTTTCAGGTTTTTCTTTCCTGCCTTCCAATTACAGTTTTTCTCCTCGGTACAGGCAAAACAGGCCCGGCTGGCTTTGTCCGCCCGATACAATATTCCCTTAAGGTTCCGCTCACCCGCCGACTTTTCATCCCGATGTCCAAGAATCGCTTCCACAATTCTACGGCTTTCTTCCTCCGAAAAATCACAGTCTTTTAAAATAACAGGTGCAATTTCTGCCCCTGCCATTTCATGGGGAGTTCCGTCCTCATATTGTATATGTTTTCCCAAATCATGTAAAAGCGCCGCGGCATAAATCCATTCTCTGTCCAGCTCCGGCTCTTCCTCCAGACGAAGGATTTCTCCGATTCTTGCCACATCCAAAAAATGCGCCATATCATGACGGCAGAAGCGTCTGTCCGCTTCTGCCTCCTGATTTTTTCTTAAATGATGCAAAAATAAGTCATGATTTAATATTTTATCTATTCTATCCATGTTTCACTCATTTCTTTTATTCCAAAAGACACACAGCCTGATTATCCATAAGACGAACCACCATTCGCCAGATGAAATTTATCCGCCTTATGACAATACAGGCAGGAATCTCAAAGCTTCAACATTTTATAGAACTGCTCCTGTAATTTTGCGTCTTCCTGAAAAACTCCCCTGACGGCAACACTGACGGTCTTGCTTCCGGGCTTTTTTATGCCCCTCATGGTCATACACATATGTTCCGCTTCCAGCATTACCATAACACCCCGGGGCGCCAGATGCTCCATAATGGCGTCGGCAATCTGCCCCGTCATCTGCTCCTGTATCTGGAGTCTCTTGGCATAAGTCTCTACCGTTCTGGCAATCTTGCTCAGTCCCACCACCTTGCCGTCCGGAATATATGCCACATGGGCTTTTCCGTAAAAAGGCATCAGATGGTGCTCACAGGTGGAATAAAATACAATGTCCTTCTCTAAAACCATCTCGTTATGCCGGACAGAAAATACTTTGGACAAATGCTCCGCTGCATCTTCTTCCATTCCGCCGTAAATTTCCTCATACATTCTGGCAATCCGGTCTGGCGTTTCCTTAAGGCCTTCCCTGTTTATGTCTTCTCCGATTCCCTCTAATAAGAGCTTCACACCTTCTTTTATCTTTTCATGGTCTACCATGGTCAGCCTCCACGCTACGACTGCTTTTAGAAATAACTGACATCAAAATCTCGTCAGGGATGCGTAGCCGTCCTTTGCACAAGAATCCGCCTTCTATGAAGCATGCTCTGCAATCGCAATCAACTTTCCCAAATAAGAAAGGGAACCAAATGCCAATATGACATCCTCACTGCCTGCCAGCAGCATGCTCATCTCCACCGCTTCTTCCAGACTGTCCACCGCCGTCACATCAGGATGCACCAAAGCAATCTCTTTTGCCAGCTCATAAGCCGGCAGCGCCCGCGCATTGTCCGGCGGCGTCACCGTAATTATCTGGTCCGCATATTTGTGGGTCAGGCTTATGATTTTTTCATACTCCTTGTCCTTCAATACTCCCATTATATAAATAATTCTCTTATTTGTAAAATAGAATTCTATAGAATTTGCAAGTTTTTGCGCCGCATCTTCGTTGTGGGCGCCGTCCACAATAAAAAGGGGCTTTTTTCTGATAACCTCAAAACGCCCCCTCCATTCGGTTTCCTTAAGCCCCCTGCGCAAATCCTCTTCCTTCACCGCAAATCCCCGGTCGGTCAAAGAACGCACCGCCTCCACCGCCAGTATGGCATTGTCAATCTGAAACTGCCCTGCCAGCGTAATCTCCAGATTTTTCATGCCGTCATAGTCAAATTTCTGCCTCCCGATGCCAAAGCGAATGCGGCCAGCCTTTGTCCCATCCGCTATAGTGAGCGGACACTGCTTTTCCCGCGCCGCTCGTTCTATCACATCCATAACTATGGGCTGCTGTTTCATGACTACTACCCGGCATCCTTCTTTGATGATTCCGACTTTCTGCGCCGCAATTTTGTCCAGAGTATTGCCCAGAAATTTCATATGATCCATTCCCACAGATGAAATAACAGATGTTATTGTTGTGGTAATCAGATTGGTAGCGTCCTCTGTTCCTCCCATTCCCGTCTCCAAAACCACAATATCGCAGCCTTTTTTCCGAAAATACCGGAATGCCAGCGCCGTTTCCGCCTCAAAAAGCGTGGGAGCGGCAAATCCTTCCGCCGTCATCTCTTCACAGATAAGCTTGATGATTTCCAATCCCTCGCAGAGCGCCGCTTTGGAAATGGGCTTCTCGTTTACCTGAATCTTCTCCCGATACTCAAAAATAACCGGAGAAAAATATCTTCCCACCTTGTATCCCGCACATTGTAACACGGTCGAGATATAAGCAAGGACAGAGCCCTTGCCGTTGGTTCCCGCAATATGCACGAATTTCAGCTCATTTTGGGGATTTCCCAGCCGCCTGCACAACTCCTTTATACTGTCAAGCCCCGGCACTATACCATGGGCGCTCAAAGATTCCACATATTCCATTGCCTGTCTGTAATTCACACTAACCCTCATTTCTGAGCGACTTGTCGCGAAGAGATGCCATCAAGGCTATTTGTTTTCGCCCGGAAACAAATAGCAATATACAATTCCCGCATGTACCGCAGACTTGCGCCTATGATACTGCTAACAATAAAAAAACTGCCTGAAAATGTTTAATTTCATGTCAAAAAACCCATACTATCCTTACTCACACTATTCCACAATTTGGTTTACGACTTAATCATAGAAAGGAAAGAATGAATTTTCTCAAAAAATTAAAACAAGACTTTATATTCTGCGGCGTCGCCGGATGGTGCATGGAAATCATCTTTACGGCTCTCGCCGCTCTGCGGCGCAGGGATTTCAAACTAAAAGGAACTACCTCCCTCTGGATGTTTCCCATCTACGGAAGCGTGGCATTCCTCTCACCCATCATGAAACTGTTAAAGAAAAAGCTCGTATGGCTCCGGGGATTTACTTATATGGCTCTGATTTTTTCCGCGGAATATACCGCCGGTTCCCTGTTAAACAGGCTCAGGCTCTGCCCTTGGGACTACCGCCGCAGCCGCTTTCACATCAAGCGCATTATTCGTTTGGATTATGCCCCTAATTGGTTCGGCGCAGGGCTGTTATTTGAATATCTGCTCCGACGAAGAAACCGCCCAAAAAGGACGGTTTCTTAAATCACACATCATCCACATCACCGATTTCTCCCGAGCCGATATCCAGCATATTCACGGTGCGCCTCTTCAATCTTGCCGCTTCGGATTCTTTTAAAATAAACTCTTTAATCACCTTAGAATTTTTGATGTGAAGAAGCATCAGCTTCGGGTGGGTAGTATCACCGGTATAACAGGTAACAGTGCCCAATTTGAACATTTTCTCAAACAGCGTTGCGGAATGCTCCACATCCTGCACCTTATACATATAGCAGTCGTTCTCCACCGTCTTTAACAGTCCTGCGGAAATAGTAATCACATCATCTTTGATTGTATACTTGGTAAAAGTAAAGGGCAGACCCAAAAAAATCCACCGTTTTCTTTCTATAAAAGCTACTTCGCCCATTTTTTCCTCCCTTGTGTGAAATATTTGTAGATAAATACATTATAATCCATATCCGCACTTTATGCAAGTCACCAACCCCGATGCAAGCCGCTTGACTCGTTACTCGCGGGAATCAATTCCCCCTGCATGCAGTTTGTATGCGGTTTATATGCAGTTTGCATGCGGTTTGCGCGCATTTCGCTTGTATTACACATAGGACCCGTTTTGCGGTCAGCCTCTCACGATTTCAAATCCGTATAATTCCGCCATCCGCTCCACTTGCAGCTTAAAATCCCGATTGCCTTTTGTCAGCAGATTTCCGGAGGAATATTGGTCGAAAGCGGTATAAAGAATAAAACCATAGCTTTCTCCCCGTTCCGTCTTTATAACTTTCACCTCAACCCGTGTGATCTGTGCCCAGCTTAACTGCACAGGCTTCCGAAACACATAGCTAAGTTCCAGCCCGTGATCGGAATATTTCCAATACCTCCTTGTCTGCAAAGGCAGTAAGACAAGAAGAGCCGCTGTCGGCAGAACCGCCATAATCAGGCATACTTTTCCCGCGGAAAGACTTTGTTCAAAAAGCGCTACCGCCAAAGAGTGCCGGGACATCTCTACAATTCCCGACATGATAAATGCGGAAATCCCCATAGCAAACAAAACCGCCAGAAGAATCAGCCCCGGATCCATGCAGAGTCTGCCCGTATTTGCCGAAAAAGTCCCCGTTTTTTCCTTCTGCTGTTCCTTCTTATAGTCTTTACATTGGCGGATTGCCATATCATAAAAAGCGTTGTAATTTATCATGGTAATGTCCGCGGCGACTACCCTCTTTCCTTCCCTGTCAACAAGGGTAAATCCCACGCTTCCCGTTTTGACCATGCCTCCCAGCAGACTCCATTTAACCACCTTAGGCTTACGGAATTTCAGATTCAGCAAAATCGTTTCCTTATCAAAATAAATGCGTTCCCGGGACACGAGCCTTGCCCCTGCGATTCCTTCCGCAACAATAACTACAGGCAGCACCACAGCCAATGACACATAGAAAATCAATTCCCCCGTCCACTCCACACTGTCATCCATACACATCAGTCCCAAAAAGACCAAAACCATCTCCTCTATGACAACTCCCAAAATCGACACGATCATGAATTTTGTTTCTATTTTGGGAGAATTGCGCACCTCTACACAGCCCTCTGGAAATTGCTCCGATAAATTGGCACTCATTTGTTTTTACCTCTGTTTTGTTTCATTTTATCACAACTTCATGAACCCGTAAACAACAGTTTTTCCACATTGTTTTGAATATCTTTTGAATATCTCTTGCAACCGACTGCCGAAAATGGTAAGATAATAAAAATGTGTGCAAGGAGGTAATAACATGATTGCTAAAGAATGTATCACCGGGCGCAGAAGCATCCGTCAATTCACCAATCAGCCCGTATCCCATGAACTGCTTGCCGATATTATCCGGACTGCCGCTTTTGCTCCCAGTTGGAAGAATACTCAGATTACCCGTTACATTGCAGTGGAAGGTGAGACCAAAGAAAAATTGGCCCAGTGCACCAGTGCGTTTCCCGGTAACGGCAAAATTATCGCAAATGCACCTATGGTAATCGCCGTCACCATTGTAAAGGGACGCAGCGGTTTTGAGCGGGACGGCTCCTATTCAACCGTCAAGGGAGATTCCTGGCAGATGTTCGATGCCGGTGTTGCCAGTGAAGCCTTTTGCCTTGCCGCTTATGAACAGGGTCTCGGCACCGTCATTATGGGCATCTTTGATGTGGCTGAGGCAGCCAGACTATTGGAGGTTCCTGAAGAAAGGGAACTTGTTGCATTGATTCCCATCGGCTATCCCGCTGAAACTCCCGCCGCTCCGAAACGGAAGGATGTGGAGGATTTGTTATCCTATAAATCATAAAAATGTCGAAGGGGTTTCCCTTCGATATTTTTATGGATATCACCTAAATGAATTTAGTCGTGTAGAAATGAGGAAAATATGAGACATTTAATGAGCCCGCTTGATTTTACCACTGAAGAATTGGACAAGCTCTTTGACCTTGCCAACGATATTGAAAATAACCCGCAAAAATACGCCCACGCCTGTGACGGCAGGATTCTGGCAACCTGTTTCTATGAACCCAGCACCCGCACCCGTCTAAGCTTTGAATCCGCCATGACCAGACTCGGCGGAAGCGTCATCGGTTTCTCCGATGCAGGCTCCTCCTCCGCCGCAAAAGGAGAAAGCGTATCCGATACCATCCGCATCATTTCCTGCTATGCGGATATCTGTGCCATGAGGCATCCAAAGGAGGGCGCTCCCATGGTTGCCGCAGAAAAATCTTCCATTCCCGTCATCAATGCCGGAGACGGAGGACATCAGCATCCCACCCAGACTTTGACAGATTTACTTACCATCAGAAGCCTGAAGGGACGGCTCAATGATTTTACCATCGGCCTGTGCGGCGACTTAAAGTTCGGCCGCACCGTACACTCACTTATTCATGCATTGGTGCGCTATGAGGGCATCCGCTTCATCTTCATTTCCCCCGAAGAGCTGCGGGTTCCCGATTACATTACGGATATGCTGAAAGAAAAAGAGATACCCTATGAAGAGGTCGTCCGTCTGGAAAATGTCATGCCCCAACTTGACCTTCTCTATATGACCCGTGTTCAGAAAGAGCGTTTTTTCAATGAGGAAGATTATGTCCGCTTGAAAGACTTCTATATTCTGGACTTGGCCAAAATGGAGCTTGCCGGAGAGAATATGCTGGTGCTCCACCCCCTTCCCAGGGTAAACGAAATTTCCGTGGAAGTGGACGAAGACCCGAGAGCCGCTTATTTTAAGCAGGCACAGTACGGTGTGTATGTAAGAATGGCGTTGATACTGACCTTGCTGCAGATTCATATATAAGTCGGCCGACAGACCGAACAAATCATATATCAAAAATAAATAACTATCGTTATTCTTGAGTCAATATTCTTTGCCTTGTGCGGAAACGGAGGAAATATGTTAAATGTAGGAAAAATCGAAGAGGGATTTGTCTTGGACCATATCAAAGCAGGAAAAAGCCTTTCCCTTTATGAGCATCTCCAATTGGACAGACAGGACTGCACCGTGGCGATTATCAAAAACGCCCGCAGCAATAAAATGGAGAAAAAGGATATTTTAAAGGTGGAATGTGATATTGATACTCTGGATTTGGATGTACTTGCTTTTATCGACCACAACATTACCGTAAATGTCATCAAAAACGGCGAAATTGTGGAAAAAAAGGAATTGGTGCTCCCCAAACAGATTAAGAATGTCATCAAATGCCATAACCCCAGATGCATTACTTCCATCGAACAGGGTCTTCCCCATGTCTTTAACCTTGCAGACGAGGAAAGAGGAATCTACCGCTGCAAATATTGTGAGGAGAAGTATTCAGAAAAGGCATAGCATTTTCCAGCACTTGATATAACAGGCAAAATACTGCTTCCATGGATGACCCATGGTATATGCACCGTCGGCATATGTGCCGTATGCGCTGCCGCCGGCATGCCACATAAGCAGCATTACCAACAGTATGATCAACACGGATTTGATTCTGCCTCCCAGCTTCCATTCCAACTCTTCCAACAACATAAAAAGCCCCCCGCAATATTTGTCCATATTTAAACATTATGCGGGGGACTTTCTTTTTATGCCTGTGAATCAATACAAAGTTGGAAGAATCCGCTTGCGGATTCTTCTCGGAATGAAGATTTTCTTAGGTCAGGTATTTTCTGACCTTAGAAAATCTTCATTCCGTTTTATGCTTTTGCCTTCTTGGGCGGGAATTTCATCCGAAATACATACCACAGCGCCCCAGCCAGACATACGGAAGAATATGCGCCGCAGACAATACCTACCATTAAGGGAAGGGCAAAGTCACGGATGCTGGTTACACCGAAGACATACAGCGCCGCCACCATGACAAAGGTGGTCAGGGAGGTAAAGATGCTTCTGGACAAGGTCTGTTGAATACTCTTGTTGACTACATCCTTCAAATCCTCTTTCCTGCTCATCACCGCCATATTTTCACGGATACGGTCAAAGATAACGATGGTCGCATTGATGGAATAACCCACAATGGTCAACATGCAGGCGATAAAGGTATTGCCCACCGACACCCTTGCCGCCGCATAGAATGCAAGCACCACCAGTACATCATGGAGCAGGGCGATAATGCTGCCTGCGCCAAAACGAATGTCACTGAAGCGGACACGGATATAAAGTAACATACAGATAATCGCGATAACCACCGCAAGAATAGTATCCGACTTCATTTCCCCGCTGATGGTGGAGCTGATGGTTTCCGATGTAATCAATGCTTTCTCCACACCAAAGTTGTCAATCAGCATCTGTTCCATCTGTTCTCTTTGTTCCACATTTAACGCGTTGGTCTTAAAAATTGCCTCATTGGAATCCTGCACGGTCTGTACCTGTACCGCGCTGCCCGTAAGCTCCTCAATCAGAGGCACCACCTGTGCGGTAAGCTCCTCTAATGTCTTTGCCTCATTAAAATTCACCGTGGTAGCTGTACCGCCCTTAAATTCCAGACTATAGTTCAAAATATCGTTCCCCTTGGAAGCGTTGACTCCCATTACCACAAATCCCGCCACAATCACGGCAAGGGATGCGCCGAAGAAAATTGTCCTCTTGGACAGGAAATCCACGATTTTCTTTTCCTTCCTGCCTACGCCGTACCATTTCTCACTCTTTAAGCCCAGAGCATAGAACGCATTTAAGATCCACCTTGTGACAACCAGAGCGGTAAACATGGACAATACAATACCTAACGCCAGAGTCTGGGCAAATCCCTTGATGGTTCCGGGTCCTAAGAAGAGTAACACCACAGCGGCGATAAGAGTAGTCACATTTCCGTCGATAATTGCGGACAGCGCTTTGTCGAATCCTATTTTTATCGCTTCCCGCACAGTTCTTCCTGCCGCCAGTTCCTCACGGATACGGGCGAAAATAATCACATTGGCGTCCACCGCCATTCCGATGGAAAGAATGATGCCTGCCACACCGGAAAGGGTCAATGTCATATCAAAACCGTTCAACAAAAGCACGATTAATGCCACATACAGGCATAATGCCAGCACGGACGCAAAGCCCGGCAGCAGATACACCGCAATCATGAACACCGCTACAATGGCAAAACCAATGACTCCTGCCTTTAAGCTGGTCTCAATGGCTTCCTCCCCAAGTTGTGCGCCCACCACCTTGGAATGCAGTTCCTCAAGTTCCAGCTTGAGACCGCCGATACGGATGGTGGAAGCCAGATTCTCCGCAGCCTCAAAACTTTCCATAGGGGAAATCTGCGCGCTTCCGTCCGTGAAGACACCGTTTACACCAGGTACGCTCACAAAATTTCCGTCATAATAAATGGCAAGGGTCTCGCCCTTCTCATAAGCATTTCTGGTAGCCGTCGCAAATTTTTCCCTGCCTTCCTCGGTCATGGTCAAATCTACCGCATACACACTGTTTCCCAGCCTGTCCTGCGTGGAACCCGCACGGGCTTCCGCAACATCCGTACCTACCAGAGCGATGGAGCCATCCTCAAGAAGGACATCGATGGATTTGTTGAGCACATAGGTATATCCTGTCGTTCCGTCCGCTCCCTGTACTATCTGTGAGGAATAGTTTTTGCTGCCATCGGGACCTGTCTCCGAAATAAAGTACAGCGCGCCGGGTCTGCCCAATTCCTGCAAAATAGCATTGGCATTGCTGACGCCGGGAATTTCAATATTAATTCTGTTAGCGCCTTCCTGATACACAATTGCTTCTTTATTATAATTCTCCACACGCTTCTGGAGCTTTGCAATGGTATCGCTCATATCCGTCTGGTCAGGAGTTTCTTCCCCCACCGCCTGATAGGTGATGCTGACTCCTCCCGCCAGATCAAGTCCCAGACTAATGTCTGATGCGCTTGCAGTGCCCTCCGCATCCGTACCGTAGATATCCACATAGGATACGCCTGCCAGAACCAGCAGCAGACACAGCAAAATAATAACCGCCTTGCTCTTTTTCATGATTTTTTGTCCTTTCTGTCTTTTTGTTTCCTATTCTTATGATTTTATTCTTATGATTCACTCTTTTCGCTGCAGGCTTTTATTTTCTTCAGGATTCTTGCTCTTCCTCCGCCTGCGCCGCCTTCAGCATAATGGCGCATTCTATTCTTTTTCTTTGCAATTCGCAGCCTATGTCATACGCATCGTTGATATTTCCGTGGAAATTATAAGAATTTGCCGCACAACCGCCGCTGCAATAAAATTTGGCAAAACATTTTTTGCATTTTTCCTTAGCGTACACATTACAGCATTTAAACTCGTCCCTGATATCTTCCCTGAGAATGCCTTCCTCCACATTCCCCATGAGGAACGCCTCATTTCCCACAAACTGATGACAGGGATACAAATCCCCCCACGGGGTTACGGCAAGATATTCCGTGCCGGAGCCGCATCCCGAAAGCCGCTTCGCCACACAGGGACCACCCTGCAAGTCTATCATAAAATGGAAGAAATGAAAACCCTTCCCCTCTTTATTTCTTTTTAACATCTCCACTGCCAGTCTGTCATATTCCTCTTTCAGTTTGGGGATGTCCTCCTCCGTAATCGCATAAGGTTCCGAGGGCGGCGCCACTACCGGTTCTACGGATATCTGCCGAAACCCTAAATCCGCAAGATGCAGCACATCCTGCGAAAAATCCGTATTATAGTGGGTAAATGTGCCTCGCACATAATAATTGGTCTGTTCCCTGCTCTCAACCACTTTCTTAAACTTTGGAACAATCAGGTCATAGCTGCCCTGTCCGCCCCGAAAGGGCCGCATCTTATCATGGACTTCCTTCCTTCCGTCTATGCTTAAAACAATGTTTGCCATCTCCTTATTGGCAAATTCCAAAATCTCATCGTTCAGCAATACCCCGTTGGTGGTGAGGGTAAACCGGAATTTCTTATTATGGGGCGCTTCCAGACTCCTTCCGTACTCTACAAGCTTCTTTACCACCGAAAAGTTCATCAAAGGTTCTCCCCCAAAGAAGTCCACCTCCAGATTCACCCGGCTGCCGGAATTAGCCACCAGAAAATCCAATGCCTTTTTACCCACTTCAAAGCTCATGAATGCACGCTCTCCGTGGTACTCTCCCTTTCCCGCAAAACAATACTCACAGGCAAGATTACAGTCATGGGCAATATGCAGGCAGAGAGCCTTCACCACTGTCTGCCTGTTCTTAAAATCAAAAATATAGTTTTCATAAATATCCGGAGCAAAAAGCTGTCCCGCCTTTTCCAGCGCAAGCACTTCTTCCACGGCTTCCTCAATTTCTTCCTGCGGATAAGGAAGCTTTTCCATATTTAAGACCGCCGCCTTAATGATATCGCTGTCCTTGATCCCTTCCGTCACAAGGGGCTCTATCAAAGGTATGATGTCATACACGATGGCATCCGTTATATGGACGGCTCCGCTGTTTACATCCATGACAATATGATATCCATTGTTCTTGTATCGGTGTATCACGGTTCAATCCTTTCACACAAACAAGCAGCGACCGGAATCGCTGCTCACCTTAGTCTCATGCTGTTTGATTATTTCATCTTTTCGCAACTCTGGTTCCCTACTGTACATGAAGTCTTGCAAGCGGACTGACAGGATGTCTGGCACTCGCCGCAACCGCCCTTTTTCATGGATTCTTTCAAATCTCTGGTGGTCAAAGTTTTAATATGTTTCATTACAAATAACCTCCTTAGTGGTCTTATCCGCCTTACGGCGGAACAATTAAATGTAGTATAACATAAACTCTCCATTTGTAAAAGGGTTTTTTCCAAAATTCTGATAAATTTTTTCAGGGCGGAATTTCAATCGGACTGCATTATGCAGCTAAGTGCATTATGCAGCTGGGTGCATTATGCGGCCGAGCCGGATTCAACTTACCATACCCCCCAGCATTCCGCCTCCGATACACAGTACCATGGTCGTAAAAAAAGAATTTCCCAGCTCTCCCACGGAGCGGTTTATCGCAAAGGACATCACCGCCAGCACCAGAAAATATAAAACTCCCATCACAAGTCCCCACAGAAATTTCCGGTTCTGCATCTTCTTTCCCGCCAGAAACCCCGCCAAAAAGGTGGATATCACATAAATGGCGATAATGGCGACGGACACAATGCCCGCCCCGATGCCCGCCTTATAAAGCAGCAGGGCAAGCAGCATTAACAACACGGCAGTCACTATGTAGGAAAATAAAAGACTCTTTAAAAAGAAAAGCAGCGGTACCTTTTTTTCCTGATATTTTTCCAAATCATGTTCCCCTCTTTCTTATTTTTAACTTAATCTCCACATCGCAGCTTTGCTACGACCAAATCCCGGAAATCCTCATTCTCTTCACAATAATATATTCCCCACATCCGTAAAACTTGACAACTATCCATATCTATTGTATATTCATTATTAACAAATCTATTACAGAAGGAGTGAACTTTTTTGGATACCCCCGGTGTCATACAATTTATTTCATTAATCGTACTGGTTATTTTGTCAGGTTTCTTTTCTTCTGCGGAAACCGCCCTTACCACCTGTAACAGGGTGCGGATGCGCGCTCTGGAAGAAGAGGGCAGCAAACGCGCAGCGACCGTCAATAAGATATTGGAAAACTACGGCAAAATGCTGAGTGCCATACTTATCGGAAATAATATTGTCAATCTTTATGCTGCCTCGCTTGCCACCACTCTGGCAATGCGGATTAATCTTGCCGTTGGCATTGCCACAGGCATTCTTACTCTGGTGGTGCTTCTGTTCGGTGAAATTGTCCCTAAGACTCTCGCAATGCTTTCCTCCGAAAAATTATCCCTCTTATACAGCGGCATTATTTATGGGCTGATGCATCTGCTGACCCCCGTTATTTTTCTGGTAGATAAAATATCGAATGCTATTTTATTCATCCTGCGGGTGGACCCCAACAAAAAGGCTTCCACCATGACGGAGACTGAGCTGCGCACCTATGTGGATGTAAGCCATGAGGATGGTGTTATTGAAACGGAAGAGCGGGAAATGATTTACAATGTGTTTGACTTTTCCGATGCTCTGGCAAAGGATATCATGATTCCCCGTATCAATATGGTCACCGTAGGGCTGGACGACACCTATGAACAGGTTCTCGGCGTGTTCAGCGAGTCCATGTACACCCGTCTTCCCGTCTATCAGGACGACAAGGATAATATTGTGGGACTTATCAATATCAAGGATTTTATTCTGACAAAAAATCCGGAAGCTTTCCATATCAAAGATATCCTGCGGGATGCCCACTACACTTATGAGTATAAGAAAATTGCGGATCTGATGTATGAAATGCGTGAAAAAACCACTAATGTAGCCTTTGTCTTAAACGAATACGGCGCCGCCGTAGGAATGATTACCCTCGAGGATTTATTAGAGGAGATTGTAGGTGAAATCCGCGACGAATACGATCAGGACGAAGAGGAATTTATTCAGGCGGTGGACGAGCGCACTTATCTGGTGGAAGGCAGCATGAAACTGGATGACATCAACGATGCCCTGGGAACCAATCTGGACAGTGAGGACTATGATTCCATCGGCGGCATCATTATTGAATGCCTGAACCACCTTCCGGAGGACGGAGAAGAGGTCTCTCTGGAAAGCGGCATCCTCCTACAGGTGAAAGGCATCGACCAGAACCGCATTTCCAAAGTATTGATGACCCTGCCGGCGCCTCCGGAAGAAGAACAGGAAGCTTCTTTGGAAGAATCCGGAGTCAACGAAGAGACGGCGGAACAGGAAACAGAGTCCTAGTTTTTTGCGGAACTGTCAAATATGCCAGTTTCACCAACAGTCCGGAAAACGGCAGCAATAAAATAACAGATGTAATATTAAATAAGCTATGTATTGCCGCGATGCCAAAAGGCGTTGCGGCATCCTGAAGAAGAGACAGCGGATGTAGTCGGCCGATAACCAAAAATGCCGTCATAAAGAACGCCGTACCTATTACATTAAAATATAAATGTATCAGTGTCGCGCGCTTTGCATTCGGGGAGGCTCCGATTCCCGCAAGCATTGCCGTGGCGCAGGTGCCGATATTCTGCCCCATAATCACAGGAATTGCCGCGCCATAGCTTATTTCTCCCGTCATGCATAGGATTTGCAGAATGCCTATGGATGCGGAGGATGACTGAATGGCGGCGGTAAATGCAGTTCCCGCAAGCATTCCCAACATAGGATGAAACGATAAACCTGTCAGCATATCCGTAAAAAATTTTTGATTCATAAGGGGCTTTACCGCTCCGCTCATCGTGTCCATGCCAAACATCAGCAGCGCGAACCCTACTAAAACAGCCGCAATTCTTTTTTGTCTGTCCCTGTGGGCGCCCATCTGCATAACCACCCCCACAATTGCCAAAACGGGAGCAAAAGAAGCCGGTTTTAACATTCGCACCAGAAAAGAAGAACTGTCAATTCCCGCAAGCCCCAGAATCCATGCTGTGACAGTGGTTCCCACATTAGCCCCCATGATAATGCCTGCCGCCTGCTCCAATGTCATGATTCCGGAACCGGTGAAGCCCACTGTCAGAACCGTCACTGCGGAAGATGACTGCATGAGCGCCGTTACGCCCGCGCCCACCAGCATGGCTTTTAACGGATTGGAAGCGGATTTTTTCAAGATATATTCCATCCTGCCGCCCTGAAATCCCTGCAGTCCTTCCCCCATAAGATTCATTCCATACAAAAACAATGCAAGACCGCCCACCGCCGTTAAAAAGTCAAAGAAATCCATCTTTCCTCTCATTCCGTCCACAAAGTCTGCAGAATGCCGTCCGCAATCGCCTGCGCAATGGCGTCAAACTGCTCGTCAAACAGAATATTGTCCGCGTCTGTATTGATAAATCCTACTTCCACCAGCACTGCAGGCATCTGCGTCTGATTCAATACCGCAAGATTATCCCTCTCATTGACTCCCTGATTCACAAAACCCACCTGTTCCAGCCTGTCATTGATGTTATATGCCATTCTGGCGGCATTTCCGTATCTGTTATAGACAAGGGACTCCACTCCCGTATATTGATTGGGAAAAGGGCTGGAATTGCGGTGAATGGACACAAAATAATCCGCTCCCGCTTCATTCGCCTCCTGTGCTTTCGCAGAAGGAGCCTCATAAATATCCGTTGTTCTGGTATAATAGACATCCACGCCGTTTCTTTCCAAAATATTACCTACGGCCAAGGTTAACGCAAGAACATCATCCTTTTCCTGCCGTCCGTTGTAAACGGCTCCCGGATTGGCGCCCCCGTGTCCTGCGTCCAATGCGATCAAAGGCATAAAAATACCTCCCACACTCTTTCTCTATTCTATGCGGGAGGGTATGTATTTGTGACAACAACACTAATTATTTTTTGGCAGCCGCTGCCATGTCCCCATAAGCCGATATGCGTTTATATGGGTATAAACGATTTCTTCGTCAGATGTACGGAATGTGTGCCCGGTCAGGTTTCCCAATGCATCATAGGTTTTATCCTCCTGCTTTACCACATTTCCCTCTTCATCAAAGCAGTCAATATGCACGCAATTCCCATATGGGTCATATTGATATTCGTCCCATTTTAACAAATTTTTGTCCGCATCATACACCAATTCCTTAGTGGCATGACCGGCTTCGTTATATTCGTACCACTCAATTACGCTTCCATCTCCGTCATACATGATTTTTTTACGCCTAACCTCATTTTCGTCATACTCCATCTCACACAGGGATGTCAGACTGCCATCACTGCGGTAGGCTGCATATTTAAGAGTATAACCTCTTTGGTCATAAGTTCTTTCTGTCCAAGAATCCATCCTGCCATCCTGATAAAAATAAGTGGTTTCTTTATGATGATAAGCATTGTCATGCTCAGCTTTATCCGGCTCGGCATCATCATGCTCATAACGGATTTCCTTCCGGCTCAATATGTCTTCTCCCTCATATTCTATGCTCCTTACCAATCTTCCCTCATTGTCATATGCATTATCAAAGCGCATAACAATCTGTCTTTCACCACCATAAATTTCAAATTCGGTATATTGGATTACATTTCCCGCAGCATCACATTGATACTCGTATTCCTTATGGTTTACCGCCTGTCCGTCCGCATCATAGCTTACATCCTTTATAACTTCTCCCTTGTCATTATACTGCCACTCCTCCCAGCGGTCGATTTCCCCGTCCGCTCCATACCTTATATCCTTCACAAGATTGCCGAAGGAGCCGTACTGATACTCTTCTTTTTTTCCATATTTATCATAGGTTATCGACTTTACCGGCATACCTCTGTCATACTCATAAGCACACCGATAAAGCAGCTCCCCTTCTTTGTCATACTGCCTGTATTCTGTCTGGCTGCCGTTTTCGTCATATTCGTACTCTTTCCGCCAGTCATACTCTTCGTGATATTCCGCCAGTTCATCATTATAGCGGTGGGTGAACCAGAGGGTTCTGCCGTTTTCATCATACCCATACTCTTCCTGATACAGCATTTCACCGTTATGATAGCGGATGCATTTTGTCAATTCCCCATTCTCTCCATATTCTCTCTCCCAGCCGCTCTGCATCCGCCCCTTCTGGGAATAGTACAGGTTTTTTACCTCATTTCCATGCGCATCATACACATACTGCCAGCTCATTTCCTGTAAGAACTGCTTGTTTCTATACCGTTTCGTCTTTGCTAATATCAGATTCTTCTTAAGAGAAGCAAATCGCTCCGCCAGTCCGTCATCTTTTGCTGCTTCTGCACCGTCCCGCAAAGCTTCCGCTGCCAATCCATACTCGCCACGGAGCATATAAATATCCGCTTCGCGCCCATAAGCTTTTGCCGGGCGCGATGGAAGCAAGGCATTCTCTATTGAACCATTAGATAGCCCTGCTTCTTTGGACTGTCCTGTTTCTGTGGTTTTGCCTAACCCTCCAGATGCCCCTGTTTCCCCTGACTCTTCTGCCTTTCCAGACTCTCCCGTTTCCTGCTCCAATTCCTCCGGAAGCGGAATGCCAGGCAGTCCTCCTTCTGTCTCTTCTATCGCATCTGTTTTGTCCGCCTTGTCTGTCTTATCTGCCTTCTCCAGCTTTTCCACTGTCTTGTCATCATGAAGGACATAAACATCTTCCCCCATGAGAATATAGCCCTCGTCCTCGCTATAGAGAATATCATAATAGCCTGCCTTCAAAACGGCACTGCTGTAATGATTGTCCTGCTTATGAATCCAGACAAAATGCTCACAAAAATAGTAATCAATAATGGTATTGCCCGTTTCCCCATACATACAAAGCTGGTACCTGAGCAGCTTTCCGTCACGGTCGCTGTATTTCACTAACAGCGCTCCGTTGTCGCTGTCCGCCGGGAAATCGCTTTCCTCAATAATTAATGCAGGGAACGCTTCTCCCGCGTCCTCACCGGAATCCATAGCATCACTTGTATACAAAGAAACAAATTGATTTATGTACTCTTCCATCTCCTGCGAAATATTGATTCCACCAATTTCCGCCTCTGTGCTCTGTGTTCCGGCGCCGCCCGTCCATGCGCAGGAAGACAGGGCAAGACAGATTGCGAAAAGGAACAAATTATATCTTATATTGCTTACGCTAACCATATAGTCTCCCTTGTGTTTGTATTTCTATATTGGCATTATTCCTCTATTTCCGTTTCTCCAAACGCAATATCCCGGTAGAAAAGTGTGTCGTCAATCGTTGCAACATAATATTCCATATTTTCTTTATCCAGCTTTTTAATCATACATATATTAGGACTCGAAAAATTACGGTTGCGAAAATATAACTGAATATGTGCACTCCGGTTATTATATTTCTCATATACTATCCATTTCCGTTCCTACATTTTGACCCATGTTCAATGTTCAAACGCCGCAAAGTATTCCTGTGCCTTCTGCAGGGATAGATTCAGCTTTGCCTGCAGCCGCTCCAGAATGTCACTCTCCGAAAGCCCGCAATCCAGCCCTGTTTCTATAATTCCTTGCATAATACCTCTCGCAAGTCCTTGTTCTATTCCATCTTCCATGCCCCTCTCATACTCCTCAGTGCGTATGGCTCTTTCGTATGCCTCTTCGTCAAATTCATAGATGCTCATATGCCTTACCTCCGCCTTGTTCAACAAAAGGAAATCTTTCAGGATTCCTTCTTTAATGCATTCATCCACTGCACGGTCCACTGCTTCCTCCAAAGGCATAACGGCAGCGTATTCCCTTACCCTGTCCACATATTGCATATACTCCTTGAGGGTTGGGCACTTCTCCTTTAATTCCTCATTGTATCCCTCGTTGATATTGATGATCTGCACCATGAGCTCCAGCTGCGGTTCAGTCCCTTCCTTAGGGAAAATGGGACCCTTCGGGGAATCAGCCTTTTCCAAGGGACATCTTGTGTCCTTCGGGAATGTATCCTTTCCCAGAGGACATTTTATGTCCTTCGGAAAGGCATCCGAGAGCCTCATGAGCTGCCTTTCCGGAAACGGACTTACTCCGTTGTAGAATACAATAAAATGCGGCGCCGGGAGGGGGATTCTCCTGCTCCCATAGATATTTTCCCCTGCCGTAAGCTTTGCGTATTCCTCCGACACATACTGCAGGAAGCGGAACGGCATGTTGAAGTTTATGGTGGATTGGCGCTCATACAGATGCAGCCGTAGCTCCACCAGAAATGCCAGATCGTTCTTGACCCCCATATAGACGGCATTCTCCAAGGTCACGATTTTAAGCTCCTCCGGGTCCCTGCAACCACTCCCACTGACCGCATTGTACAGCTCCAGCAAGTTCCTTTTGTCACCGAACAGCATCCGAAACACCGTGTCCCTGTACTGCCTCTTTGCCTGCGGGGGCTTCCCCTGTGGTTTTCTCCCCGGTCGGCTTTTCTCCGGCAGTTCTTCCGCCTGCCGCCTTTTCTCCTGTTGTTTCAAATTTCCTCCTTCCCATGGAAACCGAAAGGAAAAAACAGCCCTAGCGTTCACGGAATCCATGCCTTATAAGATGTTTGGAAATAAAAGCACAGATTTCGTTGAAATACATGAGAGAACTCCCTATCTGGAACGGCTGCGCCGCCTAAGATTCAAAGAATATATGCTTTGGGTTTATTGTATCAGAATATACGCATATGCGCAATACTTTTTACTTGTTTTAACATATAATTCCCGCATTATTGAATAATTGGATATAATATTGTGATAGTTCCCACATTTTCAAATCAATTAATCAAGTTCTATCGCAAAATATTAAATCGCGAATTGACTATTATACAAATTTGCATAAAATCCGCCCTTCGCCAGCAGGCTCTCATGGTTGCCCTGCTCAATGATATTTCCATCCTTCATCACCAGAATCACATCCGCTTCCTGAATGGTGGACAGGCGGTGCGCCACGATAAAGCTGGTCCTGCCTTCCATCATCTTTGCAAAAGCCTTCTGAATCCGAATCTCCGTGCGGGTATCAATAGAGGAGGTAGCTTCGTCCAATATCAGCATGGGCGGCAGGCACAGCATCACTCTGGCAATGCACAAAAGCTGTTTCTGCCCTTGGGAAAGGCTTCCGCCGTCCTCCGTAATCACAGTGTCATAGCCCTGTGGCAGACGCTTGATAAAACTGTGGGCATGGGATGCCTTTGCCGCCTGAATGACCTCATCCTCCGTAGCTTCCGGTTTACCCATACGGATATTGTCCCGGATAGTGCCGCTGCGCAGCCAAGTATCCTGCAATACCATTCCATAGCCGGTGCGCAGGCTCCCTCGGGTAATCTCCCTAATATCCGTGCCGTCCACGCAGATACTGCCCCCATTCACATCATAAAACCGCATTAGCAGATTGATGATCGTAGTCTTTCCACAGCCCGTAGGTCCCACGATTGCCACCCGCTGCCCCGGTTTTACCTGTAAATTAAAATCTTCAATCAGCTTTTTCTCCGGAACATATTGGAAATATACATGACTCAGGCTTACATTTCCGCTCGCATCGGCAAGTACCTTCGCCCCTTCGCTGTCCGGCGTCTGAGATTCTTCCTCAATCAGCTCAAAAATACGGGATGCACACACTAAGGCGTTCTGAAGTTCAGTAATAACACCCGATATTTCATTAAAGGGTTTTGTATATTGGTTTGCATAACTCAAGAAAATGGACAACTGCCCTACGCTGAATCCCCTGGTAATGGCAAAGAAAGCGCCACAGATTCCCACTCCCGCATACACCAAGCTATTAACAAAACGGGTGGCGGGATTGGTGATAGAGGAGAAAAAAATCGCTTTCAGGGAACATTTCTGTAATCTGCCGTTAATTTCGGCAAACTGCTCTCTCACCGCAGCTTCTCTGGAAAAAGTCTTCACCAGCTTCTGATTGTCTATGACTTCCTCTATCAACGAAGTCTGCTCTCCCCTTGTCACGGTCTGCTCCTGAAACATGGCATGGGTTCTGGTAGCAATAAATTTGGCAACCAAAAACGATACCGGGGTGATACACACTACCACCAGCGTAATGGGAATATTGGTCAGAAACATAAAGCCTAATGTGCCGAAAATGGTCAATACCCCGGTAAAAAGCTGGGTGAATCCCATCAGCAGACCATCTGCGAAAGTATCCACATCCGCAATAATACGGCTTACGATATCTCCATAGGCATGGGCATCCAGATATTTTAAAGAAAGCGTTTCCAGCTTGGCAAACGCCTCTTCCCTGATATCCTTAATCACATGATAAGTAATATAATTGTTGCAGGTATTCATCACCCACTGCGCCGCTGCCGTAATTAACATAACAACTGCTATTTTTAATATAATGGCAGATATCTGTTGCATATCCACCTTTCCCCTGCCAAGCAGCAAGTCCACCGCATTGCCGGTCAGAATAGGAACATACAAAGTAAGCGCTACCGTGAGCGCCGCCAGCAAAACGGACAGCGCCACGCTGATACGGTATTTTTTGATATAACGCAAAACTTTTCGTATGGTTTCCTTTTGTGCGGGTTTTGTTTGTGAAGTTTGATTTTTGCCCATGCTGATAACCATGCCTTTCCAATAACCTGCAGACCCTTTTTCGTTACTTTTCATGATTTCCCATATAATCTTCCATGCCGAAGCAGCCTACTGCAATGATATACAATGCAGTTTTGGCATATTGCTTTGGTTCCTCATGTTATGTCATTGCCGTGCCATACTAATACTTCCAACAGCAAGTTCAAACATAAAATGTTATCACAAGCCGCTCATTTCTCTTTCTCCTGCTTCGGATATTGGGAATAATAAATTTCCTGATATACCGTACAATTTGACAGCAACTCTTCATGGGTGCCTGCCCCTGCCATCTCCCCATCGTCCAGCACAATAATCTTATCCGCCTGCCGTATGGTGGATGCCCTCTGGGACACGATAAAAGTAGTGATCGGGTTCCCTTTATCATCCGTCCCCAAATCCCGCAGAGCTTTTCGCAGTTTTGCGTCCGTGGCGTAGTCCAAAGCCGATGCGCTGTCATCCAAAATCAGGATTTCCGGCCTCCGCACAAGTGCCCGGGCGATAGTCAGCCTCTGTCTCTGCCCGCCGGAAAGATTTTTACCGTTCTGGGCAATCTCGGCGTCCAGCTTTTTGTCCTTACCTTCCACAACTTCCCTTGCCTGAGCAATATCAATGGCGTGCCACAGCTCTTCCTCCGAAGCGTCTTCCTTTCCCCACAGCAGATTGCTCCGGACAGTTCCCTTAAAAAGCACCGCTTTTTGCGGCACCACACCGATTCGCTGTCTCAATTCTTCCGCAGACATCTGCCCGATATTCGTTCCCTCCAGATAAATGCCACCCTCCGTCACGGGATAAAAACCGGGAATCATGTTTATTAGAGAGGTTTTCCCGGAGCCGGTTCCCCCGATGATACCGATGGTTTCTCCACGGTTTACCGTGAAATTTATATCATGAAGGGTTTCCGCCCCCGCTCCTTCATAGGTGAGTCCCACATGGTCAAATACCAGATAGGGGGCATCCCTCCGGGAAATCCCATTCCCTGCTTTACTCCTATGAAATTCCAATTCTCCGGCGCAAATGTCTTCTTTAGATACCGCTCCCTCAAAATTGCTCTCCCCGCCTGCAATCTCAAACACCGCCGACACGCGCCCTGCACTGGCGAGAGCTTTGGTCAGCAGAATGATCAGATTTGCCAGCTTCACCAGCTCCACCAGAATCTGGGACATATAATTGATAATGGCGACTACTTCACCCTGAGTTAAATTTCCTATATTTACCTGAATTCCGCCTATGTAAATCAGCGCGATAATGGCTCCGTTTACAATAACATATGTTATTGGATTCATGCAGGCGCTTATTTTTCCTACATACATCTGCGCAGCCGCCAAAGCGTCCGTATTTTCCCGAAACCGTGTTTCCTCCTGCTCCTCCTGATGAAAAGCCCGGATTACCCTGACTCCGGTAAGGTTTTCCCTTGTGATGCCCAGCACCCTGTCCAGCCTGTTCTGCACATTTCTGTACAGGGGCATGGTCCAAAGCATGATTCCGAAAACCACAACGCCAAGCAGTGGTATCGCCACCACAAATACAAGAGCGCTCTTTACATCAATGGTAAAAGCCATAATCATGGCGCCGAAAACAATAATCGGCGAACGCAAAAACAGGCGCAGCACCATATTGACTCCCGACTGCACCTGATTGATGTCGCTGGTCATCCGGGTAATCATGGTGGAAGTGCCGGCCTTATCAATATTCGTAAAATTCAGGGACTGAATATGGTCAAACAGCGCCTGCCGCAGCTTCGTGGAAAATCCCACCGCCGCCTTTGCCGCAAAAAACTGCGCCGTGACAGAGGATACAAGCCCCACCACGCCCAAAGCAAAAAGGCACAGTCCCATTTTTGCGATATACCCCATATCCTTATTGGCAATGCCGATATCAATAATATTTGTCATCACCAAAGGAACCAAAAGCTCAAAGAAAGCCTCCAGCAGCTTAAACAGCGGCGCCAGCACCGATTCTTTTTTATAATCCTTAAGATAAATCATTAATTTTTTCATAATCGCAGCATTCTTCCTCATCCCGCACACAGCAGGCTATTTTATAACCCTCGGACAAACTGCCCTCGGACAGACTGCCTGAAGGCAGACTGTATTCCGCCCAGGAAGTGCCTTTCAGCCACCGGACATCCAACTCGCTGAAATCCCTGCCGGCAGCATCCGCAATTCCTTCTCCCGTCATCTTTCCATAAGCTTCCTTGCGGGTCCAAAGCCGGAAAAAAGCCTCCGTTCTCTCTTTTTCGGAAAGTCCGGCTAACCATTCCCTCTCTCTCTCATGGAAAAAACGATTGCTGATTTGCCGTTCCCTGACGGTTTTCTGCTTCTGAATGTCCACTCCCACCTCATGCTCCGACACCACACATATCACATAATCGCCGGAGTGGGATAAATTAAAAAACAGGGGAATATCCCTAAAATAAGGTTTTCCCCTTTTTCCGTAAATATAAGAAGGAGAAAGCGGCACAGGCAGTTCCTCTACAAGCCGGGCAAGGGACAATTCCTCCACTAACCCTCCGGCAAGCCGGGCACCTTTGGCAAGCCGGGCACCCTCAACAAGTTGAGGGGGGAGTGTATGCACTGTATACATTGTATGCACTGTATACAATGACCACTGTATCAGAAGTCCGGCTCCGGCACAGGCTCTTCTCTTCTCCGGCAGGACGATTGACTCCATTTTCTTTAACCGTTCCCGATCTATTTTTTTAAGAACCGCTTCCTCCATGGCGTCCAAGTCCGCCACATTGAGAAGATAACCTCTCGCCCGCATTTTCCTGCCCCTGTCCTTATTATACTTCCTTTTCTTCCTCCGCCCGGACAATCCGGATACCCAGCTCTTCCAGTTGAATCCCGTCCACCACATTGGGCGCATCCGTCATCAGGCAGGAGGCATCCTTTACCTTGGGGAACGCAATCACCTCACGAATGTTGTCGGCTCCGGCAAGCAGCATCACAAAACGGTCCAATCCGATTGCCAGTCCTGCGTGGGGCGGAACGCCGTACTTAAACGCATTCAACAGAAATCCAAAACGCTCATACGCCTGCTCCCTCGTAAAGCCCAGCACCTCAAACATCTTCTCCTGTATGTCATTCTGGAAAATTCTCACGCTGCCGCCGCCCAGCTCAATGCCGTTTAACACAATATCATATGCCTTGGCGCGCACTTCCCCGGGTTTTGTATCAAGCAGAGCCAAATCCTCTTCCATCAGCATGGTAAAAGGATGGTGCATTGCCACAAAACGGTTCTCCTCCTCGCTCCACTCAAGCAGAGGAAACTCGGTTATCCACAAAAAGTTAAATGCAGAATTATCAATCAGCTGGAGCTGCTTTGCCAACTCACAGCGCAGCGCCCCCAAAACCGACCATACAATTTTCAATTTATCCGCCGCGAAAAACAGTAAATCCCCCGGCTTCCCTTTCATAACCTCCACCAGCGCCTTTAATTTCTCTTCCGTCATAAACTTTGCAAAGGAAGATTTATAGGAGCCGTCCGGCTGTACGGATAAATAAGCCAGCCCCTTTGCTCCATAACCCTTGGCAAATTCAATCAGGGCGTCGATTTTCTTCCGGGGCATTTCCGCCTGTCCTTTGACATTGATTCCCCTTACGCTGCCGCCTGCCTCCAAAGCCGAAGTAAATACCGCAAACCCGCAATCCGCCACGGTTTCGGACACATCGGTAAGCTCCATTCCAAAGCGGGTGTCCGGCTTATCCGAGCCAAAACGGTCCATGGCTTCTTTCCATGTCATGCGGGGCATGGGAAGCTTCACCTCCAGCCCCACCGCTTCCCTGCAGACCTTTTGCACCATACGCTCCGTCACATCAATCACATCGTCCACATCCACAAAGGACATTTCCATATCCATCTGGGTAAATTCCGGCTGCCTGTCCGCTCTCAAATCCTCATCCCTGAAGCATTTTGCCAATTGAAAATAGCGGTCATAACCGGAACACATTAAAAGCTGCTTAAACAACTGAGGGGATTGGGGCAGCGCATAAAAAGTCCCCGGATGCACACGGCTGGGCACCAGATAATCCCTTGCGCCCTCCGGTGTGGATTTTGTTAAAATGGGAGTCTCCATCTCCAAAAAGCCTTCTCCGCTCATAAAAGCCCTGATGGATGTAGTAATCGCGCTTCTAAGCATTAAATTTTTCTGCAGATCCGGTCTGCGCAAATCCAGATAACGATATTTCAGACGCAGCTCTTCCTTGGTCTTAGAATCCGCTTCCACGGGAAAGGGAGGGGTCTCCGCCTCGGACAAGATACGCACCTGTGTAGCGCGGACCTCGATTTCTCCCGTTGCCAGATTCTCATTTGCCGCCGCCTCACGCTTCTCCACTTTACCTACGACTGCCGCCACAAATTCACTTCTCAGTCTGGCAGCCTTTTCAAAATTTTCCGTCCCGCAGTCGCTCTCCTCAAAAATAATCTGCAAAATGCCTGCCCGGTCCCGCAAATCCACAAAAATAATGCCGCCCTTGTTTCTCTGCTTCTGCACCCAGCCCATCACCGTGACGGTCTCTCCGATATTCGCGGAGGATAACTCCCCACAGCGGTGTGTTCTCTTTAAACCCTTCATTGACTCTGCCATTTTCCCAAACCCTCGATTCTGTTATTCTTCTTTTCCGTTCTTAAGCGGCTCCCTGTAAAACTCCTCAAAGCTCTCATAGCCTTCCTTTAAAAGCTGTTCTTTCTGGAATTTCTTATTTTTATTCATGCGCACCACCAACACCTGACTGCCGTCTTTTCTGGCTTCCTGCGCTTTGGCGATAACCCTGCACAATTCTTCCCCTGCAACGCCTTTTTCTATCAGATAGGCAATCTTTCTGGGGCTTTCGGGAATTTGGAATCCCCTTTCCATCAACAGCAGCACAATGCGCTCAAAGCCAATGGAAAAACCGCATGCCGGAACATTATTTCCGGTAAAGCGTCCTACCATCTCATCATAACGCCCTCCGCCTCCGCAGCTTCCGCCGAATTCCGGCATTGCAATCTCAAAAATCGTTCCGGTATAATAGGACATTCCCCTCACCAGCGTAGGGTCAAACACTAACTCGAAGCTATCCTCTTTGGTGACACCCACACTTTCCATAATTTCCGCAAAAGATGTCATCACCCCGTCGTCCAGATACCCGGAAAGCTTCTCTGCCAGATAAGAAATGCCGTTGTCCGCCTTCTCCACCTCGCTAAACAGTTCCAGATACTTGTCACACTGCTCTTTGCCAAAACCATCTGCCAAAAGCTCGGACTTCACTCCTTCCAAGCCAATCTTGTCCATCTTATCCAGAGTGATAAACACACTGTCATAGTCCGACTCCGCAAACCCTGCATAAGCCGCCATTCCCTTTAAAATACGCCTGTCATTTAACCGAATCTGAAAACCCGAAAATCCTAACTTGGTCAAGGTTGTGGTGGTGGCGAGAATCAGTTCTATCTCAGCCAGATTGGAAGCCTCGCCCAAAATATCTATGTCACACTGCATAAATTGGCGGTATCTTCCCCTCTGGGGATTATCCGCGCGCCACACATTGCCCATCTGCAGCGCCTTAAAGGGAGCGGGGAGCTCCGCCGCATGATTGGAATAAAACCGTACCAGGGGCACCGTTAAATCATAGCGCAGACCACTGTCCACCACATCTTCTTCAGAAAGAGCTTCCGCCACATTCAACTTGTCCCCTCTCTTTAATATCTTAAAAATCAGCTTCTCATTCTCTCCGCCCTGCCTGCTGCTCAAATTTGCAATATTTTCCACACAGGGAGTCTCGATGGAGGTAAAGCCGAATTTACCGTAAGTCTCCTTAATCACGCCGATTACATAATCCCTGATTCTCATTTCTTCCGGCAAAATATCCTTCATACCCTTTGTGGGCTTCTTACTCAGCGCCATAATATCCCTCGTTTCTACTTTTTAATGATACCGATTTACTTCTTACATGATATATTTTTTCCCTGAAACTGTCAATATTTATCCGCATCCCTTTTTCATGATTTCCGCAAAAAACACTTGACTGACCGGCTTCCTGTTATTATAATAATATTGCGGTTAGTGATTGCTAACCGCATGTCCTTAATTAACTTTTGCTTACTGCTATTTCATAATAAACATAACAGAAAGGAAATAACACATGTTATCTTGGCTTACTTTAAATGCGGGAAACATTATCGTCAGCGCCCTGCTCATAGCAATCGTATCTCTTATTATCGCCAAATTGGTAAAGGATAAGAAAAAAGGCAAGTCCTCCTGCGGCTGTGGCTGTGCAAATTGCGCTTTAAACGGGCAGTGCCACAAAAAGCCGGATTAATCCCCAATCGGATGTGCCCTTTACTCTGCCCGTATAATCTCCCTCACAACAAACTGAGGCGACTTATTCAGGGAAATATAAATTCTTCCGATATACTCCCCTATCAGACCCAGCATAATCAGATTCAGTCCCCCGATAAACAAGAGCACCGCCATCAGGGCGCTGAATCCCATGACATAATTGAGACCCAGCAGTTTGCGCACTATGGTTACAATGCCGTAGATAAAACCCGCCACTGCCGAAAAGAAACCGCAGGCGGTGGCAATGCGCAGGGGTTTCACGCTGAATGCCGTGAATCCGTTCATCCACAGCTTCACCAGCTTACTGAAGGTATATCCTGACTGCCCTACTTCCCGCTCCCTGTGAGTAATATCGATATTGATAATATCCTTTGTAGTCCTAAGCACCAATCCCATTACATAGGGATAAGGATTTTCATATTTCTTCATTTCCTCAACGATAAAGCGCTTTGCCGCAAAATAACTGGAAATCTGCAGATTCTTGGGCTTGTCCAGCAAAACTACCGCCATCAGATCATTGATTTTACTGCCGAAATTCCTAAAACCGGAATGCTTTTTATTCTCATAATGGGCATATGCCACATCATGTCCCTGCCTCACTGCGTCAATGAGTTTACGGGCTTCATTTGCCGGCGTCTGTCCGTCATCGTCCAGACACACGATAATATCGCCGCCCACTTGATGGAATCCTGCCATCAGCGCCGCATGCTGACCGAAATTTTCGCTCAGGTTCACTCCCACAATATTCTTATTATCGTTACATAGTTTACGGATGACCTCAAAGGTATTGTCCGGCGATGCGTCGTTTACCAAAATAATCTCAAACGCCTCATCCTTTATGGTATCTTTAATCTCGTCCACCACTTTTTCAATGGTCTTCTCCGAATTATAGCAGGGTATCACAAAGCTGATCATCCATTTTCTCCTGTCCGGTTTCCCTATTATTTGTACTTTTCATTCTATCATTGCCGCCCGATTTGTCAAGATTTTTCAACCCGCAAGGAAAAGGCTGCCGTATCGGTACTCCTACGGCAGCCTGCAAGTCTTACTGTCAATATTCTACATGAAGTAATTCATGGGCTTTGTGGGACAGGGGCTTTTCCAGAAAACTCTTATAACATTCTTCAATCTCAGGGTTTTCATGGGAGAACCGCAGGGGATTCTTCTGATCCAGATCATAGAGGACTCCCGTTCTCGCCGGCACATCCGCACCGCCGTCATGAATCGGCTGACCGCCGCCGTTTACACAGCCGCCGGGACATGCCATAACCTCAACAAAGTCATAGACCGCCTCGCCCTTGTCAATTCTTTCCATAAGCTTCCTTGCATTCACAAGACCGCTTACTATGGCAATCTTAATCTCATCTCCGTTCATATCCACGGTGGCTTCCCTGATACCGTCCGTTCCCCGTACATAGCGGAAGAAATCGGGATCCGGATTCTTGCCGGTCACCACAAAATATGCCGTTCTGAGCGCTGCCTCCATCACGCCGCCCGTTGCGCCGAAAATAACGCCTGCACCGGTATGTACCCCAAGGGGCTTGTCAAAATCATCCTCCGGCACATTTTCCGGTCTCACATAATATGCTTTCAAAAGCCTTGCCACTTCCCTTGTAGTCAGCACTTCGTCCACATCGCGTCCCGTTCCTGCGCTGTCCATGCCCCCGAGAGTAATTTCCCTCTTTTTGGAAACACAGGGCATCAGGGAAACCACAAACAGCTTGGAAGGATCCACTCCCAGAATCTGTGCATAATAAGATTTTGCAATGGCTCCGAACATCTGCTGGGGAGACTTCGCGCTGGACAGCCTGCTTACATACTGCGGATATTGGGTATGCAGGAAATTCACCCAGCCGGGACAGCAGGAAGTAAACATGGGAAGCTTTTTCTCCCGGATTTCGGAAAGCCTTCCCAAAAATTCATTGCCTTCCTCCATAATGGTCAAATCTGCGGAAAAGTTGGTGTCAAAAATATAGTCAAATCCTATTTTTCTCAGACAGCCCACCAATTTCTCCTGCGTCGCAATCTCTCTGGGAAGTCCGAAATCTTCTCCCCATGCGGTGCGCACCGCCGGAGCAATCTGCACAATGGTAATCTTCTCCGGATCTTCCACCGCATCCAATACCCTGCCCACATCATCTCTCTCCCGAAGGGCGCCTACTGGGCAGTTTACGATACACTGTCCGCACAGGGTACAATCCACATCCTCAATCTTTTGACCGTTGCATACATTAACCGTGGTTCTTGCTCCGGTATTTACCACATCCCAGATATCCATTCCCTGAACCTTATCGCACACCTGTACGCATCTCATACATTTAATGCATTTTGAAGAATCCCTTACCAGAGGGAATTTCTTATTGACAGGGGCCTCTTCCGGATGTACCTCATAGGGCATATCGGTAATGTTCAAATCATTTGCTATGGTCTGCAGGCTGCAATTACCGCTGCGCACACAGGTAGCGCACTGGAAGTTATGCTGGGACAAAATCAGCTTCACATTGGTCTTCCGCACCAATCTTGCCTTATGGCTGTGCGTATGAACGCGCATGCCCTCTTCCACTACACTGTTGCAGGCCGTCACGCATCTGTCCATGCCTTCCACTTCTACCACGCATACCCTGCAGGCGCCGATTTCATTGATATCCTTCAGATAGCATAATGTGGGGATATTGATTCCGGCGGATTTGGCAGCTTCTAAAATTGTAGTTCCTTCCTCTACGGAAATATTGATATCATTGATACACAAATTTACCATTTCTCTTTTCGCCCTCCTCTAAATGAACCGTATCCAAAGTGATCGCAGCGTAAGCATCTTCCGGCCTCCTGACATGCCTCCTCGCAAGTCATGGACAACTCAATGGGCTCGAAATCCTTCTTCCTGTCGCCGGAATTTCTAAAGGCAAGCTCCACTCTGCCGCAGGGAGCTTTATTCGTATAAGCGGGCTCCGGAATATCAACTCCGCTGACAATCTCATGATGGAAGCCCAGATATTCGTCAATATTGGCTGCCGCCACCTTTCCTGCGGCAATGGCTCTGATAACGGTAGCAGGACCCGTCACGCAGTCGCCTCCCGCAAAGATGCCCGGCAGATTCATGATTTCACTGCTGTTCAACGCATCAATCGCGCCTCTCTTCACGCTGATGCCAAATTCTTCAAAAGGTTTTGACACGATTCCCTGTCCAATGGCTACCAGAATCAAATCGCATTCGATTTTCTCCTCCGGCAGATCGGCATTCTTGGGAGAGGGTCTTCCGTGGGAAACACTGCTGATCATCTGGGGCTGTACCACCAATGCTTTCACATGATTGTTTTCGTCCGTTTCGATTCGCACGGGGGCTTTTAATTCCACAACCTCGCAGCCCTCCGCCTCGGCTCCGTCCACTTCTTCCCTGAGGGCGGTCATATCCGCTTTGCGCCTTCTGTATACAATGCTTACCTTCTCGGCTCCCAGTCTTACGGAAGAACGCGCCACATCCATTGCCACATTTCCGCCGCCGATGACTACTACCTTCTTACCGGAATAATCAGGCATCACACCGTCACCAATACTTCTGAGCATCTCAACCGCAGAAATCACTCCTTCGGCGTCCTCGCCCTCCAAGCCGATTTTTTTGTCCGTATGGGCACCGATTGCTATGTAAAGGGCATCATAATCTTTCTTCAAATCCGTAATGGAGATGTCTTCACCTACGCTGATTTGGGTCTTTACCTCAATGCCTGCGGAAAGAATGGCGTTAATCTCCGCATCCAGACGCTTTCTGGGAAGACGGTAATTGGGAATTCCATAACGCAGCATCCCTCCCAACTGCTTCCTCTGTTCGTAAATCACTACCTTATGTCCCATCAGGGAAAGGTAATAAGCAGCACTTAAACCTCCGGGACCGCCGCCGATGACCGCCACGCGCTTACCTGTCTGGGGCGCACATTCGGGAATCGGCACATCTCCCGCCATATCCACCGCTACCCTCTTTAATCCCCTGATGTTCACCGGAGCGTCAATCATGGTGCGCTTACATCTGTTTTCACAGGGATGCTCACAAATCAGGGCACAGGTCACGGGCAGGGGATTGTCCTTGCGAATCAAACGCACGGCATCCGCGTACCGCTTCTCCGCCACCAGCGCAATATAACCCGGTACATCCACCCCTGCGGGACAGAGCGTTGCGCAGGGAACCGGCTGACTACTGTTACAGGTGCAGTGATGGGCTCTGACATGGGATACGAAATCCTCCCTGCAGCCCTCCAGACACCTAAGCACCATTCCTGCCGCTTCAAAACCAATGGCACAGTCCGCAGACTGATAAATGCTTTCCGCCGTCAATTTGATAACATCCAGAGTGTCCATATCTGCTTTTCCGTTCAGTACATCCTCCAAAAGCCGTACAATCTGGTCAAGACCCACACGGCAGGGAACACATTTGCCGCAGGACTGCGCCAGACACATCCTTACAAAGGAACATACCAAATCAACGGAACACAAACCCGGCGGGCTTGCCGCAATCCGCCTCTCCAGATCGGAATACAAGGCCTCCATGGTAATCTGCGCCTTGTTTTTTGTATGAATGCTTAATCTGCTCATCTTTCCTCTCATTCCGCCGCGCAAGCGGCATTTTAATCAGCGGGAACTTTGGGACGCACAGCGTCACAAATTCCGAGATTGAAAATTTTTAATTTTCAATCTTTTCCTCCATGTTACGATTGCTTTTCTAAGTACGACTAACTTTGGTATTTCTCAAACTTCCTTTTATTTCAAAACCCTACGAATGCCCCACGCATTCCCCCTCTCCTATTTTTTCGTCCGTTCCATACAGCTTTCTTACTCTGATAAAATAAGTATAGCATAGTACACCGCTTCCGCGCAATTTATATTTAGTCAGCCGGTAAATTCTATTGTTGGCTGTCTTCATATTTGAAATAATCAAAATCCGCCGCTTTCCTGCTGCCGCAGCCGCCATTGTTGGCATAAATGCCCACCAGGGTTCCGGTATGACGCTTGGGGTCGTCAGGGACGCCCTCATCGCACAGGTAAATACAGTTCTTTAACGCCCCTATAGGTATCCACTCTTCGCCGTCATAACTGTAATAAAAAATTCTGTCCAGCTTATCCACTTCCACTTTTAAATGCACCGGGGCTTCTTTCACATCAGCAATCTCCGCCACCAGCTCCTCTCCATGGTTCCTGTTGATCACAAGCTGTATTTTCCTGCCTCCCTCATAGCACAGCGCGCATCTTGCATAAGTGGCTGTGCTGTAATAACAGGTCAGCCCCGCCTGCTCCCCGTCCTTGTCAGGGTAAAATTCCACCTTGGTCCAAGCCTTGTAGGAAAGCTCCTGCTCCCTGCGAAGCAGGGTATTCTTGGCACGAATCTCGTTTAACTGACCGTCTCTGGTCCAAATGCGGAAATAGCCGGGACGCTCCGTCAAAGACCACGAGCCGTTATCGGGATTCCGTACAAATTCCCATTCTAAATTCAGCTTACTGTCATCAAAATCATCCGACAGATTCCGCTCGTAAACGCATTCCGGCAAATCCGGCGCCGTCTGGGTCAGGCTGGGGCCCTTTCCCTCATTTACGGTAAACCAGCCGTCCTCGGTCCACCGAACCGGGTCTAAGGCAGACTCCCTGCCCACAGTGGTATATTTTCCCTGATTGGGTCTTCCGCAGAGATAATAACACCACCACTGTCCGTTCTGATCCTGTACCAGCTTCCCATGCCCCGTCCTCTGAATGGGCGCATCGGGGTCCGTCTGGCGCATCACCGGATTGTAGGGAGAATTTTCATAAACACCATAAAGCTCCCTGCTCCTGCCCACATTGATTCTATGACCGTAACCGGTGCCGCCCTCCGCAAGAATCGCGTAATAATAACCGTCCTTCTTCATGAGATGGGGACCCTCCGGACATCTTTCGCCCGTGCCTTCCCATGCCGTCCTTACGGGTCCCGCCAAAGAAAGCCCGTCCGCGCTTAAGGGAACCGTCCGTGCCGCCTTGGCAATCACCATGTATTTGCTTCCGTCATCATCCACAAACAGCGAAGGGTCAATATCGTCCACTTCCAGACATACGGGTTTGCTGTAAGGTCCTTCCGGCTTGTCGGACACCATCACAAGCTGTCTGCGCATCACATTATTATCCCGCTTGCCGTCTGCATTGAGGCGCAATGTCGCGTAAATATAAAACTTTCCGTCCACATATTCCAAATCCGGCGCCCAGATACCGTGGGAGTCTTTTGTTTCACTCAAATCCAGCCATTCCGAATTCGTAACGGCATGCCCTATAATATGCCAATGCACCATATCCCTGGAATGGGAAATGGGGATTGCCGGAAAATACTGAAAGCTGGAATTGACCATGTAATAATCATCCCCCACCCTGATAACGGACGGATCCGGGAAAAATCCCCTCTGCACCGGATTGTGGTAAACTCTCTGCTCTGCCATAAAGCTTCTCCTTTTCTTCTCCTGCCCTTCTCTAGTGACCCCAAACCTGAAAAGTAGCCGACACTATTTTTTCCACATCTTCCACGGATATATCTGCCGCTTCCGCCATTTCCTGAATACTGGCGCCGCCCTTTGTCTGCATGCGGACCACCGTATCCACTGCCTTCTTTGTGTACTCCTCCAAACCAAACTCTTCTCTGAGCGATGACATAGTTTCTTTTTCCTCCCTTTTATATTGCGTATTAGGCATTTGCGAAACTCTGGTTTTTGTAGAGTGTCGTTGTACAGATTGCACATTCCACCGCAGACGCGCTCTCGCTCCGTGAAAAACGCAGTGGTACATAAGATGCTAAAGTACAGCATCTAAGTACCAGCGTTTTTCAAGGGTCTGCTTGTGGAACATGCAATCTGCACAACTCGGTTTATGAAAGTTTGAGTTTCGCAATTACCTAATATTGCTTATTCGTCAAAATGAACCAATACATAACCGTCCTGAAGCGAGATAGAGCCTTCCGCGGGCCATCCCGGCAGGGAATCCCCGATTTTCCGCGCCTGCTCTAAAATTTCCTTGTCAGAAACCGTGGAAAACTCATGCCCATGCATCTTAAGAAATGCAATCATCTCTCGATTCGTCCCGTCAAAGGCGTCAAAAGCCCATTGGATAAAAGGATACTGCGCCTCTCCGATAAAACAATAACCCTGAGGCTGGAAATACTTTTCCTTCAAATGTTCATCCACCAAATCCGTAATCCTCGCAATCATGCGGTACTGCCATGAACCGTACCCCACATAATAATCGGAAACAAATTCATAGGGTACGCTGTCATGCCCGGTAAATACCACAGGCAAATCGGTTCCGTAAGCCTTCTCCACCTCATATGCCACTTGGCTTAAGACCTCTCTGGTATATTCATATTTTTGATAATCCTTGTAAAAATTTCTGTTCATCATGGCTGCCTGATTCCAAAGCAGCACAATGCCCAAAAAAGAAACCGCATACCTTAAGTAAGGAACGCTCTTTTTCTTCTGTTCAAACGCCCTGTAAATCATCAGCACGCCCGCTGCCGCAAAAAAGGGCAGATACTGGCAGGCGCGGTATAAAGTTATCTCAGCCGTGGCTACCGTCAGAAGAAACGGGGTTATCAGCATGCCCGCAAACAAAACCGGATACCACAAATTTTTCTTTCGCACTGCCATGACTATGGCATAAACTCCCATACAGATACAGGCAATCTCATAGACAGTAACCGGCAGATACACCAAAGCGTTGACATGGTACACCACCCAGAACCTCTTCACCAGCATAAAGAAATCAAGCAGTCCTTCTTTTCCCCGAAATAAGGTAAACATCTCTGTCAGACTTCTCTGGGGCAGAATACCTACCGCATCCTGCAATCCAAACAGCACAGTCATAAGCGGGATGGTAATGCTGCGCAATACCACGCATCCTGCGCTCAATAGGGCGCCTGTTCCCAGATTTTTTGCCAGATGGGAAAAGGTCAGTTTATCCTTTCCCCCTGCTCCCCGAAGAAATACTATGAGCAAAATCCCCAAAATATACAAGATAATCAACGATTCGTAGCATCCTGAGGCAATCCATACAAACGCCATGCTGCCCAGATACGCCGACAGCTTCCCGCGTCCTGTCCTCTCCATGCCTTCCATAAAAGAAAGAAGCGCCAGCCCCGTCAAAACATAGCCTAAATCGACACCGTCATGATAATAATAGATATATACCTCACTGAGAATGGGATTGGACAGAAAGACACAGGCAAACAGGGTATAGCCCCAAATTCCTGTCTCCTGCCCGAAAATTCTTCTCAGCAGAACCGCAAACAGCGTGACTCCCAGCATCAGAAGAAGCACTCCCACAAGTTCCAACATAAAGGGGGTAAAATCCGACAGATGAAACAGTTTATTCACCAGAAAAACCGTCCATCTCCCCATTACAACTTCCAAGCCTTCTTCTAAATACAAGCTTACCGCCGTATCGTCAATCCCGATGCTATAGTGGGTAACGGCAAATCCATAACTGCATGCCGCGGTCAGACACAGCATTACCATATATGTCTTCTGACGCCAGAACCAACCGATTTCCTGTAATAAACGCTTCACTCCGATAAATACCTCTCTGTTTTAAAACGCTACAACTTTACCAAAACATAACCGTTCTGCAGGGAAATAGAGCCTTCCTGCGGCCAGCGGGGCATAGTCTCCCCGATTTCTCTGGCTCTCTTTATTTCCTCTTTATCCGCTATGGTTGTGAAGGAATAGCCGTGCATTTCCAGAAACCGGATCAGCTCACGGTTTGTACCGTCAAAGGCGTCAAATCCCCAGCGTATCATGGGCAGATTTTTCTCCCCGATAAAGCAATATCCCTGAGGTTCAAAATATTTTTCCTTCAAATGCTCATCCACCAAATCCGTAATTCCCGCAATCATACGATATTGCAGGGAATCATAACCCACATAATAATCCTTCATAAATTCATAAGGCAGCTCATACTCTCCCACCAGCACAAGGGGTACTTCCCTGCCATACTGCTTTTCCACATCATAAGCAATTCCCGTAAGCGTCTCTTTTGTCAGTTCATACTCCCTATAATCCATATAGAAATCCCGATTCATCATAAACGCCTGATTGTATATCAGAATTACTCCCCCGAAAACCGCTGCATATCTCCAATATCTGCTATATTTCCACTGTCCGAATGCCCGATAAAGCAACAGCATCCCCAGTGCGGCAAAAAAAGGTAAATATTGGCAGGAACGATAAAAGGTTACATGTGCCTCTATCATTGTCAGCAAAAAAGGAGTAATCAACATTCCCACAAACAGAACCGGATACCATATATTTTTCTTCCGCAGGGCCGCTGCAACCGCATAAATCCCCACACAGACACAGGCAAGCTCGTATACCGTAATCGGCAGATAAACCAATGCATTAACATGATATACCAGCCAAAATCTCTTTATCAGCATAAAAAATTCCGATAAACCTTCTCTTCCCCGAAACAATTCCGACATCTCGAAGAGGCTCCTTCTTGCCGACACACTCTCCATATTCTGCAATTGAAAAATCATTGTCATTGCTTCAAGGATAACATTGCGCAAAAGGATGCTGCCCACGCTCAGCAGTGCTCCGATTCCAAGATGCTTCGCCACATGGAGAAAAGTCAGTTTTTCCTTTCCCGTCATTCCCCTGAGAAACAAAATGACTAAAATTCCCAAAATATACAAAATCAGGAAAGATTCGTAGCATCCTACCGCAGCCCATATAAACAGCATACTTCCCAGATAACTCCACAATTTTTCGCGCCCCTTTGCCTGTTCCATCCCATCCATAAAGAACATCAGGGCAAGCGCAGTCAAAATATAGCCCAAATCCACACCTGTATGGTAATAATATACATATATTTTACTTATCATGGGATTGGACAAAAACATGCAGGCAAAAAGAATATATCCCCAAATTCCTACCTTCTCGCCAAAAATCCTTTTCAATAGGACGGCAAATAAAGTAACACCCAGCATCAAAAGAAGAACCCCTGCCAACTCCATCATAAAGGGCGTAAAATCCGACATGTGAAACAGCTTGTTTATCAAAAATACGGTCCATCTTCCCCTAACTACGGTCAATCCATCCTCCAGATACAATCCTACGGCAGTATCATCAATGCCGATGCTGTAACCGGTGATTGCAAATCCATATCCGCACAGGGCGGTAAGGCACAACATCGCCACATATATTTTTTGATGTAAAAACCAAGTGATTTCCCGTGATAGGCGTTTCATGCAAATGATATTCCTCTCAAATATATTTAAAAGCTTTTGCGCATGGTTTCATTGTACCACATTTCCCTCATTTCAACAATCACAAAAAAACAACCGGGAACCTTCGAGATTTCCCGGCTGTTTTTCTTATTCCTGTCTCTTTCTGTCAATCCTGTGCTTTTCAACTTACATGATTCGCAGTCTTACATCATGCCGCCCATTCCGCCGCCTGCGGGCATTGCCGGAACATCTTCCTTGATGTTGGCAACAACGCTCTCTGTGGTAAGCAGGGTGCTTGCCACGCTGGTAGCATTCTGCAGGGCGCTTCTGGTAACCTTAGCAGGGTCAAGGATGCCTGCCTCTACCATGTTCACATATTCTTCCTTCAAAGCGTCAAATCCTACGCCTACCTCGGACTCCTTTACCTTGTTGATGATAACGCTTCCTTCCAAGCCTGCGTTTGCCGCAATGTGATACAGAGGGGATTCCAAAGCCTTCAGCACAATATTTGCGCCGGTCCTCTCGTCGCCTTCTAAGCTCTCCGCCATCTTTGCAACCTTCTTTGCCGCATGGATATAGGCGGAACCGCCGCCGCAGATAATTCCTTCTTCCACTGCTGCTCTGGTTGCCGCAAGAGCATCCTCCATACGAAGCTTTGCTTCCTTCATCTCGGTCTCGGTAGCAGCGCCTACGCGGATAACTGCCACGCCGCCTGCAAGCTTCGCAAGTCTCTCCTGCAATTTCTCCCTGTCAAAATCGGAAGTGGTCTCCTCAATCTGTTTCTTAATCTGCGCAATTCTTGCCTCAATGGCATCCTTTTCGCCCTCACCGTCAACGATAACGGTATTTTCCTTCTGTACCTTAACGGATTTTGCACGGCCAAGCTGGTCTAACATGGTATCCTTTAACTCATAGCCAAGCTCGGAGCTGATTACGGTACCGCCTGTCAAAATCGCGATATCCTGCAGCATCTCTTTTCTTCTGTCGCCGTAGCCGGGAGCCTTTACTGCAACTACATTAAAGGTGCCGCGGAGTTTATTTACGATAAGGGTGGTCAGAGCCTCGCCCTCCACATCCTCTGCAATAATAAGAAGCTTTGCACCGGACTGTACTACCTGCTCCAGCAAGGGCAGGATTTCCTGAATGTTGGAAAGCTTTTTGTCGGTAATCAAAATATAAGGATTCTCAAGAGTTGCCTCCATCTTATCCATATCGGTTGCCATATAAGCAGAGATATAGCCTCTGTCAAACTGCATACCTTCCACTAAATCCAGCTCTGTCTGCATGGTCTTGGACTCTTCAATGGTGATAACGCCGTCATTGCTTACCTTTTCCATAGCATCCGCAACCAACTGTCCCACTTCCTCGTCTCCCGCGGAAATAGCGGCAACTCTGGCAATGTGGTTCTTGCCGTTTACCTTCTGGCTCATATCGGCGATTGCCTCCACTGCACAGTCGGTAGCCTTCTTCATGCCTTTTCTCAAAATAATGGGATTTGCGCCTGCCGCCAGATTCTTCATTCCTTCGTTTACCATTGCCTGTGCCAGAACGGTTGCCGTGGTAGTACCGTCTCCGGCCACATCATTGGTCTTGGTAGCAACTTCTTTTACAAGCTGTGCCCCCATATTTTCAAAAGCATCCTCAAACTCAATCTCCTTTGCGATGGTCACACCGTCGTTGGTAATAAGGGGAGCGCCATAAGATTTATCCAATACTACATTTCTTCCCTTAGGTCCCAATGTCACCCTGACGGTATCCGCCAGCTGATTCACGCCTGATTCTAATGCTGCACGCGCCTCTGCGCCATACTTGATTTCCTTAGCCATGATATTTAATCTCCTTTTTCTTCCATTTTTCAATTTTGAGAGAATCTCTTACAATTCTCCCGAACAACTTAGAATTTCTGAGCCAGTCTTTTCAACCTTTGGGGAGAATCGCTTGCGATTCTCCGAACAACTTAGAAATTCCAGAGGTTGATCCTTTCAAACCTTGGTCTGGTTTTTTCAGACCTTAGAATTTCTTAGTTGTTTAATATTGCCAAGATGTCACTCTGTCTTACAATAATATATTCTTCCTCTTCCAGCTTCACTTCCGTGCCTGCGTACTTAGAGAAAATAACTTTATCTCCTGCCTTGACTTCCATCTTGATTTCCTTGCCGTCAACCACACCGCCGGGGCCTACTGCGATTACTTCCGCCTGCTGGGGTTTCTCTTTACTCTGTCCGGGCAAAACAATACCGGATTTGGTTGTGTCTTCCGCCACCATCTGTTTCAATACCACTCTGTCGCCTAAAGGTACTAATTTCATAAATCATGCCTCCTTAATCATCACTTTGCTGTTTGTTAGCACTCTTTGCATTCGAGTGCTAATCACTAAAACATATATTAGTTTTATATGTAAAACTTGGCAAACGCATTCACGCTCCATTAAATTTTATTTTCTTCTGTTTTCTTTTGTTTACTCTCTTTTTCTCTTATTTTCTTACTTCAATGTCAAAAAGCAGATTTTATATTTCCTTTATAATTTAGGACTTACGCCAGTAATATTTTGTACACAGCAGGACCACTGTAGGTGCCTGCAAAATCGGTTGTCCTCCCATAAAAAAACGGCAGCCTGTGAACAGGCTGCCGCGCTTTTCTTAATTGCCGAAAGGACCCGCGGAACCGATTTTCACCATGGTTCCCTTGATGTCCTGTTCGTAAACCCTGTTGCGTATCGTGGGCACCGCTCCCAGCAGCAGGAATACATAAATCATAACCAGATTGAGAACATAGGACGACATGAGTTCTTCTCTGAAAACATCAAAAACCATCGTGGGCACCATCCGGTAACAGTCAAATAGATTGAACCCCCAATCTCCCAACCCGGCTTGCGTAAGAAGCTTGATTGCCCAGTCCAGCTGATTGCCGAAATAGGTCATGACCATCATGATCACGAAACCGATGACCACTCCCTTTTTCGTCAGCTTGCCTCCCAGCTTCTCATAGCCCTTCAACACGCCGATTGCCATCACTACGCCGGAAATAGACGCCACATATCCGAACGACCCCAGCAACACGATGCAGAGCACACCCAAAAGGGAACCGAGAAGCGCTCCCACAACGCCGCCGATGACATTTTCTTTTTTCTGCTGTTCCTGCTGCGCCAATACCGTCAAATTACCGCGCATTCCCGTCTCACATTCCTCACACACCTGAAAATAGGAATTTACCAGACGATAACCGGAAACCTCTCCCGGTCTTCCGCAGGAGGCGCAGCAGGATACAAACCCTTTTTGACGCAGGAAACCCGTGAAAGCGCCCAGCGCCTCCCCCAGACTTTCTTTCAGCTTCTCGGCGTTTGCCTGATTTTTCATATAAGCAATCACGCTGTTGTTCTTCTGTTCACACCTTGCAATGGGCTTGACCGACTTGGCGAATGTCTTCAAATCCGCCGCACTCAGCGCTCCGCCGTATTCGTTTCTTGCCGAAACATAAATACACAGCATATAGGGATAGGAACTGTTCGGCGCATAGACCATAACCTGATATTCATTCTTATATCCGTACAGTACATCGTTGGCGGCATCATAAGACAACCCCACCGCCATCGCCAACATGGCATATTTCTCCGAATATTTACTCATTTCAAACTTATCCTCCGCATACAACAGGAACCGCTTTGCAAACCCTGTTGTCATGTATCGCAAGCTTCTGCCTGCGATACTTCTACCAACAAAATGAAGAATCCGCTTGCGGATTCTTCGCGGAATGACTTAGATTTTCCATGCGCTCCAGCGCTATGGGTTGGATACCTTCCAACCTTAGAAAATCTTCATTCCGTTAACACTTAATTTCCAGATAGCCCAGCAGCTTGCTTGTGTCATACTCCTCCAGCACGCCCAGATTGGAATCATAGAACTTGCCGTCATAGTGTACCAGATAATGGCAGAAACGCCCCATCTTTTCCATTAAAATCGCGCACTTGGGAAGCACGGTGTCCCGTCCCTCGGTGTACACGATGATATCCGTATGGTCAATTCCGTAATAGTTTAATGCGGAAATCACGCGCCCCATAGTTGCCTGCCACTCCCTGCAGTCCATAACGCTGATCACTTCGGCAATGGTCACGCCTGCCAGCATAGCCACACAGGACTGTCCGCAAAGTCCGTCCTCGGGCTGAATGATGACATCAATACCATCAATCTTGCGAATAGGATTCTCAAAACTGTAAGGGCTGTTCTGATCCATGCGGATCAGGGAACCGTTTACATGCAGCAGAATCTTGTGGGGAACACCCAGCTCTACATTCACTTTGGATTCGTCCGCTATATGAATCTCATAATTTCCCTTCTCCTTGGGATGCAGTTCGCAGTCGATAATCTTATTGTCAAGCACTACATCGCCGATGATGACTTCTCTCTGCTTACACACCTCCCATACATTGAAAGGTATCTGGATTGTGTAACCCTGATCTTTCTTTTCTACCGTGGATTCAAAAAAATATCTCATGTCTTCGTTCCTCCATTCCGGCGCTGCGCGCCTGTGTTATTTATTTTAACAAATTTTGCTATCATTGAAAACCATTTTTTGAAAAGTTTTTTATCTAAATCCCTAACAGCATGCCTGCCACCTGAAAATAAACCAGAAGCGACAGCGCGTCCACGATAGTAGTGATAAAAGGACTCGCCATCACCGCCGGGTCAAACCCCAGCTTCTTGGCTCCGATGGGCAGGATACAACCCACCAGCATAGCCATCAGCACCGCTACCACCAGAGTAAGGCACACTACCAAAGATACCGTAAGACCCACCCTGTCAAAAAGCATCAGCTTTGCAAAATTTGCCGCCGCCAGCGACACTCCGCACAAAAGCGCCACACGGATTTCCTTCCAGACTACCCCCGGCACATCCCTGTATGCAATCTCCCCCAGAGATAATCCGCGGATAACCGTAACGCTCGCCTGCCCTCCCGCATTGCCTCCCGTGTCCATCAGCATGGGGATAAACGCAATCAGAGAAGCATATACGCTGAGCGCCTCCTCAAAGGAAGTGATGATGGCTCCCGTAAAGGTTGCCGACACCATCAGAAGCAGCAGCCACGGAATCCTTTTCTGATAGGTTTCCCATACGGAGGTCTTCATATAAGGCTTGTCGCTGGGCACGATAGCCGCCATTTTTTCCATATCCTCCGTGGTCTCTTCCTCCATGATATCCACCACATCGTCCACGGTGATGATGCCTACCAGACGGTTTTCATTATCCACCACCGGCATGGAAGTAAAATCATATTTCTGGAACTGCCTTGCAACCTCCTCCTGATCCATCAGGGTATGGATGGCAATGACATTTTCATGCATGATCTCTCCGATGATTTCGTCTCCCCCGCTCAACAAAAGATACCGAAGCGCCACGGTTCCCAACAGCTTTCTCTGCGCATCCAGCACATAGCAGATATTGATGGTTTCCGAATCCACCCCAACCTTACGGATGCGCTCAATCGCCTGATTCACGGTGAGATTTTCCTTCAAATCCACATACTCCACCGTCATGATGCTTCCGGCGGAATCCTCCGGATAACGCAGCAAATGGTTAATATCCCTGCGGGTATCGGGACTGGCATTTGCAAGCAGCCTTTTTACGATATTGGCGGGCATCTCCTCCAAAAGGTCTGTGGCATCGTCCGCCATCAGATTATTGATGATGTTGGCAGCCTCCTTTTCGGAGAGGGAAGTAATGATCGTCTGCTGGTTGTCCACTTCCAGATAGGAGAAAATATCCGCCGCCAAATCCTTGGGAAGAATGCGGAAAACCTTTAACATATCTTCTTTTTCCAATTCCTCCATCATGCCTGCGATATCCGCGTCATTCAGCTCTGCCAGATATTGGCGCAGCTTTGTGTACTGCTTTGTCCGAAGAAGCTCCAAAAGCTCCTCAAAATCCTTTACTTTTTCCATAACTATCCTCCATGCCGGAACCCTTTAGCGTTATTCATTCCGCTTTACAATTCCGCATATCTATGAAGTACAGCTTCCGCAGTTCTTCCACTTTTGCCCTTCCCATGGTGGCATCCGCCAAATCCTTGCACATTTTGTCCTTTAACGGTATGGGAATGCGGATTTTTAACAAAACCTCTTCCCCATACGCACTCTCGAAGGGCTCGATTCCCTGCCTCTCCAAAAGATACAGAACCTTGCCCACTCCGTTATAGTCCGTCTCTATCTTAAGTTCGCATCCATATCGCATCATTCCCGTTTCACAGGCGTTTAAGCCTTCTTTTACCGCCTGGGTATACGCCCTTACCAAACCGCCCGTTCCAAGCAGCGTGCCGCCGAAATATCTTGTGACCACTACCGCCACATTGCGCATGCCCTCCGCAAGAAGCGTCTCCAGCATGGGTCTTCCGGCAGTCCCGCTGGGTTCTCCGTCATCACTGCATCTGGTTATCTCACCCCTTGCGCCGATTACAAACGCCGAACAGTTGTGGGTGGCATCCCAATATTTCTTTTTCATCTCCTCTATAAATGCCGCCGCTTCCTCTTCCGTCTCACATTTTCGCACCGTGGCAAGGAATCTGGATTTCTTCTCCACAATTTCCCCCTGCCCTCCGGACAGCAGCACCTTATACTCGTTTGCCTGATTATCCATTCCCGCTTCCTTTTCCTTACCGCCATGCCGCAGATTATCTTTATAAAAGTGTAGCATAATCTTCCAAAAATGTGAAACAATTATTAAATAAAGAAAGAAAAACTTTCCATAGATGACAATATTTGGTATAATATAGCTTGCAAAGCGTACATCAAAGCTCCATACAAACATACCTGTCAGTCACACATGCTTTGCATATCTGCATACTTTGCATATCTGCATAATTTGCATATCTGCAAAGAGAAAGGCGAACTACATGAATTACAGCAAAAAAGGTGTTTATGCCAAACAAAAGGAATTAAGTTCAAAATCCTCTAAATTTTTGAAAAAAATCATACTTACCTGTTTTAAGGTGGTTCTGATAGCTATTGTCAGCGTGGGAATCTGCTGCGTTGCCGCCGGAATCGGCGCTTTCAAGGGCATCCTTGCCTGCACCCCCAACATCCGCTTAAGCGATGTGGTGGCTTCCGGTCAGGCAACCATAGTCTACGACTGTGAGGGCAATGCGCTGGACCAGTATGTCAGCACCAACTCCAACCGTATTGAAGTCACCTTGGACCAGGTTCCCAAGAACTTACAGCTTGCTTTTGTGGCTCTTGAAGACGCTCGTTTTTATGACCACAACGGTATTGACGTAAAGGGAATCGTCCGCGCCGGCTATGTGTTCCTTGCATCCGGCGGGAAGCGTAAGGAGGGCGCCAGCACCATCACCCAGCAGCTTCTGAAAAATACGATCTTCACCGACTGGACCTCCGAGGGTGATAATGACATCAAACAGATCAAGCGTAAGATACAGGAACAGTACCTAGCCCTTGAAATTACCAAGAACTTCACCAAGGACGAGGTTTTGATCCGTTATCTGAACGCCATTAACTTAGGACAGAATACTCTGGGCGTGGAAGCCGCGTCACAGCGTTATTTCGGCAAATCCTGCAGCGAGCTTACCCTGTCGGAATGTGCCGTGATTGCCAGCATCACCCAGAATCCTTCCAGATATAACCCGCTGCGCCATCCCGAAAACAATAAGGACCGCCGGAAAAAATGCCTGAACGATATGTTGGACTTAAACTTCATCACAGATGCACAATATGCGGAAGCTATGGCGGATACCGAGGATGTTTATGAACGCATCGGGCTTTATGACACCCATCTTCAGGAAAACAATACCACCTCCGGCTCCTATTTTTCCGATGCCGTATATGAACAGGTTTTAAAGGATTTAAAAGCCGCCGGATACAATGATACCATTGCCGGAAATCTGCTGACTTCCGGAGGACTTCGCATAGAGTCCACCATGGACCCTTCCATCCAGAAAATCATGGATGAGGAATTTGAAAATCCCGACAACTTCAGCCCCAGCGTCAAATGGTATCTGACCTATGCCCTGACCATCCATGACGCCAATGACGAAAAGCACAATTTCAGCAAGGAAAACATGATGACCTGGTTCCAGAGTCATGTGGACAAAAACTTTAACCTGATTTTCTCCTCTCAGGACGCCGCGCAGGAAGCCATTGTCACTTACCGTACGGCAATGCTTACGGAGCTGGGCGTGGCGGACGAGCCGTCCAATTATGAGGAGAGCATTTCCATGACTCCTCAGCCTCAGGCCGCTATGGTAGTCCAAGACCAAAGCACCGGGTATGTGGTAGCCATGGTGGGCGGCAGAGGTACAAAGGAGGGGCGGCGTACCCTGAACAGGGCAATGAGTTCCACCCGTTCGCCCGGTTCCACCTTTAAGGTATTGGCATCTTTTGCCCCGGCTCTTGACAGCGCCGGTAAAACCCTTGCCACAGTCTATAACGACGCGCCTTTCTGTTATGACGACGGCACTCCCATAAATAACTGGTATACCACCGGTTATAAAGGTATCTGCTCCATCCGCTATGCCATAGAGCAGTCCTTAAACATTATTGCCGTTAAGAACCTGACCGTTATCACACCGCAGCTTGGCTATGACTATCTGCTGAACTTCGGATTCACCACTATAACGGACGGCGAAATGATTAAGGGCAGATTCTACACCGATGTGAGGCAGCCCCTCGCCTTGGGCGGACTGACCCATGGCACCTCCCCTTATGAATTAAATGCCGCCTATGCGGCTATTGCCAATCAGGGTGTTTATGTGGAGCCAAAGCTTTATACCAGAGTTCTGGACTCGGACGGCAATGTGATTTTGGATAATACTGCCCCCAACTCCCACCGTGTGATCAAAGAAACCACCGCCTTTTTGCTGACGGACGCCATGGTGGATGTGGTTACCATCGGCAACGGCACTATGACGCGCTTTGATGACAATATGGCAATCGCGGGCAAGACCGGAACCAGCACCGAATATGTGGATGTATGGTTTGCGGGCTTTACCCCTTATTATACCGGCACCGTGTGGACAGGCTATGACAACAATGTAGGTATGAACAATAATGTTCCGAACAAGGAAACTGACTGCTCCAAAAAAATATGGGCGGCGGTCATGAAGCGGGTTCACGAAAATCTGCCCAGAGCCCAGTTTCCCACGCCTCCGGATATCGTACAGATTGAAATCTGTTCTAAGTCCGGAAAACTGCCCGTGCCTGGTCTTTGTGATGCAACCACGCGCACGGAATACTTCGAGCAGGGAACGGAGCCTACGGAAAGCTGTACCATCCACTACCGCGGCAACATCTGCGCTTACGACCATCTGCCGGCAAGCCCTGACTGTCCTTTCACATATGAGGGCGAGGGAAGCTTCCCTCTGGCGGAGGAAGAGGCTCTGATCAGCGGCTCCACCGTAATTATGGAAAATGAGGACGGCTCACAGACCATCCTGTCCACCCCCGTTACCCGCACTTACTGCCACCATGACGCCGCTTTCTTTGCGGACCCGAATTATGAAGCGATTCTGAGTCAAGAGCAGTGGCAGCTAAACGGCGGCTCGGATGACGACGATTAATACATTCTTTTTACGCTAATCCTCCATGCCGCCTCCGGCGGCTCATATCTGAGTGTGAAGCTTTAGAATTTCTTATGTCTGCGTACTAAAGAGGGGCGTTTACACACCCTCTTGCAGACTTAGAAATTCTCTTCACACTACAACCCTTTGATTTCCTTGATTTTCGCCTGTAGCTTGGCGATGCCGTTTTCGGCGTTGGCAATGGTGCGACACTGCTTTTGGAAATCCGCATCCGGCATATCCTTGAACTGTTCATAATAGAGCTTTCCTATCTCCGTATAATTCTTTTTGATGACATCCTCACAGGTGGAAATGCGGCTCTTTAAATTTACAATCTCCGCCACATCCTTTGCCTTATCCACTGCTTCCTGCCCCTTCTCAGTAATCACATCCCCAATCTTTTCCAAAAAATCCATGGCTTTCCGCTCCTTCCTCTAACCTTATTATCCATACTATAAGTATAGCCTTTTCTTTCCGAAGCCGCAAGTTATTCATTGCATATTTATAATGAGTTATGCTATAATAAGACCATGATTATTTTTTGACAGAGGTGATTTCATGCAGCCCTTATATACTACATTAAAAGTGAACAATGAGATTGAATTGTGCGAGGTCAATGACCCGGAATGTAAGCAGATTATAGAACGGGAACTTCTTAAAAAGCGGATTTCTTACTATATCCGCTGGCAGAAGTCCTCCTTTTTCAGCCGTTCCAAAGATTCCTGCATTATCTGCATCAACGATAATTCCAGAGATGAAGCGGAAAACATTGTGCGCAACATCTGTGATGAAGCCGGATACAATGTGAAATTTCTTTTAAAAAAGTCCCCGAATAATTATCTGTAAGAATCAAAATCAAACTTATGATAGCGCTTATGCATTGCGCCATAGCGGAATCTTGCCATCTCATTCCCGGCAAGGACTTCCTCTTCCTTCCCCTTAAACTGACAGCGGAGGCAGTAATATTCCTCCTTGTCCTTATCGTAAAACATATCCATATCCAAGTCCCTCATAAAGCATGAGGGACATCTGTAATTCAGTCTGCCCTTTCCAGCCTGAGCCATGTGGTCATTACCTCCTTATCCTTTATTTCCGCGCTATACCCCAAGGTAAACATGGGAGAAAAAGCATAACCTTCCCTTACATATCCTTCCGCCGCCATACCGCCGCTGTCCTGCTCATTACACCCCACTGCGATATTATCACATCGCAGTGCGATATACTCACATCGCAGTGATAGCCGGGTCTTTATCTGCGGTATCACGGCTGCTGCCTCTTCCGCCCCCGCCATCTTCAACTCCCTGCATTTATATTCATAAACAAGGCTTTCCACAGTTTTACCTTTTTGACAGGAAAGCGTAATGCCCGTCATGTCCTCGGAGTATTCGGTGGTGCCGTAGCAGGCTACTATATACTCGTCAATCTCTACTTCTACATCGGGATTGCTCATTTCCAAAATCTTTCTCTCTATCTTAATCTCCGAGCTTCCCTCCGTAAAAGAAATCACGGACTGCAATTTCACCGTCAAATCGGAAAACACAATCTCCACAGGGTCAAGGGTCAGAATGCGGGTATTTCCCTCCTGTGAAAAATGCGCTTTGGTACGGCAGAGGCAGAGGTCAACCTCCTCGCCATGATAACGCAGCTTCGCGCTTCTGACGGTTCCCTCCCCCGCATAATGGGTAAAATAGCCTGCCCGGTACTTCTCCTGTATCAAAAAAGGATAAGAAGCATCCGTCACATGCTCCGTACCGATGCCCACCGGCCATTCAAGCTTTGCCGCATAAGGGCGGAGGTCCACAATGGCGCCGCCCTGATCCATATTGACGCAGACTCTCATATACGGGTCACAGTACCAGAAAAGCTGTTTGTCGGAACCATAGAGGATATCCCTCCAAAGTGCGCATTCCGGCTCGGTATAAGTCCTTTTTTGGCGGTAATAATCGGCAAACTCAGCCATGGTCATATCGGTGAGCTTCCCCTCCTTCTTTAACTCACCGTAATACTTCATACCGTCCTCATAACTCTTTCTTAAAAGCTCATAGGGCTGCTCCCAGCGTCCCATCTTGTTTAACCACCCGGGCCCCACAAACATCATATTATAGGCATAGCCGTTATTGTACTTCTCAAGGCTGCGGTATTGGTCAATCAAATTATAAAGGTAAGGGTACTCCCAAGTCTCGGTATCATAAATCATACCCCGCAGCACATTCTGGGGATGGGTTCCGAAATTGGAGCCGTTGCCGTCATAGCAGGCAAGCAAATCCCTTGAAAGATGGGGGATTGCCACGATTCCGCTGTCCTCCTCCTCATTTGCCGCCGGCGCATGGGTATTCTGTTTCGAGGGAATCCAAGGCGCCCAAGGGCCTCCGTCCATAAAGGTATACCATGAATTGTTGCAGGTATGGTACGCCTTGGGTCCCTCCTCCCAACATGTGGCAACCGCACATTTTACGGAAGGATACTTTTCTTTGATATAATTGGTCAAATCCGCATCCATATAATAAGAGCCTGTAGACTCCGGGTAAAAACCGAATCTCTCATAAAACTTGCCGAACACATCCTCCACAATAGATTTCTTGTCCTCCATGGAAAACATCCAGATACAGAAATCCTTGGTCCTGTATTTTTCCCGAAACTCCGTACAGGGCAGCCCCAGCAAAGAGAGAGAAATCTCATCGCCGTATTTCTCATGATGCTCCTTTGCAATCTCCACGGCTTCATCGTTAAATAAAGATGCATATGTCATTTGTATCGTGGTCTTTAAACCGTTTTGGTGAGCAGTCTCCTGCTGAAATTTAAAGATGTCCAAGGACTCTGTCAAAAGCGCCTTTCTTCCGATATCCTCTTCTTTTCCATGTCCGGTGACTTTCTCCGCATACTCCGGCACCATCTCGGGACGATGGATGATGTTCACAACAAACTTATCCATGCTCTTTCTCCTTTTTATTTTTGATTATCAGGTAATGGTGAAAAATCCCGTATGACAGAAAGCGCAGGCAGGGCATTGCCCTCATAGTCGAACAGTGCCTGATTTGCCCATTCATTCCCTCCGGGTCCCCCATCCTCTATATAAGCAAGGGACTCCTCGTTTGCCCATCCGCATCCGGGGACGGGAATCCACGCCGGTTCCCAATAATAAAAGCCTCTTCCCTTTCCGTTCGGAATCTGTGCAATGCGCTCCATCACCTTCTGCATGAAAGCCCCCTGTCCCTCCCTTGTCATGGGAAATTCAAGATTTTCCACCAAGTGAGGCTTGGTCGCCATGCCCTTTCGCTCATTGGCGGCGAGCTTCTCATAACCGGCATAATCCTCCATCGTATAACCCATGGAAACCTCCACCAACACGATTTCCTTGTCATAACGATTTGCCAAATCATTCATATTAAAGGTCAGATCATCAATGGTGCCGTGCCAGAAAGGATAATAGGACAGCCCGATCAAGTCAAATGCTTCCCCACGCTGCATATACTCGTCAAACCACTGGCGGCATCTTGCATTGTTGCCGCCGCAGTCCAAATGCAGCATCACGGGGGCGTCCGGCACAATTTCCCTCACAGCCCTGATTCCCGCATTCAGGAACTTTGCAATATTATCATAACAGCCCTCCGCCCCAAGGGGCCACAAAAGCCCATTAGTCACTTCATTGCCCACCTGAACCATATCCGGCAGTAAATCCCTTTCTTTTAAGTTTATTAGGGTTTCTTTGGTATAGTCATAAACTGCATGTTCCAACTCTTCCACACTATAATTCTTCCATGCCTTGGGCGGAAACTGCTTCCCCGGATCCGCCCAGAAATCGCTATATTGGAAATCCAAAAGATAACTATATCCCAATGCCCTGCCTTCTTTAGCCAATTCGACCAATTTGTCAAAATCATTCGTTCCACCCCCATATGATTTTCTATGGGGGGTCCCATATGATTTTCCATGAGGGTCCCCATATGACTTTCCATGGGGGTTCCCCGCCGGACTGTAGGGGTCGTTCCACAGCCTGAGGCGCAAAGAATCCGCCCCATAATTTTTCAGGATGGAGAGGGCGGATTCCTCTTTTCCGCCATCATAATACCTTGCGCCACATTCCCTTTCCTCGATAAGCGATGAAACATCCATCCCCTTGATAAACTTACTCAAAGCCATAAAAATTCCCTTTCTGTATTACTTTCCCATCTTGCCTTTGCTTTTTCTTTTCTTGTCTTACGATTTCTCTCTTGTTTAAGCGAGTGCTTCAGGAAAATGCCCTTCTCTCCGGTCTGCGATTCCCCAGCGCTCCATGACTGCCCCGTCCCTATCCTTTCACGGCTCCGCCCGTCACGCCTTCCACATAGAATTTCTGCATAATCATGAACAATACGGAAATGGGAATGGATACCAGCACGCCGCCCGCGCAGAACTGCGTAAAATATCTGTTGATCAAACTCTTCTCCAGCATATTATAAAGTCCGATTGCCACAGTCCATTGAGAAGAAATACCGGAATTCAAAATCATCTTGGCATATACGAAATCCATCCAGGGTATCAGGAAAGAACTGATAACCGTATATACGATAATCGGCCTGCTTATGGGAAGCACCACTCTCCAAAAGATGACGGCCTCGCTTGCCCCATCCAGAAAAGCCGCCTCATGCAGGGAAGTCGGTATCGTGTCGAAGAACCCTTTCGCAATCAGATAGCCCAGACCGGCTCCTGCGGAATATACCAGAATCAAGCCAAAATGGGTATTGGTCAGATTGAATGTCTTTAAAATAAAATATACCGCTATCATGGACAGCACACCCGGAAAGAGATTCACGATGACCGCTATATTCATCAAAGGCTTACGCATGGGAAAGCGCATACAGGATGTCGCATACGCCACCATCAATACAAATATGGTGGAAATCGCACAGGTAAAGCAGGCAATCACAAATGTGTTTTTGAACCAATTGGGAAACTGCGCCACACTGTCTGCGGAAAACAGCAGATTCTTATAACCCTGCAGACTCCACTCCTCCGGGAAAAAAGTGCCGGTATTAATCCCGGTGTATGAGTTGAAGGAAGTTGCTGCCAGCCAGACAATGGGGAGCAGCCAGATAAATGCAAGAACCGCCAATACCAGATTATTGACAATGATTTTTATTGTTTTCTTCATTATCTGTATGCCTCCTCTCTATCCCCTTTCAGGAAGCGGTTAAATGCCACCAGCGTAAACGCGGCGCAAATGATGAACACGATAATGCCGATTGCCGACGCCATCTTGTAATTGTAATAGTTTTGTGTCAGATTAAACAGCCAGGTAATCAACAGATCCGTTTCTTTTCCCTGGGCGTTTGCCATCATCTGATCCGTAGTAACATAAACATCCTGTGTCAACAGATAGATGACATTAAAATTGTTAATATTTTTCACAAAATCCGTCACCAGGGCGGGACCCGTCACAAACAGCATATAAGGCATGGTAATATGCCTGAAAGTCTGGGCAGGGGTAGCCCCGTCAATCCTCGCGCTCTCCAACTGGTCCACGGGTATATTCATCAATACGCCGGTAGCGATTAACATCTGATAAGGCACTCCGATCCATATATTGATCAGAATGATCATCACATGCGCCCACCCGGGAGCGGACAGAAACGGAATATAACTGGTGCCGATCGCCCCGATACTTCTCAGCCAACCGGTTAACCCGATACTCTCGCAAAGGGTATTCATGATGCCGTTATTGGCAAAAAAATTCCGCACAAGGAGCAGGGATACAAACTGCGGAACCGCAATGGTAACAACAAAAAGCGTACGCCACATTTTCGGCAGTTTGGTATATTTGCTGTTAAGCAGTATGGACAGAAGAATACCTCCCAGATAAGTGGTGAGCGTGGCAAACACCGCCCAAACCAAAGTCCACACCAGAATCTTGCGAAAGGCATATCCGAAAGAGACTGTCAGACTTCCGCTGAACAGATTCTTAAAATTCTGAAAGCCCACCCAGGTGAACAATGCGCTGGGCGGCATATGCTGCTGGTCGTAGTTGGTAAAGGCAACCGCTATCAGTACAAACAAAGGAACAATGGTAAATAATACCACTCCCGCCACGGGAAGCGCCAGCAGCGTGATATGAAATTTTTCATTGACAAGAGCCCTTATATCTTCCTTAAAAGTATTGATATGTTCTCCTGCCTGCGCTTTCTGCTGCAAACGATAACAGACTGTTACATTATACATCCACACCGCCAGCGAGACCGCCCATACCACGAGACTGAATACCGAAAAAAGCAAAATCATAAAGGAATCGTCATAGTCGTTGAACTCATTCTTCATAGTGACAATATTGAATATGGATTCCTGCTGCACAGTACCCAATGTGTGGAACTTCGACACATATTCGCCCGCAAATGCAATAGAATACCAGATGACCGCAGCTTCAAACAGGGTCATTAAAATCCCCTTTATAAACTGCTTTCTCCGAATATACCCCGCACCCATCCATAGCAAAGATAATTTTACAAAAATATCGCCTTTAATCACACTGCGTCCGAAATTTTTAAAAAATCCGCCGATTGCGGCAAAAAACGCCTTCCATCCCGATTTGCCTTTATTCATTCTTCCTCTCATTCCTTTACCGGTTATTCTTACTGTGCCAAAGGAGCTGTGGCGCCTGTCAGCAAATCATCCAATGCTTTCTGGATTTCTTCTTTGTTATCCCTATTAAATGTTCCCTGAGCAATATTTTCCCCAAAAGTCTTTGTGGTATCCCAATAGTTATCGCCAACCAACTGAATCACTCCGTAAGCAGACTGCTCCGCCAATGCGGCTATTGCAACATTTGCCTTTACTTCATCGGAAGAAGCCGCATTAATGTTGGAAGGGCCGAGCGCTCTTTCATTAAAACGAATTACCTGATTCTCCTCATTGGTAATCCACTCTGCCAATAACGCCGCCCATCCCGCGTTCTGTGAATAGGCGTTTACACCTACCAGTTTACAGCCGATTACGGAACCCTGCTGAACCTGTTGACCGTTTACGGTAAAGGTAGGAAGCTTTGTCGCCGCATAACCGTCTCCAAAGACTTTCTGCGCCGCTTCCGCATCCCAGACACCGGAAACCACTGCACACAAATCTCCGGAAGCAATCTGGTTGGACAAATCATTGTCCGCCACTGCCATAAATGCGCTGTTCCCGGCGATATCCAACATGCCCTGCACTACCTGTACCCCTGTGTATCCCGCCTTAGAAGTCTGGTTCCAATCCATATCCGTGCCTCCGTCTTCCCTCTTTTCGGTGATAAATCCCGCACCATAGAAGAAAGAAGCATTATACCATCCGGAAGCCAAAGTCATGCCGACCCTTTTGCCACCCCTGCCGGCAGCCTCAAGCAGAGTATCCCAGCTCTTTGCATCATCGGCAGACACAATATTGGAATTATAGAACAGGAAATAACCGTTATCGGCCGTCATGGGAAATGCGTACAAGGTATCCTTGTATGTGGCTGCTTCCACAGAACCGGAAGAATTTGCGTTTTTTATATCAACCACACCCTTGCCGGCGTACGCCTTTAACGCGTCATCCAAAGAATCGATGGACATGAGCGCACCGGCATCAACCAAGGTAGGAAGCTGGTCGGAAGCAAACGCATATACATCCGCCGCAGCCTGAATATCCGTCAGCACGGTATCCCTCGCGGTAGCTTCGGACTCCACGCCAAGCTGAATATTAAAATTTGCCTTATCCCCATAATTCTCTTTGAAAGAATCAATCATTTCCTGAAGCATCTTCTGGTCTTCCTCCGCTCCCCAGATTCTTAAGGATACATTCTGTAATCCGCCGCCGGAAGCTGTCTCCCCGGAATCGGAAACGCTGCTTTCCTGCGTTCCCGTATTCTTGCTGCAGGCAGCAAATGTAAATACCATGGCTGCTGCCATAAACAATGCAACTGCTTTTTTCACTTTTCTTACCTCCCTGTTAAATATTGACTTTATTTCAGTCATTATGTCCTTTTACACATCTATTATTCAAATTCAGTATATCCCCCTTAATGCGCTTTAATCATCCACAACAAAAATAGGACCGACTTTTCAGTCGGTCCCACATGATAAATCTTATATTATGATTCGGAATTCTTTTCGATGCATTGTATAATCTGTTCCTGTACAGGAAGAATATCCACCAAAAGCTCCCTTGCTTTCTCCGGATTGCCTGCTCGCAGCTCATTTACAATCTCAGTATAGGCTTCATACAACGGGGTTATGGACAAGTTTCCCGAAGTCCCCTTAATGGCATGGGTTTTCTCAATGGCAACCGTGCAGTCTGCCGCATCAAAATCCGGAGCCAGGGAATTCTCCCTGAGCGTTTTGACAAAAGAACCTAAGAGCCTCTTATAAAGAGCTTCATTTCCCATAATGCGCTTCAGTCCTTCGTCGACATTTACACCTAAATCCCTCAATTCATCCAATAAGCTCACTGAAAATCCCTCCTTTTTCTAAAATTTTGCTGCCGCATTATGATAATCAAGCTAATGCGGCAGCTTTTAAGCTAAACTGTATACTTATCAGTTGGATTGAAATTAATATTTTCCAAAATCGTCTCCAAGAGAAATTACCTGCTCATTGGAGCTTACCTGAGAAGGGTATGAGGAGGAACCGCCTCTAAAGGAAGCCGATCCGCCTGCAGAGCCGGAACCCAGATTGTAGATGGAGAGCATCTCTCTCATTCTGGACGCCTGATTGGACAGTTCTTCGCTGGCTGCCGCACACTCCTCGCTGGTAGCGGAGTTGGTCTGTACTACCTGAGATACCTGTGTGATTGCCTGCTCGATCTGTGCAACTGCAGTTGCCTGATAGTTGGAGGACTCTGCAATATTGTTGATAATAAGTTCGCTTTCCTGTACCACCTTGGTAATCTCTTCCATTGCCTTTGCCGTATTCTCTGCAATTCTGGAACCGGAGTTTACATTCTCAATGGAACCTTCAATCAGTTCAGCAGTCTCTGCCGATGCTGCCGCACTCTTTGCCGCAAGGCTTCTTACTTCCTCGGCAACCACTGCGAAACCTTTTCCTGCCTCGCCTGCTCTTGCTGCCTCAACTGCTGCGTTCAGTGCAAGGATGTTGGTCTGGAATGCAATATCATCAATGGTCTTGATAATCTTGGAAATGCTTTCGGATGACTTGTTGATATCCTGCATGGCAACCATCATATCCTGCATCTGCTGATTGCCCTGTTTTACATCATCGATTGCCTTTGCAACCAGAGTTGCCGCATCATTTGCCTGTTCCGCATTCTGCTTGGTCTTCTCTGCGATTTCATCGATAGAAGCGGTAATCTCCTGAATAGCGCTTGCCTGCTCTGTGGAGCCCTGTGCCAATGCCTGACTGGCGCTTGCCACCTGTGAAGAGCTTACGGTAACCTGAGAACCTGCCTCGCTGATATTGGACAGTGTATGAAGGTTGTCATCCACCAGCTTCTTAAGGGAGTTGCCCAGCAAGTCTTCCGGAGACTTCGGCGTAACCTTGATGGTCAGGTTGCCGTTTGACACTTCCTCTGCAATCTGCGCCTGATACTTAATGTTGTCAATCACCTGTGTATACTTATCTACCAGCTCGCCGAACTCATCGTTATTGTACTTCACCAGCTTAATATTCACACGCCCCATAGCGATGTCGCTGGCTGCATTGGACAGCTGTGTGACAGACTTGTTGATAATCTTTATCAAAGAGAATGCAATCATAAGAGTTACTATCACTGAAAATATAATCATTGCAAAGCTGATAATATTAGATATCGTTGCAATCTGGTTGATATTCTGCATATCATCTGTTTTCACTGCAGTAAGCGCATCTGTAAGAACCTGTGACTTCGATGAATCTGCGCCGATTTGAACTAATGTTTCCTCAACTGTCTTGAATTCTTCTTCCTGCATCTTTGTGATGGAATTTGTAATCCGGTTCACGGATGACATCCCGACTATCACATTAATAATGGTAAGCAGAATCGGGATTGCAAAACCAATAATCATTTTTGTTTTCATCTTCATGTTTTTCATTGTTTCATACCTCTCATTCCTCTTCAATATTCATTTCACTTGCTTGTTCCACAACTGATAAGTCTTCGTCGTTCAACAATTTGTCGGGGTCTAACAAAAGCTTTACCGCATCGCCCACTTTACCGATACCATATACATATTTGTTCTGTATCTTATCAACGCGTCCGAATGTAGGCGGCGGCAGTATGTTCTCTTCCCTGATTTCAACAACTTCTGCAATCTGCTCTACAATCAGTCCAACCATCATAGACTTCACGCTGATGACAATGATGCAGGTTCTGTCGTTATACTCAAAAGGGGGCTGTTTGAATCTCAGCCGAACATCAACCACGGGAATGACTTTTCCGCGCAAATTGATAAGACCTTTGATATAATCCTCCGTTTCCGGAATTGCCGTAATCGTCTGTAGCTGAATAATTTCATTTACATATTGGATTTCCAGCCCGAAGAACTCTTTTCCGGATTTGAAGGTCATATACTTTCCTTTTTGCGTATCACGCTCATATGGATCGACATAATCTTCCATCTGTCTCCTCAGTTCGATTTCTTCATCCATGTGATATACCGTTCCTTTCTATAATTTTTTATTCTATCAATCCGGCTGCATCCAATATCAGGGCAATGCTTCCATCTCCAAGCTGTGTACAGCCTGACAGCCCTTTAACCTTCTTGATATAAGAGGGAATCGGTTTCACAACGATTTCCTGTTCCCCAACCAGTCTGTCAACTAAAAGACAAACTCTCTTATCCTCTACCTCAAGAATTAACATTACGCCATTCTCTACGGATTCCTGATAATGCTCCAGACCATACCATTTGCCCAGCTTGAGCACAGGGAAACAGTCACCTCGTATCATGACATATTCATCGCCGTTAGGCTCCTGAATCATCATGTCTTCCCTTACACGAACAAATTCCTTAATCGCGCCGGTCTCCATGACAAAGGAAGAATCTCCGATTTCCATGACTATACCGTCTATAATGGCAAGCGTCAGCGGAATCTTAAGGCTCATGATACTTCCCATGCCCGGCGTACTCTCAATTTCCAGAGCGCCGCCGATTGCCTGAATATTCTGGACTACCACATCCATTCCGACACCTCGTCCCGAATACTCCGTGACTTGTTCGTTGGTGGAGAAGCCCGGCAGGGTAATGAGTTGATAAACTTCCTTGTCGCTATATGCGCTGTCCGGCTTATTGTCATCCAAAATCCCCTGCTTCCTTGCCTTGGCGAGTATCTTCTCCCTGTCAAGTCCCGCGCCGTCATCCTCCACGGAAATCCATACTTTTCCGGCTTCCGTTTTTGCCGACAAGGTAACCGTACCTTTCTCGGATTTCCCGTGTTCCTTACGCTCCTCTTTCGACTCGATTCCATGGTCTACGGAGTTTCTGACAATATGCATCAACGGGTCGGAAATATGCTCGATGATGTTCTTATCCACCTCTGTATTTTCGCCTACCATCACAAACTCAATGTCTTTTCCAAGCTTTCTGGATACATCAAAGACAATTCTGTTCATCTTCTGGAAGGTATTTGCCAGAGGCACCATCCTCATGGACATAATCACATTCTGCAGATCCGTGGAAATCTTTGATAACTGTGCCGCCGCTTTATTGAAGTTATCCAGATTTAAGCCCGGAACCCTCAAATCGGAGTTCTGCAGTACCACCGATTCCTGAATGACCAATTCGCCGATCAGCTCCATCAACTGATCCATCTTGCTGATATTCACACTGATAAAGGCAGCCTTTTCCACTTTCGGCTTATCCTTTGCCAGCTTTTTCTTTTTGCCCGGTTCCTTTGACTGGATAACGAAATCACCGGGAGCAATGGCATCCTTTGCAGGCTTCTTCTCCTGCGCCTTTTCCTCCGCCTCTTTCGTTTCTTCAGCCTCGTGGACTCTCGCTTCTATATCTTCTACACTGGAATCCAGATCGATTGCCGGCGCAATCGGATGGTCATCACCAAAGTCAAAGCCCTGATGAAATTCTTCAGGTTTACACTCGTAGATATCCACCTTTTCGATGTCATATCCCTCACCGATATATTCCCTGATTTCCGCCTCCGAGCACTGCGCCTGAAGGAGAATTTTAAATCCGTCCTTCAAAATGGTCTCTGCGCTGGATTCATCGGCAATGATGTCCTCCGGCGAATACAAAATATCTTCCGCAATCTCCTTCAATGCATACACAGTCTTGTATGCATGGACATTTGCCATCTCCGTTTCCTGAAAAAAGGTAATGTAAATCTTGTAAAAGCGACTGTCTTTTGTGGCTACCGGCGCTATATAGAACTGTTTGGGTTCCTCATGCACATTTTCCGGAATGGGTTCCGCCCCTTCCCCCGCAGCACCGTCCTTGATCTTCTTTAAAAATTTATCAAGGTCCGCCACGATTTTGCCTGATTTACCGTCCACCGGATCACCGTTTCTAATTTTTTCCATCTCATTGGAAATGAAATCCTCCACTTCCAATACATGCTCCACCAATTCCAGATGCGGCACATTATCGGGATGGGATTCTCTCAGAAAATAGAAGATATCTTCCAGCTTGTGCGAAACAGCCGTTATCTCGTCAAACATCATGATACCGGAAGAACCCTTAATGGTATGCATGGTCCTAAAGATTTCATTTATGCTGTCTTCATCAAAGCAATCCGCATCTTTTTGTTCGAGAACCGTTTCCTGAAGCTGTTCCAAAAGCTGACCGTTCTCAAAGAGATACATATCCAGCATATCTTCTGTATTAAATCCTTCAGCCATCTCCTTCTCCTTCCCTGTGTATTATAGATCTATACTCATGAGCGCATTTCATTGCCGTTTCTTATGTCACATTTCGCAATGCGTTCATTCGTTATACATTTTGAATGGCACACATTTTTATTATGCCATGAGTATGGTCTTATTATATCATATCCACACCTTAAATCAAGTTCAGTTTTTTCAATGCCTGCTCAAACCTATCCTGATCGATGGGTTTCCCGGAGTAAATCGTGCAGCCCAGCTCAAATGCCATCTTCACATTCCTCTCCTCATTCAAAGCAGTGGTCATAATCACCTTCACCGCTTTGTCTTCCGGAATATTGCGCTGCTTTTCCAGATTGCGGATACCCATCAGCGCCTGATAGCCGTCCATAACGGGCATCATGATGTCAAGGCATATCAAATCGTATGGTTCATCATCTTCCAACGCCATGTTGAACGCGTCCACCGCTTCCATTCCGTCCACGGTAACATCGCACTCGCCATACTTTGACAAAAAACCCATCATAAATTTCCTTGTTGCAAAATCGTCTTCTGCCAATAGAATCTTCATATCTCTTCTCCTTTACCTTTGATTTCCTTACATTTTATTTAATAAAGCATATGTTCTTTTGGCGACATCAGACAACTTCTCCTGATATTCCACCGCCCCCAGATCATAAGCAACCTTGGGCATTCCGTAAACCACGCAGGTCGATTCGTCCTGTCCTATGGTTCTGGCTCCCGCTCTTCTCATATTCAAAAGCCCTTTGGCTCCGTCACCGCCCATACCGGTGAGAATAATTCCCAATGCATCCCTGCCTGCAACCTTTGCCACCGAATCGAAAAGCACATCCACAGAGGGGCAATGCCCGTTTACCCTGGGACCCGGCTTGACCTCCACCTGATAGGAATCTCCCACCTTTACCAAGCGCATCTGCCTGTCGCCTCCCGGCGCGAGGAGCATATGTCCCGGCATTACCCTGTCCCCGGTCTCCGCCTCTTTTACCTGAATCCTGCATTGGTCGTTCAACCTCTTGGCATACATTGCCGTAAAGCCCGGCGGCATATGCTGTACACATACAATACCCGGAATATCCGTAGCATAATCCTTTACCACGGAAAAAATTGCCTCCGTGCCTCCCGTGGAAGCTCCGATTGCAACAATCAGATTGCTCCTCTGATTGGAAAGATGCTGCTGGCTGCCCTGCTGCATCATGACCGTCTTTTTGATATTGCTGATTTTAGCCGTGGACGCAATTTTAATCTTTACCAAAAGCTCATTTTTGATAAAATCCTCCAACTGGGCACGGTTGGATACCGCGGGCTTTGCCACAAAATCCACGGCTCCCGCATTCATGGCGTCAAACACCTTATCACTCAGGGAACTGATGACCACTACCGGCAGCGGATACTGGGGAATCAGCTTCCTCAAAAAATCAATTCCGTTCATTCTCGGCAATTCCACATCAAGCGTCATGACATTCGGATGATGTTCCAAAATCAAATCCCTTGCTTCAAAAGGATCCTTTGCCGTTGCAACAATCTTAATCGCCGGGTCCTTGCCCAGATTTTGCACCAGCAATTCTCTAAAAACAATGGAATCTTCTACTATCAGGACTTTAATCGGTTCCATGTATTTCCTCTCTTTCTATTTTCTGAATATAGACGGCTGGATAATCTGAAACGGCGTACTGCTTCTGTCAAGTGTTTCCGTCGTTCCGATAAAAAGATATCCTCCCGGCTCCATGACATCATACACCCTCTGCACCAGATCCTTTTTGGTAGCATCATCAAAATATATCATTACATTGCGCAAAAATACGGTATGCAGCTTCTTTCTGAAAGGCAGCGGATCCATCAGGTTAAACTGCCTAAAAATCACCTCTCGCTTTAACTCATCCGTCACAACATATTGATCCGACCCTTTCGTATGCTTAAAAAAGTGCCTCTTCCATTGGTCAGGAAGTTTATCTAACTGTTCTTCATTATATACCCCGGCGATTGCCTTTTGCAATACTTTCGTTGAGATATCCGTTGCCAAAATTTTGGTATCCCATTGTTCGCGCTCCAATCCGAAGAAATCCGACAAAACCATGGCTATCATATAGGGCTCTTCCCCGGAGGAAGCCGCGCCGCACCAGATACGCAGATCCTTTGTCCGGCTTTCCTTGGTCTTAAGCCACGGCAGCACTACCTTTCTGAAATAATCAAAATGCTCAAATTCCCTCATAAAATAAGTATGATTCGTAGTTAAAAAATTGACCAGCATTTTTTCCTGATTACCGGTTGCATCGTTCTCCACGGCATTCATGAACTCGTTAAAGCTTTTCCAGCCTCCCTTGCGGATATAATTTTCCAGCCTCCCGTTGATAATAATCTTTTTCTGGCTCAAATCAATGCCGTAACGCTGTTTCATATAAGTTGAAATTCTTAAAAACTCCTCATCTGAAAGCACTTTTTTGTTCCTCCTGTATTACTTTTATTACTTTTTATAATGATACCGTTTCAGCAAAGCTGACGGGCAATTTTACGGCAGATATCATAAATCTTCGGATTGTATTTTGTGCCTGCTTCCCTGCCCAATACTTCCAATGCCTCTTCCCTGCTGCACTGATTCTTTTCCGTCAACCCGCAATACCGGTCCATCAAAGCCACAATCTGCGCCGCAAGGGGAATCTGTCCCTCTTTCAACCCTTCGGGATATCCGCTTCCGTCATAATTCTCATGATGGTAATGCGCAATATCCTTGGATGTGCTGATAAAATCGTTATAATCATTGTTGACATGAAGATCGTTCAACAGCTTTGCTCCTATTTCGGTATGGTTTTTTACAATCTGCTCCTCTTCCTCCGTCAGCTCCTCTTTCTTTCGCAGAAGCTCCATAGGAATGCCGAGATTTCCGATATCGCACAAGGGCGCGGACAATTCTATGGTATCGATATAAGTATCCGAGATTTCCCCTTCAAACAGGGGCGAAAGCTGCATCCCCTGCGCCAGAATCCTGCAGTTTTTCCTTAAACGCTCCACATGCTCCTTCTCATAATTGGCGTTTTGTGAAGCAATGTTTGCCAGAGCATATAGGATATTCTTTTTCTCCTGTTCAATCTGCTTCAACTGCTCCGTAACCGAAACCTGAAGCTTTCTGTTCATCTCCTTGAGTTCGTGGTTCGCCACATGAAGACGCAGATGAACGCTTACTCTTACCTGTACTTCCGCAGGGATAAAGGGCTTCGTAATATAATCTGCTCCCCCGATGGAAAATCCCTCCACAATATTTTCCGCTTCGTCGAAGGCCGAGATGAAAATAACCGGGATATTTCGGGTCTCTTCTTTTCCCTTTAATGTGCGGCACAGTTCATAGCCGTTCATTCCCGGCATGGAAATATCCGTCAGAATCAGGTGGGGTTTGCATTTTCTGGCAAACTCCAGCGCCTGCTGCCCGTTTTCCGCCAAAATGGGCACGCAGCCCATTTCCTGAATAATGGCTTCCAAAACCAGCCTGTTGGCCTCCACATCATCCGCAATCAGAACTTTTTTCCCTGCAATGGTTTCATTTCCATAAATCATATGTCGCTCCATTTCTGCAATGCCTAAAACGGCACACCTAAAATTATTTATTCTCGTCCGGGGCTGTAACGAAATGATTTAACGCTTCATACTCCGCCAGTGCTTTATCATAATTTTCCTTCTGGATTGCCATTTTCAGTTTGAGAACCCCTCTGCTCACTTCATGGGGAGCGCCGTCCGTCAATTGCCTGATGGTCTCCATAAACATTTCCGCCTTTTCCCAATTCTCCATTTCTACACAGAGAATCAGTTTGGACAGATTGCGTTTTAGTGTGTCAAAGTTTTCCGGGGTTCCGTACTTGCGGATATCCTCCAACTCTCCCGCGTCATCCTCGGGAGGTGCCATCTCAAAGGTGGTTGTCATCTGTTCCGGAGCGGCGGGCGCTCCTTCATCCCCTTCACAAGCTCCCAGCCAGAGGGAAAAAGTAAAGGTGCTTCCCTTATTCTTTTCGCTTTCCAGCTCTATCCTGCCGCCCATAAGCTCCACTAACTGTTTGGTAATGTTTAATCCCAGACCGGTGCCGCCGTATTTACGGGAAATAGAAGCATCTACCTGAGAGAAGCTCTGGAACAGCTTATCCCTGTCCTCATCGCTGATACCGATTCCCGTATCCTTCACGATAAAGAACAACTCCACCTTACCGTTAGCCTGAGCCGTCTTGAGCACTTCCACGGTGATTTTTCCCACAGTGGTAAACTTCTGGGCATTGGACAGGAGATTGTTGAGAATCTGCACAATGCGCAATTCATCCCCCACCACATACTCCGGTATCTGGGGCGACACCGTCAGGAAAAATCCCAATCCCTTCTCGGTAATCTTATTGATATGCTGGGCTTTTACATAATTCAGCATATCCCTGAAATGAAATTTCCGGGGCTCCAGCGTAAATTTTCCGGCTTCCAATTTTGAAAAATCCAGAATATTGTTGATAATCTTGTTCATATCGCCGCAACAGCGCTCTATTAATTGCAGCGATTTCATGGTCTTCTCATCCGTCACCGTATCCATCAGCTCTCGGACATTGCCAAGCACGCCGTTTACGGGAGTCCGCAGCTCATGTGTCACATTTGCCACAAATTCCGACTTCACCTTCATTGCCTGCTTCGCTTCCTGACGCACCTGTTCCACTTCCCGGCTCAGGAACTCTTTTTCCAAAATGTCATTTGCCATGCAGATATAGATTTGGGGACTGCCCTCACTTTGAACAATTCTTGCTTCTACCGGAAAACAGGTAAGATTCCTGCGGTATGCCACAAGGTTCTTCTGTTCATGCCCAAAAATATAGTCTGTCTCAAATCCATCCTCAGTCTCTTTGAATGTGCCGGGAAACACAGCGCTTATATGCTTTCCGCACAATTCCTTACCATATTGCAGTTTTTCCCTTGCGGATGTATTGGCATAAGAGATTTTCCCTGTCCCGTCAAACATGAAAATCATTTCCAACGCATCTTCCATGGAAAACATGCTCATTATGTTCTGTTCCACGATCTTCGCTTCCTTCCCAAGATGTCAAAAAGCTGCCGCATTATGAGTAAATACGACTCCCTGCATATTATTTTGTAAACAGCCATTGCCGCGAACAAAATATTGTGCTTGGAATGGCCGATTTACCATAATGCGACAGCCCCATGCTCTGTTTCCGTTACAAAACTATGTAAAGCTAAACATCTTGATTACTTCTACAACATTAAAGAAATCCGCCTTTGCAAATTCGAAACATTCCAACATCTCCGGAGAAAACTGTCCGCACTCCCCATTCATAATCATGTCAAACGCCGTGTTGTTGGCATATGGACTCTTATAGACCCTGGGGCTTACCAGTGCGTCATATACATCCGCAATGGCAACTATCTGTGCGCTGAGAGGAATCTGATCTCCCGCCAGATGATCGGGATATCCGTTTCCGTCCCACCTCTCATGATGGTGGCGGCAGATATCGTAAGCATAACGGTAAAAGCTGCTTTCTTTGTTTCGATAGGTCTTATCTAAGATATCACATCCTATTGTGGTATGTGTCTTAATTACTTCAAACTCCTCCGGCGTCAGGCGGCCCGGCTTTAACAAAATCGCATCGGGAATTCCGATTTTCCCTATGTCATGCAGTGCGGATGCCCTTGCAATCTGATCTATCTGTTCCGGCGTCAGTCCGTATTTGGGATAAAGAGCCATCAGGCTTTTCAACAGAATCCTCGTAAAATACTTGATGCGCCTGGTATGCTCTCCTGTCTCGGCGCTTCTGGCCTCCACCACGGAGCTTAAGGTCTCAACCATGAATTCGTTGTTCTCACGAATCTCCTTCACCTGAGCCTTGATTTTCTCCTCCTGCTCCTTTAAGCGCACCTCCATATTGTGCTTGTTCTGATACAGCTCAATAATATTCTTACTTCTTCTTTTGACAATATGAGGATAAAAAGGCTTGTGCATTACATCGGCAATACCGTATGCATATGCCTGATCTTCACTGTCCAAAGCGGATTCGCTGGTAATCAGTATGACGGGAATTTTCTCTATCAGGTCATTCTCCTTCATATAATCCAGCACCTTGAAACCGTCCATGACAGGCATCACCACATCCAGCAAAATCAGTACCAGATTCTGTCTGTTCTGTATCAGGTTAATTGCCTCCTGCCCGTCGGCTGCCTCCAACAGCTCATAATTTTCCGAATCCTTACGGAACATTTCACAAAGCACCGCTCTGTTTACCACTTCATCATCAACAATTAGTATCTGTTGCTTATCCATAACTAACTCTCCCTGCCACTGCCTTTGTAACAATTCTACCAACAACAGAATCCAAGCATTGCGAAAATTCTGTTATCATGAATAAGATACCACTATTTAAGTATTGTTGTCAATAATATCTGTACAAAAAATATTTTCTTTGAGGTACCTTTCCAAAATGGCCGTGGACATCCCGATTAACTGCATGCAGGGGCGCTTTTTGTAATACTCCTCCGTCCTCTTTTCCGGGACAAAATCGTCCTCCTTTTTATTAAGCCCCAAAAGCTCCCTGCACACGATGGAACCGTTAAGCTTTTGAAACTCATGGGCAAGCTTCTGGATTCGCTCGTAATGCCTGGTTTTGCCCTCAAAATCTTTTGGCGAATCATAGCCGCACAAAAGCCCCGCCACAAGAAACATCCCCGAAACCGAACCGCAGACTTCCCTAAGCCTGCCCATGCCTCCCCCGAAAGAGGAGCTGAGTTTCAGGATGGTATGTACATCTTCATCATACAAATCTTCAAACGCCAATACCACCGCCTGAGAACAGTTATAACCCTCCTTAAAAAGCTCCATTGCCTTTATGGCGCGGGGGCTTTCCAATAAATCTTCGATTTCTTTGGCTTTCTCTTCGTTTGGATTGCTGTTTTGGTTCATGGATTACCCCTTTCCGATGATGTTTCGTTTTTCATCCGCTGTAAGTTCTCTTATGTTTATTAACATTTCTCGGAGTTCAGGTAAATCATTACAGATAATTTCCCATACAAGCATAAAATTCACACCCTCATAATCATGCACGATTCGATTTCTCAAACCATATATCTGAGCCCACGGAATTTCCTTATGAATCGCCCGATACTCACTGTCAATTTTGCCAACTAATTCCCCTAACTGGCTCATATTGAATATGCAGGCCTCCATTATCACTTCCTGCTTTATAAATGTATCATAATCCATACCCTGTGTATATTTTAATACTTTTTCAATATATCCCAGCATTTTTCTGATAACCACATCATTTTTCATACATCAATACTCCTGTCTTTTGAATTTCCAAGTCAATTTTAGATCCTTTTTCCACATGGGTAATATCGAAAATATCTACATCTTTATCTACGGCTGTCCGAATAGCTTCAATCAGTCCAACAAAGCGAAGTCCTTTCAGATCACTGTCTACCAGCAAGTCGATATCACTTTCTTTCGTTGCACTGCCTTTTCCATAAGAACCGAAGAGGATCGCTCTCCTGATGCTGTTATCTATAAAAACGGGAATCAGTTTTTCTTTTAGCTGATTAATGGTATATATAACATCCGACATATTTCAAATATCCTTTCATTTTTCCTTATTTTATCCTATCCTGCTTTCAATTACAACAAAAAAATTGGGGAAGGGATAAAACCCTTGCATATATCCGTATATTCTGATACAATAAATCAAAAGCATATATTCTTTGAATCTCAGACGGCATAAGCCGTTTCAAACAGGGAATTCTCCCATAAAGCTTCAATGAAATCCGTGCTTTTACCCCAAAACATTTTACAATGCATGGATTCCGCAGAAGCACAAGACAATGTTTTCCTTCCGGTTTCCATGAGAAGGAGGAATATTGAATCAGCAAGAGAAAAAAACACAGGAAGAATACAAACAAATCAGCAGCAAACTGGAAGAATTGTTACACAACGGCTCCATCACGGAGTACACAAAATGCACCCTCATGGATATGTCAAACAAGGTATTGGAGCATATCACCGCAAAATACGGCATTGTCAGGGAAGGAGTGAAAGAGGTTATGGTAGGAAGGGTTCTTGAATATGAAGCAAAGACAATACTCAGGCGAGGAATAGAACAAGGGATATCTCAGGGAATAGAACAGGAAAAAACCGAGATAATTTTAGATTTTCTGGGAGAATTGGGAGAAATTCCTGCGGAGCTCGAGAATAGGATCAAGAATCAGAAAAATCCGAAAACCCTCCGCCTCTGGTGCAAGGCTGCCGCCAGAGCGCAGAGCCTGCAGGAGTTTGAAGAACGAATTAATGACCTTTGATGGATGCAGTCCACACAAAACCTATTTTTTCCAAAAAGAATAACAATGGGGCGGCACACCGAAAATCGGTGCGCCGCCCTGTTTTTTACTTCTTTTTGTGGTTTTCAATTACTTTTTAACAGCATCAAATCAATTAGCTAAGTAAGGACAGAACGCCCTGATTTGCCTGATTAGCCTGTGCAAGCATTGCCTGACCTGCCTGAGCGAGGATGTTGTTGTTGGCATACTTAACCATCTCGGTAGCCATGTCAGTATCGCGGATTGCAGACTCAGCGGACTGTGTATTCTCAACGATATTGTCAAGGTTGTTGATGGTGTGCTCCAGACGGTTCTGGACTGCACCGAGGTCGGAACGCTGCTGGGAAACTGTCTTGATCGCGGACTTGATGGTCTCGATTGCAGCTGTAGCCGCGTCTTCTGTCTTTACGCCGGTCGACTTTAAGCCGTCAACTCCGATTCCCGCTGCGCTCATAGCCTGAATCTTCACTTCGATCTTGTTGGCTGTATTGCCTTCTGCGCCTACATGGAGATTGAATTTCAGGTCGCCTGCTACGGTCTTGGTTTTTGTCTGACCGGTTTGCCCTTCTTTCTTGGGAGTCACCTTCACAAATTTACTAATCTGATCAGCACCAACCTCAACTTTGTCACCAGCATTTATATTAGGGGTTACAGTAGCGTCAGCCTTAGTAGCAACATAATACAAACCGCCTTTATAGGTGCCATCATCATTAAAATAATTCGTCAACTTGTCTGCCGTAACTGCCTTAGCAGCGGTACCGTTGCCATCCAGCAGCATTGTACTTTTGGGTTGGAACAAAGCTTCAACACTGGCAGCAGCAACCTCTTTCTTAACTACCTGAGCACCATATTCATTGGAAGCATTTGCTGCTATGGAATAGAACTTAACGCCATCCTTCGTCTTAACCGCTCCATTCTTATCCAACTCAAAATACTTTGCCAAATCCGCAGGATCTGTAATGCCTGTTGTGCCCGCTGTAACCGTACCGTCATCAGCAACTTCAACTACAAAGAGACCGTTTGTAGCTTGTGCGCTATTTCCATCTGTCAGAGCCTTTATTGTGTTTGCATTGGTAGCGCTCTTTGCCTCGACACCGCTGTTAACGCCATAGCCAGAGTTATACTCTGCCGTCATTTTCACTTCCTCCACATCAGGAAGAGCTACCTCTATGTCCTTGTTGCCCTCGCCCTTCAGCAGATAAATCTCATTGAACTTGGTGGTCTCGGATACACGGTCAATCTCATTGATCAAAGCGTCAACTTCACTCTGGATGTAGTCGCGCTCTTCCTGAGAGTTGGTTCCGTTTGCGGACTTGGTTGCCAGCTCGTTCATTCTCTGGAGCATGTCATGCACTTCGGTCAAAGCGCCCTCTGCAGTCTGCACTGCGGAGATACCGTCCTGCGCATTTGCGGAAGCCTGAGTCAGACCTCTCACCTGTCTTCTCATCTTTTCGCTGATTGCCAATCCCGCAGCATCGTCAGCCGCACGGTTGATCTTGTAACCGGATGACAGCTTCTCTGTGGACTTAGCCTGTGACTTTGTGGTCAGACCCAACATTCTGTTGGAATTCATTGCTGTTAAATTGTGTTGTACTACCATAATATTTACCTCCTTGGTTTTACCTGATGTAAATCCTTTTACATCGGTGTTGTTTGGTTTATAGTGCCTTTTGAAACTTTTATAATGACCGGACAGCCGGCTTCACTGCCGGGCCCTGACCTTGATGCCGTGCCGTCCGATAATTACCTGTTGCTCCCTGCGTTTCCGCGAGCTATAATGACGCGGGGCTTGGCAGTCTGACTTGATGTTTGCCGGGCAGTCTGTTCTGTGATTGTTTCCGGTTTTGCCGTGCCTGCCTTGTTCCGGTTCTGCTGCGGTTTTTTCACATACTTTTCCGGATGCTCAACCTGTGCGTAATACTTTGGCAGGCTTGCCCGCCTCTCCGGATCCTTGATGTCCTTTTCCAGCACCGAGCTTCTCAAAATATTTGTCTCCCTGGGGGCGTCCACCATAATCCTCAAATGCTTTCCCGTGCCTCCCAGAAATACCAGCTTGATATCATCCCCAATCATCAGATACTCTTCCGTGCTCACTGTCAGTCTTAACATGTTAACCTCCTTGTCGCCCTAAGCGATCCCTGCTGTTTTTGTGAATGCAACATTTTGATACATTGTGTTGCATTAGCAGTCAGACCGTAAGAAAGAGTTATTATATTTACAGTTGAATTTTTTTGATGTATTATGGCTTTTCAAAAACGAATTGCACACAACAAGAGAAAAGAGGAGATTAGCATGAGTACGACACAACCTATCAGAGATCCCGAAAAACTTCTGGAATTCAAAGAGTATTATGGCACGCTGCATCCCAATACACGGAATTATGCCTTATGCATTTTGTGTTTAAATACCGCTCTGCGGATTACGGATGTATTACATTTGAAATGGGGGGATATTTATGACTTTTCAAAAGAAACCTTTCATTCCCATATTATGGTAACGGAAAAAAAGACAGGAAAAAGGAATATGATTGCCCTAAACAGAACAGTCAAAGAGAGTTTCGGTTTTTATATGGCATCCCTTTCCTCCGCTCCCTCGTTCCAGACCTATCTGTTTCCCAGCAGAAAAGGACAGAATCAGCCCTTGAGCAGATATCAGGCTTTCCGCATTATAAAGGAAGCTGCCCGGGATGTAGGGTTAAACGAGCATATCAGCTGCCATTCCCTGCGCAAAACCTTTGGCTATTATGCATGGCAGCAGGGAATTCCGCCCGCATTACTAATGAATATTTACAATCATTCTTCTTATCAGATTACGAAACGGTATCTGGGAATTGAGCAGGATGACAAAGATAGTGTATTTATGAATATTGCACTATAGATATTCGGCCGCAAATTCATTGTCGAAATTTTAAAAACAGGGGGAAATCAGCGTATAGCCTGCGTTTCTCTAATTTTTTCAAAAAAAATTTCTGATTGCCCTAAAGTATTTTTAAGAGCTGTCGATATATAAGGTGTAAGCAAGAATGCAACACAATGTATCATTATGTTGCATTCTTATTTTATTATACATTTTTCACAATAGACTTTGCATCTAAGCTATGGTATACTATCCTCATAAACATTCAACCATACATAAATTACAAGAAAGGAGGACTATATTATGACAGACAGCGAAAAACTTGATCTCCTGCTCTCTGGAATACAAGAGTTAAAACAACATGTAATATCCATTGAAAAAAGATTAGACAAACTGGAAGAAAGAATGGCCAATTTGGAAGAAAGAGTATCCAGTCTGGAAGACAGAATGGCTCGTTTGGAAGACAGAGTATCCAATTTGGAAGAAAGAATGGCCAATGTAGAAAGCACGGTGGCAACAACCAAAATGATATTGGAAAATGAAATCCGCGTGAATATTCAGCGGGTAGCCGAAGGGCATCTGGATTTATCCAGAAATCTGCACGATGCAATGACCCCCAGCAACGAAGTCGAAATGTTGGCAATCAGAGTCGGAATGCTGGAATCGGATGTAAAAGACCTAAAGGCAAAATTAGCATAGCATTGATAAAGGAGCCGTCCGGCAGCCCCTTTCTTACCTTTCAATCTTCCCTTTTCGTAAGTATCAGGCAGTTTCTGCCTTCCACAAATTTGTACTCCACCTTATCCATGCGCTTTTTCACCAGATAAATGCCAAGACCGCCTTCTCCCCGCTCTTCCATAAGCAGTGTCACATCCGGGTCGGGGCGCTTCAAAGGATTATAGGGAATGCCGTCATCCTCAAAATACAGTACCGCTTCTTTCTGCTCCGTTACCTTACATCCTATAGTCACTTCCTCTGCTTTGCTGTAATAACAGATATTAGAGTATATTTCATCCACAGCCATTCTGATTTTGATAATGGTTTTTTGTGAAATTCCGTTTCTTTTGAGCTGTTCCTCTATCCATTGATTGATTTCTTCCATCCGCCCCATATTGGGCGCATCGGTTTTGGTCTCATATCCGTCCCCGTTATAACGGATAATCAACATGGTAATATCATCAAACTGTTCAGCGGCTCCCTGAAAATCCCTGACGCTTTTCCAGACTTCTCCCGCAAGCTGTTCCGGCTCCAAAGCGGTATTTTTGCTTAAAAGCTGCCTTAAACGCACTTCCCCGTAAAGCTTTCCTGCTTCATTATTTGCTTCCACCACACCGTCTGTGTATAAAAAGATGGTGTCCCCCGGTCTGAGCCGCACTCTGCTCCGGGTATATTTGACATTTTCCATTCCCGCAAGGACAAATCCGTTGTGAGATTTGAGATAATCGTAGCTATCCTTTTTCTGCTTTAGCAAAGGCGGATTATGCCCTGCATTTACATAAGTCAAAACTCCCGTGGATAAATCCAGAATCCCTGCCCACGCCGTGACAAACATATCATTTTGATTGTTGGCGCAAAGACTGGCGTTGACTTCCTCCATTTTTTCCGCCAGAGACTCCGCGTCTGTGATATGGCTTCTAAGGAGCGTCTTTGCCACCACCATAAACAGGGACGCCGGCACGCCTTTCCCCGATACATCGGCAATCAAAAAGGCAAGATGGTTTTCATCCGTCAAAAAGAAATCATAGAAGTCTCCCCCTACTTCTTTTGCCGGGGTCATTCCGGCGTGGATGGCAAACTCGATTCTGTCAGTCAATATTTTTTCGGAATCGGGCAGCATATCCGCCTGTATCTGAGCCGCCAGCCCCAGCTCCGTCTGTATCCGTTCCTTTTCCGCCGTAGCCGCGGCAAGGTTTTTGATATAACTTTTCAGTTGAGCCGTCATGCCGTTAAATGCATTTCCCAGCTCCTCCACCTCGTCCCCTGTGGCAATCTGTATCTGATGGTCCAGATTTCCTCCGTTAAAATCCGCGACCTCCGTTGTCAGTCTGTGGATGGGAGCCGTCAGCTTTCCGGTAAACAAAACGCTGACCAGACTGATGACGCCCACGGAAAGAACCAGAATTGCCAGATAGATCATCTGTGTGGTTCTGATGGCTTCTTCCTGTTTCTTTGCCATGCTTTCCGTCAGCGTAAGTATCTCCTGTCTGCTTTGTCTGGCAGGAGCCAGCACTTCCTCCACATCTATCACCGTAACAAAGCTCCAATGCAATCCTTTTAACGGAGCGTAAGCAAGGTAAACTTCTTTCCCGTCCACGGTCAGCTTACAAAGTCCGCTATTGCCGGATACCATGGATTCCACGGCTTTCGCAAGCTGTGTGTTTCCGCTTTCCCGCAAATCGGCATTGGTCTCGGCATTTGCCGCCGTTTCCCCGTTGTCCTTTCCCGAAACCATAACCTGTCCCTTTTCATTGACCAGAAAGGCATAACCCTTTCCTCCTATTGTCGTGTTTAATACTGCCTCGTTCACGGTGTCCAGATAGGAACCGACGCCTGCCACCGCCACTACTTCTTCCTTATAATAAATGGGCCTGGCACAGACAATGCAGTTACTTCCCGAATGAACATCGGCAATCACATCGGAATATACAACCGTTCCCTGCTCTGCCAGAAGCGCACGCTGATACCACTGTCTGGAAGCAGCCTCATAAAAATCAGGATGTTCTGCTCCTTCCTCATATTTGCTGAACGCAATATAATCCGCCTGAATCATCCATCCGCTCTGTGTCGCCACATAGGTAGAGGATACCATGTCATTGTGGTCATTATACTGTACCAGCATATCCTGCAGATTTCCCAATTTGTATAGCTCCGCCCAATTTTCCGGCGCAGGCTCCCTGAGACTTTCCGACCACATAAGCTGTGCGGCAAGGGTCGTGCTTCCCACCTGAGGCAGGGCAACCGCCCTATCCGGATAATTTCCCGGATGCGCATAAATTTCTTCGGCAGCGGCTGCTATTCCATGCAGATATGCCGCTACCTCGTCAAATTTCTGTTCAATGTATGTAGCTTTTTCCACTGCCAGAGCCTGCAAGTGCTCGCCCGCCATATCTTCCAGCGCCATCTCCGCATCTTCCGCAGCCGTCTTTCCCAGACTATTGTTTGACTCTGTAGAAATATTTCGCATGGAATACAGGCTCCACATACTGACTGCTCCGGTCAAAATCATTCCCGCCATAAGTACGGCAAGAAATACGGTAGTAATCTTGCGCCGGATACTTCTCTTCTTTTTCATATGAAACCTCCTTTCCCGGATTTCACATAACATCTGCGCACATAGGCAAGTAAAGGTGCAAATTCCTCGTCAACCGCATAATCTTCAAAATAAATCCTCACTTCCCCCGGATGATGCAGAATCATATATTCTTTTTCGCTGCACAGGGGCTTTAATCCGGTAAAAAAATACCCCAGCTTTGTCAGTTCTTCATACGCCCATGGCGCATAAGCATCGCTGCAGTTTAAGAAAATGTTAGCGGTCTGCCTGCCCGACAGCGGATACTTTTTATGCAATTCACATATGGCTGTAGGCAAATCCGCGCCAATGCCATAAACATAAATTTCCAGACTACTCTGTACACTATCATTGCAGTAACCGATATCGCTGGCCAAGGGCAGATTTTCCCCTTTCGTCCGCCTTCCCGTAGCCAGCTGACAGCCTGCTCCCAATCTGTCATAAATGCGGTAGCAGTATGCCCTGTGTTCCTGCGGAGCATAGACAATGCCCGCATTTTGCTTTCCTGTCATCCGAATCTGGACGCCCTGGGAGTGTTTTGTGTTTTTGCCGTTATGATAAGAATGTGTGATTTTATCCATGTCAAACACATTTAACACAAATCCGCAGGCATGAAGCCCCAGACGCCCCAAAAGCCGCTGGGTCACATCATGAAACAATACCGGAAGACAAAAGGCTGCCGAATAGGAACGGGACAGCAAAATCTCCATGCCATATTCAAAAAAGGGCATTGCCAGACCATATCCCCGATATTTCTTTCTGAAAATCTCGGACGCCACCTCGCACATGGTTTCCTCCGGATAAAACTCTTTCAATATCAGTATTCCGGCGATTTCTCCCGACTTGGTTTCCGCCACCAGAAAGGTAATGTGACCGCTTTTTGATTCTTTTTGTATGTACTCGGGACAGTAAAATCCTCTTTTAAAATAAGTCTCCCCATACTCATCCCTGATGCAGGCAATCATCCCTTCTTCATCTCCCATAAGATACTGCCTAAGCGTCACGGTCAGTATTCTGCCCTCATTATTCTTAAGAGATATTTGCTTTAGGGAAGGTCCGCTTCCCTGCGCATTACCGCTCATCGGATGTTCAGGATATCATTAAAGCCCGTAATTTCAAATACTTCCATAATATCCTCCCCCACATGGCAGACACTCATGTTTCCCTGCTTTGCTTTCATCTTTTTGGAAATAAAAAGCAGCACTCTTAAGCCCGCGGATGACACATATTCCAACTGCTCCATGTCAATCTGTAAATCCGTGACATCCTGAATCTCTTTTTCCGCTATTTCCTGAAGCTGCGGCGCAGTGGATGTTTCCAATCTGCCCTCAAGCTTTATGATAAGGTTTTCCCCGTCTTTTTGTAATTCTATTTTCATGTTTATTTCCATTCGTTCCTTTCTGTATTATTTTTTCAGGAATTATCCCATGCGGGTTTCCGCTCAAAGCCTATATGATAGGTCACTTTTTCCATTGTCAGTTCATGTTCCCCCAGCATATAGCGCCCAATCGAAATATCTTTTCCCAAGATAACCCCTTTCGGATAGTCGGTAAGACATCTGTTCAAAAGCGCAGCCTGTTCTTCCCTGCCCTGATCCGAAAGGGGATTGTTGGGGTTGATGCTTCCGATGGGAACCATCTTAATATAATGGATATCCGCTAAAGCAGCTTTTTCCCTCTTATCCATGCATGCACCCCTTATCCATGATTTACTGCTGTGCCTGTGCACTGCCGGAAGCCGCATTGTTATACTCTTCCTTCTTGTCAAACAGCTCTTTCTCAATTTCGTCCACTCGGGTCTGTGCCGTTACCGCACCGTTCTGCGCCTGTGCGATTGTGGCATAATACTGTTCACCGGAAGCATAATCCTGCACTTCTTTGTCCTTCCATGCCTTCAAAGCAAACAATGTTGATACTTCCGACTCACCGGCCTGCCCACTGTCAACAATCATTCTAATGACATCTGCCACCTGATTCTGCATGTTATCCCAGCTTTGGATAGCAGGCTGCGCTTTCTTTTCATAGTCTTCCGCCTCTTTCGCCCCCTCATCTGTTTCTACATTGACGCCGTTTAAATACTTGGTCATTTCCGCCCGGTAAACATTCTGCTGGACGCTTGCACTACGCTTTAACTGCACAATATTTTGGTCCAGTTTCTCCCTTGCCGCGGACAGACGGTTTTCTATCTGTGAAATCTCCTGCCGAAGCTGCTTTAACCTTTCCGCCTTTGCCTTGGATGCATCCGGCAGCGCCTGTCCGTTGGCGTCCCTTAATGTTGAGCCGATTAAGGCAGGCGCAACATTCGCCGCCATCATATCCAAAACTCTTGCCAGACCTTCGGGAGTGCCGTGGTTGGTTGCCCTCACATCCACATGGTACTTAGCGGAATTATCCGTGCTTCTGGTATTGCTCTGATGCGCGCTGACACTGCCACTGATATCCACCTTTGCACAGAAAAATCTGGCGGAAGCCGTCACTGTTGCGCTTTCATCCGCGGAGCTTTCGGATTTCTGACTTTGCTTCACTTCCATATCAAAAGTAATGTTGACCTCATCCACCTGCAAATTAGGAATGGGCACGATGGATAAAAGGGGCACTTCCACCCTCATGTCCTCTAAATTGGTGGTGCCGTCATCGTTCTGACTGCGCTTCTGATAACCGAATGCTGCCGTACGCAGTTTTCCGTCATTGGTAAAACCCACCCGGTCAATAAAGTTTGCGGTAGTCCCTGCCATCATGGTATTGGCATTTGCCGCTGCCGACAAAGGCCCTCCGATAAGCTGTTCCATATTTAAACCTGAAAATTCCTGTCCTATTGCCATAAATTTCACCTTCCTTTTTTATCCTTTTATTCTCCAACAATGAATGAATCCCTACAGATTCGGTGACTTGGATTTTCTAAGGTCAGGTTCTTTCGGACCTTAAAAAATCTTTTTTAAATGACACTGATAATTTGTTTTTTAAATCTCTTGTAACCAAGCGCATTTTCCGATATTATGACATTTGTGTCATTCAAGTCATTTGTGTCATAACATCACAGGTGTCAGTATTTAGGGATAAGGATATTGTCCTATCCGCCACAATATTTTTAAAAAATCCCATATCCTTTGCAGAATCTGCCTGCCGTAATTTCTGCAAAAACTTTGTTTTCCGCTATACGGAGCAGCTTCATACGCCGTAACGGTAATACTGTCCACCCACAGCAGCCTCCCCGAAACCGTCTCTCCCTCACCCAGCAGCTTCAGATTGCAATCCGGTATCATTTCCGCCAAATATTGCTCCAACAGTTCACGGGTTATGAGCTGTTCCTCTTCCTCTTGGGATTTTTCAAACTTACTCATAATCCTTTTCCAGACCATATCGAATCTCCATATTCATGATTTTTTCCTGATATTCCATGATACGGTTGACTATATTGGACTGCGCCATGGAGTATTTATCTTTGTCAAATTCATAAGTGGCCTCCTCAAAGGCGTCCTTACTGATCTGATGCAATCTCTCCTGTTCTGCCATCATATCCGATATCTTCCGGTGGAGCTGCTTTAGCTTACTGATTTTTGCCTTAAGCTTCTTGGTTTCCTGTACCATATTCTTTTGGGCTTCGGAGCCTAAGTCCCCGCTTACCGCCACCGGCGTGGTATCCAGCTTCTTTGCCACCTGATTGGTGCTTAGGGCGTCAGTCAGACGCAGGATGCCTTCTGTGGCAGGAAGAGTTGATATCTGCAGCTTATAGGATACCTTGGGCAAAAAATCGCTGTCCCTCTGCATGGGGGAACAGATTCGGGCATTGATTTTTGTTTCCCCTGTCTCCTTGTCGCACACCGCCTTTACCTCTGTGGAAAAATCGATTTCCGCCTTTTCCACATTCAGATTTGCTACGGGAACAATGGATAAAAGCGGCACCTGTACCTGCAGGGTGTCCACACTGTATCCCTCTTCCCCCTCCGCCCTGACCTGATCGTAGGCTACATTGATATTGTTCAGGTGAATGGTTTCCTCCTGCCCGTTCTGTTTTGAGGTTCCCATACTTTTGATGGCGTCGATAATCTGCGCCCGTAACTGATGGTTGGATCTTGCCAGTGCATGCAAAGGCGCATAAACCAAGTCATCCAATAAGATAAACTCGTTGTCCACTATTTGCGCCGCACCTTTTTTCTCCTCCCCATCAGCCTCGTCGTTTAAATTTCCTGTCCTATAAGGCATTCCTGCTTCCTCCTCGTCCAACACAGCCCTTTGCTCTCAGGCTATTTTAAAAACAGCGCTCTTTCTTCCTGTCTTCTTCTGACAAGCCCCGGCAGTTCCTTTCCGCCGCCCTTATTATATAAAAGCAGCTTGTCCGCTACCGTGGGAGCATCCCTGCCTGTCACCAGTTTCTGCAGATTTCCGTTTCCGCAGTTATAACAAAAACTGGTAAGGGCATCAAATTGATTCTGATTCAGCGGGAAAGTAATCTGCCCCTTCTTTACGCAGGCATTTACATAGCCGGCATATTTCTGCACATCCTTCTTCAGAAGCTCCTTTGCCTCCTCTTGAGAAGCCAGTCTGTCACCCTCTTTGACTCCTTCCGTATGTCCATAACCGATCGTCCACACTCCCGCGGGACATTTGTATGCTTCCAGACGGCATCCCTCATATCCGGCTATCAGTTCAATTCCATTGACCGATACGGTCATTTCTCCGTTTTGAGGCATCTGTGCTATATTATCTGCCTGTACTGTTTTAACTGCCTGTGCTATATTGGCTGCCTGCGTTCCCGCAGCTTTGCCATTGTCTGCCGCCACTTTGTCAATGACAGCTTTGCCCATGGCTGCCGCCACTGCCTGCCTGAAGGTATCCATGGTATATTCCGTCCCCAAGCCTTTCCAGAGATGCTCCGGGTCGCTGTGCCCCGAGGCAATCCCCCTGCCATGACCCTCCTTATGACTGATAATGACCCCGTCCCCGAGAGGATTTAATTGATACTGTTTGCAGAGAAACGCAAACAACTCCACGGCTGCGTCATAAGTACGCTTTACCACAGCCATTGCCGCCGCCTGATCTAAGCATTGAAAGGATGCCCCGCCCGTGTACTTAATGCAGGAGGGCTCACACATCTCCACACCGATATGGGTGCCGTTTCCGTCCCCTCCGCAATGCCATCCTCTGTGGTCCCACGGCAGTGTCTGGTATACCACCCCCGTATTTCCGTCAATAAAAGCATGGACACAGGCTCTTGCGCTCTCCGCCTTGTTCCAATTTCTCACAAACACTTCCGCACTGGGCTGGGGACAGCCTACACTGTGAAGCATCAGCCCCGCCACCTTGATTTTTCTTCCCGCTTTAAAGCAGGGATTGTTGGTTAATATGCTTTCTCTTAATTCCATTCTTTTTTCCTTCCTTTCCGCATGATTTATTCTTATTTATGTAAACCGCACCATGACAGCAATCTATGCCGGCCATATTCACTGTCCATGCAGCGGCGTCAGCTTTTTCTTGACTTCACTGTACTTTTTTACCGGAATCTGAAGTGTTTCCCCATTGTCCAGCAGTACATAGCATCTGGCTATTTTTTGAATATGATTCCGATTTACCAGAAAACTCCTGTGTATCCTCACAAATTCCTCCGATACCTCCCGCTCCGATTCTTTCAGGCTTCCTCTTATCTCTATGACGCTGTCCGCACAATGCCATAACACATAATTATGTCCCGCTTCCAGATACAAAATTTCCGATTCATGAATGCAAAACCGCCGTTCCAAAGAATCTCTAAGCTGATAAATTCTTTCTTCTTCCCCGTTGGAAATATGTATGTGGGGAATCTTAATTCCCGTTGGCAGGACTTCAAGGATCACGGTAATATAAAACCACTCTTTCGATAACGCGTCCTCTTGCCTTATGGCGCAATATCTTCCTGCAACTACAGCCACTCTTTCATTTCTGTACATCAGCCTATAGTCTCCATGAAAAATGCTCCAGACGCCTTTTTGCGGCTTCATAGGGCGGGAACTTCCTCTGCCCGCTTTACTGTTCCTGTACGGAAGCGGACAAATGCATACCATATCGCTCTCATAAAACGGCAGACGCTTTCCCTGATAAATACATTCCACAACCTGTTGTGCTATTTTTATAAAATTACCCTTTCTTTCCCCCATTTCCCCTGTATTCCCCATTCATCTTTTGTATTTGCATTTCCTAACGGATGTCTTTACTATAAAAAAAGCAAGCCTCCCCTGCAATCAATCCGGATAAAACGCCACTAATCGGGGACAAAAAATCGGTTTACACTGTCGCAATTTCCTAATGATACAAAAAAGCCAGCCCGGATACGGCTGGCTTTTGGTTAAATTTATGATATTCCTCTGATTGCCTTGGTTTCCCCCACTTATTGAAATTGGGCATTGTATAACTGGCGGTATACGCCACCCTGCTCCATTAATGTTCTATGAGTGCCCTGCTCTACAATCTCTCCCTCATTTACCACAAGGATAATATCCGCATTTTGTATTGTGGAAAGCCTGTGGGCAATCACAAAACAGGTCTTGTGCTGCATGAGGCTGCGCATTGCCTTCTGAATCTGCTGTTCCGTACGGGTGTCCACATTGGATGTGGCTTCATCAAGAATCAGCATCTTAGCGTCTAAGAGCATGGCTCTTGCAATGGTAAGAAGCTGTTTCTGCCCTTTTGAAATATTCGTTCCCTCATCGGTAAGCAGCGTATTATATCCGTCAGGCAGGCGCTCAATAAAAGAGTGTATATGCGCCGCCTTCGCTGCCCGCTTTACTTCCTCTGCGGTAACACCTTCCCTGCCGTAAGCAATGTTTTCATAGACCGTTCCGTAAAACAGCCATATATCCTGCAATACCATGGCATATGCCTTTCTGAGACTCCTTCTTTTCAGTGTGCGGATTTCCCTTTCTCCCACGGTAATATTGCCCGATTCCGGGTCATAAAAACGCATCAGCAGATTGATCAAAGTGGTTTTTCCCGCGCCCGTGGGTCCTACAATCGCAACCAACTGTCCGGGCTCCACCCGAAAACTCAAATCATGAATAACCGGCTGCGCCGGCCGGTATCCAAACCTTACATGACAAAATTCCACCGGAAATCCCTGAAAAACTCTGTTTTGTACCTCCTCTAATTCTACTGCGTCCGGCGCATCTTCCTTCTCCGGCTCCTCCTTCAACAGACGGAATACCCTTTCTGCCGCAGCCATTGCAGATTGCAGCTCGCTTATAATATTTGCCGCTTCATTGATGGGACCGGAAAATTTGCGGGAATACAGCACAAAGGAAGAAATGTTTCCTATGGTCATGCTGCCTGCAAGATAAAGCAGCGCACCCAGCACGCTGATGAGTGACAAGGACAGATTATTTACGAAATTTACGCAGGGTCCCACAATACTTCCATAATATTCCGCCCGATAATAAGCGTCCACCGCTTCTTTATTTTTTCCGGCAAAGCGCCCCATGGTATATTCTTCCCTTCCGTAAGCCTTCAATGTCTTTTGTCCGGAAATCATCTCCTCCACAAAGCCGTTCATTTCCCCCAATTTGGCGGAACGCTTTCTAAACAGCGGTCTTGTCCTTTTGGTAATCATCTTGGTCAAAAACAGGGAAAGGGGCACGGTAAACGCAAAGACCAGAGACAGCGCCGGCGATATGGTCAACATCATGACTAACGCTCCCGAAACCGTAATGACAGTGGTCAACAACTGTACCAGATCGTTGGACAAAGAAGCATTGATCGTGTCAATATCATAAGAAATCCTGCTGATGATATCTCCGGTCTGGTGAGTGTCAAAATATCCCACAGGCAGAGTCAGCAGTTTCTCGAACACATCCTGACGCATCCGGTACACCACCCGCCTGCTGACAGTGAGCATCAGAACCTGCAGCAGATATGCCATAACGGCGGAGGCTACATAAAGGACAGCCATCCATGCCGCATAATACCAGACAGTCCCGAAATCCACCCGGCCTTTTCCGGGTTCAATCGCGCCAATGGCATATCCCGTAAGTCTCGGTCCCATCAGGGCAAAAAGGTTACTCCCAAGGGTACATAAAAATGCCAAAAACAATAGTCCCTTATCATGCAATATATATTTTGCCAATAACACTCTGTCACTGTTCATTGCCTATTCCCTCCCCCATCTGGGATTTGCTGATTTCCCGGTAAACCTGACAGCCCTCAAGAAGTTCCTCATGGGTTCCGTAGCCGATAGCCCTTCCTTCTTCCAACACCAGAATATGATCCGCATCCTTGACGGAACTGATACGCTGCGCCACTATGACCATCGTAGTCATTTTCAGATATTCCTTGATTCCCCGGCGTAGCTGCGCGTCCGTTCTATAGTCCAATGCACTGGAAGAATCATCCAGAACCAGAATATCCGGCTTACAGGCAAGGGCTCTGGCAATCAAAACCCTCTGTTTCTGCCCTCCGCTTAAGTTTGCGCCCTTGATATTCAGCCCCTCTTTCTCTTTTTCGTCACGCTTTTTCACAAATTCGTCAGCTCTGGCATAGAATAAGGCGTTTTGAATATCCTCCTCCGTCAGATTTCTGCCCAGAGACACATTTCCGGAAATGGAATCTTCAAATAAAGTGTCATTTTGAAAAACCACCCCGAATTTTTCCCGCAGGCTGCGCCTGTCATAGCTGCGCACATCCCTGCCTTCTATCAGCACCTTACCTTCATCCACATCATAAATCCGCATTAAGAGATTCAGAACCGTGGACTTTCCGGAGCCGATTTCCCCGATAATTCCCAAGGTCTCACCCTTTTTGATGCGAAAGCTTAAATCCCGTATATTGACTTTATCGGTCATTGTGCTGCTTTTGCCATAAGAAAAAGTCACATGGTCGAATTCTATCTCATATGGCGTCTCCCTATCTGCTCCCTCATATCCCTCTTCCCATATTTCCATATCTTCTTCGCAGCACAGCACCTGCCAGATACGGTCGCCCGACGCGATAGACTTGGAAAGGATGGTAAACATTTTGGAAATGGACATCACCGCGTTTAAGATAATCGTAAAGTAAGTGGTAAATGCCAGAATTTTACCAACTTCCGTATTGCCCGCCTGAACCCGGAAAGCGCCCACCAGAATGACCGCCACCATTCCCAGATTCAGCAGCATATTCATGGACGGATTGATAACTGCCATAACCATGCCGTTTTTCCGCTCTCTGCTTACCACTTCCCTGTTAATGTCATTGAACTTTTCACTTTCGTAATCCGTCTTGGACAAAGCCTTAATCACACGGATTCCCGCAATGTCTTCCCTGACCATGCGCACAAAACGGTCTATGGCATTCTGCAGATCCGCATACATGGAAATACTTTTTTTGTATACAATAACGGTAATGACGGTCAGTGCCGGCACCGTTGCCAGCAATACGGACGCCATGGGCGCATCCAGTGCAAATGTCACGCATATGCCCCCTGCCAGCAAAATCGGCGCACGCACCCCCAGTCTCTGGATGCGTCCTATCATCTGATGAAGGTTGTAAGTATCGGTGGTCATTCGGGAAATCAAGGATGGTTTTGTGAAGCTGTCAGTCTGACGGTTTGAGAGATGCATCATTTTTTGAAACAGGTCGTTTCTTATCTGTTCCGTGGCATCCCCCGCCACTTTGGATGCCATGCGGTTTGCGATTATATTAAAAACCACTGCCAAAACGGAACATACTATCATCAGTATGCCCCATGCAAAAATCAGCTTCTTCTGCTTTAAAGGAATCACGGAATCAATGATATATGCCAAAATATAAGGAATGCACAAATCCATAATTGTTCCGACAAATTTAATAAGGAACCCTACTCCCATCCGAGGGAAGTAGGGTTTCAAATAATGTACGATAATTTGTTTCATGGCAATATTTTCCTTAAATCTTAAATACGGAAATCTCGTTCTTCAAGCCATCCATGTTTTCTCCCAGAGCGTCCGCCGTCCTGTTGAGGTTTTCTACATTCTCCAACAGCTTTTCGGCCACATCCCGAACCGTTTCCGCATTGCCGGCAGTCGTTTCTATAATCTCGGAAATGTTTTCTACGGCAGCCATAGCCGCGCTGCGCTCATTATCCGCTCTTTCCGTTCCCACGGCAATTTCCTTCAATCCCTCTACCAGCTGGTTCATCCTGTGCTGCATCTGTTTAAATAAGCTGACAGCCTGTTCCACCGCGTGGGTCTGCATACCTACCATTTCACTTGCTCTGTTGGCATTTTCCACACTGTTCATGGTCTGTGTAGTAATATGTCCCACATTATTGCTGATTTCTCCCGCTGCCTTGGCAGAGTCATCTGCCAGCTTGCGGATTTCCTCTGCCACAACCGCAAATCCTCTTCCCGCTTCTCCGGCCCTTGCCGCTTCTATGGAAGCGTTTAAGGAAAGCAGATTCGTTTGCTCGGAAATATCGGTAATCATATCCACAAAGGAATTAATGGTCTCGGACTCTTTACGCAGGGAATCAATGCTCTTTACCACCGTTACTGTCATCTGTGTGGTTTCTCCGGCTCTTTCTCCCAAAACCCGGACAATTTCCATGCCCTGATTAATCATATCCTCTGTCTCGTTCACCAATTTTTCCACTTTTTCCACAATACGGCTGACATTCTGTATCTCTGTGGACAAAATATCCGTCTTGGTCACGCATTCCAATGCATTTTGGGACTGCACCGACATTCCCTCGTTAATATCCATAATCGCCTGTGTAATGTCATGGGAATAGCTGTTGATAATTCCGGAAGCCTCTTCCACTTCCTTGGAAGACGCCTCTAACTGTCCCGTGGCATCACTCACCCGGTGTACCAGCTTCTTGGTATTGGCAATCATATTGGATGCGGAAGCCGCCAAATCCTTAAACTCGTCATGTCCTTTTGCAATTACCTGAACCGTCAGATCACCTTTGGCAACCTCGCCGAATTTCTTGGAAATCAGCTTCATATTGCTCTGGATGCCCGTCACCGTCACCATGCCTATTACCAGCACAATCGCACAGGCTAAAATCACCAGCCCCACGGTCAGGTTTCCGATATCCTGTGCCTGTCCCGTCACCACCTTGGTGGGAACCAGAGCGCAGACACAAGCGCCTATCGTATCACTGATGCTGTAAAGGAACAGATAATCCTGCCCCTGATATTTAATGGTATCCGACCCCTGCAAAGCCTCTTCCGCATTCAGCGTACCAAAAAACTCCTGTCCGTAAAATACGCTTTCGCCTTCGTTCAGTACACTGGTCTGTCCTTCCGCAAGATTCTCACAGATAATCTCTCTGCCGTTCTTTGTTACATATCCGACAATGCTTCCCTCTCCAAGATCAAGCTCCTGCAAAAAATCCCTTAAGGCGGACGCCTTTACATCCACTACAATGCAGGCATTATTGGTCTGGGACATCATCTCATATGCCAGAATATATTCGTCCGACGCCACATTTAAAGTCATATAGTCATCCAAGACTTCGTGATTGTCTATCCACGCCTCCAACTGCCCCGTTCCACCCGTTACCGATTCCTTATACTCATCCAAAATGCCATCCTTAGCCTCCGCAGACTTTGTGGAAAGCACATTGGTACCGGTTCTTGGGATAATATGTATATTGGCTATAAAGGGATTGGACATCTGGGAAGACAAAATATTCGTGCGGATAGAGCCGGCTAACGATACCTTCTCCGTCACATCATTGCCGATCATTCCGCCGCAATACTTATTTACATCGCCGCTTATCGCATATTTCATGCCTTCCGCCTTGATAAAGGAACAGCTTGCATCCACATACTCCGTGGCCATCCTGAGCGTCTGCATGGTGGAAGACTGAAACTTGTCGCTCATCCCCTCCGCAGCCTTACGGTACGCGGCAACACCGATAATAATCATAAATACAATGGGTACAAGAAAACATAGAATAATTTTATTGCGAATACTGAATATATGAGCTTTGGCCTTATCCTTCTGCATTCTCGGAACCCCCTTTCCGATGACAAACAGCCGCTTGGCTGTTTTCCATCTTGCATATAGTATACATTTATTATACCTTATCTTTTGGGATTTTGAAATAGGATTCCGAAAATTTTTTCTTTTGCCAAAATATTCTAAACCTTTATAAATTCATTTCTTCCAGATAATTTTCCTGAAAATCGGGATGTTTTGCCAAATTGATTATTTTTATTCTGCATTTCAAAAATTCCTCTCCCGTAGCTGTCTGTGCGGCGGCTTCCCCCTGCGGCTTTGATAAAATTTCCCTGCCCAGCAAAAATGCGCCGGCCAGAGCGGTATTCCCCCCCGCAACGCTCTTTTTTACCAGTTCTTTCGGTAAAAGTCTGATTTCCGCAGCATCCTGCGGGCTTAAATAATAACCGAAACCGCCTGCCAGCACCACCTTGGAAATTTCGGAATACATGATCCCATATTCTTTTGCCAGTATCCGTATTCCCGCCGCTATAGCTCCCTTGGCAAGCTGTATCTGCCTGATACTCTTCTGGCTCACATGAACATCCCCGATGCTTATGCCCGACTCGAAATAAGCATCCGAAAGCAGTCCCGTCTCGTCCACAATATGCTCCCGCTTAAGCCTTGCAATCAGGCTCACCATATCGGCTCCCCAGATTCCTTTGTTTGCGCCGCCCTCAAAAGCGGGCCCTGCCGCTGTTGCGCATGCCAGAATTTTGTCCTTACTTCCCAACACGATTTCCCCGTTTGTGCCCAAATCAATCAAAAGCACCGGTTCTTTCGCCTCCGTCATCCCTGCCGCATAAATGCCCGCCACGATGTCTCCTCCCACAAAGGCAGACAGACAGGGAAATATCACACAGGGAACTCCCCTGATATCCGCACGGATGCCCGAGGGATGGCTTACCGAAAAGGGCGCCCGCCCCAGTTCTCCCGCATCATAACCCATAAGCAGATAAACCATGGGGGTATTGGCTGCTATCACGCCAAACAGGCTTTCGTTTTCCGAAAGCCGTTTTCTAAAATCCGAAAATCCCTGTTCCAGCACATCCTGCACCATGTCCTGCAGCCTTGCCGCCGTTCCTGCATCCTCCGCCGCCTGAATGCGGGACAGGACATCCGCTCCATACTCTGTCTGGGGATTGACGGCGGCATGCACGGCCTGCACTCTTCCGTCCCTGCCATAAAGCTGCATGGCAATGGTGGTAGTCCCGATATCCACCGTCACTAACCGCCTGCCGTCCCGATTGGAAAGCGGAAAAACCTCCTCTGTCAGTCCGTTATCTACGGTCACGGAAAAAGGAGTTTTTGTCCGGCATCTTCCGCATCCGGTGCAAATATCACAACGGTTTTTGATATTGCCGCTATCCAAACTGATTTCTCGCTTTATCATAGTGATAACCAATAGCCCCCAGCTTTTGCAAAATTTCTTCCTTTTCCACATCCAAGTCTTCACAAAACAGATCAAGGCTGCTGTAGTAATCCCTCAGCTTTAAATTTACAAAGCTTAAAAGCATTACCGGATCCTGTGGCATCATAGGCTCCCTCCTCAAAATATATATTATTTTCCTGCCTGCAAAACGCCGTCCTTCACCGTAATCAAAATGGTATCCCCCGGCAGCACCTTATCCTCCAGAATCAGCTTGGCGGACAAAGTCTCCACATGCTTCTGAAGATAACGCCGCAAAGGGCGCGCGCCGTACACCGGATCATAGGCGTTTTCCACAATAAAGGAGAGCGCCTCCTTTGACAGTTCCACGGTGAGGTTCCTGTCCTCCAGGCGTTTATTGACATCCGCCACCATCAGATGAACAATATTGCTGATATTCTCTTTTGTGAGCGGTTTGAACAAAATGGTCTCATCCAGACGGTTCAAAAACTCCGGTCTGAAATGCGCCCTCAGGTCATTCATCACCAGTTCTTCCGCCTCCGGCTTAATGCTGCCGTCCGCTTCGATACCTTCCAGCAGATATCCTGCTCCGATATTGGAAGTCATGATTAAGATGGTATTTTTAAAATCCACCGTCCTGCCTTGGGAATCCGTAATCCGCCCGTCGTCCAACACCTGTAAAAGCACATTGAACACATCGGGATGGGCTTTCTCGATTTCATCAAAAAGCACCACACTGTAAGGTCTTCTGCGCACTGCCTCCGTGAGCTGTCCGCCCTCCTCATATCCCACATATCCGGGAGGCGCTCCGATCAGCCGGGATACGGAATACTTTTCCATGTACTCGCTCATGTCGATGCGCACCATATTGTTTTCATCGTCAAAAAGCGCCGCCGCCAGAGACTTTGCCAGCTCCGTTTTACCCACGCCGGTAGGGCCTAAGAACAGGAAGGAGCCGATAGGCTTGCCGGGATCTTTGATTCCCGCTTTGGAACGGATAATTGCCTCCGTCACTTTGGTAACGCTCTCATCCTGCCCTACCACCCTTTTGTGCAGTTCTTCATCCAAATGCAGAATCTTGTTCCGTTCACTCTCCGTCAGCTTCGTAATGGGAATCCCCGTCCATCTGGAAATGATTTTGGCAATCTCTTCATCGGATACCTTCTCATGCACCAGCGACAAATCCTTGGTATTTAACTGCCCCTCTTCCTGTTCCAACTGCTTTTTTAATGCGGGCAGCCTGCCATAACTCAGCTCCGCCATTTTTTCCAGATCCCCTTCTCTCTGGGCAATCTGAATTTCATTATTCACCTGATCGATTTCTTCTCTCAGCTTGGACAGCTTGTCAACAGACGCCTTTTCATTGTCCCATTGGGCCTTTTTTGACGCAAATTCCTCTTTTAACTCCGCCAGCTCTTTTTGAATATTCTCCAGCCGTTCCCTGCTTAAATGGTCGTCCTCTTTCTTCAGCGCAGCCTCCTCTATCTCCATCTGCATACATCTGCGCTGCAACTCATCCAGCTCCGTGGGCATGCTGTCAAGCTCCGTCTTAATCATGGCGCAGGCTTCATCCACCAAATCAATGGCTTTGTCCGGAAGAAATCTGTCAGAGATGTAACGGTGGGACAGCACGGCTGCGCTGACCAGCGCGTTATCCATGATTTTCACGCCATGATATACCTCATAACGCTCCTTAAGTCCTCTCAGAATGGAAATGGTGTCCTCCACTGTAGGCTCTTCCACCATAACCGGCTGGAAACGCCGTTCCAAAGCCGCGTCTTTTTCGATATACTGCCTGTATTCATCCAAGGTGGTAGCGCCGATACAGTGCAGTTCTCCCCTTGCAAGCATGGGCTTTAACATATTGCCCGCATCCAGGGCACCGTCTGTCTTTCCTGCGCCTACAATGGTGTGAAGCTCGTCAATAAACAGGATAATCTGCCCGTCGCTGTTCTTGACATCATCCAAAACAGCTTTTAAACGCTCCTCAAACTCGCCCCTGTATTTTGCACCCGCAACCAAGGCTCCCATATCCAGAGCAAAAATCTTTTTATCCTTTAGCCCCTGAGGGACATCTCCCCTGACAATCCTCTGCGCCAGACCTTCCACCACGGCAGTTTTTCCCACGCCGGGTTCTCCGATGAGCACCGGATTGTTTTTGGTCTTGCGGGAGAGAATGCGGATAATATTGCGTATCTCATTGTCCCTGCCGATGACGGGGTCAAGCTTTTGCTTTCCCGCCTTCTCCACCAAATCCTGCCCATATTTCTCCAAAGTGTCATAGGTCGCTTCCGGATTGTCACTGGTGACACGCTGATTACCCCGCACCGTAGACAGCGCCTGCAGAAATCTCTCCCTCGTAATCCCGTATTCTTCCCAGATTCGGGCAATTTCTTTATTGGGATGCCTTAACATGGCAAGAAACAAATGCTCTACGGACACATACTCGTCCCCAAGCTGCTTTGCCTCATCCTCCGCTCCGGTCAACACCTGATTCAGGCTTTGACCTACATAAACCTGTCCGCCCTGCACCTTCACCCGCTTTTCCACTGCCTGTCTTGCGCGGTTTAAAAAATGCTCCTTCTGGATTTCCATTTTTTCTATGAGTTTTAAAATCAGACTCTCATCCAAAGTCAGCAAGCTATAGAGCAAGTGTTCCTGCTCAATTTCCTGATTGCCGTACTCATAGGCAAGGCTCTCGCAGTCTTCCACTGCCTGCATGGACTTTTGCGTAAATTTCCGGATATTCATATTGATACCTCCTCATGTTATAGTATAACTCTAGGCGATTGCCTATATTATAACTCATGTCCTTTGGAACATCCATTCTTTTTTATGTTCCTCTGTTCTATTATCACTATAACACCAGACAGGCGAAAATCAATAAAAAAAGTATAAAAATTCTGTAACTCTTTTACGCAATTCCCACAACTTTATAATCCTGCTCCTCCACTGCCTTTTTCAGCACATCATCGGACACCTCTTCTTTTAAAGTCACTACGGCTGTGCCCGCTTCATGGCTTACCACAGCTTCCGCAACCTGCTCCATGGCTTCCAGCGCCTTCTTCACTCTTGCCTCGCAGTGTCCGCACATCATTCCTTCGATTTTTAATGTCTTTGTCATTTTCTTTTCCTCCATTTTTCTTTCCTTTTTTTGTATATCTTTTTTATTTGATTCACTCTGCTTATGCAGTGTGCTTGAATCCTTATGAAGCTTTACCAGATTTAAGCGCAGGGCATTGGTGACTACGCAGAAGCTGGACAAACTCATGGCCGCGGCGGCAAACATAGGATTTAGCTGCCAATGAAACAGGGGAATCCACAGCCCTGCTGCCAAGGGAATCCCAATGGCATTATAGAAAAATGCCCAGAACAGATTCTCATGGATATTCCTAAGGGCAGCCCTGCTTAAGCGGATTGCCGCAGGCACATCACTTAAGCGGCTCTTCATTAACACCACATCCGCCGCATCAATGGCGATATCCGTACCCGCGCCGATGGCAATGCCGATATCCGCCCGGGTCAGTGCCGGGGCATCATTGATGCCGTCCCCCACCATGGCAACCTTTCCTTTTTCCTGCAGAGTGCGGATAACGCTCTCCTTACCATCCGGAAGCACACCTGCGATGACTTCGTCCACCCCTGCCTGACTGCCGATAGCCCTTGCGGTGCGCTCATTGTCACCTGTGAGCATCACCACATGGATGCCCATGTCCTTCAACTCTTGAACCGCCTGCGGGCTTTCCTCCTTCATCACATCCGCCACTGCAATGATTCCTAAGAATGCATTTCCCTTTGCAAAAAACAGGGGAGTCTTGCCCTCTTCGGCAAATTTTTCTGCGGAAAGCTCCGTTTCCTTCGGCAGCTTGATGATGTCATTGATAAAGCGGAAATTTCCGCCTGCCAGCTTTTCTCCGTCTAAAACAGCGGTCAGACCGTTTCCGGGAAGAGCTGTAAAATCTGTTACCTCTGCACCGACAATTCCCCTTTCGGCTGCATGGGAAAGCACCGCCTTTGCAAGGGGATGCTCGCTCTTTTGTTCCAGCGCGCCTGCGTAATAGAGCAGCTTCTCCTCACTCATCCTCGCCTCCGGCAGAATATCCGTCACCTTCGGCTCGCCCTTTGTGATGGTTCCTGTTTTATCCAAAGCCACAATCTCCACTTTGCCCGCCTGCTCCAAGGATGCCGCCGTCTTAAAGAGGATTCCGTTTCTGGCCCCAACGCCGTTGCCCACCATAATCGCCACCGGGGTAGCCAATCCCAGCGCACAGGGACAGCTGATAACCAGCACGGAAATTCCCCTTGCCAGAGCAAATCCCACACTCTCGCCGGCTGCCAGCCAGACCAGAATGGTTATTACCGCAATAGTAATGACCGCAGGCACAAACACCCCCGACACCTTATCCGCAACTTTCGCAATGGGTGCCTTGGTTGCCGCCGCATCGCTGACCATGCGGATAATCTGGGATAAAGTGGTATCTTCCCCCACCCGGACTGCCTCGCATTTTAAAAACCCGGACTGATTCACGGTGGCGGCGGATACCCTGTCTCCTGCTTCTTTATCCACAGGAATGCTCTCTCCCGTAAGCGCCGCTTCATTTACGGCGCTGCTTCCTTCTACCACCATGCCGTCCACAGGAATATTTTCCCCGGGGCGTACCACAAAAATGTCTCCTATTTTCACCTGCCACGCAGGCACTTGCGTTTCTTCCCCATCCCGTATAATTGTTGCCGTCTTTGGGGCAAGCTTCATCAAGCCCTTCAAGGCATCCGTGGTTTTTCCCTTGGAGCGGGCTTCCAGCATCTTTCCTACTGTTATCAGAGTAAGAATCGTGGCCGCCGACTCAAAGTAAAATTCATGCATATACGCCATAACCGCAACCGAATCTCCCTTTAACTGGGCATCCGTCATGGCAAAGAGCGCATAAGTGCTATAGACAAAAGCTGCTCCCGCCCCAAGAGCCACAAGGGCATCCATATTGGGGGCGCGGTGCAAAAGGCTTTTTGTGCCGCTTACAAAAAACTTTTGATTGATAACCATAACCGCCATGGTGAGCAAAAGCTGCAAAAGTCCCATTGCTATATGATTATCAGCAAGCCATGCAGGCACAGGAAAATTCCACATCATATGCCCCATGGATAAATACATCAGCAGGATCCAGAAGATTACGGATGCCGCCAATCTCTTCTTTAAGACAGGCGTTTCCTTATCCGCCAGAAGCTCTTCGCTCTCATCCATGGAAGCTGAAGCATCCATGGAGATTCCTGCATCCATTGGCGCGCCTGCATTTGCAGAGACCCCTGCGCCGTGTCCTGATGCATCTGCGCCTGTGCTCCTTTTCCGTTTCTTCGATGCGCCATATCCTGCATCCGTCACAGCTTTTATAATCTCTGCCTCCGATGCCGTGCCTTCCACTCCCATGGAATTGGTCAGCAGGCTTACCGAGCAGGATGTCACTCCCGGCACCTTCGATACCGCTTTTTCCACCCGCGCGCTGCATGCCGCACAACTCATGCCCGTCACTGCATACTGCTCCACCTCTGATTACCTCCTCATTATTATCTCACTTTAGTCATTTGCGAAACTCAGGCTTTCGTAAACCTACCTCATCAACTTCTGCAAAAGGGCAAGCAGCTCCTCCACAGTTTCCTCTTTTCCTTCTTTAATATCTCTCGTAACGCAGGTTTTAATGTGGTCTGAGAGTAAAACTCTGCTGAAGCTGTTAAGGGCGGAGTTCACCGCAGCCACCTGAGTCAGGATATCCGTGCAGTACACGCCCTTTTCCACCATGCCCCTGACTCCTCGAATCTGTCCCTCTATGCGGTTCAGGCGGTGAATCAAATCCTTATATTCCTCGTCGCTTCTCTCCTTATGCCGCAGACTGCAGCAGCAGTCCGCCGCTGTATTTTCTATATTTTCTAGTGCCTCTTCCACACCAGCTTTTTGTTGTTTTTCATTCATATCAGCCTTTTCCTGTTCTTCTTTGCACAAAAACTTCATCACTGCTTCAAATGGTCTTGAGCTTTATTGTACATACCCCTATGGGGTATATCTGTCATAAATAAATATATACCCCTATAGGGTATGCTGTCAAGAGCAAAATAATAAAAAAGCAGCTGCATGAGATAAACAAATCCCACACAGCCGCTTTTTGCGTAAATCCATCAATCATTATTAAACAATGGCGTAGACAAATATCTGTCACCGGAATCCGGCAGCAGTACCACAATGGTCTTTCCGGCATTTTCCGGTCTGCCGGCAAGGATGGATGCCGCCTTTAATGCAGCTCCCGATGAAATGCCCACCAGAATGCCCTCGCTTACCGCAAATGCCTTGCCTTCCGCAAAGGCATCCTCATTCTCGATTGTTATAATTTCATCATATATTTTTGTATTTAACACTTCGGGCACAAAGCCTGCACCGATTCCCTGTATCTTATGGGCTCCCGCAGTTCCTTTGGAAAGCACAGGGCTTGTGGCAGGCTCCACAGCTACGATTTTCACATCAGGATTCTTTTCTTTTAAATATTCTCCCACGCCGGTAATCGTGCCGCCCGTGCCCACGCCTGACACAAAGATATCAACTTTCCCTTCCGTCTGCTCCCAGATTTCCGGTCCCGTGGTTCTCTTATGCACGGCAGGGTTAGCAGGATTCACAAACTGTCCTAAAATAACGGCTCCCGGAATCTCCTTAGAAAGCTCCTCCGCCTTTTCGATGGCGCCCTTCATTCCCTTGGCTCCGTCCGTCAGAACAAGTTCCGCTCCGTATGCCTTTAAAAGATTCCGGCGTTCCATGCTCATGGTCTCCGGAAGGGTAAGAATCGCCCGATATCCCTTGGCTGCCGCCACTGCCGCAATGCCGATTCCCGTATTGCCGCTGGTGGGCTCGATAAGGGTTGCACCTTCCTTGATAATCCCCTTCTCCTCCGCATCCTCAATCATTGCCAGAGCAACACGGTCTTTTACGGAGCCGGCCGGATTCAGATACTCCAATTTGGCAAGTATCGTTGCGTTTGTAATTCCTGCCTTCCCGGCATATCCGTTCAGTTTTAATAAGGGTGTCTTTCCGATTAACTCCAGCGCGCTTTCTTTGATTTGACTCATAATTCATACCTCCTCTTGACTCTCTTAATTTTGCATCCGGAATGTACAATCCTATACAAATTCTTATTTCCTATTTATTTGATAGGTTTTATATGATTTTGATTATATACGCTGTGGCTCGCCTTGTCAACAATAAAATTCACGCTTCGCGAGAATTCTATTGTATTCCCGCAAGTTTAATCCGCCCCTCTCCAGCAAAAAAAGCCTTCTGACAATGCTATCTTTTCAACTATTTCTTTCATACCTTCCGATAAGTTATAAACTGCTAAATTTAAGCAGTCCCATTCAAAAACTAACAGGACATTTTCTTCCGAAAACAGGATATTTAATGTTCCGGAATGATTTTCCATAATCTCTCTGACAGCGGCATCTATATCCTCCGGTTTCGGATTATCATTCCACCCCTTCCATAAAATCGAAGTGTGATAATAGCACATTAACTTCAATATAATATTAATACATTTATTTATCATTTCATGGTGCTTTTCACTGTTCAGCAAATAATCTTCCACATCAAAAAAATGTCCGTTAGCTGTCTTAGATACCCTTTGGGGTAAAAAGTCAATTACATAGCATGGCTTATTCAGTAATTCATCAATTCGCTTTTCCATTGCCGCCTGCTTCTTCAATTCCTTTGCATAGGGGTTCGGACGTGGATTTAAAAAATCATACTCTTCTCTCATAATAATCCTCCTCGTAATATTGTCTGCTTTCTGCTGTTGCTTTTCCGGCTGTAAGGACCTATTACACTGCCTAATATCTATGGCATTATAATTATGTCAAATTCGGTATAGCATTGCAAGTATTATTTTTTACCGTTCATTGCCTTTCCTAAATCCTTATGATAAAAAGAAACAATAAGGACACCGCTCGCTGACATAAACCCAAAAACAAGGGCAGCCCCTGCGGCTGCCCAAACAATCAATGAATCTGCACAGATTCGGAAGAATCCGCCTGCGGATTCTTCGCGGAATGACTTAGATTTTCCATGCGCTTCAGCGCTATGGTCAAGTTCTTTCTGACCTTAGAAAATCTTCATTCCGTTCACACTTCCCCTAACTTCTCAAATACAAAATAATCTGCCGAAACGCTTCCGCCTGCGCTTCCCGTCTCATTGATGGCAGTTAGCCCCACCTTAACGCCCACCCAGCGGCCGGGGGCGGCTTCCACCGTTTCCCCTATGGGCCGGTAGGTCACCTCATCATATCCCGTTTCAAAGGACACATAGGTGGAATCCTTTACCTTCATGCGGATGTATACGGTATCCTGCTCCACTGCGCCTAAATCCGTGTGCACCTCATTATCCTTGGTCCAATTGCCGGTACGCTGCTGAAGGGTAACTTTTCCGTTTCTCTTTACCGCAAACAGGCCTGTATAATGACCGCACTGGCTCACCATGCCGGCGGCATCCCCTTCCTTAAGGCCAGCCAGATGCAGGCATGCCGTCACTTGAAACTCCGGCGCGGGCCATTTCTGAATCAGCAGATTGGGAATGTCGCAAAGCTGCGTGCTCTCCTCCACATTCTGCGCATACAGGGTAAGCTGTCCGCCCCCCAGCTCATACCAATCCTCTTTATAATTGGCATTCCACTGCCACTGAAGCCCAAGCTCCTCCCCTTCAAACAAATCGCTGTCCTCAGGCGCATCAATGGGGAAAGTCCCTCCTACATCAGGCTTTGGATACTGTAAAACAGGCTCGCCGCAGCCGTCTGCATCATTCACGCCGATAACGGGCCAATCATCTTCCCAGCGCATAGGCTGCAGATGCACAATACGCCCCGCATTTCCCACATCCTGAAAATGCAAAAACCAATCCTCGCCGCTTGGCGTATCCACCCATGCGCCCTGATGAGGTCCGTTGATGGGGGAATTCCCCTGATGCAGCACAATTCTTTCCTCAAAAGGTCCATATATATTCTTGGAGCGGAGCACCGCCTGCCAGCCGGGTTTTACACCACCTGCGGGGGCAAATATGTAATAATAGCCGTTTCTCTTATACAGCTTGGGTCCTTCAATGGTGGGCTGGGTGGCATGTCCGTCATAGATAAACTGTCCGTCATCCAGCACCCCGGAACAGTCCGGCTCAATGGGGGACATATAGAGCATACTCTTAAAACCGATGCGGCTTCTGGCAAATGCCGATACCATATAAGCCTTTCCATCATCATCCCAGAAAGGGCAAGGGTCAATCCAGCCTATAACCTTACGCACAAATGCAGGCTCGCTCCATTTTCCCCAAGGGTCCTCGGTCTTGCACATCATAATGCCCTCATCCGGAAATGGGATAAACGCGTAATAAATCCCCTCATGAAAACGAATGGACGGCGCCCATGTGCCACGCCCGTGCATGGGTTTCTCATAATCGGGGAACGGCAGTTTATCAATAATATAATTAATCACCTTCCAATTTACCAAATCCTTAGAATGCAGCAGGGGCACTGCCGGAGTATTGCAAAAGCTGGATGCAATCATGAAATAGTCCTCTCCCACCCTGATGGCATCCGGGTCTGAATAGTCCGTGTAGAGAATCGGATTTTTGTAAGTGCCGTCTCCCTGGTCGGCAACCCACATTTTGTTGAGTCTGGTCTTGTCCATAGCGTTCCCTCTCTTTCAAGCTTCCCGTCATGCCGCTTTAGCGGCACAAATAATCCGTGAATCTGCACAAATTCGGAAGAATCCGCTTGCGGATTCTTCATGGAATGACTTAGATTTTCCATGCGCTTCAGCGCTATGGTCAAGTTCTTTCTGACCTTAGAAAATCTTCATTCCGTTCACACTTGTCACTTCTATTCTTCCATAATTTCCCTCTAAAGTCAACCCTGCCGCCGCTTCTGATTGTGTCAAGTACTCGTTGGCACTTTTCCTATTTTTCTTTATGAACCCTTAT
>JAMPEY010000008.1:0-49877 GCA_023664665.1 Lachnoclostridium sp.
GTCATGACCACTTTACGCTCTCGCATTCCTTCTCTTATCCCTCAATTCCGTTATCCTGTGGAAAGCCTCGTCAAGTGGCAGTTCCCTTCCTGCCTCCATATCGTCAATGCCCCTGTCAAGTGCCTGCATCAGGCTTTTATTCTCCAGCAGGGCATCTTTCCCTCTGGTGTCAACTGCCATATCCATAAAGACCACCTCGCATCATTTTTTCTATCTATAATAGTATCTCCAACCACTCCTATTTTACCATACATCAGGGTAAAACAGAAGTAGATTTTTATTATATATTAGTAAGCGGCAAACAGTTTTCTGCGACAGATATTTATTGTATCATAAGCATGCGCCATAAATCGGTATATTTTTTCATCCATTCTTAACAAAAATCTCACTATAAAATTTTGTGCTGCCACTTATGATTGAACAGGTATGGTACTACTTTATATTTTCCTGAAACTGCATAAGCTCTTTTGTCAGTTGCTTCGCAGAAAAATAGTTATTCATAATCATGATACAATGAACAAGTATAAATATCACAAGCACACTGAGCATTACCCCTATGATAACTTCGGCTTTTTCCGTGTGGATCATGGGACTTATGATACAGACACCTGATACTTCTGCTTCTATAACCGCAAACTGTATTATTTTACGCAGAATGATCTGCTTGTCCGATAACTCTTTCGAAGAGTACATAAGCAGATTCGGAATCACTCCCAGAGCCGCAAAAATAAACGGCGAGGCAAATGCGCTGTATCCGAAGCTTGCATCCGGGTCTAAAACTGAACCAAGGATCGCAATTCCTGCTGTAATACAGGTGACAAGAATAAAATATATCATAAGCGACCTGTAAAGTATTTCTTTCATACTCATAAGCTTCCACCTTTCAGAGCTTTTTTCAGCTCAGGCACATATTTTCTTGAAACAATAACTTGTTCTCCGCTTTGAAAAACAGCCGTAAATCTGCCATTCAGCGAGGGCTTTATCGACTCGATCTTCATGAGATTCAGCAGCACAGATTTTGATACACGCAGAAAATGCTTTTCCTTTAAAGCTTCCTCCAGCTCATACAGCTTCTGATGTGTTTCATATACCTGTTTTTCGCAGTAAATGAATACCTTGTTGTCTACTCCTTCCATATAAAACACATCGGAAACAGCAATTTCATACTGTGCGCCTTCGACAATGCCCGTAAGCTGTCCTTGTCTGGATTTCACAAAGCGGACGATTTCCGTTATTTCATTGCTTACTTCATGGCAGTAAATTTCCAGCCGTTCCTTTTCTTCTTTTTTGATTTGAGAAATATTTATGATCATTTACAATATACCTACTTTTCCGCTATCTGTGCATTCCAAGGCTCAATACTCGGTTCGCCCTCTCCTTTTAGATAATAATCAAAAAATTCAAGTATGATACCGTTTATTTCGGGAATGAATTCGGATGAGTCCACATCGCCCTTTCCCAGCATTTTCGCCAATGCGGGAGCAAAAAGCGGCAGATCTGTGAAATCCATATGCTCCGTGCCGTCGAAATGTGCTTCTCTTCCATCCATGGCATTGTCTAGTAAATATTTGTTTACATAGTAAGTTTCTTCATTAAGATAAGACTCCCAATGGCTTGCATTGTCAAGCGAAAGTATCGGTATCGGGTAAGGCTCCGGGTTGTAATTAATCTTTCCGTCGGTAAATGATATTTGTTCGCCGAGCATTGTGCCGTCAATACAGGTTACCGCAGCAATGTCGTCACGCTCTCTGCCGAGCTGTACCGCTACCGCGCCTCCGATAGAATGTCCCATAAGTCCGATTTTTTCTGTGTCTGCCATTTCAAGCACTCCCAGAATTTCCGCCCTTGCATCCTCTGATTCCGTATACCATGCCGCATCAAGCGCATTTAAGTCTTTGGCGCTTTTTATGGTATCAAGCACAAAGTTTTCATCAGCCGTACGGATAGACATCCATTCACATATAACATTAAAATCATTCTCGGTCTCAGTAAAATCGGAACTATACTGCATATTAACAGCTGTCTGCATAAACGCAAAATCAACTATGATTGTTTTGCTCTCCGTGTCCTTTGTAAAGAATGCATAATAAGGGTGGTCCATACTTGCCACAACATAGCCGTTGCTTGCAAGTTCCGCATACAGGGAATAATTGCTATGATAATAGCCGAATGAGCCGTGAGCGAACAATACCAGAGGACAGTTTGCCGCATCGCCCTCGGGATAGTAGAAATGAATCGGTATCTCACGGTTGGAACCGTCGTTTTCATTCATTTCAAGTCTGCTATTGTCGATCAGTATTGCCTGAGTTTCCTTTACTTCGTACCGACCGCTTGTTTTAAGTCCCGAATAACCTGTGAAAATAAAGGCAGGGAAAAGTGAAAAACCGATAATAATAATGCTCATAACAGTACCGAAAACAGCTTTTACCTTTGTTCTTTCTTTTTTGATACTGCCACGCTTTATAAGATATGTAAGACAGAATATGGCAAGGCGTATTCCGAGGATAATGAGACAGCCTGTGAATCTCCATTTCTGTCCTGTTACAGGCAAAAGCATTACAAGCAGCATGAGCACAAACTCAGCCGCACAGAAAAATAATCTGTTTCTGTGCCAAAGGCTTCTGTATTTTGTAAAACTAAGCACTGTAAGCGCAATTTCCATAACCGTAAAAACCGCAAATAAAATAACTCCCATTTTAAAAAACTCCGTTCTTTTCCTTTTGTGTTTCAGCTGATATATTCAACATACATCATGCCGCAAAAGGAAGCAACAGAAAAAATGCAAGATGCAAATTTGAACGGTAAAATGCAGCTTCTCTTTATTTTTCTATACCAACTACCGGCATATAAAACCCAAAACTCAGCACAATCGCCAGCCACATAAACCGAAATCCTTTGTCTTTCGTTTCGGATGTCTTTTTGAAATAAAGGACAATAATAAGCAGTCCAAGCAGCACAAAGGGAATATTTCTGTAGATACCCCATGCAAGCGGCGCATCCGCAGATGTCCACCCGTTTTGCGGAAAAAGGCACAGGATAATCCTTGCCGCCGCTAACAGACAGATACAGACCGTCAGTACATTCCTGCCTTGTACCTGATAACGAAGCCGCCATATATAATAGAGTAATACATAAAATACCGTCATGGTAATAGAAGTAACCAGCTTGCCTATGCCAAGCGCCGCCACATAGTTGTCCAGCCCTGTCGTGCATAAGGCATAAGCACGGGGAAGAAGATGGAATGCGTCACCCGTGCCAAGAATGAACGCCATCATCCCAAACAGGAAATATTGTTTTTCTCCGCGGCTCCTGCGCATCATACAGGCGATAACGCATCGGCATTTCACTGAGAGAATGTATCCCTTCCATGATTCTCCCGACCTGCCTGGCTGCCGTTTCCGGCGCGCACAGTTCATCCGCGATATATGCGTACAGCCCCCTCAAATCCCGCCTTGCGCCTGCTGTATATACAACATCCCAGCTCATATTCCGAAGTCCCTCTTCATCTCCGTTTCAACAGCGTCTGCCGGATGGACCCTGCCTTCCCGTATGTCAGCCATCCCTTCTTCAATCTCCCTGTCAAACTGCTCTTTGGTAAGAGCCCCGTATACAACCGGCGCTTCCTGCGGCAGCTTCATTTCAAACGGTATGCCGCGCTGAAGCACGACCTGCCTTAAAAACATCCCCACCGCATTTGACATCGGAATCCCCAGCTGACCAAGCACCTGCTCTGCCTGTTCCTTGATTTCAGGCTCCACACGCGCAAATACATTTGATGTTCTTGCCATATCAATCGCCTCCTGCCTATAGCATACCCGTTTTGCTTGCGGATTGCAAGCAGTTACTTTTTAACGATAGAGTAAGTAAGAAAAAATGCTGATTACAATCTTCATACCGCAAAAAGAAACAATAGTGATACTGAGAATATTTTCTATGTCCTCTTTAACTGTCCATATACAATCTTTCTCCGAAATTTGAGGGCAAATACAATATGATATTTACATTCCCATTCGGTATGTGATAAACTATTCCTATCCATTTAAATTACCTCCTTTGCATTTTAACTTGGTTGGCAAACTAAGTTATTATAGCATTGGAGGTTTTTTACTGTAAGCTAAAGCATCTGTTATCCCCCCTGCATAGCAGGGGGTTATTAAAAGACTGTGACATAATAATGAGTTTGAACTCAATTCCATGGGTTTCCGTCAGGAGACACGGTTCCCTGCTCTGCCAACCACTCCCGCAGGAAAGTTCGGATGGAGCCCTTTTCCACCTGAGCACCATAAGCCTCGCCCACTTCTTCGGTATAGCTTCTCATCAGGAAAGCCACACGATAAGTTTCGCTATCCTCCAGATCGCCGCCTCCTCTGGTTTCCAATACATAGGGGAAGGGCTCGCCGTCCCCGGTCATATCGAAGCCGGCGGCAGCCAATTCCTTTGCCTGAGCCCCGGTCATGGTCAGGATGGCGTACTCGCCGTCGTGGCCGGGACAAATGTTATTGGATATCTCCGAGTTGATTCTTTCCGCATAAAGCCTTCCGGTAATGCCGTCTGTCAACTTTAATCCGTCTTTATAAGCTGTGCCATAGGGGATTATGGCAGCATCCGCCTCGACCGTGCTGCCTAAAGCTTTGCCTACCAGCCGGGCAGTCTCCTCTAATGTAAAATCATCAGTGCTTTCACAGAAATATAACGCTTTCTGGTTGTTCAGCCAATCACTTTGGAGCTCATCCATTTTCGCAATGGCTCCCGGTCCGTCCATTCCATTTTTACCCAGAAACCATTCCTTGTAAGCCTGCCCCATATCGGCCAGAACATTTTCCCATCCGGCATAAGTCATGCGGAAAGCGCGACCCTCCTCCATAGCCTGTTTGGCATCATAGATGATAGAACTTTCCGGAAGAACAGTGTTGTTCAGCACATTCATCACACAAGGGGTACTTTCGGTAACAAAGGTTGCCTGTCCTTCTGCAGAATAGAGCAGGCCTAACACGCGGATAGCTTTTTCCAGCTTTTCCTCGTTCCCCGGCTCTGTCAGCCGTTTGCTGATACCTATGTAGCTGGTGGGATTATACATATAGATATTCTTATTGCCGTCCTCCCCGATGTAGGGCATCATCCCCCATTCATCGCCGTTGGACATAGTTGGGTTTTCCACAAGGGCAGACATGGTGAAAAACACCGCTTTCCGCCCGGCAAGATAGTCCTCAATCAGTTCTACATTAGACCGGTCTTCCGGGTCTGCAGTATACATACCGATATCAATATATTTTTGAACATAGTCCATAGTATGTTCCCACATTCCGGCGGCGGTGGCGTCTCCGGACAGGAAATCCCTCTCCCACTGAACCCCCTCCATCGTGGTGAACCAATCGGTCTTGGCCAGATTAAATACAGAGGAAAAGTCGTGACCGGTGAGTTGAGTGCCGACGATACCGGGAATCAGACCGTCAGCTCTAATCTCGGCGCACAGCGTTTCCAATTCATCGTAATTTTCGGGCAGTTCCCAACCATTTTCCTCCATCAGTGTCTTGTTGTAGAGAATGCCGTACATGGCGTTGCTGACCGGAAGAAGATAGACGCCGCCGTCAATAGATACCTGATCCAAAACCGAAGTGGATAAGTCATTGACAAAGTCATAGCCGGACAGATCCACCAGCCTCTCCTTAGCCAGTTTTTCATCAAGAATTTGTGAAGTGCTGAACAGATCCGGGATATCGTCCGCACGCATTTGAGACCAGCTATAGCCGGTATAGTTGGCTCCCGCATAGGAGACAAATTCTATTTCAATATCCGGTTCACATTCCTTCAGCAGTTCCCAAAAGCCGTCATAGCCGCCCCAGGTTACCCAGGTCAAGGCACTGCTTTCAGGCTTGGTGTCACCTAAATCGGACGGTTTTTCATTGGAACCGCAGGCGGAAAGCATTAATGCCGCGCCAACAAACAAGGCAAATAATCGCCAAAAAGATTTCTTCGTTTTCATCAGGGTCACTCTCCTTTTCAGATATTTATACAAAGCGGCTGCCCATACTGCAATCTCTTTAATGCGGCAATGCAGTCATCTGTCATTTCTACTGATGAATTATATAACAAGAGAAGTTTTAATGCAATCGAATGTTGTAAAAATTTTGGATTTTGTGCGATTAAAACAGATTCTGTCTCCTTTGTGCCTTTGAAACGCTATCAGCTAATTCTTTTGGTAGGTCAATCTTTTCGACTTCTATGTCAAATTGCCGTATACTCTCGGCTATAAAGGATTGCCCCCTCAAATAGTTTTTTACTTTATCATCTACAACAATCATAATCTTTCTGTAGGAAAATGCCTTACTCTTTTCCAATAACAGCATTTTCAAAATATCCTGCGCTATTTTGTGTTTCTGTCCACCCTTTAAAGCTCCGATGTGTGAATATATCTCACATATTATTTTTTCATCTTCCGAATACAAATCCGGCTCAATATGAACACCGTCAGCAAGGAGTATCCGGACATTTCTTTCAAAATGGCATCCGAACATTTCTTCTACAGCGTTCGCAATGTAACATTCGGCGTCCTGTTGTTCCCTTGAATCTGATTTGCTTGTATTTATCATTCGTATTCTCCTGCCTGCGATACTGCTATCAATAAAGAGTTTCTTTATTCCTTTATACTCTAAAAGAGATTTCGGTTAATTTTTACTTAAATATCTTTTCATCTATATCTCCAAAGATTCTGCATTCAGCAGGAAATCATAAATGCCCATCACCAATATCCCGTCTTCATTATAAAAAGGTCTTGGTGTATTTGCTGTAATCACGATTTTCTTAAAAGAATCCCGGATTTTCAAAAGCGGTCGTAACTCCTGCGCTGCCTTTTCTTCTGTTTCAAGAAGATATGCCGATTGGATGTAATACTTTTTTGAACCCCTACTGCATATAAAGTCAACTTCAAGCTGCTTCTTTACCGCTTTCGCAGACTTGTCGCTTTCAACGATTGTCAGATTGCCCACATCCACATGATAGCCACGCATGCGCAATTCATTGTATATTACATTTTCCATAGCATGCGTCACTTCCATCTGACGGAAATTGATTCGCGCATTACGAAGCCCCATATCCATGAAATAATACTTAAGCGGTGTTTCTATATAAGCTTTTCCCTTAATATCGTATCTCTTAGCTGCTTCCACTAAAAAAGCATCTTCCAAATACTCAATATACTTTGTGATGGTAGTTGCGGTAATTCTGGAATGACCAACACTCCTAAATGTATTTTTCAGTTTATTCGGATTTGTGAGAGAACCGATTGCTGAAGAAAGTATGTTCAGCAATGCTTCCATTTCACTGACATTTCTGATTTTATTACGCTTTATAATGTCGCGAATATAGGTTTCTTTAAGCAGATTATCGAGTAATGCCACCTTCTGCTCTTCCGTATCCGCAAGGACCACTAATGGGATTCCACCGTATGAGACATATTCATTCCAACCGTCATACTGATTCCCATCATACACAGACATGAACTCCGAAAAGCTTAACGGATACATATGAATCTCGTCACCCCTGCCCCCAAATTCTGTAGCAATATCCTTAGACAGGAATTTTGCGTTGCTGCCGGATACATATAGGTCACAGTTCTTCTTATCCGCAAGTCCGTTCAGAACACTGACAAATTCTCCAAGCATCTGAACCTCGTCCAAAAGGATATAATATTTTCCATCATCCTTAAACTGCTCCTTTATCCACGGATAAAACACCTTCGGGTCGCGATATTCCATATTGTCAAACAAGTCAAACGCCATCTCTATAATATGGTCTGCCGACACTCCGCCCGCAAGCAGAGCATTTTTGAACAGTGTGCGCAGCAAATAGGACTTTCCGCATCTACGAATACCGGTCACAATTTTTATCAAGCCATTATTTTTACGCTTTAGCATCTGTTCCAGATAATAATCCCGCTTAATCTCTATCTCCATCATCCGGCTCCTTTTTAAAAGATATTTGAGTTAGTTTTTCCCTTGATTTCTTCTATCATACCAAATAAATTTTAATTTTTCAAGTTCTAAAAGATATTTAGGTTAAATTATACCAAATTATCTTTTATGAACGCTAGCGTATCAAGTCCAAAGCCGCCATTGACGTAACTGTCACCGGCATAGTATAATCAAAGCATCTTTTAACGAGGAGGATGAGCCAATGGATTATGTAGCTTTCAAGCAGTGGCTGCAGCATAACAAAGGTATGTCGACGCGTTCTGCCGCAGATGTTATTTCCAGATGCAAGAGAATCAGTAAGATGACCGCAACGGACACTATTGGGGATAGTACGGCTGCTGCTTTAGCAAAGGCAGAAGCCTATGCCGGTCTGTCCTCCTGTATCAAATCACAACTGAAGCGGGCTGTGACATTATATCTGGAATTTACGCAGGATGCCTGATTACAGCAAGTCGCTCTGACAGGAAGAATTTGCGTGAAAAATCGCATGAAGGAGTACCGAAAGTGAATACATACAAGATTGTTGATCTTTTTGCCGGAGTCGGCGGACTCAGTTACGGATTTTCGCGGTTAAAAGAGTTTGAAATCATTATGGCTAATGAAATAGAGACGGATATTTCCAAAGCATATACCTTAAATTATCCCGATGTAAATATGATAAACTGCGATATCCATGACTTGACGGAGGGGATGATAAGAGAATCCATTGGCGATAACAAAATCGATATTGTCGTGGGGGGCCCGCCTTGCCAATCGTATTCCACGCTCGGGAAAAGACGGATGGATGACAGGGCAAATTTATTTATGCAATATAAGAGAATATTGAAGATCCTAAGACCCCGGGCATTCGTTTTTGAGAATGTCACGGGAATTTTGAGCATGGACAAGGGAAATCTGTTTCGGAGTATTCAGGCGGAATTTCAAGAATTGGGATATCAGTTAAAATACCAAATTTTAAATGCTGTAAACTATGGCGTTCCCCAGCAGCGGGAAAGGGTCATCTTAGTAGGCTTTCTGGGCAGCAATCCTTATGAATACCCGCTGCCCACGCACGGAGAAGGTCTGCTGCCCTATGTGACCTTAAAAGACGCCATCGGCGATTTACCGATTCTTTTAAGCGGTCAAACAGATAATCATTACGCAAAGGCTGTGGAAAATGATTTTCTGGCATTTGTGAGGCATAACGGCTCAACCATATTAACAGAGCATAGCGCGCCCAAAAACGGGGCGCATTTAATCAGGATTATGCAGGCGCTTTCAGACGGACAATGCAAGGATAATCTGCCGGAAGATATCCGGCCTAAAAGCGGATACGGAAATACCTATGCGAAATTGTGGTGGGACAGACCCTCTACCACTATCACCAGAAATTTTGCCTGTCCGTCTTCATCAAGATGTATTCACCCAAGGGATTCCCGGGCAATGTCCATCAGAGAAGGTGCCAGACTGCAGAGCTTCCCTGACGACTATATGTTTTTCGGTTCCGACGGCATGAAGCGGCTGGAAATCGGAAATGCCGTTCCGCCTCTGCTTTCCGTTGCCATTGCCGGAAAAATGCTTCAGGCGCTTACATCCCCCGAACAAGACCGCTGACTTTGTCATAGGAATGATGAAATTGTAGTGAGGATTGGTGCCACTGTACAAAACCGAAGGGCAGTTGTATAGTGGTTCCGCCGTTGCTGCTGCCATAGTAGATTTGCTCATATGCTACGCGCTCTGCAGCCTCACAGATATCCTCAATGCAGAATATCTCATCTATATTGCATTCCCCCAGAAGATTGATATACCAGACATAATCGGACCATTCCCCCTCATCGCAAGCAGCGCCCATGGAAAAGCACAGCTTGGTAATTTCATAAATATTGTCGGCAAACCACCCCAACAGCGCCCCATATAAAGCTTCATCATACCTTCTTAAGGTATCGGCATTGAGGCTTTTATGCCTGACTTGCAGATTATAAGCTTTACTATATATCGTATCTCCATGCTCCCTGATAATGGGCAAGGCGTCATCCGCAGCCGCCCAGAACAATTTGATGGCTCTCTTAACATCACAGGGTATTCTTTTCTCAAACTGTGTTTCAAATACTTCCATAAAAGACTCAGCCTTAATCAAATATACCTGTCCGCCCATACTTTTCTTGACGGAAATGCGGATTTCCCTGCCGCTTACACATTGAATTTTTAAATCCGTCTTTGACTTGGTGGTTCTTCCCAGCACACTGCTGACATTGGTTTCGTGAAGTCCGCCGATGGATGTTGAAGCTATCGTCTCACCGTACAATCCAAGCCTTTCCATGAATTCCCTGCCGTATCTCTCATCGGTATCAAGAAGCTTCTTCACCAGTGCTTCATTAGAATGCCCTGATAATTTCGCATGCTGCCATCCTGCGGCTCTGTCTCTGTACATAACAATCCTCCCCTTTATCCTATCTGTCACATTTCTTTCCGGTAATACTGTACCACTTTCTTCACGGCGCTGATAACATCCTGAGCCTCTTCCTCCGTCAGGGAAGGGTAAAGAGGTATGCTCATGACTTCCTCATAATACTTTTCCGCATTCGGACAAATCCCCCTCCGGTAGCCCAATTTTTCATAATAAGAATGATAGTACACCGGCATATAATGAACCTGTGGACAGATATTCTCGGCATAAAGGGCGTCAAAAAACTGTCTCCTGTCACAGGTTAATAGCTCCGGTTTCAGGCGCAGAATATAAAGATGTCTGGTGGTGTCCGACTCCGGGATTTCTTTCTGCACCACAATCTCCGGCATCTCGGCAAACGCCTTATCGTATTTTTGCACTAATTCTCTCCGGCGTGCCGAAAAACGGGACAGTTTGCGAAGCTGGCTGAGCAAAAGAGCCGCCTGAAAGTCCGTCATCCGATAATTATATCCTAACTCCATCTGCTCATTATACCACTTTGCATCGGTGGGATGTTCCATCTCTTCCTGATTCCGGGTAATGCCATGGGTGCGCAGCCGTATCAGCTTATGATAAAGCCGACTATCATTGGTAGTGATGGCTCCGCCCTCTCCAGCGGTAATGGTTTTCACCGGATGAAAGCTGAAACAGGTCATATCCGCAATGCTCCCCACCGGCTGTCCTTTATATTTCGTACCTATGGCGTGAGCCGCGTCTTCAATCAAAATCAGATTATGTTCCCTGCAAATCGCTCTTATCTCATCCAGTTCCACTGCCTGTCCGGTAAAGTCCACCGCCACGATACCTTTGGTTTTAGGGGTAATCAGGCTGCGCACGGACGCCGGATCTATATTATAGGTTTGCGGGTTGATATCGGCAAAGACCGGTTTTGCACCGCAGTAAAGCACACAGTTTGCCGAAGCCGCAAAGGTAATGGAACTGACGATAACTTCATCGCCCTCTTTAAATCCCGCCGCCAAGGCTGCCAAGTGCAGAGCTGCCGTACCGTTGCTCACAACCACCGCATATTTTGCGCCGGTTTCCTCACAAAGCGCCTGCTCCAACTCCGTCACCTTAGGGCCGCAGGTAATATAATCGCTAAGTAATGTAGCCGTCACTGCATCCACATCATCCTGCTCAATACACTGCCTGCCATAATAAAGCGGTTTCTCCCGAACCGGTTTGCCCCCATGTATCGCTAACTGCTGCATTTGATATCCTCCTTGTGCCTGCCGCTGTCTGTTCCTATTATATCACTATGGATATAAGTGTGTAAAGAAATTCTAAGTTATGCCGTAGGCAGGCTCACATACGCCACGCCCTCCAGCACCAGTTCACCCGCCTGATTTTTCACCGTCGTCCGCAAATGCGCCCTTCTTTTTTCGTTGATATCCGTAATTTCCACCCGTGCGGTTACGGTATCTCCGATATAGACCGGCTTTTTAAAATGGCTTTCCTGAGAGAGGTAGATCGTTCCCTCACCCGGCAGATACATTCCCAGAACCGTTGAAACAAAGGCATTTATCAACGCCCCGTGGACAATCCTTTTCTGAAAAACAGTATTCTGCGCATAAACCTCATTGATATGCACAGGATTAAAGTCTCCGCAAATGCCTGCAAACAGATACACATCACTCTCACTGACAGTCTTGGAAAATTCGGCGCTCTGTCCGATAACAAATTCCATGGGTCATTCTCCTCCCTGTTCTTCCAGCAGATTTTTTTCCAGCTCCAATAATTTTTTACTGCGTTCTTTGATCCGCTTTACCGGAACTCCCGCATAGACGCCCCAAGGCTCCAAAGATTTCATGCACAGACTCATGGCGCCCACCGAACTGCCCTCCCCTATGGTCACACCCGGCAGAATCAATGACATACAGCCCACTATCACATGCCTGCCCAAACGGACTTCGGCATTTTTATCCGCAGTTTTATATTTTGCGGGAACTGTGGGATTGGTCAGGGAATTTCCCGAATAATCATTGGAAGTGGCATAAATGACACATCTGGAAGAAAGTCCGGAAAAATCTTCCATATAAATGCCCTTCTCTCCTCCATACAAGCCGCAGAACTGTGCGATATGAATATAATCCCCCAGAACCACCCTGCCGCTGATAGTGGTAAAATCGTCAATTCTGACATGATTTCCGACTTCCAGAAGCTCCGCCTGATATAAAACAGCATTGCGGCTGATTAACACATCCTTGCCATAACTCTTTAATCCCAAACCCGCAAGCTCTTCTTCCGAATAAAAACTGTTTATCATAGCAATCCTCTCCAAAAAATTTATAATAATAAGACAGCAGAATTATTATACCAACAAATTCTTATATTTACAAGTAATTGCCCTTTTCAGTCGCTAAAATCATGCTCCAGTACGGCGCTGAAGCGGTACTGGGGATATCGTTTTCCCATATCCTGCAAAATTTTTTCCCGAATCTGCTGCTTTTGCACAGAATGAAAATCCATCACCAGATCAAAGGTCACGGTCATTTGCTCCATATCCGCATAAAACCCGTGCATCTGCAGAATTTCCGAATAACCTCCTATCAGCTCCGACAGCGTATCTTTCATCTGTGCCGCCTGCAAATCAGCCGTATTTGCGGCATACAGCCCTACGGTCAGGATAATTCCGTACTCCTTATATACATCGTCGGCAATGCTGCGAAACAGATAATGCAGCTGTCCCGCGGTCAGATTCTCCGGAACCTCCACGCGGACAGCGCCCATGATCTGTTCCGGTCCGTATTTATGCAAAATCAAATCATAAGCTCCATAAACTTGGGGATATCGGCAAATCCGCTGCTTTAACTCTGCGGACAGCTCCCTTTCCACTCTGGAACCGATGATTCCGTTTAAGCTTTCCGCCAGAACTTCGACTCCCGCCTTTATGATAAATGCAGCAATCACCGCCCCAAACCATCCTTCCACGCTTATCCGGAACAAAAGACTGATGCCCGCAGCAAGCAGCGTAGACAGAGAAATCGCGCAGTCAAACAAGGCTTCCCTGCCGGAGGCCGTAAGGGACTGTGAGTGATATTTTTTGCCTTGGGCAATGACATATCTTCCCATAAAAAATTTCACAAATACGCCTGCAGTAATAATCAGCAGGGAAACATAAGGATAAATCGATGCCTCCGGATGAAGAATGGCAAGAAAGGCTTCCTTGAAGGAAGTCAGTCCCGCCCACAGCACAATCGCCCCTATGGTGACCGCTGCCACATATTCCACCCTGCCGTATCCGTAAGGATGTTTCCTGTCAGGGTCCTTGCTTGCCAGCCCGGTTCCCACTATGGTAATCACGCTGGACAGGGCGTCGCTCAAATTATTGACCGCGTCCATGACCACTGCCACAGAGCCTGTCAGAAAACCCACAAAAGCCTTGCAGCCCACCAACATCAGGTTGACCACAAGGCTTATTATACTTATCCGGATAATTCTTCTGCTGCGTTCCATATAATATGATACGCCTTTTGCGTCAGGGTGTGCCTGACTCTCAGATATTCCTGTCATCCTTTTTCTTTAGCAGAGCCGAAGTGTCCAAGGTCTGCTCCGATTCTTTGGACTTCTTAGGTTTTCCGGCTTTTTTCGGTGTCTTCTTTGTAGATGAGGCCGCTTCCTTTTCGGGAGCCGGAACGCTTTGCTCCTCCACAGCTTCCTGTCCCTTAGACGCTGTCTGGTTCCCGGACTTTTTACGCCTGCCGCTTCCCGCATAGCTCCATTTGGGAGTATATTGAAAACGCCTCATTGCCACATCCGCCAAGAACAGGCAGATTGCAAGCGCCAACAGCCAGTTTGTCAGGGAGTAACTATTCCTCGCTTTCGCATTGATGCGGCTCCAGACGGAATCTTCCTCTGTAATCATCCTGCCGTACTGTTCCGCAAATTTTAAATAAGCCGCCGTGCTGACATCAAACTTGTATTCATCGGAAAATTGCACCGCAGCAGCTGTTGTCATATAATTTTGTATCTCGCCGTCTTCCGTCCGCCGTATATTAAAGTGATATAATCCCGTCTGCGGTGTAGAAAGCTCCGCCGTATATTTTCCGGGCGCCGCTGCGTGAAGCTTCTCTTCCGTGGCATTTCCCTCCGGGTCGATAAGCGTTACCAGAATCTGTGTCCCGCTGCCGTAATCCTGCGTGCGGTAAACCACTTCCGTCCTCTCTCCCACGGACACCACATCCACGCTGTCTTCCCCCATACTGACATTGCCCGCGGAATAATCCACAATCCTCTTCCACATCTGCACATAATCATCCTGTCCCGCAAACGCGCCGCTCCACTCTCCGGTGACATCACTGTTCCATGCTGCCGTTCTGCCCAGCCCGTACTGCCATACGGTGAGAATGGGGTCCCCCTTCTCTGCGGACTTGATAATCGGATTGGAGGCCGTCTTTGGCGTAGAGGAAATATAACCGTAAAGAAGCGGCCATCCCCCGGTAAAAAGATTGCCCGTCAGCTCATGGCTCCCCTGCACCTGTAAGGCAAAAACTCCGTTTTGGATATAACTGTCCCCTCCCAAAAAGACCTCCTGAGCAAAGATTCTCGGAATATCGCTGGATATATCCGAATAATAATATCTGCCTTTGCATTGGTCCGCCAAATGCTCCAAAAGCTGTGTATCCGAACCGGTTCCCACTGCAACGGTGGACAGTGTGATGCCGTTATCGTTATAGTCCTTCACCACATCGGAATAATCTGAAGTCTCTCCCATTCCGTCCGTAAGAAGCACCACATGCTTGACGGATGCACCGCTTTTTGCCAGAACATCGCAGGCTTCCTGTAAGGACGGTTTAATGGTGGTTCCGCCCCCTTCCTTAATCTCTTCAATCTTCTTTTTAATTTCTTCTCTGTTCCCTGCGTGGTCAAGCTCCACCTGCCACTCATATTTGTCATCAAAAGTCAGAATCCCCACATAATCCTCATCCAGCAGATTATCCACCGCAACGCAGGCGGAGCGGATGGCAATGTCCAGATTGCTGGCGCCGCTATTATCCGCTACGCCGCTCATACTGCCGGAATGATCAATCACCATAACCATTGCCATGGAAGGTTTTTCATTCATACTCCGAAGCATCATGTCCACCGGCAGCACGGTTTCCAGCACCGTACCCCGGTAGCCTCCCAAGGCAAAGCTGTTTTCCCCTCCGCAGCAGACGAATCCGCAGCCGTAATCTTTCACATAACTTTCCAGATGAGCCAGAAATCCCTGAGGCAAATCATCGATATAGGTATCCACCAGAATAATGCTCTTATAATCCAGCATGGCATTGATGTCATCCGGCGCGTTGAGCGCGGAAACTACGCTGTAATCACAGCCTGCCGCATTTAACACGGAAGTAAAGCCCGATGTATTGACTCCGGTTCCCGAAATCACCAGCACCTTAGGGGGCGTCTCCACCACGGAATACGCATTATAAAAATCATTTTCCGGACAGGTATCCCCCCTAGCATACACCTGTACCCGAAGACTCTCCGTGGAACCGCCCGCCATAGTTTCGTCCACCTGTGAGCTGAACACAAAGCGGTTGCTGCCCTTATTCAGATGCACGCTGTTAGCCCCTATCTGATTGCTGCCGCTATAAAGTTCCAGCACCGCATCCGTATCGTAATTGCTTTCCACCAGCACCGTAACGGAATATTTGTCTCCGGGGTGCAGATAGGAGGGCAGAATCACATTTTCAATATAGGCGTCCGCACTTTCTTCACTTTCATAAAGCAGCGTCAAAAACTGTGTGTTGCTTACTGACAGCGCCTGCGCCATGTTCCGGATATCTCCTCTTGTTTCTTTGCCGTCCGTAAGAACCACAAGCCTGCCGTTACAATTTTCCGGAATCATGGTAAGGGCCTTTGAAACGGCATCCTCAAAATTGGTTGCGGATTTTTCCGGCGTTGTCAAAAGCCCCCCGTAACGATTCTCCGCCGTCAGAAACTGTTCTATCAGCGCATCCTTTCCAAAGGTTACAATGCCATAAACATTTCCTGCGGGCATTGCCTTTACGGTGTCGCTCAGATAATCTTTCATATCTTCCAGATGCTCTTCATTGCTGTTGGACAAATCCACCACAAAGATGGTTGCCGTCTTATTGCTGCCCAAATGAATCCGTAAGCCAAAAAGCGCCAGCAGGATACACATAAGCACTGCGCCCCTTACTATCAGATAAAATTTTCCTCTGTAACGCATCTGCTTCACATAGATAAGCCATTCTATCACCAAAAACGCCAGAACAAACAGAAGAAAAATATTTCTCAGAGTATGCTTAACCTTTTGCAGCTGCTGTCCGCCCAAATCGCCGGCGGAAACCGCTTCCGCTCTGCCATCCGATTCCGTACCCGTCCTAAATCTTACCACATAAGCTTCCTGATACTCCTCATTTCCCAGCCGATACAGACCCGCCTTGTCCGGTCTGCTGTCAAATGTGCTCCTGTCCGGTTCCGCCCAGGGCTGCAGGGCAATCTCTTCCCCCGCATAATAAATATTGGAGGCAAGCCATGATGTGTCCGACAGATAAATCATGGCATTGGCTAAAAATACCGGAAATTCCGCCCTTAGGGGAAAATCGGACTCCCGTATGTCAAAACCCACCACAATTTCTTTTCTTCCGTCCACTTCCCTGTAATAACCCACACATTTTCCGTCGTATTCCAAAAAGCTCTCCGCTCCCTCCGGCAGCGCAAAGCAGTAAGCTTGGTTCACTCCTATTGTAAAGCCGGACAGTCCTGCGGTTAAGTCGCAATCCGTCATATCCAGCACTACATTATGCAAAGTTTCGATGGAATTATGCGCCCAGTCTCCGAATAGCAGCCTGTTATTCTGCACTGCTTTCGGCGTCTGGCCCGCATCATAAATCACTACATTATAAGCGGAGTCCGCCGGAGCGGCTGCCCCATCGGTGTCCGCCTTGGCGATGCTTTCTCCCGTTACGGCAAAATATGCTTTCTCCAAAAAGATATTGCCATCCCCCACCAGCAGAGCCTGAATCCGGTTGTCCCGACCCTTGACTGCCCAGGAAACATTATCCCTCTCTAAACTGTCTCTCTGTCCCTTATCAAAAATAATTCCGTTTAGGCGGGACTCAATCGCCTGTCCCTGCCAATCCACCTGTTCAAAAAAACACACGCTGCTCTCAGAGGGTTTCAGTTTCAACTGTTTAAGCGCAATCAGCTTCTGCTCCTCATCATAGAGGCTGACATCGCAGGAGGCTTCCTCATCGCTGTAATTGGTTACGCTTACCATAATATCATAAAAGCCGTCCCCGCGTCCGGTAAAGACAGTGTACTCATTGGCAAGGTTGGAAACCGGTTCACCCGCCACATAAATTTCTTTTCCGCCGGCGCTTCGCAGCAGTTCAAATTCCGCCGCACCGTCCCCGTCCGTATATACCAGCAAATCCGCGGCATTTTCCTGCGCATCTCCCGTCAGCGCATCCAAAACACCCTGCGCCTGTGTCAGGTCCCCTCCGCAGTCACTACAGGTAAGACTCCTCAGCGTCTGCATCAGGCTTGCCTTATCGCTGATATCCACTGCCAAAAGCTTTGCGCCCGTAACATCCGCGGTTACGATGGAAAACTGTGTGTCATCCGCCGTTCTCACATAATCACATGCCTGCTCTACCGCCTCCTCTATGCGGCTTTTACCCGATGCATCTTTGTGCTGCATACTTGCGCTTATATCTATCAGCAGGATTTTTCTGCCGCCGCCCCTGCTTTCCCGCCGGATAAACGGGGACATTAACGCAATGACCATCAAAATGATAATCAGAATCTGCAGATACATCAGGATATTATGCACAAACTTCTCAAAAAAGGTCTTGGACTGCCGGTTTTTCAACAGCCTCTGCCAGAGAAGGTTTGAGGATATCAGATAATCCACACCCTTGGGCTTTAACAAATATAAAATTATAATAACGGGAACCGCTGCCAGAAAAAACAGCGGCCATAAACTCTCAAATATCATATAGCATCCTTAAATCCTGAAAAATCAGTTGATAAATATCCGTCCCGGTACTACAAAGTCCATAAAAGGCTCCCGTTTTTGCACAGCTTCTTTTCATCCCCTCCAAAAAGCTTTTCAGCGCCTTTTCATATATCCCTATGCTTCCCGCATCCAAGGTAAGCCGCAGTGTGCTTTTATCCTCCATGTCAATAAAGTTTCTGGTGCCTGTAATATCCACGGAAAGTTCCTCTTTTGCCAAAACATGCAGAATCACCGTCTTCTGTCTTCGATAGCCCAGAAAACGAAGGATTTTCCCCATTGTCTCCTGCTCCTTATCCAGAAATGCCTCCTGCAGGAAATCGCTGATCAGAATGGTCACTCCCGAAGCTTTCAGCGGCAGTTTACAGACGCTCTCCCAGATATCCGCCTGACCTTCAAAGTTTCGCTGCTCCAGCCACTGTATCATCGACGGAAGCGCTCTTCTTCCGCCCCCCGCTGCAAAAGGCTGCTGCATATCCCGCATATCATAGAGCACCACCTTGTCCATGCCGGAAATCCCCAGATAGCCAAGCGCCGCCGCAAGCGTAAGACAAAGCTCACTTTTTTTCTTTTCCCCGTATTCCATGGAAGCGCTGGTGTCAATCAAAATAGAAATGACTGCTTCCTTTTCCTCCATATATTCTTTTACATAAAATCTGTCCAACCGTCCATAGGCATTCCAATCAATACGGCGGATATCGTCCCCCGGCATATACTCCCTGAAATCGGAAAATTCCGTGGAGGAACCCTTTTGCATGGATTTACGGTTTCCCATAAGATTCATGGAAGCCCTGTGTCCCATGGCAAGCCTGAGTCTCGACAGTTTTTCAAAAAACGCGGCATCCGGCATCATACCTTTTTCCCCTTATCCGTTAAAATCCGGCGAATCAGCTCATCCTCCCCCACTCCCTCGCTAATAGCGTCAAAACTGAGAATCAGGCGGTGCCTGAGCACCGGATATGCCATTTGTTCCACATCTTGGAAGGAAACATTAAACCTTCCCTCCAAAAATGCTTTTGCCCTTGAGGCGCGAATCAGAGCCTGAGCCGCTCTGGGACTCGCACCTTCCCTGATATATGGATTTGCTTCATGAGTTGCCATGACAATATTCAGCAAAAAGTCCATCACCGCGTCCGCAATGGGAATCTGACTCACCAAATCCCTTGCCGCAAGCAGCCCCTCGCCGTCCATCTGCTTTTCAATGACGGCAGCCTGACTGTTCTCCGTAAGCTCCACGATTCCCTTCAATTCCTCCTTGGAAGGAAAATTCACAAGAATTTTAAACATAAAACGATCCAACTGCGCCTCCGGCAGAGGATAGGTTCCCTCATTCTCAATGGGATTCTGAGTTGCCAGCACAAAGAAAGGCTCTGCAAGAGTATGGCTGTCATTTCCCACCGTCACCGTATGTTCCTGCATAGCCTCCAACAATGCGGACTGTGTCTTGGGAGTGGCACGGTTAATTTCGTCCGCCAGAATCAGGTTGGCGAAAATAGGACCTTTTTCAAAGGAGAAGGCGCTTCCGCTTTCGTTCTTAATGATAATATTTGTTCCCGTTACATCGCTGGGCATTAAATCCGGCGTAAACTGAATTCTTTTAAAAGACAAATCGAAAACTTTTGCAACGGTGCTGACCAATCTGGTCTTGCCCAATCCCGGCATACCCTCCAACAGTACATTACCCCCTGTCAGCATGGCAAGCATGACTTGTCGTATAATTTCACGCTGTCCGATAATCCCTTTTTGAATTTCCGCCTCACAGTCCGCCATTTTCTGCGCCATATAATCCGGATCTTTCAATCTGCTCTTATCCAGTTCGCTCATACTCTCCTCTTTCCTTTCCTCTTTCTGCATCTCTAATTAAAACTTGCAAAATATTCCTTGATAACATCCTCCATACCGCTGGGATAGCGCCCTGTGGCAATACCCTCATAAGCGTGTCGTTCATAGCTTCCCAGCACCGCCTCGGGGGAAATATGCTCTCCTTCCCATGCAAGCCCGTTCTGAGCCCGGAAATAATCGGAATTGTCGTGATCTATAGCGCTTCCTGTAAGATTTTCGCTGTCTGCAATGGCATTGGGGACACTGACATAATCATGCTGCGTGTTGCTGCTTCCGGTGCCCCTTCCGCTGTCCGAACCTTCGCCGTCTTTGCTATTTTGGCCAACCTGACCGTTCTGACCTTCGTCGCCGCCTCCTTGCCCGTCTCCGTTTTCCTGACCCACCTGACCGCTCTGACTGTCTCCGCTTCCTTGTCCGTCTTTGCCATTCTGACTGCCCTGAGCACTCTGTCCGTCTCCGCTTCCTTGTCCGTCCCCACCGTTCTGGCTGTTTTTGTTATTTTGGTTCTTTTGAGAGTCGGCATCCTGATTTTGGGCAAGCTGTTCCCCTCTCATTTCTTTCAGCTTGTCCGCCATTGCCTGCATAGCCTCCGCATCCGCCGCGGAAGCCCCTCCGTTTTGCAGACTGTTTGCAAGTTCGGACAGACGGCTGCTCATATTATCATATTTGTATTCCAGCTTTTCCGCAGCGGCATTCAACATTTCGGCAGACGCCGCCTGTTCATATTCCGACAGGGAAGACTGTAAGCTCTCTATCATTTCCTGCAAAGCCGCCCGTTCCTCCAAGGTCAGCTCCTCCGCCAAAAGCTGCTCCAAAGAATCCTTTACCTCTTCTATCTCCTGCTCTTTCTCTTTTACGATTTCCTCCACCGCATGCAGCTCCTCTGCCCTATCCTTCATGGCGGAGGGCGCTAACATCAGCCCCAGCAGTATCAGACAAAGCGCAGGAAATCCCAGCAGCTCCTTTTTGGATAAGCGGGCGGAGCGCCAAAGGGAAATTTTAACTTTTTCTCTGTTTTCCAGAAGCCTCTTTATGGCATCCTCTCTTTGTAACTCCACCAGAGAGCCTGCCTTGTCCAGATTTTCATACGCAGTGATGATCCGTTCCTGAAAACCGAACTTATCTATGGCCAAAGCTGCCTGCTCCATCGTAATCCGCTTTACACAGGCTGCCACAACTGCCGAAAATACCGCCAAAATAAGCGCAAGAGCCACATAAAAATCCGCATAGTAAAAAGGGGTCAGAAAAGCCGCCAATTCAAACACAATTCCGACTCCCATGCCAACGCTCAGGGCGAATATCAGTTTTTTCAAAAATCCTGCCATATTTAATCTGTTCCGGCAGACTCTTATGCTTTTTAAGAACTCTTGCTCCATGGTTTCCCCTCATTCCGCCGCGCAAGCGGCATTTTAATCAGTGGGAACTATCTCCTGTTTCGGCAGACCTTGTCACCCTGCCTTTTTTGTCCTTCTGACTCCGGGAGCATTCAAGGGGTTTACCTTCCACGCCGCCAAAAGCATAAATACCAAAGATAAAAGCAGAATGCTCACCGCCGATGCATAGACCCATACTTTATCATAGGTTAAAAGGCGGGTGATAATCCCCACATCATCACTTGCAAAAGTAAAACCGCTTCCCCCAAAAAGAGAAGTTCCCGTCATCAGCAGCGCAAAAAACTCCTCAAAAAACAGAAACGGATTGACAAGCAGGGGCAGCAAAGCTTCCCCCACAAAGTCCACGCCGAAGATAGCCAGAATTAACAGAGGAACCGCCGTGAGACAATAAATGATAAAATAAAAGACAAAAGACAAAAGCACCGCCGATATGGATCTGCGGCACACCGCGGAACAAAAAATCCCTATACTTCCCGAAAGTACGGACTGTAAAATGACGGCAAGCACAAAATAAAACAGCTTGCTCCATCCCAATCCTCCCACCACAAAGGACAATGCCATAATGGGCAGACTCCCTACTACAAAAAACAAAATTCGTATCACTGCCGATATCACCTTTCCCACCACAATGGAAAAAGGAGACATGCATGTAGTTAGCATTAAATCCAGCGTCTGCCGCTCCCTCTCCCCCGAAATGGAAGAAGCCGTAAGAATGGGCATCACCAAAGATACAATTCCTATCTGTGTAACGGCAAGCACGGGAAACAGATAAATCAGAGAAGAATAAATATTGCCGGCGCCCAAGTAACCGTGTATGCTTTGAATCAGTGAAATCGCCAACAGAAAAGCCATGGCAAGCAAAGCCTCATAGGCAAACAACCCCCAGCTGATGCGCATACTGCGCGCCGCCACCTGTAAATCTTTTTTCACAATCGGGTTTAACCGCAGTTTCATTGTGCGTCACCTCCTGTCAACTGCATAAACAGACTTTCCAGATTCCCTTCCTGTCTGTGAAATCCGGTAAGGATAATCCGGTTCTGTATCATCCTCCCTATCAGGGCGTTTACTTCCTCGTCCGTGCCGTTACAAGAGATGACGAGTTCATTTTCCAAGACAGACTCTATTCTGACATTTGCCTGTTCCTGCATCATCCGCACTGCAACCTCCATGCCGGAAGCGATATTGATGTGAATACGGTTTTTTCCCTTAATCTGTCCCAGCAAATCTTCAATCCGCCCCGCTATGATGAGCTGTCCATGGTTCATGATGCCGATACTGTTACACATTTCGGAAAGCTCCGAAAGAATGTGGGAGCTGATAACAATCGTCTTTCCCATGGAGTGAAGATTTTTCAGGAGTTCCTTCATCTCCACCCTCGCCCTCGGGTCCAGACCCGAGCTGGGTTCATCCAAAATCAAAAGCTTGGGATTGTGAAGCAGCGCCCTCGCCACACACAGACGCTGTTTCATTCCTCTGGATAAAGTATCCACATAAACTTCCTTTTTGTCCGAAAGATTAACCAATTCCAGCAAATCGTCCGTAAGCTTTGCGATATCGCGGGAATACATTCCGTACATGGAGCCGTATAAGTCCATATACTCCCTCACCTTTAAATTATCATACACTCCAAAGAAGTCCGGTACATATCCGATTTGCCGCTTCATCTCCTTACTTCCCATGGGTGCCTGCGTATTGCCGATTTTTACGGAGCCGCCGCTTGCCTTCAAAAGACCGCAGACCATGCGAATCGTAGTGGTCTTTCCTGCGCCGTTGGGTCCCATAAAACCAAACAAATCTCCCTCCGGAATATGCAGGGTCAGATGATTCACCGCTGTAAAAGAGCCATATCTTTTAACCAAATCATTAATATACAGCATAATACCCCCTATTGCACCTGGTAGAGACATCCGTATGATATCTCCCTACAATTGCCATCCACGGTTTTCTCCCAATCTCCGGTCACTCCAATGACCACCGTGACGGTGTCATCTTCTTTCGGATATCCCTGAAAGATACCCAATCCCAGAGCCGCCAAGATATCCAAGTCCTTCTTGCCGCCACGGGCAGCCTCCGTCAAGACTTGATTGTAAAAAGTCCTATGTACGCCGGCTCCCCCTCTGACGACAGAAACCATTTTCAAATTCGCCAGATTTTCGGTTTTGCCTGCGGGGAGATCTTTATAGACAAACAGCTCATTATCGGAAATAATCGCAAGATAAGCGAAATCCCTATCCGTATGGTTGGACACGGTTCCTTTCAGCGTATGAGAATTCGACATGCTCCAATCGCTCAGTTCCAGACTTCCGCTTCCGGTCTCTGCCGCATTTCCCGTCAGAAAATAACAGTCCTCAAAACTTTGTTCCGGGTCTGCGCCAAAAACAAGCTCCTCCCCTTCCTTTTTTACATGATAATAATAGCCGTTATCACCCTTGGAATAACTGCTCATGCCTGCTGCGGGACCTATGCTCTCATACCCTTTTGCCAGCCGCAGGCTCCACTCCTTATAACCGACATCGTAACAGCGCAGATAGGTTTGTGCGCTGTCCGGATGCAAAAGATCCGATACGGTCACCGAATATACTCTGGTATCTTTCACCTCAAATCCCCTGCCCGCTATGGCAATCAAAAGGATTCCGGCAAGCGCCGCCACAGGCACCGCCACCCAGTACAGTTCTCTTTTTTTGGCAATCTTCAGAATCAAATAAAGCGCCGGACCCGCAAAAATCACATAAAGAATCACTAAGACTTTCAAGACCCCAAAATTCAAACGACTATCTTCGTTCCCAAGGGTTTCCAATATGCCGCGGAAAAGGGACTGATTGGTAATATTATAGTAGGTATCCTGAGACACATACCTTGCCGAAGCATTGCTGCTGGCGGTTTCCAAAAGGCGCCTCACAAACTCTTCCTGCGTGCCGCCGTAAGCATACGCATCACCGCCCAATTTCCCCAAATCCGAAAGGGAGTAAGGAAACACTCCCACGGCTCCATCTGTTCTGGATGTTATAAAACAATCATCATAAGTAACACTATACTGAAAATATTCATCCACAAGCTCCGCCACCGCAATCTGTGCCGTGTCCCACTCTATATCGACAGGCGACTCATATTCTCCCGGCTCATAAATCTTGTCACAGGTGATGCCCAGATTGTCAAGACCGCTTAAAACCTCGTCTGCCCGGCTTCCCGTCCCAATAATCAGCACACCGCCGTCCTCTACCCAACGGTCAATGGCATCCACTGTCTCCTGCGCCAAAATGCCGGTATTATAGTTGTCAATCACCAAAAACACCAGAGAATCCAAAGAATCTTCCAGATTGTCCTGAACCAGCTCCACAAGTTTGATCGGATACTGGCCGCTTTGATAGTAGGCTATTTTCTCTCCCCCCATATCCAGATAGGTGAGAGCCGAATAATCATCACTTAAAATCCCCATGGACAAAACTTCCGTTTCATTCCACCGGAATTGCTTTAACGCGGTCTGCGCCACTACCTTGGAGCGCTTGTCCAAAAATATCGCACTGATTGTCGCATCTGCGTCCACACTCTGTTTGGGCACTTTCACCACAAATTGCTTGGTACTGCCCTGCGGCAGCGCAATCGCCGTATCATAAGCAGCAACGGAACCCCATCTTTCAACCTGAAGGCGTACCACACCTTCCCAGTCCCCGCCGCTATTGTCCGCCGTCACACTGATATCATAGGTATTGCCGGCAGAAGGCAAAAGGACTGCCTCAATATCAAAATCAGAACCCGCTGACTCCGCAAAAACATTCATTCTCACACTGCCCGCACATAATAAGGCGCACAGTATGCCCAGAACCAATAATCCTCGTAGCATTCGCCAACTGTTCACGCAAACATGCTCGTTTCTCATTCAAAACCCCGTTTCTATGCCGATATCACAGCTTTTCATCTACTTTTGCTCCCTTTAAATCTTCCTTGAGCAGCTTCATTTTTTCCAGAATGTCGTTCAGTTCCCTCTGCACATCCTCACTGTCCTTTGCCACTTCCCTGATGACCTCCGTAACTTCTTCCAGCTCCTCGTTCTTCTCTTTGGATTTTTCGATCTGCTCTTCTCTCTTTTCCTTCTCCTCGGCAATCTTTTCCGCCTGTTCTTCTCTCTTCTCCTGCTCCTCGTCGATATGGTCTTTGGCTTCTTCCATTAACATTCCTAAAATCTCGTCGCTTGCGGCCTCCATAATATCTTCCGCAGTCTCTTCCGCTTTCAGCATGGGAGAAGATTTCAGCCTGTTTATCTGCATGGAAGTCAAAGATTTATCCAATGCCTGAACCTCAGCTTCCAATGAATCATACTGTTTCTGATACTCCAATAGCGCTGTCTGATGGGCAGCCTTCATCTCTTCGTCCATTTCCTCCGTGGGAGTATTTTCCAAGTCCGTCAGATAACCTTTTAATTCCTGCATTTGCTGTCTGTTTTCTTCTGCCTGAGCTCTGACGGAATCCTCCTGGGCATCCAGCTTTTTATCCGCGCTAAAAGTATCGCTCACAATTTTTAGCGCCTTTTTCTGCGCCTGTTGCTTTTTCATCAGAATCCTGTCACTCGGCTCCTTTAGACCGGCCGCCATGATACTTTTGGAATTTTTTTGGTTGGCTTGATTTTTTGCGGACGCCGCCTCCTGCCTGTGGCGCATAACCCTCTCATCCTGACCCGCATACAGGGATATGTTTTTACTCTTTACTTGCATATCTATCCTCCTTGATATCTTCCAAAAATCCGCCTGTTACGCCTATCTGCTAATAATATCGTCAGCTTTCCATAATCACTTTACCGCCATACCCAATTTTCCAATGATGTAAAAATCGCAGAAAAGCGCATGGCAGTAAAAACACTGCCTAGGACTTTTCTGCGACAATCGGTTGTATTACTCCCAAGGTTTGTGCAACTTTGCCCTTGTCACTCTTTGTTGCCGCCATGCGACAGCTGCAGAAAAGGTATTTTCCTTCCGCATCCAGAATTCTGATATGCATGGAATACACTTTATCCCTCTTTAAGTCTTCCATCTGCTGTCTCATAAAAGGCCAATCTTCCGGATGTATCAATCTCTCTAATGTAAGTTTCCGCTTTTTTGCCTGAAAAATCTGCCCGCTGTCTCCCAGCCAATTTATCTTTCCTGTCCGGGTATCGTATTCAAAAATCAACTCTCCGCCCAAATTTACCACGGTAAGTATTCTTTGATTCTCCTGATAAAGCTCCCAGCTATGAGTCTGACCGATACCGAAAACGCTCAGTAGCAAAACAAGAATACCAATGACTATCCCCCATGCATGGTACTCCTCTGCGCGGACCGCCAACTCCAGACTCAGAACCAGACAGATGACACCGGCAAGTATCCCCACACTCACCAATGCACGGTATTTCCTGCTCCCTTTTAACACAATATCCTTCCTTTCGACATCTTTCCCCAAATGACTTTACAGATCCATGATTACAGCAAGCTTTTTCCAAGAATGCAGAGCATTCTTGGTCGCTCTCGCTCATCAAGTAGCCGGAGAAACATCTGCTCGAGCAAGCTCGGCAGCTGTTTCTCCGGCTACTTGACTCTGCCCTTTGCGGATATTATACCACGCTCCCGTATTCTTGACAACCGTTATGGCGATTTTTTACAGCCCTATCAGAGCGTCAAAGGCTCCCACAACATTTAGGCGTCCGTAGCCGAATTCTCTATTGGGATATGTGAGGTTCGGGCTTCTTGAGGCTCCCCTGATAAAATAATTTCTGATTTCACGGCTCTCCGCATTGCCGTCATTTAATTCCACCACCGCCCACTGCATAAACTGAGCCACGGCTCCCGCCGCAATACAGGCTGCAAGGCTACTGCCGGTGGCTCTGCCGAAAACAGTGGAAACATTCACTCCCGGCGCCGCAAAATCGGGACAGGCGATGCCCTGCCTGCGGAATCCTCTCCCGGATTCCGTATAAAAGCTGTTATTTTCTGCATTATAAGTGGACACGCTAATCACATCCTCCGCCAGTGAGGGCTCCGTCAGCGTGGTATAGGGATCGGGGCGCAAAAAAAAGATATTGGCATTCATAAAATTTGTGATGGGCAGCCACATGTGAAATTCGCCCTGATGAATCTCACCTACGGAAAACACCCGAAAGGTCCAGATACCCGGCGTGGGGTCCTGAACCCGGAACCTGAGCAGTTGTTCTCCCGATGCGGCCTCTACCAGAGTGCCGTCCACGGTAATCCTCGTCCTCTCATAAATAAAGCTATATGTGATGCTCTGATTCACTCCCAGTCGGATGGGAGCCGTGGTTTCTCCTCCGGGAGACCTGATACTGACATTAAACACATCCGGCGCATTGCCCCACAATTCCGTATAAAATCCCTTTGCCTGAGCATCCACCCTGATTTCCACCTCTTCGCCGCTTACCGAGGCATCCGCGCCAATGGGCAGCGCTCCCTGATAATGATGCGCAGCATTTCCTTCATTTCCGCCGCAGACCACCACTCCCCGGCTTCTTCGGGTTGCCACGGTGTTCAGATACCGTGATAAAAAGGAATTACCCTTGTGGTCGCCCATGTTGGTGCCAAGTCCCAGACAGATAACCACGGGGCGCCTGAATACCTGAGCAAAGGAATCCGCATATTCCACTGCCAGCATAATATCGTTTTCCTGATAGGCAGGAACATTTTCGGGCACCAGATAATAGTCCCGCAGATAGGGCTTGCAATCTTTTAACTTGACAATCACCAAATCCGCGTCCGGAGCTGCCCCCTGATAGAGATATCCCCCTCCCAGCCTGCTTCCGGCTGCCACTCCCGCCATGGAAGTTCCATGTCCGTTTTCGTCTCTGGAGGGCACTATGGAATATGGGTCTTCCGCACTTAAGGCGCGGTTAATATCCTCTCTGGTATATTCCGTTCCATAAAGAAATCCTTCCGGAGGAACTCCCTCCTGAATGGTCTGATCCCAGATAGACAGAATGCGGCTTTCACCGTTCTCATAACGGAAAACTTCGCTGGTATAATCGATGCCCGTGTCAATAAAGCACATCACTACCCCTTTTCCCGTAAGATTCAGAGGTTCCCTCTGAACCTGGGTAATGCCGCTTACAATCAGATTATTTGGGTTAAATCCCGGCGCAATCACCGTGTCCTGCATCAATCCATAGAGCTTTGGCATATTGGGATAGTTGAAAAAAGTTTCCAAAGGGCTGACAACCTCTGCGCTGTTAAGATAAATCAGATTGTAAGTGTTATCCACCTCCACAGAACAGAAATCATAGTCTGTACCGCCAATCATCGGGAAATCCGTAATCACATCATAAAAATCATTGGAAAGGATTTTGTCCTTACAGTCCATAATATCTCCAAAGGAGTTTTTACTAGTCTATGCTTCCGGTCCTGCCGCCGTTCCAAATTCTTCGTAGTCCTCCTTCGTAAACCGATGGTAAACGGTATGTCCCATCTCCTCTTTAACGCAATAATAGTAACGGTCCTTTGCTTCATCCGTGAAATAGAGCACATAGTCAAAGCCCATATGCTCCGCCGCCTCCCTTGACAGTTTTTCACACACATAATCCCGGGAAAATTTTTCAAATACCCCGCGCACATCCTCTATCCCGCAATGATGTTTTGTCCGGAACAATTCAATCAACGCGCTTAAAAAAACAGGCTTCTCCACCTCTTCATGAACATATCTGACTCCGGCAGGGGGAATGCTGATTTCCACCCTGTCTTTATGAAGCCTGAAGGAAAGTTTTCCTAAAGGGCAGTTCTCCCGATTTTCAAATTCCGTTTCCAGTGCGGCAAGGACCGTCCCGGCATCTGCGACAGACAAACCTACGGCGTCTGTGCCGTCTTCCCGCAGCAGCCTACGCAAAGAAGACAGTGGATAATACAATCTCACCGTCTCCTCCGCATAGCCCAGCTTTAATTGGGCTTCTTTTATCTGGTCTGTCATATTGGTTATCAATTTTTCACAATTCATGAAATTTCCTCTATGCTTCAAGAGAGTGATTTCACCCGCAGGCAGCGGATTGCATTAAGTACCGCCAATACCATAACTCCCACATCCGCAAAAATTGCCATCCACATATTGGCAATGCCAAGCGCTCCCAGAATCAGGCAGGCTGCCTTGATTCCCAACGCAAACACAATGTTCTCATAAACAATGCGGAGGCATTTTCTGGAAATGCGCATAGCAAGCGCAATTTTTATGGGGTTATCGTCCATCAGCACAATATCCGCCGCCTCAATGGCTGCATCGGAGCCCAAGGCTCCCATGGCAATACCGATATCCGCCCGCGAAAGCACGGGGGCATCGTTGATGCCGTCTCCCACAAAAGCCAGCTTCTCTTTAGCGCCTTTTTCCTGTAAAAGTGATTCCACCTTATCCACTTTATCCGCCGGAAGCAGTTCTCCGTGCACTTCGTCAAGTCCAAGCCTGTCTGCCATATAATCCGCTACACGCTTGCTGTCCCCGGTAAGCATTACCGTCTTTCGCACGCCCAAAGCCTTTAATGCCGCTATAGCTTCCCCGGACTGTTCCTTTTCCACATCGGATATCAAAATATATCCCGCGTAACTGCCCTCCACAGCTATATGCACCACCGTGCCTACACCTGTGTTCTCCGTATAAGGAACCCCCAACTGATTCATCAGTTTGTCGTTTCCGGCAGCCACCTCCATGCCGTCCACAAACGCCGTCACCCCGTGGCCGCCGATTTCTTCCACATCGCTGACCCTGCCGTTATCCAAGGGTTCACCATATGCTTCCTTTAAGCTCTTGCTGATCGGATGATTGGAGTAGCACTCCGCATAAGCGGCATACCGCAAAATTTCTTTCTCTGTCAAGGAAGCCTCCTGCTGCACCGGCTGGATTTTGGTAACCTCAAATACACCCTTCGTCAAAGTCCCCGTCTTGTCAAAGACCACATATTTGGTTTCTGCCAAAGCCTCCAGATAACTGGAACCCTTCACCAGAATACCGCAGGCGGATGCTCCCCCGATTCCTCCGAAAAAGCTTAAAGGAATGGAAATCACAAGAGCGCAGGGACAACTGATGACCAAGAACGTCAACGCCCTGATGATCCAAGTGCTCCAATTCGCAGGATTCTGCATAACAAGATTCACAATGGGCGGAAGCAGGGCAAGGGCAAGGGCGCTATAGCAGACTGCCGGCGTATAATATCTGGCAAATTTCGTGATAAAATTCTCCGAGCGTGACTTTTTCATGCTGGAATTTTCCACTAAATCCAGAATCTTAGATACTGTGGATTCCCCAAATTCTTTTGTGGTTCGGATTTTTAAAAGTCCGCTCAGGTTCACGCACCCGCTGATAATATCTTCTCCGACGCCAACATCCCTCGGAATGCTTTCTCCGGTCAGGGCGGCTGTATTTAAAGTGGAACTGCCCTCTGCCACCACACCGTCAATGGGCACTTTTTCTCCGGGCTGCACGATAATGATCGTTCCGATTTCCACATCATCGGGGTCCACCTGTTCCAAAGCACCCTGCTCATTCTCAATATTGGCATAATCCGGGCGAATATCCATCAAGGCGCTGATATTCTGACGGCTTTTTCCCACCGCCACAGCCTGAAACAGCTCACCAATCTGGTAAAACAGCATAACTGCCACGCCTTCCGTGTATTCCCCCAGACAGATGGCGCCTACGGTGGCAACCGCCATCAAAAAATTCTCGTCAAACACTTCTCCGTGGAAGATTCCGAGTACCGCCTTCCTCAAAATATCATAACCGATAACAATGTAAGGAATCAGGTATAGGACCAGACGAAGAGAGCCCTCGATTGGCACAAAATGCAAAATAACCATAAGAACCGCGGCAATGATAATGCGGTACAGTGTCTTTTTCTGCTTTTTCGTCATACTGATACCCCCATATGCCGCCTATACATATATTTCGCAGTCAGACTCTACTTTTTTGCACGCTTTCACTACCGCATCCATAACATTTTTCTCTTCGCTTCCCTCGGCAAACTCTACCTTCATTTTCTGGGTCATAAAGCTCACGGTAGCATCCAAAACGCCCTCCACCTTTTTGGCAGCCTCCTCCATCTTCAATGCACATGCTGCACAATCCACTTCGATTTTGTAAGTTTTTTTCATGATATTACCCTCCGTTTATTTGATATTTACTTTTATCATATGAGTATGCGTTCATATGAATGACTGTTCATATGAATATAATATCATGTATATGGAATTTGTCAAGGGGCTTGTGTAATTATTTTGTATTTTTAGGAATTGCTCCGAATATCAATGATCGGACCGCCCTTTCCCAGAATATAGTCACCCGTAATAGTCACTTGTCCGATATTATCGTCCTTGGGAATCTCATACATGATGTCCAGCATGAAATCCTCTATGATAGAGCGCAACGCTCTGGCGCCGGTATCACGCTCCATTGCCTTGTCCGCAATGGCTTCCAAGGCATCCTCCGTAAATTCCAGCTTCACTTCATCAAGCTCTAACAGCTTCTGATATTGTTTTAAAATGGCGTTTTTGGGCTCCTTTAAAATCTGAACCATCATTTCCTTGTTTAAGCCCCGCAAGGTGCAGATGATGGGCAGCCTTCCGATAAATTCGGGAATCATGCCGAATTTCCTGATATCTTCCACGGTAACCTTTTCCAGAATATTTTTGTCTTTATCGTATTTGTCCTTTAAGTCGGAATTAAAGCCGATGGATGCCGTTTTGCTCAGTCTCTCCTTAATAATATCTTCCAGATCCGGAAATGCCCCGCCGCAGATGAACAAAATATTCCGGGTGTTCACCGTGGCTAAGGGAACCATTGCATTTTTGCTGTTAGCGCCCACCGGAACCTCTACTTCCGCTCCCTCTAACAGCTTTAACATTCCCTGCTGCACGCTCTCGCCGCTGACATCACGGCTGCTTGTATTCTTTTTCTTGGCAATCTTATCGATTTCATCAATAAAAATAATGCCTCGCTCCGCCTTCTCCACATCATTTTCCGCCGCTGCCAAAAGCTTGGACACCACACTCTCGATATCGTCGCCGATGTACCCTGCCTCTGTGAGGGAGGTAGCGTCCGCAATGGCAAGGGGTACATCCAGAAGATTTGCCAGCGTCTTCACCAGATAGGTTTTTCCGCTTCCGGTAGGTCCAATCATCAGGATGTTGGATTTCTCAATCTCAATTTCATCCATGGTGCCGGTAGCCACCCTTTTATAATGGTTATAGACGGCCACGGAAATCACTTTTTTGGCATATTCCTGCCCCACCACATATTCATCCAGACTTGCCTTTATCTTGTGAGGCGCAGGAATGTCCTTAATATTCAGGGCGGGAAGCGCATCCTCTTTCTTCTTCTTTTTCAACTTCTGCTTGTTGGGAATTCCCCCTTCTCCCTGCAAATCCGCCAGATTTACAAAGCTGATGTTGGGATTGTTCAGCATCCCCTGATAATCGAACTGATTCACGGTTTCCATAGTCTTGTGCATACAGTCGTTACACACACAGATATTATTGGGCAGCTTAAACATTTTACCCGCCTTGCTTTCCGGTCTGCGGCAGATAAAACATACATCCTCATAATCGCTATTATCATGATTATCTTTATCATCATGATTACCCACGCTGTCAAGCACAGTGCTTTCGCTCTTCTCATTACTGATGGATTCTACTTCTCTATAATCGTCCGACATAAAATTCTCCGTTTCTGTATTGTTTATGTTTCATTTTATTATACCGAATAATACCCTCCCTTGCAACTTTATTTCTGCTTATCCCAACCTTATCCCAACATACAAATACCCCAAAAGACAGCTTTTTCAAACTGCTTTTGGGGTATCGGCATATATTTCACATTATCTTTTAAGGTCTCTTTCCCAATACGGCTTCTATCTCAAGGGATACATATTCTCCGTCCTCGGGTCGCATAACCGTCAAAACAACAGTGTCTCCCACGGCATAATATTGTATATTTTTCTGTAAATCTTCCTTGGTGACAATGGATTCGTTATCCATCTTGGTAATGATGTCGCCCTGCTTCAGTCCGGCTTTATCCGCCGCGCTGTTTCGCTCCACGGACTTCACATAAATGCCCTGCGGGATGTTAAACATAGCGGAATACTGGCTGTTCATCTCTTCATATTCAATTCCCAGATAACCCTTGTCCTTATCCGCAACCTTTTGCCTCTGCTGACGCTCGATCAGGTCCGCCAGCACAGGATTTGCCGTGGTAATGGGAATGGCATAACCCATACCTTCCACTTCCACATCCATATATTTGCTGCAGTTAATACCTATCACTTCACCGTTGATATTTACCAGCGCGCCTCCGGAATTTCCGGGATTGATTGCCGCATTGGTCTGGATGAAAGTACCCTTGGAACCGTCCGAAAATTTCACTTCACGGTCCAAGGCGCTGACAATTCCGTTGGTTACGGACTGTCCGTAGCCAAGGGCATTGCCTATGGCAATGACAGGCTCGCCCAGCTTCAGGCTGTCGCTGTCTCCCAATTTAGCGATATGAATGGCATTTAGAGTCTCTTCGCGCAAATCGGATAAAGGAACGGCAATTACCGCCAGATCCATGTCCTTATCCGTACCCTTGATATAGGCTACCGCCTCCTCGCCGTCGATAAAAGTCACCTTCAGAGTGTTTGCATCGGAGACCACATGATGATTGGATACCATCAAAAGCTCGGTTTCATTTTTGCCCACAATAATACCGGAACCGCTCGCCTCATAATCCTGACTGTAATTCCTGCCCCAGAAAGAAGATGTTTCCGTATAATTGTTGATGATGGATACCATGGCAGGCATCATTTCTTCCACCACATCCGAAACATCCGAAGACACCACATAGGTGGGTGACACCTGTAATGCTTGACCGTCGGAAGCATAATTTAAATCGGAATTTTTGTTATCATCCCTATTTAATGTCTCTACTTCCTTTACTTCGCTTGTTCCCGATTCCTTTTCGGCAAGCTGCATGCCCTGCTGTGCCGCAAAGAATCCTACTCCGGCAAAAATGCCGAAGAAAAGCCCAAGACTGATGCTCAAAATCAATTTTCGGAAAAATCCGCCTCCCTTTCGGTCCGCATTCCTGTCCTGCACAGGTTGAGATGCCGGAGCAAACTGCGGATTCGCAAACTGCGGATTCGCAGTTTGTGTATTCGCAGTTGAAAATTGCTGCATGGAACTGTTTGGCATTGTGGAACCGCCGTAAATTTCATTTTCGTACATAATGATTACCTCTTTTCGCTATTCTGCCACTCTTTGTGTTGCTCTTTATGTACTTTAGTATAACTCCCGATTGTGTCCAAAATGTGATGAAATTCTAACCAAAGTATGATTTTATTCTACCGTGACGGATTTTGCCAGATTTCTCGGTTTATCCACATCACAGCCTCTTCCCACAGCCACATAATAAGCAAACAGCTGCAAAGGAACGATTGCCAGAGAATTGGTAAAGCAGGAATGGGTTTCCGGAATATACAGTACATAATCCGCCGCTTTCTCTATCGCCTTATTGCCTTCATTGGTCACTGCCATGACAAAAGCGCCCCTTGCCTTCACTTCCACAATATTGCTGATTGTTTTTTGAAACAGTTCCGGCTGGGTTGCCACTGCCACCACCAGAGTGCCTTCCTCAATCAGGGATATGGTTCCGTGTTTTAATTCTCCTGCGGCGTAGGCTTCCGAATGAATATAGGAAATCTCTTTTAATTTGAGAGAACCTTCCAGAGAAATCGCATAATCCACGCCTCTTCCGATAAAGAAGATATCTCTGGCGCCTACATAGCGGTTGGCAAAATGCTGGATTTTCCCTTTCTGTCCCAACAAAAGCTCAATCTGGTCAGGCAGTCTCCCTAAATCGTTCAAAAGATGTTCAAACTGTCCTTTATCAACGGTGTTTCTCACCTTTGCCAGCTTCAGGGCCAGCATATACAACGCCACAAGCTGTGCGCTGTACGCCTTGGTGGTCGCTACCGCAATCTCCGGTCCCGCCCAGGTATACATAACGCTGTCCGCTTCCCTTGCAATGGAGCTGCCCACCACATTGACGATGCCCAGCACTTTGAATCCTCTCTCCTTGGATTCCCGAAGAGCCGCCAATGTATCGGCAGTTTCACCGGACTGGCTGATAACGATAACCATGCTGCCCTCTTCCAGAATCGGATTACGGTAGCGGAATTCGCTTGCCACATCCACCTCCACGGGAATGCGCGCCAGATCCTCTATCACATATTTGCCTGTCACTCCGGCATGATAAGCGGAGCCGCATGCCACAATGTGGATTTTGCGAATTTTTTGGAGCTCCTCATCGGACATGTTCAGTTCTTCGATTACAATGTCATTATTTTGGATGCGGGGTGAAATGGTATCCGTAACAGTCTTGGGCTGCTCATACATTTCTTTCAGCATAAAATGCTCATAGCCCGCCTTTTCCGCCGCATTGGCATCCCAATCAATGGTGACTGCCTCCTTGGTGACCTCTTCCTCGTCCACGGAAAAGAATTGCAGATTGCCTGCGGAAAGCCTTACTACCTCCTGATTATCCATATAATACACGGTTCTCGTATACTTTAAAATAGCGGGCACATCGGAAGCAATAAAGCAGCCGTCTTCATTTTTGCCCACAATCAGGGGGCTATCCTTTCTTGCCGCATAAATCTCCCCCGGAAAATCGGCAAACATAATCCCCAGCGCGTAGGAACCTTCCACCCGGTGGAGCACCTTTGTAACGGCTTCCATGGGGTTGCCCCTGTAATAATAGTCAAGCAGATGGGCAAGTACCTCCGTGTCCGTTTCAGAGACAAATTCATAACCTTTATCCCGCATTTTCTTCCGCAGGGGAATATAGTTTTCAATAATGCCGTTATGCACCACGGCAATACTGCCCTTGCCGTTCGTATGAGGGTGGGCGTTTAAATCGCTGGGAGCGCCGTGAGTAGCCCAGCGGGTATGTCCGATGCCGGAAAATCCCCTCATAGACTCGCCCCCGTGAGTAAGATTCTCCAGTACCTTCAGTCTTCCCACAGCTTTGCTGGTAACAATCCTCTCTCCGTCAAACACGGCAATACCCGCAGAGTCGTAGCCCCGATACTCCAATTTCGAGAGTCCGTCCAAAATAATGGGCGCCGCCTGCTTATTGCCGATATATCCCACAATACCGCACATATGCTATTTCCTTTCTTTTCGCTTATTTTACGGGAGCTGCATCCTTTAACCAATACTCTTTGTTGGAGGTCAGCTTTAAAATCAATCTTCTGGGGAGCATACGGTAATGCTTTCCCAAAAGATATCCCAGATACTTGCAAAAGCATTGGGAATAAAAGTATGGCAACTGTCTGCCCTTATGATTTTTCTTCAGGTAGGAGACAGCTGCCTTGACCAACTTTTTCCCTTCCGATTCGGAAGACACGCCCTGAAATACTTCCGGGTGCTGCGCCTGAGATACCCCCAAATCAAAATTGCGGCGAAGCTGCTGTCCGTTCGTATAATTATGGGAATGGATTACCTGCGCCTCAGCCTCATAGGCCACCGCATAACCCGCTTTCACTGCTTTTGCCGCATAAAGCATATCTTCATTAAAAATAGTATGCTTTACAAATCCTCCTAATTCCTCGTAAATATCCCTGCGGTACGCCGCACACACATTGGAGCAGAAAAAAGTCTTGATGCCCATCCCCGGCAGGCTCTCCGCGGATTTCAACAGGGATTTCGCCGGATAATTAAATTCTCTGGTAAAACGCTCCAACACACTGCATCCTTCCGCCGGAAGCTGTCTGGCGTATGCCACGGCAACCTGACCGGCCGCTGTTTCCCCAAGATGCTTTATCAGCTTTTCAAGAAGCATGTCATCCTTAGGCATCGCATCCTGTGTCATCATTACAAAAATCTCACTCCCTGACTTTTTCACTCCCAGGCGTCTGGTGTTCCCATGGTCAAATTCCCTTTTTGAGACATGGAACACATCCAGATTTTTATGGCGTTCCAGCTCCCTGCTGCCATAAGTTAACCGCTCAAAATATTTTTCTTCCGTGTTCAGAAGAATAATGCGGTGTATGGGCAAAGTCTGGCTTTTCAGTTTATCCAACAGAACAAAGAGTGTTTTATCCGGTTTATATATAGGTATGATTACATCAATATCCATCATTTTATATACGGTGCTGACAAGGAAGCCACTTCCTCGCTATATTCGGCAACATTGGCGGTTACGCTATAGTCTTGTTCTTCAAACAGGAACTTATGCAGCCATACCACATTATCCTCCAAATTCAAAGGAACAACACAGCTTCCCTTTGCGCCGATGTTGCCGGTGGTTCTCATGCTTTCATCGGGGAATCCGCCTTCTTCCACAATACGGTAATCTGCAATCTTAGGCAGTAAAGCGATAATATCCTTGGGGTCGAGACTGGTGAAAATATCATCAATCGCGTTGTTAAATATGTTGATCAGAACCTGCGGATTTTTTTCCTTCTTTGCCTGTTCTTCGATTGCCTTGATCACTTCACGCTGACGCTCCGCACGCTTGAAATCGTCGCCCTTGGTCTTGCGGATACGGCAGTAAGCGGCGGCCTGCAGACCGTTTAAAAGCTGATATCCCGGCTCCTTTACCTCTATATAATTGTTAATGCCGTCAACATCCGTTACAATGGTTTTCTGGTAGTTGTTCAGATGTACCATTTCCTCAAAATCCACATCAATGTAAACACCGCCCAAACCGTCAATCACTTCCATCAATCCTTTATAACCCACCGTAACAAAATCCGTTATGTCCATGTCCAGATTCATGTTCAGCATCTTTAACGACTGTTCGTAGCCGCCTTCCATGTATGCGCGGTTGCATTTATAGTATTGATCGTTTCCTATGTTCATCAAGGTATCGCGATAAACGCTGACTAACTTGATATCTCCCGTTGTTTTATTGATACTACAGATCATGATACAGTCGCTGTTACTGCCTTTGTATAGCTGGCTGTCCCTTTTTGCGTCCACTCCATACAGGGCAATGTTCCAATATTCCTCTATCTTCATATTGCCTTCTTCCTTTTTTTGCTGGACTTCGGGCGAAGTGACATTCTGCGGTTCTACAACGGTATAACTGGGACCCTTTGAGTTGGTTTTTGTCATTACCACATACAAAACCGCAACCATAGCCAGAAGCACCACTATCTCTATGCTAAAGATAATGACCTTCCTTTTTTGTCTTGTTTTTCTTTGGTTAGAATTGTTTGCCATAACTTTTCTCCTTGTTCTTTCACATTTACTAATATGCGTTTTTATTGATAAAACCTGTAAAGAAGGTTAGAAATATGATTTTCAGGTCAAAGCCTATTGTCCAATTCTCTATATAATAAATATCATACTCGATACGCTTTTTTATGGAAGTATCGCCTCTCAGTCCGTTCACCTGCGCCCAGCCGGTCAGTCCCGGCCTCACCTGATGCTTCACCATATAACGGGGAATTTCTTCTTTAAATTTCTCCACAAAATGCGGGCGCTCCGGTCTGGGGCCCACAAGACTCATATCTCCCTTTAAAATATTGAACAGTTGGGGAAGTTCATCCAGACTGGTCCGCCGCAGGATTTTGCCGATGCCGGTGACTCTTGGGTCATCCTTTACGGTCCATGCGCGTTTTTCCTTTGCCGGCGCCTGCTGCTCCATGGTCCGGAACTTATACATATCAAAAGATTTATTGTGCAGCCCCACTCTTTCCTGCTTAAAGATAACCGGTCCGGGACTCGAGCATTTCACCAATATTGCGGATATCAGCATAATCGGAGAGGTAACAATAATGCCAAAAAGCGAACCTATGACATCCACTGTTCTCTTTATCATAATATTCCCCGTGTTGGTCAGGGGCACATAGCGGATATTAATAACCGGAAGTCCCATCAAATCTTCCGTATAAGGCTTGGTGGGTATCATGCTGTTGTAATCCGGGATAAATTTGGTATGAACGCCGGATTTTTCACAGATATCTACAATATGTTCCAATATATCGTAATCCCGCAATGACAAAGTAATGGCGATCTCATCCAGCTTATTCTCCGGAAGAATATATTCCAGATTGCCCACGGTTCCCAAAACCTTGACTCCCTTATAAGTTACGCCCGCCGGGACATGATTGTCCAAAATGCCGCAGACCACATAGCCCCACTGGGGATTTTCCAAAATCCGGCTGACATATTCTTCGGCAGCCCGGGAATATCCTACCAAAAGCATATGCTTTAAGTTGTAGCCCTTACTGCGTATACTTCTTAAGAATTTCCTTAAGATCATCCGGGAACAGCTCATCAGAATCACATTCTGCACATAAAAAATTGCTATAACGGAACGGGAATAGTTGATTTCCTTAATAATCACATACAAAATGATGATCAATGCCGCAATGCCGATGGTATTTGCCTTCAAAATGCCATAAATTTCATGTCTGCGCTGCACCGTGCGCTTGGGCGTATATACATTGCAGCGATAATACAGCAGAAGGTATGCGGGAATCAAAAATACCAAAAGTCCATAATAATCCTGCACCGGCAGGACTCCGGAGCCCGGTCCGTCATTCAATATATAAAATTTGACATAATATGCCAGAATGAAGGAGAATCCGGTGAGAAACGCATCCATCACCACCAACAGCCTGTTGAATACCTTCTGATTGTCCTTAATCATAAACTCCACCCGGTAGTCACGCTATATGTTGTATTTACTTTGGAAAAAACTTCTACATCTGCTAACATTCTACAATATCCCCATTAAAATTTCAACTTAAGAATGTATGAAGCCATTTCTTAAAAATTCTTAAGAATTAAGTTGAAATAAATTTGCCCACAATTCCATCTGAATCCGCAGATAATGCCTAAGATTTTTAGAAGAAAAAGGTACTTTGCATTTTCTGCCTTCCCGGCTCACGGAACGCCGGAAGCCTTTCCACAGACCCTTTAAATATAGGATACCCATACCTTTTTTACAGAAAAATAAAAATTTTACCAAAAAACCGACGCTTAAAAAAGGAAGATTACATAAAATCTGAAGCAGAGGCATGTTCTTTGCTATCACATAAACGCTGTTTGACGCAGCCAGCACAGTCTTTCGCTCATTATAGCGGGAACCCGTGGATGCGCTTCCAAAATGAAGCACCTCGGCTTTCGGCTCATAAAAATTGCAATAGCCCCAAATGCGGGCACGGTAGCCGATATCCAAATCCTCCAGATAAGCAAAATGGTTTTCATCAAAAAGACCTATCTTCTCAAAAATACCGCGCCGGTAAATTGCCGCGCCGGCACAGGCGGAAAACACTTCGGCGGGCTTCTCGTAACGGCAGGCGGGCTTTCCCTTGCCTCTTCCGTAGGCCCATCCCAAAGCACAATAATAATCTCCGGCGTCATCTATCAACTCCGGATTGTCCCACATCAACATTTTGGCGCTGACAGAAAAAATGTCAGACCTCTTTTTAATAGCAAAATATAAATTTTTAACAAATCCTGTTTTAACTTTCGTGTCGTTATTCAACAAAATCACATAGGGCGCTTGGGACTTCCTGATTCCCACATTTACCGCATGGCAAAAACCGGTATTTTCTTTTAAAAAAACAATCTTAACATCGGGAAAACGCTCTGCCGCCGATTCTGCGCTGCCATCCGCAGAACCGTTGTCCACCACGAGAATTTCAAATTCCGGAGTTTCCGGACATTCCCGCTCTTTCTCCAATGCCTGCAGGCATCCTTCCAGATACTTTTTCCCGTTATAATTCGGAATAACTATTGTTATTTTATCCATGTTTCCGATTTCCACCCTATCCATGCTATCTCTATGAATCTGCGCTCCGCAGCACAAACAATCAATGAGAAGAATCGCTTCCCTTGCGATTCTTCAGTGTGAGATTTAGAATTTCTTAGGTGCTGTACTTCAAGCGCCTTAGAAATTCTTCTCACACTTCCACTGTCATCGTCGGCAGATACAAAATACGGTAGCCCGCTTTCCGAAATGCCCTGCCCAAAGCGATGCTCAGATTTTTTATATCCGTTCCTTCCGGCAGCAAAGATATGTCAAAAATTTGTTTGTCCGGCAGTTCTTTATAAATAACGCCTGTTTCTTTTTCGAAGATTTCCCTGCACTCTTCCCTCACCTGTATACAGCGGATATCCACTGCATCCGCATCCTGGGACAGCATCGCCCTGTGGAGATAACCGCTGTGAAAGGCCGGAAGTCCTTCATACAACAGTGTCCCTTCCTCCGTCCACCTTCCTCCTGCGATTTTTCCCCTGTGCAAAACCCTGCCGCCCACGGCAGCCAAGTCCGCCCTGTGTTCCAAAGGGGGCTTTGGATACTCCAATCTGTAAAACCCCGGATGCTGTAAGGAAACCGCCTTTGCACCCCAGCCCTGCCTGTCCGCAAAATCCTGCACTGCCTTAAGCCCCGCTTCGTAGGCATATTCTTTACTTAAGGGATTTTCCGCCGTGGACAAAGCATGGCTTCTCCAATGATAGAGAACTTTGGGAACATAAACTATCCGCTCTTCCTCAGGCAACAGGCGTTCTGCGGCACGCAAAATCAAATCATAGTCTTGGGCGCCGTCATACTCCTGCCGGAATTTTAACTCCTTTAACAGTGTACTCTCTATTACCAAAAAATGACAGATGTAATTATTTCCTAAAATCAAATCTAAATTAAACTTTTCTTTGTAATTTGGTTCAAAATACTCAAACTCCGCATCTCCACATTTATCCTCGTCCGAATAGAGCATTCCGATACCAGTCCCCTCCTGTGCTGCCTTCACAATCCTCACCGCCACTTCATACAAAGCATCTTCCGCCAGTATATCATCATGATCTAAAAGCCCGGTAAAGTCTCCTGTCACATAGGCAAGCGCCTGATTGGAATTTGCGGAAATTCCCCCGTTTTCCTTAAGATGCACATAACATATGCGGGAATCTCTATCCCTGCAGGAATCTTTATCCCTGCAGGAGTTTCTATCCCTGTATTCCGCCACGGCCTTTTCCACGCGGTCATCCTCCGTTGCATCCGCCAGCACCAGCTGCCAATAGGGATAGCTCTGCTGCAACAGGGAATCCAAAAGCTGTCGCAAATAAGCTTCCGGCGTGCGGTACGCCGGCACCACAATACTGATAATGGGCAGTTTTCGTCCCTGCTCCTTTTCCTTTTTGGCCCAGTTACGCTGCTCATTCCATTTTTCCTTGGAGACGCCCTCAAAAACATAAGGAGCCGCCTTTTCCTGCTCAAGCTTCTCCCTCGCCGCATACCATGTGCTTCGCAGACCATTTTTCTTCAGATAATATATGGTTTTTTTCAGGTTTGCAAGATTACGGCGTCCCATGGGGTCTCCCTTCCGAATTATCTAAGCAGGGGCCGCCGCATTATGCAACAGCCCCCTGCCATTTCCATACATAAATGTACATTTTACATAGAAAAGTCTTTATAATACAGTCTTTATAATACAGCCTTTACAGCTTCCGTCAGCTGCTCCACTCTTGCCTGCGCATCTTCTAAGCTGCTTCCTTTCACGCCCATGTAGAACTTAATCTTAGGCTCCGTTCCGGAAGGACGCGCGCAGCACCAGCAGTTGTCAGGAAGCTCAAAATACAGCACATTGGACTTGGGCAGACCCGTGGTGGTCTTTTCGCCGCTCTCCATATCCACTACCACATCATTTTCATAATCCCTGAATTTAAGTACCTTCTGGTCGCCAAATGCGGTAGGCGGATTCTTGCGCAGCTTATCCATAATCTCCGCAATCTGTCTGGAACCGTCAATACCCTTTAAGGTAATGGTGTACTGTGTTTCCTTAAAGTAGCCGTATTTCTCATACAAGTCAATCATCATATCCCAAAGGGTCTTGCCGTGCTTCTTGCAGTATGCTGCCACTTCACACAGGCACATTACAGCTACCACCGCATCCTTATCCCTTGCATGGGTTCCGGCAAGGCAGCCATAGCTTTCTTCCAGGCCAAACACATAGTTGTTGCTTCCGGTCTGCTCAAACAGCTTAATCTGTTCGCCGATAAACTTAAATCCGGTCAGCACCTCAATCAGCTTTACACCGTAGGACTGGGTGATGGGCACGGTCATGTTGGTGGTAACAATGGTGGTAACCAATGCCGGATTGACAGGCATTGTGCCCGTTGCCACTCTCTCCCTCAAAATATATTCCGCAATCAGCATGCCGGACATATTTCCGGTAAATGCCACATACTCGCCCGTCTTCTGGTCCTTGGCGTAAACGCCGAGGCGGTCTGCATCGGGGTCTGTTGCCAGCACGATATCCGCATCCTTCTCCTTGGCAAGGCGCAACGCATAGGTAAATGCCTTGGGGTCTTCGGGGTTCGGATAATCAAGGGTGGTAAACTTAGGGTCGGGATTCTCCTGCTCGGGCACCACATAGACATTCTTAAAGCCAAGCTCTGACAGAATGCGCCTTACAGGCTTATTGCCCGTGCCGCACAGAGGCGTGTATACAATCTTGATATCATCCGCCATTTCCTTGATAATGTCGGGATGGATAATCTGCTTTTTCAGCTCTACCATATAAACATCGTCAATCTCCTGACCGATTACCTGATACAGCCCTGCTGCCTCTGCCGCAGCCTTATCCATAGTTTTTACCATATGGTAATCCTTTATGCTCTGGACTTCTTCAATAATCTGCTTATCCTTGGGAGCCGTCACCTGCGCGCCATCCTCCCAATATACCTTGTATCCGTTGTACTCAGGGGGATTGTGGCTTGCGGTCACAACGATTCCTGCGGTACATCCCAGAGTGCGCAGCGCGAAAGAAAGCTCCGGGGTAGGTCTCAAAGATTCAAATATGTAAGCCTTAATGCCATTCGCTGCAAGGCACAATGCAGCTTCGTTGGAAAATTCCGGGGACATATTGCGGGAGTCATATGCAATGGCAACACCCTTTGCCTGTGTTCCCTGCTTCAAAATGAAATTGGCAAGTCCCTGAGTAGCTTTGCGGACAGTATAAATGTTCATGCGGTTGGTTCCTGCGCCGATAATGCCGCGGAGACCGCCGGTGCCAAACTCCAGCTCCTTGTAAAATCGTTCCTCAATTTCTCCTTCGTTGTTGCGGATAGCTAACAGCTCGTTCTTAGTGTCCTGGTCGAAATAATCATCCTCCAGCCAGAAATTGAATTCATCCATAAAACTCATTTACATACCCTCCTTATTTTGCTGCATTCCTTTCGGATTATTTTACCATATTCCGATTCATTTGTCCATAATGGAGTCTGCTTAGATGTCCGTAACTTTGTGTTCCAATTGATAAAGAATCAGCTGTGCATCATAAATAAGGCTCATACGCTCATATTCCAGCCTCTTAAGTTCCGTTTCCGGCTCTCCAAGCTGTACCTTTGTGATTTTTCCGGCTTCATATAGCTGTGCGGCATTAGCCGCCTTTCCCTTCAGGACAGCTATTTGAATATCCGCTTCCATGACTTTTCTCCGTATATTTTCATACTGCAATATCAGATTCTTTACATAAATTTTCAAAGCAATTTCATACTGCTCCTTATTCTGCCCCATATCATTTGTTTTTTGTGCGCTATCTTCCAAAAATGCAGCTATATAATCCTCCTGCAGTTCTTCCAGCTTATCCGGCACTTGGATTTTTGCATATTCCCTGCCATACAATTCCAACACTTCTTTATAAAACTGTTGCTGCGCCTCCACGCATTCGACTTCAAGAAGCACCGTCTTATATTGACCTTCGGCTTCCATTTCATCAACAGGAACCGCATAGCCTAATTTCACCTTTTCCTGTTCTATCTCCCATTCTGCTTTCCGTTGCGTTTTCAACGCCGTCAAATAATCAATCTGCAAATCGCACAACTGAACATTCAACTGGTTTTGGTAAATCATATACTTCTGTTCTTTGAGCCATTCGTCTTCGGTTGGTAAAACAGCATCGCCACCGGATACAGCGGCATCCCCGTCAGACACGGAAGCAGCATCCGCCCTTACCTGACCCCTTAGAGTATACATAGGCAGAAGCAGTATACATGCCAGCAATAGGATTGCCGCTTTCCTGCTCATCTTCTTACTCATATTTTTACTCATACATTTTCTCTCTTTCCGCATACCGCTGCATCTCATATCATACTTATCTGATTTTCAAACTGCCGTCAAAATGCTCCATCAAAGGCTCCAAGAAGAAATCTATGATTCGCCTCTCTCCCACCTTCACTTCCGCGGTACACTCCATCCCGATTCCGATTTCGGCGTCTTGATTTGCCTGTCGGAATTTCTCTTCATCTATGGCAATCCTTGCCTTATAGACCCATCCGTAATAGTCGCTCCACACGGCGTCCGGGCTGATATAAACTATCACGCCCTCCAGCTTGCCATATTTCTGAAAATCAAAGGTATCCAATTTTACCGCAACCTCTTGTCCGTTTTGTATCAAACCGATATCACGGTTTTGAATATCTACCTCCAAAAGCATCTGGGAATCATCGGGAACCACCGTGGCAACCGTCTGCGCCGAAGTAACCACCCCACCGACGGTATTTACTTCCAAAGTCCTGACTACCCCGTCCACAGGCGATACCAGAGTCTGCTCCGCCACTCCGATTTTTTGAATCTCCTGATTCTCCCTCTGTGTGCTGATAGCATCCATATTTTGCACTATCAGGCCGCTGATATTTGATTGAAAATTCGTTTCCAGAGCATCCAGACCGTCCAGTGCCTGCTGATATCTTTCCTGTGCCAGCTCCACCGCGCTTTTCTGGCTGTTATAATCTTTCTGCGCCAGAATCAGTTGATTGTCTATCTCATATTGACGCAGACTGTTTTCATAATCTTCGGACGCAGCGCTGTTTTGTTGTATTTCATGCTCTTTCCGCAGCTTCCTTAACGCTGCCTCCAATTCTTCCACTTCCGCTTTTGCCACTGCCCCCGCCTCATACAATCTGGTGTAATCCGACAATACCTTTTCCTGATATTCTATCTCTAACGCCAATTCCTGTTCTCTCGTCTCTTCCGTGTTTGCATGCTGCGCCATGGCATCCAGAACTTCTTTCTGCGCTTTCAGATACTCGTTATTTTTTTCTATTTTTTCCAGAGCTTCTTTTTCTATTTCCACCTGTGACAATGCCTGCTTTACGGTGCTTTCCAGCTCTTCCTTTTCGGCAGAGAAACTCTCCTGCATTGCATTGACATATGCAAAGATTTTTTCTTTTCCGTCATCCGTTTCTGAAACGGATTCTTTTGAAATATCTTTTCCCTGCGCTATTTCATTTAATAGTTCATTTTCATATTCCAGCAGGGCAAGACTCTCCGTAGTGCCCTGCAGCGTAATTTCACTGATGGAAGAGTCAATTTTTACAATAGCGTCCCCTGCTTTTACAGGACTCCCTTCCCGCACACAGATTTCTTCCACGATTCCCCCGCCCGGCGCCTGAATCTCCTGTATCCCGCTCACCGTCAGAATAATTCCCCTTGCGGTGACTACCTCGTCCATCCTGCCAAAAACAGACCATACCAGAATGAACAGCACGAACGCCGCCACGATTCCCACCATAAGATGCCCTGTGGGAGACAAGGGTTTTTCCACAATTTCCAACGCTTCCGGCAGAAATTCCTGCCTTATTTTTACCTGACTTTCCGCCTGTTTTTTCTTAAAATAAAATTTTATCTTTTGTAATATATCCATTTTCCCGATTCCCCATTAAATCTGACTCTGCTGTTTTAACAGATGCCAAAACAACCCTTTTGCCTCCACAAGCCTGTCCTTTGGACCATACTCCTCAATGCGTCCTTTTTCCACCACCATAACGGCATCCGCATCCTTCAGCGTGGAAAGCCTGTGCGCTATGATCAACACCGTTCTTCCTTTGCATATTGCCTTTAGATTTTTCTGTATAATGCTCTCCGACTCGTAATCCAGAGCGGAAGTGGCCTCGTCAAAAATCAGTATCCGGGGATTTCCCAATAACGCCCTCGCTATGGCAATCCTCTGTCTCTGCCCCCCGGACAGACCCGTGCCTTTCTCCCCCACCATGGTATTATAACCTTCCGGCAGTTCGGTAATAAAGTCGTGGGCCCCGGCTATTTTAGCGGCATTTATGATTTCATCCATTCCGGCCGCCTGATTCTGCAGGGCAATATTTTCCCTGATTGTGGCATGAAACAGGAAATTTTCCTGCAAAACCACGCCTATCTGCCGTCTCAGCCAGACAGTATCCGCCATGGCGATATCAATTCCGTCAATCATTATCTTTCCCGATTCCGGCAGATAAAGACGCTGTATCAGTTTTGATATGGTGCTTTTTCCGGAACCGCTGCGCCCTACAATGCCTATGACGGTATTGGGAGGCATCCGAAAGCTCATATCTTTGATAATCGGCGGTCCGTCCGCCGTATAGCGGAAATTCACTTTATCAAAAATAATATTCCCCTGCACTCGGGGCAGGCGGGTCTGTGCACTGCCCGGATTCTGCTCCGCCCTGCTGTTAAAAATATCTCCCAGACGCTGTACGGATATGGATGTCTGCTGGAAATCCTGCCATGTCTGCACCAGCCGCATGATAGGCTCGCTCACGCGCCCTGCCAGCATCCGAAACGCCACTAATTGTCCTATGGACAAATCCCCTGCCATGACTAACTGCGCGCCATACCACAAAATTGCGATATCAAATATCCTCTGGACAAATTTTGCCAATGCCCCTGCGGTTCCTGACAGAATGGATGTCCGAAATCCCGCCGTAGTGTAATCCGCAAGCAAACCCTCCCATTTTTTCTGTATCGCAGGCTCAATGGCAAAAGATTTTATGGTCTGCACTCCCGTAACCGCCTCCACCAGATAGGACTGGGACTCCGCTCCACAGTTAAACTTCCGGTTTAACCTCTCCCGCAGCGCAGGAGTCACCGCCAGAGAAATAAAGGCAAGAAGCGGAATCACCGCTAATGTAATCCATGTCAGCTTTGCACTGTAGCCAAACAAAATAATGATGTACAGGATAAGGAAAATACTGTCCAGAAGGGTCGTCATGGGAACTCCGGTCAGAAAGCGCCTTATATTTTCAACCTCTCGCACCCTCGCCACCGTATCGCCGGTACGACGGCTTTCAAAATACCGCAGCGGCAGTTTAAACAAATGTTCAAAAAGCCTGCAGTTTAAAATCACATCAATCTTGCTCGTCGTATGTACCAAAATATAGTTACGCACAATGGAAAGAATCGTTTCAAATACCAGCATTACCACCAATGCCAAGGCAAGCACATCCAAAGTAGACAGGCTGTTATGCACCAGCACTTTATCGATGACGGACTGGGTTATCAAAGGGGAACAGATAGAAAGTATCTGCATGATAAACGCTGCCAGCAGCACTTCCAGCAGCGCTCTTTTATATTTTAAAATAGAAGGGATAAACCATTTAAATCCAAACTCCACATCCCTTTTTTGGAAAGAACGGGGAATCAGCAGAATGATATCCCCATCCCATACACTCTCAAGCTCCCCGCATTCCATGACATGGGGAGCTTTCTCAAAGGGGTTCAGCATCAACAGGCGTTCTCCTTCCTGCCTTGCCAAAATCACGAAATCGCCGTTTTTCATTATGAGAATGGCCGGAACCGTCATTTTGGACAATGCATATACATTAACATGAACCAGCCTGCTTTTTAATTTTATTTTCTTGGATGCCAGCAGAATATCCTGAGCCGTCATCTTTCTGCTCTCCAGGTTCAGGGAGTGAATCATGCTGCCCGCATCCGCCGCAATACCGTAATAAGCCGCTATGGTTATCAGGCACTGCAGCCCTCCGTCCCTTGTGTTCGTTTGTTCCGCCGTGCTACTGCTTCCAGCTTCATTCATTCCCCTTTTCTCCTTCGTAACAATACACAATTATATTTGTTTATACCCCATCCTTCACCCACATCTGGGACACGAGCCTGTTTACGGTATCATCCTCCGCCTCCACGGCGTCCTGCCATAACATGCCCGATTCTGCCTCGAAGGACGCCATCTCCTGAATCAGACGGTCTATCTGCTCATGCGCCAGAGAATAACCGTCCCCTGACCGGATGCTCTCTACATGATAGGCATCCTCATAATACCAGTTCCTGATTGTGACGGAATCATCCGTTCCCAGAACGGCGATTAAGAGGTCTGCTCCTGCCCTCGTGAACTGCAGGCGTTTTGCTTCCACATCCATGCATAAGATATCCGTATTATCGGGTGATGTATCATATTCACTGATGGTATCCCTGCCATCTCCACGGCCAAAGAAGTAGGTGTCGTTACCCGTTCCTCCTTCCAGCCAGTCGTTCCCCTTCCC
>JAMPEY010000008.1:49977-103984 GCA_023664665.1 Lachnoclostridium sp.
GGTCATAGTTCCCGATGGTGTCGTTACCGTCACCCGCCTCAAAGAAGTAGGTGTCGTTACCCGTTCCTCCTTCCAGCCAGTCGTTCCCCTTCCCACCGCAGAGGAAGTCGTCTCCGTTCCCGCCGTAAAGGCTGTCGTTTCCTTCCTCTCCGTAAAGGATGTCGTTTCCCTCCTCTCCCTTTATGGTGTCGTTACCTTTTCCCCCGTAAAATTCCTCGTTGATGTCATGGTTGTACCCTCTGTTGTAGCCGCTCAGGGCATCGTCCCCTTCCGTCCCGCGGAAGACCCTCAGCATCTCCCTGATGTCATCCGGCTCCCACACGGTCCCGTCCGCGAATTCTATCCTTCCCACGGACTGCCATCCTTCCCCGTGGGCGAAAGCATCCTGCAGCGTCACACGGCCGCCGCCCTTCGTGTCCTCCAACACCAGGCTCCATATCCGGCGGCTCACTTTCATGTCCTCCGGGGACACACCTTCCCCGAACAGGATGCGGTCGCCCTTCCAGCCTGCCGGGTCATAGTTCCCGATGGTGTCGTTACCGTCACCCGCCTCAAAGAAGTAGGTGTCCGCTCCGTTTCCTCCTTCCAGCCAGTCGTCTCCCTTCCCCCCATGAAGGAAGTCGCTCCCGTTCCCCCCGTAAAGGTGGTCATCCCCTTCTAATCCCATCAGAAAGGAACCGCCCGCGTTCGCGCTCAATCTGTCATTCTCCCCTGTCCCCATAACGGTAATCCGTCCGGTAACTTCCGCAATCGCTTCCAGATAATCACTCCTGTCCGAATAGGTGCTCAGATAATCCGCAAAATTTTCCCGGTTTCCTGCATTGACGAAAGCGATATATCTGCCCATGTCAGCCACAGCGCCCGTCATGTCCATTCCGTCCCGGATGCAGGAATCAACATAGGAATCAAAAATGGATGTATTGAGATACTTCCTGCCGTTTTCCCCCGTATACCAGATGGTCATGCTTAAATAATCCTTTAAGGCAGTCTGTCCGTTTAAAAGATTATAATATAATTCAAATATGTCATTATAAACCCCGCTCAATATGCCTGCCGCCGTACTCACAGGGCTGCTCCCCGCGGTCCCGACATAATCTTTTCCTAAAAACCGTTCGATTACCACAAGCTTCTGCGCATCAAAATGACCGCCCCTGCTGCCTCCGGCAACATCCTCGGCTCCTGTGATAAAATACAGCATCCGTGTGACGAGCTCTTCCTTTTCCCCGGCAGAACCGGCTCTGGCAAACTGCTCCACATATCCCTTCAATACCCCCGTACCGTCTTTCTGCATCAAGGTATGCAGTGACGCCACATTTCCCATGGCACGGACATTGGGAAGTATTCTGATTTCCTCTGATATCTCCACTTCTTCCTTTTCCATGGAGTCGTACAGCCGGACATCGAAATCAAACTCCCCTATCCGGGTTGCAGCGCCGTCTGCAAAGGTTATGGCCGATGTGTTGATGCCATCCGTATTTCGGTAATCCAGAGAAATGGATTCTACTCCCAGTTCTTCTAAGGTATGTAATTCGTCAGCCTGCGAAATTCCGTCACTGTTCACATCCTGCCATACAAGCAACCGGGAAAATGCCGAATCGGCCGCGTCAATGACCCCGTCACCATTCTCGTCATACTGCGCCAGCGCTTCAAATCCGGAACCGGCATGCCTTCCGTCACCGAGCAGCGTGGAGTTCCCAAACAGCTCCGAACCGTCATTGATCATGCCGTCCCCGTTCAGGTCAATGGCCAACAGGGCGTCATCCGGCGCTGCCCACTGTGTCTTTTCCCTCAGCCCCGCATTGTTCCCATCAAAGTACACGCCGTCTTCTGCTTCCAGCAGTTCAAAACCGTCCCTGTCAAAGTCGATCACCAGGGGATCCACCGGAACAGGCGCGGCTTCCGCCATTGTATAATCGAAGTCTGCATATCCCAATACATCACAAATCCAATCACCAAGCTGATTTCCTGCATCACTACCGACTTTTCCTCCTAAATAACCTACCGCAAAAACTGCCAATAAAGCTGCCACACTGGCCGGTCCTGATGCTGCGACTCCTAATATAGTAAACAATTCTATTGCAGCCTCTGTTGCCATCAATGTGCCAAGTAAAGATGTTCCAAAAGAAATGGATTCCTTGCTGCCCGTCCTATAATTGCCTTCTGAATATTCCTTGCATACTTTATAATATGTCTTGCATGCCCCAATAGTAACCAGAGCCACTGTTGCGGAGCTGCTGTGTGTTCCAAATACTGTTTCGGCATAACACATTTTTTCTACTAAATCAAAACCATAATTCCCGGTTTTTTCAAGCTCTTCAATATCGCCCTCCTCAAAATTTTTGGCAAGCACAGCCATCCCATAAGTAAATCCCGCCAAATCCTGCACTGAGATAACCACATCGCCTGCTACTTCTTGTACCAATTGGTTATTATCAATAAAATTTGTGATTGTGTGGATTGCATCCGCAACCTCATCATATTCATATGCAGGCTTTAAATTTCCGTATTTGTCAAATTCAAGGGATGCCGTAGAATGCTTGTATATCGGCGAATCAAACAACTGTGAATCCTTTTTTTCATAATTGCCCGATTCCTCGCAGAGAGACTTCAGAATTGAGCCTACACAACTCCATTGATAATGTTTCATCACTCCCTGCATCTCGTGGATTTCTTCCTTATGCTCATCGATAAATTCCTGCGTATGTCCCGGACCGTCAAAGCTTACACTCTGTTTAATTCGGTCAGCAAGATTGCTGCTACTCGCATCACTGGCAGCTTCTACAGCAGTTGTCAATGCCAAATCTCCCCCTAAGGAATGTCCCGTCAATGCAATATTATTATATGTGAACTGGTTCGCAAATTGATCCGCATACTGAAATGCCGATTTTTCCTGAGAGGTCAATTCATTATTAATAATGCCCATATCAGCCACCAGCCAATCTTCTATTATCTGCTTTGCATCCACGCTTTCGCTTCCCCGGAATGCTATAATGGCATCATCGTCATCGGTTTCGATAGCTACGGCATACATACCGTCTGAGTTTTCCTTATTATCATAGGACACCAGTTTCCAACCTTTGCATATGTTCCCTTCCGCCACATCATTAATAAACTGATTTGCGCTCTCCTGCATTTTCAGTTTGTCTCCGGAAAGGTTATCTGCATCCAAAAGTTTTTGGTCGTAATATATCTGTTTGTTCGATTCTATCAAATCTTGAAATACCTTTTCTAAGGTTGGGTATTCACCCTTTTCCTTTTTGTATTCTTCTATATCATATCCATCCACATTACAATATGCTATCTGTGTAGCCCAATATAGTTCCTCATCTGTGTACATTGCCGTCCCCTGCTTTTGTGTCTCACTCATCTCAGTTTCCTCCCCTTCTTAACTCTTCATACTCTTCATATGTGTCAGTAATCTTCCCTGATACATAGGCAAGCCTAAAATCATAACATCCTGATACAATATCCTCGTATTCCCCCCGTTCCTCATAATTTGTCTTAAAATACTGTTTGCATTGCTGCATCTTTCCGGAATCAACATAAGTAATATGTATGCTAACATCAGGAAACATCCCTGCTTTCACCTTATCCTGCAAAATTTCTGAAAAATATTGATATTCCGTTTCTATATTGTCATCTTGCAAGTCGTCCTGAATCACATGTATGTTTGCACAATAACTGTCCCTCGGATATCTCTCTGCAAACATTTCAGGCGTAGCATCAGACGCCTGCTCAAAACTCAAATAATTACTTTGTCTTGATAAATAACCTCTGGTAGTGTGAATATAACACTCGGGAAAAAGCTCCTGCAAATCTTCTTCCATCTGTTGGCTGATCTGATACGATATGATGCTTTCCAGATAGATATCACTATAGATTCTGCTACAGTCATCTGCTAATTGTGCCTCAAACACCATGGTCCTGTCATTCTCTGGCGCACAGGTCACATAAAGGGTTCCCCCGGAAGTCCATGATGAAAGCACCTTGACTTCACAACCATATTTTTCTTTTAATGTCTCTTCCGCCTTATGGATTCTGCTACTGGGAGAAATAAAACCGCAGCCTGCAAATGCAAAGCAAAGAACAAAGAGCACTGCTGCGCTTGCCTTTATTTTATTGTTTATTCGCCGCTTCCACTGCTTCCTCATTTCTCTCCCCTCCTTAATGCCGCATATTCTTCATATGTCCATGCAAATTCCCGGTTAAAAAAGCATTTCAAGCATAGTTTTTTATCACTCTCTATCTTATCATAATAATCCTGCCAACCCTGATAATTTGTCTTGAAATACTCCCTGCACCACTCCTGCTCTTCGCTGTCTACAGGATAAATCCAGACATTCATTTCCGGAAACCATCCATCATCCAGACTTCCTAAGATTTCCTCTGAAAAATATTGGTATTCCGCCTCTAAATCCGCATTCTGCAGATTTTCTTCTTTGACATGCACCTGCACAAGTACTTGCAAAAAACCTGCTTCCAAATCAGTTGGGTCATATTCCCCATCATGGTCCAGCACATATTCTTCCATGAATTTGTGCAGCGTAAGCTCGCGAATTTCATCACCATTAAGGATTGCAAAGCCAAATGCAACCACATGTACATAACAATCAGGAAAAATCTCCTGCATTTCTTCTTCCAGCTCTTTACTTATCTGAACCGAAACTTTCCCCTCATCATAATTATCACGCCCAACTCTTCCCTTTTCCTCCCCGTCCTTATTCTGTCGTCTGTCTATCCATGCCTCAAACACTACCTCTTCCTGCGATTTTGGAGAACAGGTTACAAAGAAAGTCTGGTTATATTCTTTCACTGCCTTATGTATGATAAATTCCTCCCCATACTTTTCCTTTAAAGCATCCGCCGCAATTTCCTTCATGACAGCATCATTCAACTCTCTGAGACTGTTCCCACTGCAGCCTGTTGTACATACCATGCACAAAACTGCCACAGCCAGTGCCAACCATGCCTTTGCTTTCATCTTAGTTTCCTCCCCTTCTCATCTCTTCATATTCTTCATAGGTTACATCTATTTTTCCAACAGGACGACCATGCTCACAATAGCTAATCCCCCAATCAAAACTTTTTGAACCCACAATATCCTTATACGCTGCATCCCCCTCCCAGTCATTGCTTTTGAAATAATTTCTGAGCCGACTTTTCTGCTCCGAATCAACATAATAAACAAGTATAGTAAGCCTAGGAAGTTTCCCATTTTCCATCTCCTCCTGCAGACTTTCCGAAAAATACAGGTATTCTTTTTCTATCGTATCCGACCGTAATTTCTCCTTCTCTACATAGACCCTTACTGTAAAATCAGCTCTCGGATATCTTTCTATATACATTTCCGGCGTAACTGACTGAATATCACTAAAGCCCAAATAGCTATCACCCACATTATAGTCTCCTTGAACATGGACATAACAGTCAGGGAAATATTTTCCCAGCTCCTTCTGCAACTTCTCGCTTATTTGCAGCGACACTACATTACTCACATACCGATCGTTCCAGATTTTTCCAACATCCTCAGAAAATCTCAACTCAAAAACCACATTACGGTTATTTTTGGGTGAGCAGACTGCATAGCTGTCGCCAGAGCTCCATGTCTGATGCACCACAAATTCCTCCCCATACCTTTCCTCTAGCAACTTTTTTGCCGCCTCCTCTCTGGAGGTACAGCCACCCAGCAGAAAGCAGGCTCCCAGCAACACGGCTGCCAGCATTTTCTTCCTCATTCTCCTGTTTCCTTCCATCCGCATCACCGCTCCCCCTTCCTTAAATCCGCATACTCCTCATAAGTCTTGGAAAATTCTTCGCCACAATACAGGTTCAGGCAGATTTTTCTGCAGCCCTCCAGCTTATCATAATAATCTTGCTCTCCCTGATAATTTTCGTGAAAATACTCCCGACACCACCCTTTCGTTTCCTCATCTGTATAATAAATCCATATGGTCGCCGGGGGAAAGCTGTCCTCCGCCACCGCCTTCTGCATCCTCTCTGTAAAATACCTGTATTCTGCCTCCAAGGCATCTTTCCCGAGAGTGCTTTCCCCCACATGGATTTGTATTAGGATGTGCATATACTTCATCGGGTCAAGTCCTATATCCCTATAACTTTGCATATACTCCTGCAAGGTACAGTTCATGCGGTCAATATCCTCACCTCCGGCTCCAAACACTACTGCATGGACATAACAGTCAGGAAAAATCTCCTGCAGCTCTTCTTCCATCTGTCGGCTTACCTTCGCTGCCACTGCCCCAGTGCCTATGCCGCCTATGCTGCCCTTTTCCTCTCCGTCTTTCTGCCATATGCCTACTTGGACATCAAAAACCACATCTCTTTGGTTCTTGGGCGAGCATACTGTCAGGTAAGTATCTTTGGTAGTTTCATACACCTTATGCACCACAAATTCTTCCCCGTATTTTTCCTTCAATGCCCTCACAGTAATGTCTTTTATAACAGCATCATCCACCTTACCGGAAGGATTTGGGCTACCGCAACCCACAAGCAGAGCGCAGATCATAACCAGCGCTATTGCCATCCGGATAAACCGTTTCTTCATAAAAAGTCCTCCTTCATTAAGCCTTTCCTAATCGTACTTATTTATAATAAACCATATTCTCGTGTACTTACTGTTATATATTTCTTAAAATAGCTGTCCCCATTACTGTACGCCACCTGTGCTGCCCAGCATAATTCCTCATCTGTGTACATTTTCTCTTTTTGCTCCTGTGTATTCCCCATTTTTACATTCCTCCCCTTCTCATCTCTTCATATTCTTCATATGTTTTATTGATTTTTTCATAACGGTTAGAAAACCAAAACTCATAAACTTCTTCCACCGCATCACTATATGCATCACAATTTTTCTTATAATACTCCTTACAATTTTGCAGTTGGTCTGCATCAACATAATGTATACTAACAGGCGTTATACACGGAAGCTCTCCTGTCTTAATCTCTCCCAGTAGTGTTTCGGAAAAATACCGGTATTCATCTGCTATACTGTCAGTCTTCAGTAATCCCCTGTCGGCATATACATGCACACTAAACTTTTCCCGGGGATATCTCTCCGCATATTCTTCTAAAGTAATATCCTTCACATTGTCAGCGTTCAGATATCCTATTTGTATATCAGCTGATGTATGTACATAACAAGTAGGAAAATATTCCTGTAGCTCTTCCTCCAGCTTTTGGCTGATTTGGGCTGCCACTATGCTTTTTCCATAATTTTCACTGTAAATTCCTGTCCCGTCCTTGTATGCTCCGATTTCAAAGACCACCCTGTCGTCTGCTTTCGGGGAACAGATTGCCGCATAGGTATGCCAAGACGAACTCCAAACTTCATGCACCACAAACTCTTCCCCATACCTTTCCTTCAAATCCTCCTTTGCCATCCTTTTCATGCTGGCATCGGAAAGGAAAAAACTCTTCAGGTCTGAGCCGCAGCCTGTCAGCAGGATGCTTACGGCTAACAGCAATATTATCGTTACAGCTTTTTTCATCTTTTTACATGATTTTCTCTTCACTCTGTCAGTCTCCCTCTCCTGCTTTCCGGTACTCCTCATAAGTCAGGTTGAACTCCCTTCCGGGATATCCCATCCGAAATCTGCTGCATCCCTCCAGCATATCATAATAATCCGACCCACCCTGATAATTCTCCTGAAAATAGTCCCTGCACCATTCCAATTTCTTTTCATCCATGCCGTATACCCAGATGATGGCGGCAGGAATTTTGTTCTCTGTCACATCTTTCTGCAGTTCTTCCGCAAAATATCGGTATGATTCCTCGGTCATCCCCTGCCACAGGATTTCTTCATTGACATGGATTTGTACCAGACATTCGACACTATCAAGCACATTAGGGTTGTATTCTTCCCTTGCAGTGTACTCTTCCACAGTAACATCCAACAGAGACCCTTTTGGCTTACCAATGTCATCTCCAAAGATAATGGTATGCACATAGCTCCCCGGAAAATACTCTTGTAGCTCTTGCTCTAACTTCTGGCTTATTTTCGATGACACAGCGCTTTTCTCATAATTATAACTAATTACCCCGCTACTCTCATATCCAGATAACTCTGCCTCAAAAACCACCTCCCTGTTACTCTCCGGCGAGCATACCGCCCAAAACCGTAGCTGGTTTATTTCTTGTACTCTATGTATGATAAATTTCTCCCCGAATTTCATCTCCAATGCTTCTGCTGCAGCCTTTTTCATGGCAGCTTCATCCGGCTTTTTTCTACTGTTCTGCTTATACTGAAGAAGCAACAGAACACCTGCCACCCAAAGAATTCCTACTGCAAGCAGAATTCCTGCCACTATAGTGACAGCCCTTTTGTTATCCTTTTTTGTTGTCATATCTGTTCTCCTTATGTACCATACCGCCCTTTACAAAAAAAGGCTGCACAAACTTACGCTAAAAGTTTGTGCAGCCGAACCATCATGACATTGCTTTCCCCGGCATTCATGACTTCATGCTTTGCGTCCATTTATCACTAAATGTTTGCCCTTTAACAATCAACATAATTCCCTTAACATATTTTATGATATGTTATTTTGGGGCACATGTCAATTATTATTTTCACTTAATGTTACATTTATCGTTCATCCCTTAACATCTTTATATTATACCTGTTTTCCTAAAATGTCAATATTTATATTTTATTTTTTGTCAATTCAATCTTTTCCCTTAAAACAAACCGCATCCGCTACCCGGCTCGCAAAAACCTTCACATATCTGTCCACTCTTGCAAGGTAATATGCTCTCACCCAAGCCCACTCTTCGTCATTTTCCAGATGGCAGCACGCCTTTCCCTCAAACAAAAGTTTCAGAAGCCTGCCAAACAACTCCGGCGAAACCCCTTCCACATCCTGCTCATATGTCAGAAACAGTTCGGGGCAATATTTATTTACGATAAGCGCACTGAAATATAGTATAAAATGCCTTTCACTGTTATGAATACCCAATATATTCCTTAAAACGGAGGAATACAGGTAAACATCCCTGTCATACATGGAACGCAGCAAAGCATATACCGTTCCCAGCTTATGGCACAGCTTATCTGACACAAACCAATCCGCTACATCCCTGACATAACCGTAACAATGAATATCCGCCCATAGGTTTTTGTCCCACGCCGTGTTATAATTTGCACAGAGAAAATATTCCATCAGGTTTATGACATCCAGCGGTTCTCCTTTCCTCTCTTTCAGTTTATACACGAAAATATTGTGGTCCTTCAGTCCTGTGGGAATCACATTTGTGATTTCCTCGATGGCAGTTCTTTCAAAATGCATCTGATTCTCTAAAATCTTCTTTTCTTTCCTGCCGCAGCCGCCCTCCAAATCTGAAAATACCGGCTGGTGGGGAAACAGGAAAATACCGAATCTGCCCTTCAAATTTTGATAGCATACCTGATATTTCTCATATAGGATATTTGTCTTATTTACCATCCGCAAAAATGCAGTTTCCTGCTGTGTGTATTGATTTACAAGATGGCCCTGATAAACAATTCCGGCGCCCTTATAATACAAATCCGTTTCGGAAAACCCGCCCCTTTTCGAGTAAAGAGGCATGATTTTCTCAGGCAGGGCGATTTCATGCACCTTTTTCCCCGCAATATCATATACCGGAACCGTGTTCGTCCCGGGTGTCATAAACCGATAATTCATCCCCCGTCCCCCTGTTTTCCTAAAATTCAATATCTTATTTATTGATTATTAATTTTCCGTCAACGAAAAGTCGGAAGCGCTCAGAGTCAGGTTGGGATTATAGTAGGGGTCGCCGCTTGCGAGAATCTCCGCCCAACGCTTCTTAAATTTCTCGATTTCTCCTTGGAAACGCCGAATTTTTTCGGGAGTGTCCTCATAACCTCTGGATTTGGATTCATAATGGTGGAGCTGGGCATAGGGGTTATAGACCACTAGCTTGCCCAAGGCGCGGACTTTTAGGCAGAAATCAATGTCGTTGAAGGCCACCTCAAATTCCTCGGTCAGTCCGCCCACTTCCCTGTAAAGGCTGCGTTTTACCATAAGGCATGCGGCGGTGACGGCGGAATAATCCTGAGCGCAGAGTATGCGCTTCTGGTATCCGGCATCGTGACGCCCGGCGCCCACAAAGGCATGCCCCGCAACGCCTCCCAGACCTACAATGACGCCGGCATGCTGTATGGTATCATCCTCATACCAGAGTCTTGCTCCCACAATGCCCACATCCTCCCTCATACAATAGGACAGCATTTCCTGCAGGCAGTTTTCGTCCATCATCTCCGTATCGTTATTGAGCAGCAGAAGGTATTCGCCCTTTGCATGCTGCTCCCCGAAATTGTTGATACGGGAAAAGTTAAAGCTCCCCTGATAGCGGACCACCGTCACATTGGGACGCTTTTCTATTTCCTCATAATAGCGGAATGTCCTTTCCTCCGTGCTGTTGTTTTCAATCACAATAAATTCGTAATTCCGGTAAGATGACTTTTCTTCAATGGAATCCATGCATTTTTTCAGGTCTTCCACATGGTCTTTATTGGGAATCAGTATGGAGACAAGCGGCGTCTCTTTCCAATGATAAAGGGTATGGTACATCCCCAGATAGCCTGCATTTTCCACCACAGCGGGAAGCCCCAGTCGTTTGTAATGCGCTTCCAGCGCCTTTCTGCCGGCTTCAAAAGCATATAACTTGCTTTCCGGATTGGATGCCGTGGACTCCATGTGGCAGCGCCAATGATACAATATCTTGGGGATATGATAAATTTTCACGGCCTGCTCGCAGCAGCGCAAAATAAAATCATAATCCTGCGCGCCGTCAAACTCCGGTTTCAGGAGTCCCACGCGCTCCAAAAGCCCTCTTTTCACCACAAACATATGGCAGATATAATTCAGGCTTCTCAGATAATCCGGATTAAAGTCCGGCTTAAAGTTCGGTTCAAAATGGGTTTTTCCGGACATGTCAATCTTGTCTTCATCCGTATACAGCACTTCCGCATCCTTATGCCGCTGCAATGCCTTGGCGCATTCATACAGCGCATTGGGAGCTATCAGGTCGTCATGGTCGGCAAGAACCACAAAATCCCCCGTGGACATTTCGATTGCGGCATTGGTGTTGCCGGCTATGCCAAGGTTGTCGGAAAGCAGCCGGTAATGTATTCTCTCATCATTCCCCGCAAAACGCTTAACCGCCTCTTTCAGGGAATGTTCCCCGCCGCTGCCGTCCGCAAGGCAAAGCTCCCAATGCGGATAGGTCTGGGCAAGAACGGAATGTAAAAGCTCTTCCAAATAAGCCTCTTTCGTGCGGTACAGGGGTATCACGATGCTAAAGGTGACAGGCTCTTGAAAATTTTCCCGCCTCTGGCGCTCCAAATGGGTTTTGGATGGCTGATGCCTCTTATACCAAGAAGGATAATCCATGCGGGTATGAAACTTTGTAAACTGGCGGACAATGCGCTTTATGGTATTTTTCCAGCCCTCCCTGCCCAGATAAGCGACAAAGCGTTTCCAGATGCTCACCCTGACGGTACGCTTTCCCGCCTTGGACACGGAGGAGCGAAAAGTCGTCACCTGTTCACCGCAAGTAAAGCGGATTTGAAAGGATTTCGCCGCATCTGCCGGGAATTTAATCTGAAAGCCTGCCTTAACCACATCCCCGCCCAAGGTCTGATTGGCGGTGCCACCGGTCGGCTCGGCGGCGCCTGTGCCCTGACCGACGGCATCAACGGCTTGGTCGGCATCTTCACAGATGGGCGCGGTATCATATTCATACATGACATCCTGCCTGTAGGAACGGGTGATACTGCTTTCTATCACAGTCCCCTTTTTGTCCAGAACCTGAATCTCCACAGCTCCGCTTCCCAGCGCCCAGCCCACTATATGCACGCTGCCGTCTCCCAGAAAGCAATTTTCAATATTATAAAACAAACTCAAAGAATTCTTTTCCGAAGACCGGCTCATATCATTTCTCCCTCCTAAAAAAACGGCGTAAGCCTCTTGACCGCGTCCGCAATTTCCTGCGCCGCGCCCAAGGGCAGGAGCGACACCTCCATCTTGACAGACAGCTTATTTTCTGCCTTGGGCGACAAACTGTCCAGCATAATGTTAATGTTGGGGTCCTCCGTGGGAAATACAATCGTGGACGGTCGGGCAATCCTGCCATTTAATAACAAGTGTTTTTTATCCAACGGAACCGGTTCCTCATTAAAGGTAAGCTCTAGGATTTTTACGGCACAACTGTTAAATGCAGGGTCAATGCGGAGCATTTTCACATTTCCGTCCACTTTAAGGGTAAGCTCCACCGTCCTGCCGTCCTCATATCGGGGCTGTATCAGATAGGATTCCTCCTCTTTATAACCTTCTCCCCTGTCCTCGTATATCTGGATGCGTTTTATCTTTTCCGACTCCCAATACTTTTCCAGCCATACCTGGGGCACCGCCACCCTGTTGCCGATAAGTTCCCGCATCTGGGCAAGCACCATATGTCTGCCGGACACAAAGCTCTGGAAGCCCCTCTCCTGTTCCCGGAACTCTTCAGCCTCCGCCTCCGTAACTTCTAATTTATCTAATATTAAATCGAGATTTAACTTATTCCTTTTTTCATCCTCTAAAATGTAACAATAGATGGCGCGAAAAGCCAATTCTCTGGCGTCAATCTGCTTTCCGAAGGTCCATTCATAATCAATTAAAGTCCATTTGTCCCCATTCACCAGAATATTAGAAAAAATCAAATCATAATCCGCCACGGGCGATTCACCGTTGTACCCGATTCTCTCCATATATTCCTCAAAAAGCTTAAGAAAACCCTGCTGGTCATCCTTTTCCAGACATCGGTCCATCAATTCGGACAGGGGCGTACCCTCCACAAACTCAAATTGGATGTAAGTCTGCTTCCCATCCTCTATCAGCTCGCAGCGGTTGATTTCCAGCCTGCCGCCCCGATATCTTTCCACCAGCTTCTGATAAGCCGTCTCCATTTCTCTGATATGTTCCGCCGCATCATCGCTCATGGGGTACTTTCTGACGCAGAGCTCCCCCTCCGGATTCTTTCTGATTTCCGTTCGGATGGCATATTCCGGCGCCCTGTCATTGGAATATTTTTCATATTGTATATCAAAATCTTTTCCGATAACCACCAAAAAGGAATTGGAAAACAGGTCGAAAAGCCCGTCCTCCACAATGCCGTCAAAGGCGTTTTTCTCGTCAAACAAAAGCATTCTGTCCCTGTCAAAATTTCTGAGGTTATTGGACAGTTCGCCCTTTCTGGGCAGATAATCGTCACTGTACAGGGCAGTCATAAACTTATAGTCCGGATAGGGATAATAAAAATGCGCCTCCTTTACCCCGCAGGCGTTAAAAATTTTCTGAAGCCCCTTTTTGCTGAAGGTGCGGACGCCGTCTCCCTCCGCATAATTCTCAATGCCGGAAAACCAGGTGCCCAAATGGTCTTCCTTGCACCCGGCAAAGTATTTCAATCCGTACTTGTTCTCAATGGCAATGATGATTCTGCCTCCTTTGGACAGATGGGGCAGGAGAATCCTTAAAAAATCCTCGAAGGGGGTATCTCCCCCGATATAACTTGCACCGTACTCGAACACCCCTATCAGGCAGATATAGTCAAAATCCTTTGGCAAATCCGGCTCAATATCCTTAAAATTCCCTACATGAATCGTTATATTTTCACATTCGCTATGCCTGTGGGCATTAATCAGGCTCCGCTTTTTGGACAAATCCACACAGGTTACGCTTCCCGCTTTTTTCGCAAGAACCCCCGTAACCGCTCCGCAGCCGCTGCCCACCTCAAGCACCTTGGCGGACTTATCCATGGGAATCCACTCTACAATATTCTCCCTCAGTCCCGACAAATGATAGAGAACCGGCCAGCTTCTCCGCTCCTCTATCACCTTGGCATATTCCACTGCGGAAAAGTCTCTGGCGATGCCCAGAAGTTCATCCTCCACATCACCGTCGCAATAAAAATCCTCCCCGGGATATCTGCCGTAATCCAATGTCACTTTTCCGATCTGTTCTCTCTCCTGCATGGAATTTTCCTTTACTGTTTCGTGATAACACTTGTTATTTTACTGTAACCTCAGAACCCATATCATAATACCCCACGGTGTCCTTGTCGGAAATCACCGTCAGGCTCATCACATCATAAAGCCTGTGGTACACTTCAAAGGTATCGCCGTTATAGCCTGTAACCCCTAGGGAAAGCAGATATTCGCCCCCCTGAAGGCTCATTTTCTGCGTAAAAGTAATTTCCTTTGTCTCTCCGGCTTTCACGCTCTCCAAAAATGCTTTCTCAATCATGGAATTGGTTCCCGTAATCTCCGTACCCTTTGCGTTTTTAACGGAAAAGGCAAAAATCGGAGCCGGAAGGGATTCTTTAAATTCCACTCTCATGTGCAGGGTAAAGCTGCTTCCCTTCATCACTGCCGCCGTCCGCACACCCTGTTCGTCCGTCACATAATACTCCGCAATATACGCCTGATTGGTGCCGTATTCCAGCTTTTGGGGATTCAGGCTTCCATTTTCTCCCTCCAAAGCTTTTCTGGCGGCTTCCCGCAGCCCGGGGTCGTCCAAAAGCCTGTCCTCCTGACTTTCCGGCATCTCATACTGCCCCACCAGCACACGCTTATAGGCGTCTATCATTTCCTTGGGTGCGCCCTCACCCAGCATAACGCCTTTATTTAACAAATAAACCCTGTCACAGTATTTGCTGATGCTGCTCAAATCATGACTCACAAAAACAATGGTTTTACCCATCTTTTTGAATTCTTCAAACTTATGATAGCATTTTGCCTGAAAAAACACATCTCCCACGGATAAAGCTTCATCCACGATGAGGATTTCCGGGTCTATATTGATGGCAACAGCAAATGCCAGCCGTACGAACATACCGCTGGAATAGGTTTTTACCGGTTGATATACATAATCACCGATATCCGCAAACTCAAGTATCGCAGGAAGCTTTTCGTCGATTTCCTTTTCGGAAAATCCCATCATAGTGCCGTTTAAGTAGATATTCTCAATGCCGTTATACTCCTGATTAAAACCCGCCCCCAGCTCCAACAGCGCCGAGATGCGCCCGTCCACCAGAACTTCGCCCTTTGTGGGATTTAAAACGCCCGTGACAATCTTTAAAAGGGTGGACTTGCCGGAACCGTTTGTGCCGATAATGCCCACGGTTTCCCCTTTGCAGATACTCATATTCACATCCTGCAGGGCATAATGCAGCTTGTACAACTGCTTTTTTCCCAAACCGAAAGCATCCTTGATACGGTCCTTCGGCTTGTCATAGAGCTTATAGATTTTCTGCACATCCTTTACCTGAATGGCGATTTTTCTCTTATCCTTGTCCTGCATGCTATTCCTCCATGTCAGAGCAGTTTACTGCCGCATGTTTTCATTTTCCGTATTTTTCACAACCACAGAGTCCTTATCGTACCATGCAGCCACGGACTGATTTTCCTCCGCATCCGGATTCTCATCCAAATCCCCCATGCACAAAAACCATGGTCTGCACTGATAGGGGGCAAACACGATATCTTTCTCATCACTGTGCAAAAGCTCCAGTCTCTCCCGGTATTCGGCATAAAACCGAACCGCTTCTTTCCTGTGCAGATAATAGTATGCCCCATATGAGGAATAACAGCCCGCCTGATTGGGGGAACGCCGGAAAATCACCAGCATGGCAGCTCCCACCAGCACATAGAACCACCAGACCGCTATACCGTTCTTTGGAGCGTACTTACCCCTTCTCTCCAAAATCCCTTTGAACCAGCCCAGCCAGTACACTTCATTGATCAACAACAATATCTGCCAGGTAATCTTTACCGCATTCAAGGTTCTGCTAAGACCGGCATGTCCCATGGAATACAGGCTTGGCGTAAAACCCGCGGCATACAGGCAAAAAGATCCCGCCAGCACAAGCCCCGGAAATCTGAAAGCAAAACTGCTTTTTCCTACCATATGCCATATCAGAGGCAGCAGCAAAATCAAAAATGCCACCGTTATCCATCCCGTAAACAGCCATGAGTGGCGAAAAGCTTCCGAAAAGGACCGCAAAACCGCCTGCATGGGAGAATAGCCCCAGCCCTCATAAGAAGCCGCCCTTACCTGATTGCCGGGAGCCGATACATTTTTATAAAAGGCAAAAGCATACACCACAGCCGCCGGGAGATAGCGCAGAATCCTTTTCTTTTCCGTCACAAATGCCAATCCCCCTATGATACAGAGAACTATCAGTCCCTGCAGGGCAGTGACATAATTACTTCCTCCCGCGAGCAAAGCCCCTGACATACTGAGCGCTGTCAATAGGATTCCCTTTATGCTCTTTATAGGCTTCTGCCCCCACAACTTGACCAATACCGCAATAAACAACATGCAAAAGGAATGCATTCCCACATAATGCACTCCGCCGTTATACCAATAAAAGCCCTGCTGCGCCGTATAAATCAGCTCAATCACCATGATTACGGAAATAATCTGCGGGCTTAAGGATGTCCCTGCATCCACATGGAGGACATTCCCAGTCAGCGCACCGGTTAAAACAAACACCGATACCGCAAGAAGGAGTATCAAAAAGACCGGTCCCAGAAAATATCGGGATTCTCCCCAAATAACAGGTGTTATTGCCATAAAAAAGGCGGAGGAAAAGGTTCCCTGCCATGCAAACCATTGCACTTTAGCACACTCCCATGCCCCCTTCAAGGCTCCTCCTATGCCCGGCTCCGCCGCCATAGCCGCCTTGGCAAAACTGCCGTAATTAAAATCATCATACCACGGAACGGCATAGGCCGCAAGACAAAGCAGGGGAAGCAGCAAAAGCAAAAAGGCAATCACCGCGCATATATTCACCACCCGTAAAGCCGGCTTCCATGTAACTATTTTCTTCCTATCCATCTTCACCAAAACGCTGCCTTCCCATATTTACAGCACATCCGCAAAATGCACCTTCAACCGCTTAAAAATCAATGCCCCCAGACCAAACAGCGCCACCGTCACCAGCCAGAAGTACATCGTAGAAAAAAAGTCCTGAAAAAACCATTCCCGCTCATAAATGGCGCTTCGATAGCCGTTTACAATATATACCAGAGGATTCAGCTTGAGAATCGTCACTGCCCATTGCGCCTTAATGGCGTTAATATCCCACAAAATGGGAGTCGCCCACATACCGAGCTGTAATACGATATTGATAATCTGAGACAAATCCCTGAAAAATACCACGACCGCACAGGTGATATAGCTCAGTCCCAACACAAAAATAAACAGACAGACGCTGTAATATACGATTTGTATGGTATAAATACTCGGATAATAGCCATAACCTATTGCCACAAGCAAAAGAACCATGGCAAAAAAGACATGGATAAAAGTTGCCGCGATTATCTTGATAATGGGCAGAATACTGATTTTAAACACTACCTTCTTCACAAGGTAATCATATTCCAACAGCGCGTTGGTACCGTTATTCCACGCCTCGTTAAAATAAAACCACGGCACCAGCCCCGCCGTCAAAAACAGTACAAAGGGCACATCCCCGCTTTCCCTCTGGTTCGGAAAAATAATCCCGAACACGATATAATACATGGCGATTGTCACCACAGGCTGCATCATCGCCCACACCGCTCCCATATAAGAGCCCGCATAGCGCTTCTTAAAATCATTCTTGGCAAGTTTCCAGATTAGATGCCTGTTTTGATACAATTCCGCCGGAAGCACCATGAATTTATCATACCATTTACAAAAAATAACACAGGCGGCGAGTATGCCCATGCAGGACGCCAGTTTCTTGGTAATCTCCTGCCCAGGGTCGGCTCCCGGATTATCGTGGACAAGGATGATGACCGCCACCGTCAATGCCAGAAGCATAAACACTGTGATGACTGCCTTTTTATTCAGTTTGTGCATGCCTGTTGTGTTTTCCATACCGGTCCTTCATCCAATCTGTTATCATTTACCGCAATTCTTTAAAATCGCAGCTCTTTAAGGACATAATTCTTTGAGTCCTCCCCACTTGGTATCCCGCTCGGACAAAATCAGCTCCGTTCCTTTCGGAATCGGCCATTCCACCCCGATATCCGGGTCATTATACATGATTCCCCCCTCATCTCCGGGATGGTAAAATTCCGTGCATTTATAGAAAAATTCCGCATAGTCGGACAGCACCAGAAAGCCATGGGCAAAGTTTTTGGGCACAAAGAACTGTTTCTTGTTCTCCTCGGACAACAGCACACCAAACCATTTTCCGTATGTGGAAGAACCCTTCCGCAAATCCACCGCCACATCGAACACCTCGCCGCGGATGACCCTCACCAGCTTGTCCTGCGGAAACTGTATCTGGAAATGCAGCCCTCTCAGCACTCCTTTTTTGGAAGCGGACTGGTTGTCCTGAACGAAAATCTGTGGAATTCCCGCCGCCTTATAATCCTCATATTGATAGGTTTCCATAAAATATCCTCTGGCGTCCCCCCTCACCTCGGGAGTTATAATCTTAAGCCCCTCTATGTCACAGGTCTCCACCGTTATCTTTCCCATTGTCGTCCATCCTTTCCGGCATAAACAGACTATGCCCCGTTATTTAATAATAAGCGATATCCAAATCCACATTTCCCTTGATGCCGTCTACCTTACCCTTGGAGGTATGCTGCCACATCTGATAATAGCCCTGATACAGAGGAGTGCTGCGGTACTCCGCCAGCCAGATATAATAAGCATCCAGTCTGTTCATGTCCAGATTATTATTATACCAGTTGCGGCTTGCATAAACACCTCCTCTGATGCCTGCATTGCTTACGGTACGGCAGAATGCTTCACAGACCAAGGTTCTCGTCTCCTTGTCCAGAGAGTCCGCCCTGCCGCTGCCTCCGGCGCCCTCCGTATCGATAAAGATGGGGTAATCCAAAGAATACTCCCTGACCAGCCTTAACACTGCCGACGCCTCTTCCACAGCCTCTACCTCGTTTACCGCCTGTGTAAAAAAGTATACACCGACTTTGATTCCTGCCGCCGTGGCGCCCTTTATGTTGTCCTCAAATTTGGGGTCCTGTACGATGCTTCCTGTCACGGAGCCGCGGTATCCGGCACGGATAATGGCAAATTCCACCCCTTCCGCCTTTACCTTATCCCAGTCAATGTCTCCGTTCCATTTGGATACATCTATGCCCACATGGGCATTTCCCGTGGTTGGACGCAGATTCTGCATTTCACTTCTGTCCGCATCCGAAAGGGCGTCCTGCTGCCTTGTATCCTCCGCTTTGGCGTCCACCTCGTCCTCGGTCTTGATTAACAGGGAAATATCTTCTATTGCCAGATACTCCACCTTGTCCTTTACCCGGACCTTGGTTTCGTTCACGGGCACACGGTATCCTTCTATGGGCTGAAGCTGCAGATAATACTCTCCTGCGCTTAAATCCCCGATATAGATTACACCGTCCTTGTCCAAATCCTTGTATTCGCCAAGACCGTCCAGCTTCACAAAAAAGCTTTCTCCCGTTACCGGATTGCCCTCCGTGTTTACAATCTGGACACGCAAGTCCTTTTCTATGGAAGTCACCATCAAAGAGAGCCTGTTTGCCTGATTCTTTGCTGCTTCCAACAATGGATTGATTTCCGGGTCAAAGAAAGAACTGTCCTTCAGAAATGCAGACAAATCATTGCTGAGCTGACCACCCGAACCCTGAGAGCCATCCTGCGTTGTCTCCGTTTCCTGATAGGAACCGCCCCCCTGCTGACTTTTTCCGATTTTGTCGGAATTGGTATAGAATACCAGAATCGACACCAACAGGATAACGCCAACCGAGCCCAATATTGTCAATCTTTGCAACTTAGAGTCCATCTGCTACCTCTACTAAATATTTTCCGTAATTTGTTTTCATTAAAGGTTCCGCCAGCCGCAATAGCTGCTCCCTGTCAATAAATCCCCGTCTGTAGGCTATCTCCTCTATGCAGGAAATGTACAGCCCCTGTCTCTTCTGAAAAGCCGCCACGAAATCCGCCGCATCCAAAAGAGCGTCATGATTGCCTGTATCCAGCCATGCGAATCCGCGTCCCAAGGTCTCCACATAGAGACTTCCCCTGTGCAGATATTCGTTATTGATGCTGGTAATCTCTATTTCTCCTCTGGCGGAAGGTTTTACATTCCTTGCAATCTCCACCACATCATTATCATAAAAATACAGTCCGGGCACCGCATAATTGCTCTTGGGCTTCTCCGGTTTCTCCTCAATGGAAAGAGCCTTCCCGTTCCCGTCAAATTCCACCACCCCGTATTCTCTGGGGTCACGCACATAATAACCGAAAATAGTGGCTCCTTTCTCTCTGGATGCCACTTCTCTTAACACCCGTGAAAAGCTCTGCCCATAAAAAATATTGTCCCCCAGCACCAAAGCCACTCTGTCATTCCCTATAAAATCCGCCCCTATGATAAAAGCGTCCGCCAGTCCTCTCGGCGTCTCCTGCACGGCGTAGGAAATTTCCATTCCGATCTGGCTGCCGTCGCTAAGGAGCTCCCTGAAAACAGGTAAATCCCGCGGGGTTGAAATAACCAATACTTCACGGATTCCCGCCAGCATCAGCGTGGACAGCGGATAATATATCATCGGTTTATCGTATACCGGCATAATCTGCTTGGAAATCGCTCTTGTCAACGGATACAGTCTTGTACCGGAACCTCCGGCAAGGATAATGCCTTTCATAGTCTTTTTCTTCCTTCCTATATGGTTTTCCCACAAGTTTTTATACACACCGAATGGGAACGACTTGCATCGTTCCCATTTTTCTTACTTTTCGTACATTTCTTCGTAATACTTCTGATAATCGCCGCTGGTTGCGTTTTTCATCCAGTCCTCGTTCTCAAAATACCATTGAATGGTCTTTCGGATACCTTCTTTGAACATGGTTTCCGGCTCCCAGCCGATTTCCGCCCTTATTTTATCCGGCGCAATGGCATATCTCCTGTCATGCCCCTTGCGGTCCGTCACATATGTGATCAGGTTCCCCGAAACATTTGCCTTTCGCGGGTCATCCTCCGGCAGCATCTCCTGCAAGGTCTCCAAAATAATATTTAAAATCTCGATATTCTGCTTCTCGTTATGTCCGCCGATATTGTATGTCTCAAAGAGCTTTCCCTGCTCCTGCACCATATCGATTGCCTTGGCGTGATCCTCCACATAGAGCCAATCCCTGACATTCTTACCGTCACCGTAGACCGGAAGCGCTTTTCCCTGCAGTGCATTGTTGATCATCAGCGGGATAAACTTCTCCGGAAACTGATAGGGACCATAATTGTTACTGCAATTGGTAATATTTGCCGGAAAGCGGTAGGTGTCCATATAGGCCTTCACCAGCATGTCCGAGCTCGCCTTGCTTGCGGAATAGGGGCTGTGGGGGTCATAAGGGCTTGTCTCATAGAAGAAAGCGTTATCATCTTCCGGAAGGGAACCGTAGACCTCATCCGTGGAAACATGCAGGAATTTCTTCCCCTCTTTAAAGCTGCCGTCGGGAAGCTCCCATGCCTCCTTTGCGCAGTTTAACATCACCGCCGTTCCCAGCACATTGGTCTGGATGAACACTTCGGGATTGACAATACTTCTGTCCACATGACTCTCCGCCGCGAAATGCACCACACGGTCAATATCGTTTTCCCGAAAAATCTTGCGGATTGCCTCTTTATCACAGATGTTGGCTTTCACAAAAGCATAATTGTCCCGCTTCTCCACATCTTTTAAGTTTTCCAGATTACCCGCATAGGTCAGGGCGTCCACATTGATGATGCGGATTGCCCCGCCATATTTTTGAAGCATATAATGAATATAGTTGGAACCGATAAAACCGGCGCCGCCTGTTACCAGATAAGTTCTCATGCAATATCTCCTGCTTTGTTTCTTGCATTCTGCGTAGCAGAATCATTATACCATAGACCCTATACAAAAATCCAGCATATTATTTTAGTATCCCAAATAGCTGATGTTCATATCCACATTGCCGCTGATACCGCTTACTTTTCCGGTGGATTTATACTGCCACATATCATATCTTCCCTTATAGGTAGGTGTTGCGGCATACTGTGCCAGCCAGATCTTATATGCGCTCAACTGGCTTGTGTCTATCTTTTCAGTGAGCCATGTCTTGTTGGCATAAATGCCTGCCGTATAGCCGGAATTCTGAATGGTTTCACAGAATGCCTTGCAAACCGCCGTTCTGGTTTCCTTGCTCAAAGAATCCGCCCTGCCTTTGCCGCCGCTGGGCTCCACATCCAGAAATACCGGATAGGAAATGGTGTAACCCTTGATTCTCTCCAACACCATGGACGCTTCTTCCACTGCCTCCACCTGGTCCACTGCCTGCGTAAAGAAGTAAACCCCTACTTTTAATCCGGCTGCCGTAGCCCCCTTGATGTTAGCGGCAAACTTGGAATCGTCTACCAAAGAGCCCTGCGTATAACCCCTATAGCCCACACGGATGATCACATAGGACACTCCGGAATTTTTCACGGCATTCCAATCGATATTTCCGTTGTATTTCGACACATCGATGCCCATGGTGCCGCCGCCCTGCACCAGACTGCCATCGCTTGCGAAATTATACTTTGCTCCCTGAATCACCTGTTCGCCGGTTACCTTGTCGCCGTTGGCATTGAAAAAGTAAACTTTTCCGTCCAATGTCTGCCAGCCGGTGTATTTGGCGTCTCCTTTGATGTACACCTTATACTGATCCTGCTGAATGGCGTCATAGTCCGTATACTTTGCTTCCCTGTATTGGTCGTTTTCTATAATATAAATCTGGTTGCCGTCTTTATCCTTTAACAGACCGTTGCCGTCCTTTACCGTGACGGTACAGGTTTCCGTCAGGTCTACATCGGGGTGCTTCACCGTAATGTAGGCGCTTCCCGCCCCTACGCCTGTCACTGTAACGGTATTGTCCGATACTTCCACCGTGGCAACATCCGTATCGGAGGAAGTGACATTCTCCGCTTTCAGCGTCTTGGAGTTATCCAGCGCAACGGTAATGGTATCCTTTCCTCCCGCTATCAGAGTCATGCTGCTCTTATTCAGTCCGATACTGCCTGCAGCCGCTACGGTTACTTTACAGGTTGCAGTCCTTCCTGCATCACCGGGATGGGTAACGGTAATCACAGCTTCCCCCACCGCTACGCCGGTAACGGTAATGGTATTATTATTGTCCACCGACACGGTTGCGACATTGGTATTGGAAGAAGTAACATAATTTGCATTGATTGTATTTCCGCCCTCCAGCGTTACCTTGATGGTGCCTGTTCCCTGTGGGCTGAGGGACAGGGTATTTTTGTCCAACTGAAGGTTTTTTGCTTCTGTCACGATTACTGTGCAGGATGCCTGTAAACCGTTTTCTGCCGTAACCGTCACGGTTGCCGTTCCGGCTGCCACAGCCTTAACGGTAAAGCTGTGACCGGAGCCTTCCACAGTCGCTATTCCGGTATTGGAGGATGATGGTGTAAGTCCTCCTGTCTCACCCGTAGTCGTTGCCGTAATAGGCGCACCGTTTCCTGCTTCAAGCGTTATCTGACTTTGACTAAGCGTTAATGTTGCCGCGGGTGCCGGAGGCGTGTCCGGTTGTGTCTCCGGCTCAGTCGTAGAGGGCGTTGTCGATTCGGTGGTGGTCTGCGTTTCCGAGGATGTCTCTGACCCGGACGGCGTGTCTGAGGGCTGTGTCTCGGTGGATGTCTCCGAACCCGCTTCCGTTGTCGGATTTGTTGTTTCTGCCGATTCTGTCGCCTCGGTCAGCCTCATGAATTTCCCGCTCCGCGCCAAAGTTCTGGGGTCCGGAATGGTGCTCTTTGACACTTCCCTGTAAGTGAGTGCCGTTTGGGTGCTCTCCACCCATGCAACGGTATCCTGCAAAGAAGACTCTACCGCCAATTGGTTCTTCTTTGCCTCCTCCTTTGACAGATTAATTTCGGATTCTTTCTTAATTTCATTCTTGACATCTACCTTCTTATAAGTGATATCCTTCTTCACTTCCGCCGTCTTGGTGTTTGTTGGAAGGGTGTAACTCTCATACTTTTCCCCCGTCAGTTCATTCACCGACAAAGTATAATTGCCGGCCGTGATATCCTTTTTATAGATGATACCGTCCATATCATCATCCGACCAAATCTCGCTTTTCCCGTCGGGCTTGGTCACCGTTACCGCAAAAGGTACATTTGCAATCAGTTTTTCCGTCTTGCTGTTGATAAATTTGATTTTCAAATCTTTAAAAATGGAAGTTGTCTCCAAGGAAACCGTAACATCCTTATTGTAATCCGACTCGTCATAATCGGTCCGCCCGTTCTGCTCATCTTCCACAGCTGCCGCTGCCTGCAGCTTGGCAATCCGGTTATCCGTGAGTACCACAAGCCCCTGCTCGCCTATGGTGTCAATTCCGTCCAATTGTTTGCCGACGGTCACAAATTCCGAAATCTGTTTATTAATTACGGAAGTACCCAAGAGCACGCCGCCTGTCACTACTGCCAGCAGTAAGACTGCCGCCCCCGTAATGGTAATAATGCGGTCAAGACCGCTCATATCCAGAATGTTTTCCCAAAGCCGCCCGAAAATGCCGCTCCTTCCCTCAGTGCGGCTGTCAGCGTATTGATCTTCGTAGATATCTTCCTCATAAACTATATCGTCAGTGTATTCACTGTCAGCATAAACAGTATCGTCTCCATAGACTTCATCCCCATAAATATCCTCTGCATAGACACCGCTTTCATAAACGGTGCCGTCCTCCGCGTATGCGCTGTCCTCATATGCACTGCCTACTTCGTACGCATTACCTTCTGCGTACGCACTGCCTACTTCGTATGCATTATCTTCTGCGTACACATTATCTTCTGTGTATGCACCCTCTTCATAAACCGCATCGTCTCCATACACACCATCTTCATAGACGGTTCCGTCTTCCGCGTATGTATCGCTTTCCTCATAGGCTGCACCGTCTTCTTCATAAACCGTGCTGTCTTCCTCATAGGCATTGTCTCCTATGTCCGCGGTGTCCTCTGTGTACTCACCGTCCCCTGCATAAATGCTTTCCTCATAGGAATTCTTGATATATTCAATGCCTTCCCCATGGACATCTTCCGTATAAGCTACGCTTTCCGCATATTCATCCCTATCATACTCCATGACAGGTTCATATCCGTCATCCTCATCTTCCGTGTCTTCTTCCGCATAATAATCCTCTTTTGAATATTCTTCCTCCGATTCCTGATATATTTCATCCCAATCATAATTCTGACCCTTGTCACTCCACTCTTCCCTAGGTCTTTTCGTATGATTAAACATTCTTTTCATAGAAACCTCCATAAAAATGAAACGCTTTCTTTTTGCGTTTATGTTACATTTGTTAACAATTCCGTAATATTATAGCACTACCCCGCATATTCTTCAAGGGATTCTGCCATTTCTTCATAAAATTTTAAAAATGTTTCTGTTTGCAGATGATAAAAAATGATATATAATTGAACAAACAAAGGAAAACCAAATGGAGGGTATTTACTTGAGAGAATTTTATAAGAAAAACAAAAAGCCATTCTTTCTCGCTTTCGTATATACCATTCTCTGCTTTGGGTTCATGCTGACACATTTTGTGCCGCATATTGATGAAGAAACATGGCTGTTAAACGATAACGATTCGATTTTATGGCTGCTGCAAAACCGTTACACCGTGTACCTCTATAATTTGCTTTTTACGGAGCACGGCCGCTTCGTACCCTTTTTTGCCACCGTTGTCGGCATCTTCTTTTGGAATGTGTCCGGATTTTTGTTTGCCTATGCCTTTTTTGATTTTGAAAAAAAGGACAGATTCCGGCTGCGGACTCTGCTCTTATGCTATTACAGCTCCATCCCTTTTTGTATGGGTGAGGCATTTGCCTTTTCCATGCTGATAATTCCCGAAAGCTTCGGCATGATTCTTGTAGCGCTGGCATTTCTGCTGACGGTAAAATCCGCTGCCGTCACCGGTAACCGGCTCAAAAGCAGCCTGTGCGCCCTATGCAGCATTTTGTTTTTAACCATAGCCCTCGGCGCTTATCAGGCGCTTATCTGCATTTATGTAACTGCGGTTGCGGGCTGGTGCCTCTGCCGTTTTCTGGAGGACAAATCCTTTAAACCCCGGCTGCTTCTGGGAATCCTCTTCTGCACGGTCTCCACAGGCTTATACTATGTCATCAATCTGGCTGTAGCAAAAGCTTTCGGCACCGCTTCTTACTTATCTGCCAATTATGTCGGCTGGGCAAACGGAGAAAATATCCTTTTCAATCTTTTCATGGCGCTGGCAAATGTAGGAAGAATATCCTTTGCCATTCCCTTTCAGGGCGTATATGTCTACGGCGGCACGACGCTCCGCATCATAACGGTTTTGTTTCTTCTCTTTAGCATAGCGGTATTTTTTAAGAAAAAAGGGGCTGCGAAAAAGGCGGGAGTGGTCTTTTTTACCCTGGGAATCCTGTTGGCTCCCTTTGCTCTCTACATCGCTCTGGGAACTTATAAGACGCAGGGACGCATGATGATAGCCCTGCCCCTCGCCGGAATGATTGAACTTCTGCTGATGTTTCGCTTCATCCAAAAAACTTATGCGGAGCGTTTTTTCTATATTTTTCTCTTGGCAGTTTTATGTGTCAACGCCTCCGATATGAACCGGATTTATTATCACAATTATCTGGTCTGTCAGCGGGACCAATCCATCGCCCGGGAAATCATCTGCGATTTAAAGCGAACCGGCTGCGATTATCACAATAAACCCGTTGTTTTTATCGGTAAGGTGGAACAGGAGGATATGGGCACTTCGGCTTCCGGCACGCTGGGCGCTTCCTTTTTTGAATGGGATGACGGCAATATCGGACGAATGGCGGATTTTATCAAATTGGAGGGCTGCACGCTTCGCAAGCCTTCTTCGGAACAAATTACTAAGGCTCTCGCTGTCAGGGAATCCATGCAGCTATGGCCCCTTGAGGACAGCATAAGAGAAATGCAGGATTATATCGTCATCTATTTATCGGAGCCAAGCGACAAATGGTATCGGACAAATCTATAAAGCCCCAAAAATTTTTATAATTTTTTAATGTTTTGTCATACTAATATTATGGACTTTTTCATCTCCTGCATTTAAAATGAAATATAATTGTTCAGGGACAATGCCGATTGATACAATGTAAGTTGAGCCGCCAACTGAAAGGCGGCGGAATGGAGATTATTATGGAAAACAATCAGAACGAAGCAAAACAGGACAAGCAGAAAAAATACAATCTTCACCGGACTATGCACATTGTACTTCTTGTGGCGGTAGTAGTCTCTATCGGTCTATTGGTCTGGAAATTCAGTAATTGGGGGACTTTTATAGATATCCACGATGTGGCGGACAATCCGGATGATAAGTATGCAATCGGTATGGATGAAATTCTGCCGTTGTTCACAGGCACGGAAGATGCCGTAAATGATGACGGCGTCACTAATATTCTGGTGTTCGGCAATCATCCTTTTTCGGATGACAGAGATTCCGAGGACAGCCTTGCCAACATCATTGCGAGAGAGGCGGACGCCACGGTTTACAACTGCGCTGTCTCAAAGAGCTGTATGTCCTCCCAGTTATACGCTTTTTCCGCCAGCGAGTATCCCATGGACGCTTACAGCTTTTACTGGCTTGTCACCCTTGCCGTCACCGGCGCCAATAAAGACTACTATCCCAAAGCCGCTGCCGCTCTCGGGGAGAAAACACCCCCGGAAGCTCAGGAAGTATATGACACCCTTACTACCCTTGACTTAAACACCATCGATGTAGCAGTCATTATGTATGACGCCACGGACTACTTTTTGTGGAGAAATCCTTGTAATCCCGACAATCCTACCGATGTCACCACTTTTGCCGGCAATCTGGAGGCAGGCATCGAAATGCTTCAGGAGCATTATCCCAATATCCGGATTATCGTCATGTCTCCCACCTACGCTTATGTGGATGTGGACGGAGAATATGTCAGCAGCGACCTCTATGTGGTAAACGGAGAGCACACCCTTCCCTCTTATCTGGGAGAGGAATCCAATTCCACGCTGATGCGGAGCGTTACTTTGGTAGACAACCTGTACGGCTCCGTTCATGAGGAGAACGCCCACCTGTATCTGCGGGACAATCTTCATTTAAATGTAGAAGGGCGCAAGGTCGTGGCGGAGCATTTTATATACGCCCTGAACTATTTTAATAAAGAGAAGTAACGGACAGCTCTACAAGGCTGTCCTTGTAAATCCTATATTCCTTCACCTGCCCGAACAGGGTAAAGCCATAAGTTTCGAGGCTTCCCTCCATCTTCTTTGCCTGAGAAAGGATGATATATACGCAGCCTTCTTCCCTTGCCAATTCAGCCAGCCTTTCGGCGTCCACTGTCTCCGCCTCCATGGCGCTGTAAAGCTCAGACCAATAATTCCAGCCTTCCACCAAAGCTTCCCTGCCATAGGGCATACAGACGGTTCCCGAATACTGTCGCACATACTGCAAAAGCTCTGTAGGAAATACCGCCGTAACCTCTCTTCCTTCCACCTCAATGGCATCGCAGATTTCTACTACCGCTTGGGGCACATGATATCGGTTTTCCGCCTTTTTAAAAAAGGGATTGCCATAAATAAAGCTTCCCGACACCACAATGAGCAAAGCGGCGGTAATCCCAAAAAGGATGCGGGCTTTCCCTTTCAGGCGTCCGTAAATATCCGATGCGGCATAGGCAATCACCAAAGAGATGGGCAGAAGCCAGAGAATGCGGTAATAAATATCGTCCCCCGCCATTTTCCCCACCACATCCGCAAAAAGGGGATTAAAGAACAAAATCAGCAAAAGCACCGGCACATACAAAATTAAAATTCTTACCGTTTTCCTTTTTTCTTTCACCGCCAAATATCCCAGAGACAATAAGAACCACATAACAATCAGACCGTCCCCCATATATTCCCGAAATAAAATCATTGCATTTTCCGACATGAGTCCATAAACCCTTCCTATCACATATCTATTTACCATCTATCCTTATAACCGTCACTGCCCGCTGACAAGATACATCGCCGCAAACAGGATGCAGGGCAGGCAGCATCCGAAAAGAGGCAATAACATGCCCCATTTCTTAAACCCAATAGCGCCACAGATTCCCGCTGTCCCCAGAAGCATACAGCCCAATAACGCCCCCATGGTACTGCACAGACAGGCCGTAGTCATCACAGCCCCCAGAAGCATCCAATATTTGACGGGAACCTTTTTCTTCGCCTCAAGCCACTCAAACAGTAAAATCAGCAACAGAAACAGCATGGGCACTATCAGATTGCCCAATGCCGCCTTTCCCTGACGGCTTCTGGCAATCATAAAGTTCTCCGCCGTATAAAAGGAATAATCTCCAAAAAGCACCAGCAGCCCCAACATCACCAAAAAGAAGGGAATTCTTTCGGGTCTGTCGCGAAAAATCTTTTCCCCCAGCAGATAAAATATGCCGTAAGTCATGGCTATCAGCATCAGAGGCACCGCAATATGCGCCGTAGTCACAGGCGCAAGACCGGATATCTGTGCCAAATGGGAAATCCAGACAGGAAAGGGCGCAAGACCGTGCCGGATATCCACATCCGTACTCCCGCCGGTATAAGGCAGCTTTCGGTACATGGTATTGGCGTTATTGGTTATGGTAGTAAGCGCTACAAAATATGCGTCGTCCCCGTCCGCATAAACCATTCGTACCGCCTGTATCAACTGAAACAGCAGCAATGCCCCGAAAATCCCCCACAGAATCATTTGCTCTTTTGTTCCCTTATTTTGGGAAAAATAGAGAAACTTCCATCCCTTTCTCCTGATGAAGAGAACCGCCGCCGTTATGAGGAGAATCCCCGTCACCGCCGTATATATCCGCACCAACGGCTCAAAGTCCGTCTGCATCCATATCGCCGGTACGCAAAGTAACTGAAAAACGGCCCACAGCAGCATCTGTCCGCTGATCCACCAGAATATGAGATTTTGTTTAAAGTTACAGACACCCAAAAACAAGGTTCCCACCACAATAGGAATCATAATTTCCCATAAAATTAATTGTATAATCGTTGCTGCCGGTTCCAAAGTATTGCCCTCTTTCTTTCAAACATTCCTATTCATCTGTTTGCAAATATTCCCGCAGTATCTCCATGTACCCCGTCTCGCCACAGTATTTCTTCCAATGTGAAACCGTACCCCTCCATAATGCGCGCCGTCTCCGCAAAATCCACCCCGGGTTTGACCAAAAGCACCACTTTATCCAAAGAGGTTATCGATTCCCTATCCTTCCTGTCCGCAAGCTCCTTAGGCTTTACCAACAGGGTTTTTTCATAATGCATAAACTCCACCAGATTCTCATAATATCCCACGCCCTCATACACACAGATACAGGGACAGTCGGCATTTTCCTCCGCCATACTTTCCTGCAGGGCGTATCCGGCATACAGATAGGCTCCGTCATACCGCAAAAAGCCCGTCATCTGAACAAACAGCAGAAGCCAGATACACAGATGGATGAGCCGCCGCCGGACACCGGAAGCTTTTGCCGCGCCTTTCATCACATACATAAAGATAAGGGCTCCTCCGAAGACCACAAAGGCAAACAGCGGCATCATATATCTGTCCACCAGATAAGGAGACATTCTCGCCGCCAACAGGAAATATCCTGTCACCGGCAAAAGGAGCATCCAAAAAACGGTCCTATCCTTCTTTGGCATTCTTCTTTTGGTGCAAAATCCCCAGAGCCGCCAAAGCAGGCACCCGAATATTACCGTCAGCAGACACCAGAACAGACCCCCAAAGGTTCTGTCTGCAAGAATACGCAGGAAAGCCATAATCCTCTCCCCATATCCCGCAAACCCTTTGGACAGGTTACCCAGCGCTTCCACGCCCCTGCCGCTGGAAAACACATCGGATATGGCAAAGGGGAACACCGCCACGCCCACAACCCCGGCAATTACCATGGAGCACACATATTTTCCCAGCTCCCGGTACTTTTTATGCTGCAGGAGCGCCGCCGCGGTTACCGCCGCCAGACACAGGCAATAGAACAAAAAGAAATACTGTGTCCAAAAGCCTGCCGCCGTCACAAAAATAAGCCATTTGTTATGTCCCCCAAAGTCGTCCTCCTGCCACTTTTTCACATGAATATAAAAGAGCGCGGTACAAAAAAAGGCAAGCAGCGCATACATGCGAATTAACAGGGTCATCGCCATTGCGCCCGCAGACAGCCCAAAACAAAGCGCCGCCATTATCCCCAGAAGACGCCCCGCCTCTTCACTGTACCCCAGCTCTCTGCCGAAACGCCTTCCCAATCCCATAAGTAATATCAGAATGCCTGCCAGTGCCGCCAGATTAATGCTGCACCCAAGCATGGGACTGATTTTCCCCTTAAAGAGGGAAGACATGGTGTGTAACAGCATAAAGTGAAGGGGCGGGTGATTGTCGTCCTTTACATTAAAATACACGGATAAATAGTTAAAGGCGTCCTTCTCCCCCACCGTAATATAATCCCTGAACTGCTGCCCCGTAATCCATACGGGTTCCTCATACACATCCGCCCGATAAGAAAGCATCTTGCTGCTTCCTCCGTTCTGCAGCACATCCTGTACGGTAGTTATCAGGTTTCCCGCAGTTTCCTTGAAAGTATCCGCCTCAATTTCATTTCGGACAAATTTTTCCAGCCGCCCCTGAGGCTGGGTCGGCACAATCCATGGCGTAAAACGGGCATTGGCAAGTTCAAAACTGAGAAGCTCATCCATGTGATAGCCCTGTTTTCGGCACACGCCCGCGCCCAAAATCACCAGACACAGCAAAACTGTCAGCAATTCCGGCAGATTCTTTTTGATTTTTTCCTGAATGACTGTCCGTTTCTCTCCCATGCACACCGCCTAAAACTGATATACGAATATCCGATAATAGCTGTCCTCGGTTTCAAAAGCTTCCTCCCTTACAAGGGTAAGCCCCTGTTCCCCGGCATTTGCAATATAGGCTGCGGAAAACAGATACTTTCCTCCCAGCTCCCGCAAAGCCTGTGTGTTTATTTCATAATTACTAAAATAGAAACCGCCCTTTTCTACGGTATAGTAACCAGGACATTCCGCACTGAAAAGATAACAGCGGTTCCCCCAATGATCGAAATAATCCGCCAGATACTCACTTTTTGCAAGTTCCGGCAAAATCGCCTTTCGGAACATATGCTTATAGTCGAGGGAATAATTGTTGGAATAACCGTCCAGACAATAAAATCCATGGTACAGCGCCGCAGCCGGGTCAATCCCCAGACTGACCACCCTGTATTCTTCCTTGGAGGCGCCCTCCCTTTCCTCCAAAAAATCTTCCACCTGTGACAATACCCCGATGGCATAATAATCCCGGTAGCTCATAAGCTCGTAGTCGGGATTTATCATTTTTTGAAGATTGGGCTTTAAATCGCCGGAAAGGAACACCTGCCAGCCGGTTCCGCACAGGGTTACGGCACCGCAGAGCGCCAATACTCCCACACTGCCCTTAAGTCCCTGCTTCCAAAGAGCCGCCAGAATTCCGAGACTGCATCCAAAGGATAAATACCAAAGGCAGGGGGCAAGCCACAAAAAGCGTTCCATTTGAAAAGCCCCCAATGCCTGCATATGGCTCCGCAAAAGGATTCCCAAATTTCCGTTCCACAAAGCGGCCACCATGGCAAACAGGGCATTACAGCCCACACAAATTCCCATTACTTTAAGCTGGGACAGGATGTTCCCGCCATCCGCCCGCTTCCGGGCTTTGGGCTGTCTGTAGAGCCAAATCAGGGCAAAAACCGCCACAATCACTGTCAGCCACAAGAAAATACCATGAAAGTCCTCGCTGTGCTGCCCTCCCTGCCAAAAGGCATTCCGGAAGCTATCGAAAATATTTTCCGGCACAAGCTGATATTCCGCTTTGTGGGAAAGACTGCCCTCCCCCAGCATCTGGGCAAACAGCCGAATATTTTCTATCACATAGATGCCAAGCATCATCAGCCACATAACAAGACAGTTTTTGAGACCCTGCGCTCTTTTTTTCCGCAGATACCGGATAAGCAGCCAAAACGCCATAACGCCTAGCACCGCAAAACCCGCCAGCACCAAAGAAGAGTTTAGCGCAAAAAAAGCCCCGTAAAGAAAAGCGAGCCGCCGATGCTTTCCCTCTTCCGCCTCCAATACACAAAACAGCAGTAAAGGCAGACCGTATTGGGTCAGTCCGTAAATTGGCAAAAAAGGAAGATATCCGTACAAAATGCCCATAACCATTCCCAGAAAAGGAATTTTCGTCTGCCTCTTTACTAAAAGGTACATTCCCAAGTATCCGCAAAGGCTTCCGAGAAGCTGCATGACCGCCAGTCCCGCCAATCCGTCCCCCCACAAAAACAACAGCACACAGGCAGGCGCAGGAGGCACTAACGCCGTCTTGGAGGCGCCGCCCAAAAATTCCGGCAGCGCTCCCCCGTCAAACAGGTGTTTTGCCTGAAGCCTGTAGGCAATCAGCTCCCCATCCAATTGGTCATGGTAAGTTACAATGGCGTCCTGTCCCAAAATAAGGTAAGGAAGCACCGTGGCAAAGATTGCCAATAAACCTATGAAAAAGGGGAGGTTATACCCTTTTTTCCCTTTCCGTTCCATCATTTACATACCCCGCTGCCGTCTGTGTCTTTTGTATCTGCCATATGAGCCATAACCCGGTTATAAATACCGTCCGTTTATAATCCATCATTCCCGCTCCCTGTGCCGTATACCACAGCGCCACGCATCCACAGGTAACGGCATATGCCGCAAGACAGCCCCACTTCCTTTTGGACGCCGCCCTATCCGCATAAAAGCCGGAGACGATTTCCACAAACGCCGCAAGAAGAAAAGCTATGCCAAACCAGTAACAGCCATAATTCATATAATACTTTGTAAGCTTCGGAGCCTCCCTGCTCATAATGTCGTAATTCCGCAGGCAATAAGACATATAGCCCCGCCCTTCCAGCATCAGTCCCGTAACCGTAGGGGAAAAGACATATCCCGCCAAATCCCAGCCGCATTCCAGCGTAATCCGCTTCGGATAAGCACTCCATGCTTTTTTCGCCAAATCCACAAAAAGCGCGTCCATCTCTTCCTGACTTAAAACCGCCGAAAGCGCAGGCTTTAATTCCATCTCAAAACCGTCCGAATAAAAAGAGGCGTTCATTATGACGGAACCTTCCACACAAGCTGTCAGCTCCGGGGGCCAATCCCCCCACTCTTTCAATACGGTGGACCAGACGAAACGCTTACACAGCATCTCCGATACACGCTTCGGCTCTCCTTTATATCCCCCTGTCATCCTTGCTAAATCATACGCCCCGCAAATGATTCCGGCAAAAGCGCAAAACAAAAGAATCAGAGGAATGAGCCGAAAACGCTCCCTGCCACAAACCGTAACAAGGAGCAGCAAAAACGGCAGAATCCCCCCAAGGAAGAGATATGTTTCGTCCAAAAAAGCAAGGCATAACCAGCACGCCGCCATTTCCGCAAAGAGAACTGTCCCGTGTTTTTTTGCCGCCTTCCAAAAAAGTCCGCACTCCATCAACATCAGGGAGCTTATCAGGGAATCCGGCAAAAGCGCCAGATGGCACTGCATCCCCATGGGAACCGTAAAAATGACCAGACTGCCCCAGATATTCCAAAACAGAGAAGGGCGTATGCTCTTTAAAAAGACATATCCCGCCCATAACGCCACCGCCGCCTGCAGCAGATACACCACACAGTAATGGGGCGCAATTCCCAATAGGACGGGATACAAAAATCCGTCGCTACGCATGCTTTGCAAGGCAAAATTCTGCCTTGCGCCAAAATTACAGAGCATCCAGCATAGTCCCAGCGCAATCTGCACACTGAATCCTATGAAGAGCATCCTGCCGATTATGGCAGTGCCTATAACAGAAAGATGTTTTTTCATCCTTTTCATTGAAAAAACTCCCAAACCTTATCGCAAATATAGTCCACCTTATCCTCCTCAAGACCATAATACAGGGGGAGCCTTGCCAACCGCTCACTCTCGGCCGTCGTATAACGATCCTCTCCATGGAACCTTCCGAATCTTTGGCCCGCCGGAGCAGAATGCAGCGGGATATAGTGGAACACGGAAAGAATCTCGCTTTCCTTCATATAGCGGATAAACGCCGTCCTCTCCTCCAAATCCTTTGCCTTCAGATAAAACATATGGGCATTGTGCACGCAGCCCTCGGGAATCACGGGAAGCTCAATTCTTCCTGCTTCCTTCAGGGGCTTCAGTCTCTCGTAATAATGATTCCAGACGGCCAGCCTCGCCTCATTAATAACATCTGCTATTTCAAGCTGGGCATAGAGATACGCCGCGTTCATATCGCTGGGCAGATAGGAGGAACCGGCATTCACCCAAGTATACTTGTCAATTTGTCCCCTGTAAAATTTACTGCGGTTCGTACCCTTTTCACGGATAATTTCCGCAGCTTCAATATCCTTTGGGTCGCGAATCAACAATGCGCCGCCCTCCCCCATGCTGTAATTTTTCGTCTCATGGAAGCTGTAGCACCCAAAATCGCCGATGGTGCCCAAGGGTTTGCCTTTGTAAGAGGACAGGACTCCCTGCGCCGCATCCTCAATCACCCTCAGGTGATATCTTGCGGCAATATCCATAATGGTGTCCATCTCACAGGAAACTCCCGCATAATGCACGGGCGCGATAGCTTTGGTTTTTTCCGTTATCGCATCCTCAATCAGTTTTTCATCTATGTTCATGGTGTCGGGCCTGATATCCACAAATACCGGCACGGCCCCTCGCAGCACAAAAGCGTTGGCAGTGGACACAAAGGTATAGGACGGCATGATCACCTCATCCCCCTCTTTTATGTCGCACAATAACGCCGCAAGCTCCGTCGCGTGGGTACAGGATGTGGTGAGAAGGCATTTTGCCGCTCCCATCCGTTGTTCCAGCCACTCGTTACATTTTTTGGTATAAGCGCCGTCTCCGCAGATTTTCTCATTATTGACGCACTCCATAATATAACCGGTTGCAGTCCACACATAAGGCGGAATATTAAAACGAATCATTTTTGATACCTCCTATCTTCACACTTTTGAACATGCCGCTTTTGCAGAACATCCGGCAAATTTGCGGTGGTTTTACTGATGATATACCTGGGTCTGCCTTTTACTTCCTCATAAATCCTTGCAATATAATGTCCGATAATCCCCAAACTCAGCATCAAAAATCCGCCGATAATCAGGATGAGCAAAATCACGGTGGTAAATCCTTCCACTGCCATTCCGCTCAGATATTTTACCATGGTCTGAACCGCCAGCACCACACTGAACAAAATAGACACCGTCCCCATAACCGTCACCATCTGCAAAGGCAGGGTGCTAAAGGAAGTCGCATTGGTAATGGCATATTTCATCAGACTGAGAAAGGACCACTTGCTCTTGCCGTGTTTTCTCTCCTGTACCTCATAGGACACGCTCTGCGTGCGAAAACCCGCCCAAAAAGTCAATGCCCGGAAAAATGTGTTCCTCTCCGGAAGCTCCAACAGTACATTTACCACTTTTCTGTCCAACAGCTTAAAATCGGAGGAGGCATTCATATCCATGCGAATCAGTTTACTCATCAATTTATAGAAAAGCCCGGCGGACAGCTTATATCCCAATCCTTCCGCACCGCGGTCGGATTTGATTCCTTCCACCACCTCAACGCCTTCCTGCCAAAGCTTCCACATCCGGGGAATCACCTCGGGCGGATGCTGCAGATCACAGTCCATCACAATGACCGCGTCTCCTCCCGCCAGCTCCAATCCTGCAAAGATTCCCGCCTCCTTGCCAAAATTACGGGAAAACTCCACGCCCTTTATACGGGGATTTTGTTCCGATACTTTGAGAATTTCTTCAAATGTACCGTCCGTAGAGCCGTCACTGATAAAGAGCAGTTCATAATCAATGCGGTTCTCATCCAAGAGCTTTGACAAGACATCCGCCGTCTCCGAAATATTCGGTTTTTCATTATAAGCCGGCAATATAATCGATAACAGAGCCATTCGCACTCCCTCCCGGAACAGAATTAATCCCGCCCTACATTCTCGGTTTTGATGCACAAAACCCCGTCTATTATCTTTACGGAACTCTCGGCGGGAAAGCTTTCCATGGCAATATATTCTTCCGAATAGTAAATATCCTGCATTTTCTCCGGGCTCAATATATTAAGTGTCGCTCCGAGATAATGTTTCATAAATTCCTGATAATTACTTCCTGTGTATAAAAGAAAATCGCCGTTTAATCCGATCATTCCCGATGTGACATCTCCCGTAATGTCCGTTTCGGGATACGGCACATATCCTACCACTCCCACCATGGCAATGGGAATTCCCTGATAATATCCCTCCGTCTGCTCTATCCTGTCTAGCAGCCGCACACAATAAGCATAGGTTTTCTCATAACGCTTCTGCAGATTGGAATATCCGATATTATCTGCCACTCCGTAACAAAATACCAGAACAAATACCGATATGCCAAGCAGCCATAACAGCGCCTGTTCCCTCGCAGCGCCGCTTTCTTCCGACAGACCGTAGCGGCTTGCAAACGCCGCCATCAGGATAGGATACAATACCCATTGGTAACGCATCAGCAGATGGTAGGTCACATTGGGAGAAATAAACAGCACAATGTTGGTGGCTAACGGAAGACCTAACGCCAACAAAATGATTATAGCGAAAAAAAGGGGATTCTTCCACCACTTTTTCCGGCAAATCAGGCAAACCAGAGTCATCAGAGTAATCAATGTCAGCACCGCCAGCCCCGCGCAGGAAAATACATTGTGAAAAAGTACATTGCCTTTCAAGGTAAAAGATGCGAAATCCCTGTACATCGCTATTATTTTTTCCGAAAATCCCGCTATTCTTGCACTTTCCCCGCCCAGCTCATTGATTCCCTGATAAGCAGCCAATTCCTTGTGCTGCAGCTTCAAAAGTACATTCAGGATAAGGTAATACAAAACTGCCCCCAGCGCCCCCATGTAAAGGTACTGCAGGCTCTTTTGGAATTTCTGCCTGATTTCTCCCTCTTCTATCAGCAACATCAAAATAGCATAAATGCTTAACAATATGGCAAAGGGCAGATAGGATTGATAAATTCCCATGCTGAACGCCAGACAAAGGGCGCCGCCCAGAAATCCGTAACGGTATTTTTTCACAAGGAGCACGGACAGCACCGCCAAAAGCAGTCCCATCATATAGCCGTCCAAAGTAAATACATAGGCAAAAGTGGATGCTAACGCCGGAAAAGCCGCCAAAAGACCGCTGGTCAGACCAATCATCAGACCATCCTTAAGCTCCAAAAGCTCTGTCAACGCCACCGCGGCGCATGACAGAAAGAACAGTCCCAATATTCCGATAAACCAGGGAATCGTATAATAAGAAGAAAAACCACAGGCAACGCTTAAAAACCAGCGTCCGGAAGTAATCATATTTTGGTCAAAATACATGCTGGACAGACCGTCGTGGTTGGGAATATCCGACACCAGCGCCGGCATATGAATCATCAGCCCTATCAGAAATGCCGAGAAAAATGCCGTTTTCCACTCCGGCTTCACAGCGCTTATCCATTTTTTCAAAGTTTTTGAAGGTGTCATTTTTCCTCTCATTCCGCCCTGTCATCTTTTCCGTCATTACTTTGCAGATAATCCGTCAAAGCGCGGGCTATCATGCTTCGTCCCGTTTCATTGGGATGCAGCCCGTCCACCGTGTAAGTCTTCCAATCTTCGTAATTGTCATGCTTATAGAAATCATGATAGAGGTCTATCACTTCCAAATCCAATTCTTTTGCCATTGCCATTTCCGCATTCACATAATCCTCCAAAAAGCCGTTCCCCGTATCATAATTCTCACAGGTGAGCCCCAGCGGAGGGTACCAACTGTACAGGGGAGTGACCAGAATAATCCTGCTTTGGGGCATTGCCTTTTTTAGATATCGGACGGAGCTTCGCATAGCTCCCTCAAAAGTATAAGGATCATATAAATCTTCCGGATTGGACAGCGCCACCGCGTCATGATAATCGTTGATTCCATAGGCAAGGATTACTGTATGGATATCATTCAGCTTCATTGTAGACAGATCATATATCACATCCTCAAAATACTCGGTTGCGTTCTCCCTGACACGGGCGTGCTGCTGGGGACGGAAATCACCTGTATAAAACGCCTGAGAAAGCCCTGCCAGATTAAAACAATCCTTCGTATAGGCAAGTCTCATATCCGCGTCCGCGTAACTGTAACAGGTGCCTCCCAAGGCTCCGTTATACACCGGTTCTCCCAAAAACTCGCTCATGAAAGCAGTCACCGAAGTATCATCACGGCAGATTCCGACGATGCTGTCACCCAAAATAAGAATTTTTTCCCTTTCCGCTTTGGGTTCTTCGGACGGCATACCGACAAACAGGCAGCCCAAAAAACATACTGCCGCTATTATGTCATATATGATTATCTGTCTGCTGATCTTTCTTTTCAAACAACGCCTCCATGAAACACGGTTTCATTATACCATATTCAGGTATTTATGCCAAGCAATACTTCCTGCACCAGACGCATGGCGCCCAGCCCATCCACCATCTGTCTTTCCTTTAAATAACACCCGTTTCTTTTTGCCGTATTCTGGCAAAACTCTGTAAAAAGTCTCTTTATTCCGGTGATGGCGGCATCCGCATCTTTATGGTAAGCTCCGGCAAAACCGGCGATTTGCTCCCTTCCTATGTACTCCGTCATCAGCTCTTGATTCTTGGCATAGGAAAAACAAATCAAAGGAACTCCCACTGCCGCTAATTCATAAATCGTGCTGCCCCCTGCGGTAACCGCCAGATCGCAGTTCTCCATCAAAGCCGCCATATCCCGGACATCATGATGGATATGAATACGGGAACAGCCTGCGGCAAACTCCTGCATCTCCTGCAATTTAGGATAAAATCTTCCCAATATCAAATCATAATTAAACTTTTCCGCGTTTTCTTCCATTTTCTCTGCCTCCAATAATGCCTCTAATATGCTTCCGGCAATATTATCGCTATCTCCGCCTCCGGTAGTAATCAATACCCTTTTCACCTTGTCCGCCACCCGGTACGGTTTGTCCAGAAACTGCTTTCTCACAGGCACATACCGATTTCCCAGAAAGAGCCTCACCTTGTTCTGTTTTGAAGCATACAGCTTATCATATACCTCGCGGTCCGCAAAAACATTATAGTTCACCACCACATCCGCCGGATAGGCATGTTCCTGCATATCATCCAACAAAACAAGAGTATAGCCGGTCATGCGCTTTTTCAACCGTATCAAATAGGAATCCGTGACATGATAACTGTCTATTAAAATAACGCTTGGAATTTTATTTTTGTCGTTGTGTCCCTTTCCCTTCTCAAACTCCTCATACATTTTCTCCCATTCGGGCAGCTCCCGCTCCATCTTTCGATAGTCTGTGTCCAGCGCTCTTGCCGTAAATCCTCTTTCCTCTGCAAGCCTTGCGGAATCCCTGTCCGCGCACACAAATAAAATATCATCCGCCGCAGCGTTTTTGTTCTCTTTACTCAGCGCCTCCCGCAGCGCCTCTGCTATGGTCAGGCATCTCATCAAATGTCCTGCGCCTATTTTTGCGTTTCCGTCTGCCCGGATGATAAACATGACGATATCCTCCCTGCTTCAAAATCCACCAAGTCCCAACTCATGGGGGTGCCTGCCTTTGCATCTTTGACAATCCTCTTTCCCAAAAGTTCCTCATAATACTGTGTATGCAGACCATAAGCAGGCCTCACGGAGCGAAGATTCCGAGGAGTAAACACATCCCCCGCTTTCATATCCTCCGCCACGAAAAGAGAGCGGGAATGCTCTCTGCTCTTTTTTTGCTTGTCCGTCAAATCATAAGTCACCCGGCCCATGGCTTTCTCAATCAACCGAATGTTATCTACCATTTCCTTAAATTCTTCCGGCTCCATGGAAAATGCCGCGTCCGCGCCACCGTCCGCCCTTCGCAGGGTCAGGTGCTTTTCCACAATCCCGGCTCCCATGGCTACGCCCGCAACCGCTACGGCGCTGCCCATGGTGTGGTCCGACAGCCCCACCGGACAGTCAAATACCTCTTTCATGGAGGGAATGGTCTTCAGATTGATATCCTCATAAGGCGCCGGATACGCCGAAGTGCACTTTAGCAGAATCACATTTTCGTTTCCGGCTTCCCGGCAAGTCTTTAGCGCCCGTTCAATATCTTCCAGATAAGCGATTCCGGTGGATATGATAATGGGCTTTTTCGTTTGGGCAATCCTTTTTATCAGAGGAATATCGTTTATTTCAAAAGAGGCCACTTTGTACGCGGGCACATCCATCTCCTCAAGAAAATCCACGCTGCTGAAATCAAAGGGCGAAGAAAACAACTCCATTCCAAGCTCTTCCGCCATTTTCTTTAACCTCGGCTGCCATTCCCAGGGAGTATATGCCGTTTGATACAGTTTGTACAGCGTAGTGCCGTCCCATATGGTTCCCTGCGTAATCTGAAAACAGGGAGCGTCGCAGTTTAAGGTAATGGTATCCGGCGTATAAGTCTGCAATTTAACGGCATCCGCCCCCGCATCCTTTGCCGCCCGCAAAATAGCCGCCGCCCTGTCAAAATCCATCAGATGATTGGCGGACATCTCCGCAATGATAAATGTAGGAGAATCCTCGCTAATCCTATGTCTACCTATCATGATTTCCTTTTTCATGTCAGCACAGTCTCCTTTCAAGGTTACTTCGCCCAAAATAACATATGTTATTACTCGTTTTCCTGCCTCTGCACCATCAGCCGGTACTTTATCTCCGCAATCTCCCAATCCGTCCGATTGTCAATATCCTGCACCTCCATCTCGGACACCACAAGCGGCAGGAGGTTTCCCACCATGAGCTTTCTGTTCGCCAAAAATGCCTCTGTGCGGAAAACATAAAACTGCCCTGCGTCATGATAGTGAGGCTCCAAATCCTGCGAACGGCTGTCCAGATATTCCGGATACCTGAAAATCATTCCGCCATCCTCCATTACCAGCGCCCTCTGGGGAGGATAGGAAAACTGCACCACCGGAATCAGGGCATCCGCAGAGCTCTCCTCCAGCTCCCCTACCGCCCGCCGCAGCTTCTGTGCCGTTACAAAAGGCGCCGTGGGATAAATACATGCCCCGATATCAAAATGCCGTCCCCGCTTTTCATACTCGGCAAGCACCTCCAGCAGCACATCGTTGGTGGTGGCAAAATCATTTGCCGTGGCTTCACTGCGGTAAAAAGGCACTTCTGCGCCGTACTCCTTTGCGAGCTCCGCAATCTCCTCATCATCCGTGGACACCATCACCACATCAAACTTTTCCGACCGCAATGCCGCCTCAACAGAGTACGCCAAAATCGGCTTTCCACAAAATTCCTTGATATTTTTCCGGGGAATGCGCTTACTGCCGCCCCTCGCCGTAATGATTGCTATTCTTTTCATTTTGATACCCCTTATTTCTCCGCGGAAACAGCATTTTTACATACCGAAATCATCTTCCATATCAGTCTCTTTAACTTATAATACCCCAAAAACATCGGCGCCGACTTCTGCAGCAGGGCAATAAACTTCTGCTCCTGCGTTCCCGTCATAGTCCTGTAATACCCGTTCTTTTGAAAATCCGGAAACCTCTCCGCCACCCCAGCCCGCAGCTCTTTCACAAACCTTAGGCGCGGATGCTTTACTCCCGACAAATAAGAAAACAGCGTGTTTACATAATAAAGCTCCACAAAGCGGTATTCGATTTCTTCCTTATATTCTTCAAAAAATCCCCGGCGTTTACACTCCTCATACAAAAGCTCCGCGGCTTTCATGCGGTCCCTGCATTTTTCTTCCGTAATATGATGCACCGTGGACACCTGATGCTGATAATAATAATACAAAGGCTCTTCCACCTTCTCAAAATGGGTAAAATACCGGGACCAAACCGGTCCGGCACAATTATCCTCATAAAAGATACCCTCCGGAAAATTCAGATGATTCTCCTTTATCACGCTATGTCTGTAAATCTTAATCACCATGCTTCCGGGGCGCATTAACAGCTTTTTATGCCGGTCTTTATCCAATATGCCGGTCTGGTCCGCCGTATTGTTCCGCACCACCCTGCCCACCGTAAAAGTGTGCTCCGTCACCAGATTGTAATCGCAGCCCACAAGGTCAGCCCCTGTCTCTTCCGCCTTTTGCAAAAGCTTCTCGTAATAATCGGACGCTACCCAATCATCGCTGTCAATAAATCCTATAAAGTCCCCTCTGGCATGCTTTAAACCTTCATTCTTGGCGCCGCCCTGCCTTTTGTTCACCGCATAATGAATGACCTTCACCCTGTCCGGATATCTGCGCTCATAATCCCTCAAAATTTCCAACGAATGATCCGTGGAAGCGTCATCCACCGCCAGAATCTCATATTCGGAGGCAGACAGGGTCTGACCCACCAGCGAATCCATGCAAAAATTCAATTTTCCGTCAGACGCCATATTATACACCGGCACAATTATGCTCAATTTCATGCAAGCTGTCCCCGCTCTATCACTGTTTTTCCGTCTTCCACCCGGTAAACCAAATCACATTTTTCAATGGTTTGCAGCCTGTGGGCAATAATAACAAGTGTTTTTTTACCGTGGAGCCTGTTAATGGATTCCATAATGGCAGCTTCCGTGTCATTGTCAAGGGCGGAAGTAGCCTCGTCCAGAATCAGCACCTCCGGGTCATTATAAAGCGCCCTCGCAATGCCGATTCTCTGCCTCTGTCCCCCGGACAGGCGGATGCCACGCTCTCCGATGCCCGTATCCAGCCCATCCGGCAGGGTTTTTACAAATTCATCCAGCTGCGCTTCTTTCAATACTTCCCACAGCCGCTTTTCGTCAATTTTGTCCTCCGGCACGCCGAATGCAACATTTTTGCGAATGGTGTCGTCCAACATAAAAATCATCTGCGGAATATAACCCACATTCTTAAGCCACTGCCTGTAATGCTCCATCACATCCTGTCCGTCCGCACAAATCCTACCCTCCCTTACTTTCAAAAGCCCCAGCAGAATATCTACCACCGTGCTCTTTCCGGCGCCTGTGGTGCCCACGATTCCCACCGCCGAACCCACCGGAATCGTCAGATTGGCATGGTCAAAAATCAATTTTTCCGTACCCGGATAAGCATAGGTGATATCTTTCATCTCTATCACCTTTTTGACAGGAAGCTTCTCCTCGCCGTCCGTGGCAAAAGACATGTCCACCTTTTCCCCCGCAATCTCATCCTGTAAGTTATCACTGACTCCCATAAAAAACGGCTCAAAATAAGCAATCGAATTAATCTGATTGTTAATCCGGTTCACGCAGGGCAGCAATATAAATGCCGCCGCCGCAAGCGTGCTGAACACCTCCAGCATATTTTCCGTGGATGCGCCTGTCAATACCAGAATTATCATATATCCCACCATAGCTGCCACACATGCCGTCTCTATCAAAAGCTTGGGAATATTATTATACAGGCTGTAACGCTGTACCGCATCCACATAACCCTTCCCGCATTTGCGGTACTCGGATACAAAATACTGCTCCTTGCAGGCTACCTTTACCTCTTTGATGCCCAGCACCGTCTGGGAAATCCATTTAAACAGCCCGCTGTAATAATCCTGATTGTCCTTGCCCGCCTGATACATAATGGGCTTCAGCACCTTTTTGATAAGCAACATCAGAGTCACTAAAACCACAGCCAGAATCATGGTCATGGTTCCGTTATTGATGAGACAGTAGCCGATAATAAACACCGATACCACCCCGTCCGACAACATCTGCAGCAACGCTAAGATCAGGGCGTACATATTATTTACATCCGAAGTAATGCTCCGCTGCACCACCGCCGTGTCGGCATTGAGATAAAACTCATAATTCCTCCGCAGATAATTACACATCATCCGCTCGGATGTCCTGAACTGGTTGGTATACACAAAAGCAAATGTCAATTTCTGCTGCACATATAAAAAAATGTTTTTCACAATAAAAACCGCTATCAGCACTACCATTACGGTAACGGAAAAACTTCTGTAGTCCTCGCTTCCCAGAATTTCATAAAAAGTCCGGGCAATCCGGCTGTCCTGAACCGCCTGAGGGTCAATGGCGATGTTCACTACCTCCACCAAAAGCCCCACTCCCGCCGTCTGCAGGAAGGCCCCGATAACCATCATAACCATAAGCCCTGCCATAGTACGCTTCTGTTTTTTATCCAGCAGGACATTCAGTTTTTTTAATATCTGCCGCATAGGGCTCACCATACCCTTCCTATCTCAATCACACTTCCAAACATGCCTGCGCCATGCACATGTTTTTATTATACCCAAAACACACATCCGGGGCAAGCTTTATTAAAGAAACCGATGCAAGCCTTTATAAGCGCTTGCACCGGTTTTCCCTGATGAAAATTTCCCGTTTTTTATTGCATCATACGCAGAAGGATATCCAACTGTGCTACCGCATCCTTCAAATCTCCCGCTAATTCCTCAAAAACTCCCGTCTTTTCCAATCCTGTGATTAATTGATCCCAATCTACATCTTTCACATATTCTATCAAATCGCTTTCATCTTCCATCATGATAACGGATTTGCTGTCAGGTACGGAAGCCTTTGAGCCGCTTCCCCTTTTCACCGCCAAAGTCGCGCTCAGCAGCTTTTCCTTGTCATAGTTCACTGCTACCTTATACTCCGCTTCCTCGGCGGAAGCCTTACAGTCAACCGTAATGGAAGCATCCTCCACAAAGGACGCAATGGGAGCGGAAAACTCCTGTGCCAGCAGCTCTCCCATTTCCGAAGACGGCATGATTTCTACCGAACCGTTGAAATATCCGCTCTCCCACTTTTTCAAGTCCAGATTGCTCACCTTAAATTCCGCAACGGACTGATCTTCCACCTCCAAGACAAACTCTCCGGTCAGAAGCCCGCGGGAAGTCTGCCCTTTTCCGAACAAAGAATAAATATTCTCATCATCTTCCACAAGAGAAATTTCGTATGCCTTATTGCTGCCCTTGGTTACGGTAAGTACGCTGCTGTATCTGTCTTCTCCGAAATCCGCCACGGTGCCGATCACATTGCCCTTTCCGTCCACATATATCTTTAATACAATCTCACTGTCTGACTGCCCGATATATTGTAGTTCGGACTTTAAATCCTCCAAATCGTCCACAAAGTCGTCATAATACTCGTCTCCATCCTCCCCCGTGGCATCGATTGCTTTCGTAAGCATCTTTTTAAGATCCTTGTCGTCCAGAGCCTCCTCAATAACCGCCTCCATCGCCTTTTTCGCGGTTCTTCCGTCAACCGTGACTTTGATTTCCGTACAGTTTTGAGTGATGCCTTCCACCTTTAACTGCTTTTTGCTTCCGATGGTCACATCATCCATATTCTCCATTATGATGTTCATGTAGCGCTGAATCATTTTTTCCACATCCGCCTGTCCGGGCAGCGCCTTGACTATCTCTTTATTCATCTCCTGCGCTTCTGTCAGGGAATCCAGATCATAGTAGTAGTAACCCACCATATCATAGTCTTCCATATTCAGTCCCAGATAGGTCTTAGAAAGCTCCGGAATCTGGAAATAAGCTTCTCCCTGAGCCAAATCCATTACGCTGTTGAGGGACAAAAGCGCCGCTTGATTGATATCAGCCGTCAGATTACAGCCTATGGTACTATCCTTTACGGATACGCCGGCTCCCACCTTAAAGCTCTCCAATTTTGACAAATCAATGCCGTCAGATGACAGATCCGTGTATGCGCCCGCCATTTTCATAAGCGCCTGAACCTCTTCGCCCAACTCTACGGTCAGCTCCGCGTCATAGCCGACATCATAGAAGTTCAGCTTGGATACCATATCGCTGTAAAGCCCCCCCGCACGCTGGGAAGCCGCAGTCACCTCTTTTTTCATTACATATTGAAAATACTCTTCCGGCGAAGAAAAGGTCTTGTGCATGAAATTGCTGATGCCTGCCGCATTGACCACACAGGATACCACCGCCACAAGCAAAACCGCTGCCACGCCTATCGCCACAAAGAGCCCTGCCTTCCCGCTTTTTTTCGGCGTGCCTGCCTGCGCATTGTCAACCCCTGTCTGCCACGGAGTCTGTATCGGCATTTCTGATACAGTCTGTATCGGTGCCGCCGTATTCACGCCGGGCGCCTCATTGGATGCCGGGCTGCCCGATTCGGCCTGTAAAGCCTCCTCCCGTACCGGCGTGCCGCAGACCGCACAAAACTTTCCTCCTGCTTTTATTTCCGCACCACACTTTCCACAAAACATCAGATTTGCCCTCCTCATGTATGTTTGACAGATATTTCGTATTTCTGTCATGATATCTGTATCGCTATGATTAAAATTTTGATAAAGAATACTTTTTTCATTATAATTCCCACAAACAGCCTTGTCAAGAAAACCTTGCCGCCTTATCAGTGAAACTCCTTATGTGTATTTTACAGGATAATTCCCGGCTTCTCATTTACAAAATGCATCCGGCATGTTATGCTGAGTAACGAAAGAAAAACACTCGGAGTATAACAATGAAAACAGACCGGAACAAAATTATAAAAATGGTACTTATTATCGGGATCATCTGTATTCTGGTGAACGGACTGACAAAAGTGTCCCGTCAGCATTCCCTGACACTTGAGGATTATGCCCGGCAAAATCCGGATATTGCCTATCAGGAAACTGCCAAAGCCGAAAGCGTCTCCGGTTCCGATGCCGGACAGAATGCTCCCGTTCTCTCCACCCTGCCGGGAGCCGCTTTAAACAGCAGTATCCCCGACGAACAGCGCACTCTTTATTCGGAGGGCTTTTATTACGAACCCCTGTCGGAAAATCTGCAAAGATATATCACCGGAATCTCCTATCCCGCCGCTCTTATTTCATTGGATACGGAATCCGCCCAGAACATGGATTCCCTTCCGAATATCACTTATGACGACCTTCGCTATGTGCATATCTGGCACTATGATCTTGACGGCGCTGCCACAGAGGGAGAGCTTATCTGCAATCAGGCGATTGCCGGGGACTTGACGGAAATCTTCTATGAACTGTACCGCAATGAATATCGGATTGGTCAGGTCCGCCTTATTGACGAGTTTAACGGAGACTATGCCGCTTCCATGGAAAACAATAACACCTTCTGCTTTTATTATCAAACGCCGCAGGAAAATCCTTCCCTGTCCAGACATGAGTATGGGCTTGCCGTTGACATTAATCCCCTGTACAACCCCTGCATTACTTATAACACAGACGGGACAGAGCAGATTCTTCCTGCCTCCGCAGAATCTTATGCGGACAGAAACCGGAGCTTTCCCTATAAAATAGATGAAAACGACCTCTGCTATCAGCTTTTCAAAGAACATGGCTTTACTTGGGGCGGCAGTTTCAATTCCCACAAAGATTATCAACATTTTCAGATGCCCCAATAAGAATATGCCATACCAATATGAGGAGAACTCAGAAAACATGGAAACAACAACGATAAAATCTCAAAAAAACCCTGCATCCGCCAGATATGGCGTTTTAGACTGTATCAGAGGCATCGCCCTTATCAATATGATTCTTTATCACGCCGCATGGGATTTGGTTTATCTCTTTGGTTTTCCCTGGCAGTGGTATCATTCCGACGGGGCATATTTATGGCAGCAGGGCATCTGCTGTACCTTTATCTTTTTGTCCGGTTTCTGCCAGCCTCTGGGACACAAAAAAATAAGAAGAGGACTTATCGTCTTTCTGGCAGGATTGCTCATATCCTTTGCCACCCTTCTGGCAATGCCGCAAAACCGTGTGGTGTTCGGCGTGCTTACGCTGATCGGCTCCTGTATGCTTCTTGTGGCTCTGTCGGAACATATTTTGCAAAAATGCCGCCCTTCCATAGGATTCGCTGTCTGCATCCTTTTGTTTATCCTGACCAGACATATCGGGTCCGGATATTTAGGCGTGGGCAGTCTTCATCTGCTGTCCCTGCCCCGGGGCTGGTATCATGATTTAGCCACGACTTTCTTGGGCCTTCCCATGCCCGGATTTTACTCAACGGACTACTTTCCGCTGTTTCCCTGGCTGTTCCTCTTTACCGCCGGATTTTTCCTTTATCAGTTCTGCGAGCAAAAAAGACTGCTTCACTATTTATCGTCAAGCAGCCTCAAGGGTCTGGAATGGGTCGGACGGCATTCCCTTGCGATTTACATGGTTCATCAACCCGCTCTGTATCTGCTGCTTACCGTTCTTCTGCGGAAGAATTAACAGGAGCGTTTCAGAATCCCAGCTTCAGGGACTCTCCCTCCACTGCAATCCCCTGACTCTTGGTAATGGAAATCTGCTGTTCCGCCGAAAACCCTATGGTTTCTCCGCTTTGCAGGACTACGCCCTCCACAATGACATAGGCTGCCACTCCCGACAAAAAGTCCAGAATTTGTGAGGGCTGGGCATTGCTGTCTATAATTTCCATCTCGTCATATCCGAATTTGTTCATTCCGCAAGTACAGCTGCAAATGCCGTCTTTTCCGGGGTACAGCCCAAACCACACAAGATTAAATATGGGAAACCGGGATTCCTTCAGCATATCCGCAAACTGTAGATATTGTTCGGGCTGATACACGGTCTCATTGGCATATACTCCCAGAACCCCCGCCTGCTTACAGCAGGATGACACTACTTTCGTCAATAATTTACCTGCTTCCACGGCTCCGGCGCCCAGATTCATCACAATCACCATCAAATGCCCCTGATGCTGTTTCACCGTTTCTTCCGCATCCTGCCACATATAGTTTCTTCCGGCATGATACTCCGCTTCCCCGTCAGGAATGGGCGTAGGCATCAAAGCTGCGGAAATCATACAGTCCTGACTGTAAAAGCACACTGCGTCCTCATCCTGATCTGTCTGCTTTTTTTTTTCATCCCCATTGTCTTCCGCTTCAATCTGCCATTCTTCCTTCAAAATTTTCATAAATTCTTCTTTGTTCCATGCCGCTTCTTTTAACAGCACAAAATTCACAAAATGCCCTGCTCCCGTCTGATTCTGATTCATACTGACCCTCCATCCTTTTTACTCTGTTTCTCTTTCTTTTTTACCGATGCGGTAGCCGTAAAACTCATGTCAATCAAGTCAAGCACCCTCTCTTCCTCCACGGTGCCGTCCAAAAGTACCGTAATCCAATGAAGCTTATTCATATGATATGCCGGCATAATGCCCTCTTCCCGTATAATCACATCCCGAAAAACCATATCAATGACCTTAAGATTGACCACATCCACATAATCATCGCCGGAAAGTCCCAGCTTATTTTTCTGCACGCTCATTACAAGGGCAAACCATTTCTTGTTATCTGCGTGCCGGAACACCGCATTGCTGTCATATTTAATCCATGGGTATTCCGGAGATACTTTGTATTTCTTTTTGATATAGTCAAAAACAAAATCTCTCATTCATCCGCTCTCAACTTTTCTTATTGGGAAACATATTGGCCTTTCCGTTAATTATAACTCATATTTGACTTAAAGTCTATCAAATAATAATGCTAAAGCCGACACATACTACTCATATATTCCCATTAGTCGGATTTCGCTATCTTACGATACATTCTCATTGACTATATAACAAAATTTGTGTATAATTTTGTTATCAACAGGAGGTGTTTTATATGCCAACAATCAAATCCAGTGCAGAACTGAGAAACAATTACAATGAAATCTCTACATTCTGCCACACATATACCGAGCCGGTTTTTATCACCAAAAATGGTAAAGGCGACCTTGCTGTTATGAGCATTGAAGCCTATGAAGAAATGACCAGCCGCTTCGAATTATATGGTCTGATAAAAGAAGGGCTTGATGATATTGCCGAGGGCAATACCCGCCCATTCTCTGAAGCAATGTCGTCAATCCGTGAGAAACGCAAGCGATGAGTTATAATGTCCACATCACAGCCGCCGCTGAAAGGGACTTAATTCGTGCCGCAGACCACATTGAATTTTTGTTAAAAAATCCCAAGGCTGCTGATGACTTACTTGCTGAAGCAGAAAAACAAATTAATTCACTTTCCGATTTTCCTGAGAAATTCCGGTTAGTGGACGATCCCGTTCTCGCTTCATGGGGTATTCGTTTTGTCGTAATAAATGGCTATCTTGCCTTTTATACCATTTCAGAAGAGGAAAATTCGGTTATAGTTGTCCGCTTCCTTTTTCAAAAAAGCAACTGGAATGCCATTCTTCGCCAAGGTTTTTCATTGGTATAGAAAATCCGAAACTTTTATTTCTTTTTCCAATAAACGCTGATATGTCATATCCATCCCCAATGCGCCTAATGGTGCAGTAATTATAATTGACAATACGGCTACCGACAATACAATATTTCCACATGACAGACCTAAAGACAGGGGAACGGAACCAATAGCGGCTTGAACCGTAGCCTTTGGCAGATAGGCAATGATACAAAATATCTTTTCTTTGAAGTTAAGTTTTGTACCTATTAAACACAGATAAACGCCGACCGAACGAAATATCAGTGCAGCCATAATCAAAAGGATAGCACCCGACCCGGCTTCCAAAGTGTAGCGGATATCAACCGCCGCCCCTACAAGCACAAATAGAATGACTTCGGCGGCAATCCACAGCTTGCCGAATTTTTCAGAAAGACGAGCTGAAACCGAAGCAGTGCTTTTTAACTGTAACACACAAGCCATGCTCATAACCGCAAGCAGCCCCGAAACAGAGATAACAGCTTTCAGCCATTCTTCCAAAGCAATCAGTAAAAACGCTATTCCCAAGACAATAATAACCTTCATGCTGTTGCGTACATAATGCTTATGCGCATATTTTGTCTCAAAGAAAACAGACAAGCAAAATCCCACAAGCGCCCCTATGAATATGCCTGAAATAATTGAAATGGGAATGTTGATAAATTCCATAATGTTTACAGAATTTCCCTGCGCCATTCCGATAAAGGTGGAAAACAGCACAATGACAAAAACATCATCCAAAGATGCCCCAGCTAAAATAAGCTGCGGAATCCCCTTTTTTGTTCCGTATTTCGTTTCCATAAGCTGTACCATTCTGGGGACGACAACCGCCGGAGATACTGCCCCAAGCACAGCTCCCATGATAGCAGCATCAATCAATGTGATTCCAAGAACAGACGGTGCGAACAGCACAAATGCCAATATCTCAAAAACTGCGGGCAAAAAGGACATTAAGACCGCCGGGCGCCCTACTTTCTTTAAGTCGCTGATATTTAGGGACAATCCGGCTTTGATTAAAATAATCACTAATGCCATCTGCCGCAAATCAGCGGATATGGCCAAAATTGAAGCATCTAAAAAATTAAGCGCATATGGTCCTAAAACAATCCCCGTAACCAGCATGCCAATAATGCGTGGAAGCTTTATTTTCTGGCAGATGGAAGCCATAGCAAGACCCACTAGAAAAATAAGTGCAAGTGATGTAAGCATAAATATTTCCTCCTTGTAGCATAAAAAAAGCCAATGTCCTTCTGCGATATTTCATCACAGAAGTCATCAGCTTAGTAAAAGCGGTTTTGGTTTCCCAAGGGAGAACTTCATTCCCTGTTTATACTTTAGCAAAGAAATGAAAAAGTGTCAATGTTTTTCAGAAATTTACCTTTTTTCTTCCACATTACATCTTATCACGCCTTACGCCTAAAATCACCGCCGACAACGCAAAAGACAGGATATCCGAAACGGGCTGGACGATATACAGACCGAAATCTCCAAATACCGCCCCTAAGGCAAACAGCAAGGGAATATAGAAAATCCCCTGTCTTGCGATGGAAATAACCAGCGCCGTCATATATTTACCGCAATTTTGCATATACATGCCAGATACCGCATAAAACGCAAGAAACGGGAAGGAGATGCACTGATACCTTAAAATGACAGCGCCTGTCCGTATCACTTCATCATCCGCCAGAAACATTCCGATAAGCGGTTTTGCAAAGACAGCAAACGACGCGGCGGCTATTATCATAAGCGTGGTTCCTATGCCGACGGTAAGGCGGAACGCTTTGCGGACACGGTCATATTTTTTCGCCCCATAATTCATGGCGCAGATTGGCTGAAAACCCTGCCCGAAACCTATCATTACCATATATCCCAGTGCCGCCACCCTTGACGAGACGGTAAACGCCGCAATCGTGGCTTCCCCAAAATCAGCAGCCGCAACATTCAACAGGACGGAAGCGATACCGATGATTCCCTGACGGGAGAAATTCGGCGCTCCGCCCGCAAGGATATGATACAGTCTGCCGCCGCCAAAATTACATCTGTTAAACCTCACGGGAATATTTCCGTGCCTGTACGAAAGAAACGCCAGTACCGCAGCACCGAGCATCTGTCCCAGCAGCGTTGCAAGCCCCGCTCCAAACATTTCCATACGAAAAAGGATGATCAGTATCGGGTCAAGGATGATATTGGCAAGGATTCCCACAAGCAGCCCAATCATTCCGTCCTTTACATTTCCACACAATCGAAGCTGATTGTACACCGTTGTGGCAAACAGCGAAAACGGAACTGATACCAGCATGACCCGAAGATATTGGACGGTGTATTTCATAAGGTTCTCCGATGCGTTCCCGCCGAGAAATGCCGCAAGCGGCTCAAGCCATATCAGCATCGGTATCATCAGGGCGATTCCGGTAACCAGCGCCATGACCACGCCGTTTGAGGACACAATTTCCGCTTCCTGCTCATTGCCTTCCCCGAGCCTTCCGGACATGACATTACCGCTGCCGTAGCCAAACCAGAATCCTACCGCCTGAACAAAGGAAACGAACGCAAACACAATTCCCACGGCGGCGGTCATGCTTTTGTTGTCCATTTTGCCTATCCAGAAGGTATCTGTGAGATTGTAAACGACTGTGACCAGCATTCCGATGATTGTGAATATTATCCCGCTTCAGAGCCACCAGTTTCCCTCTTGAGAGCCACCCGGAAG
>JAMPEY010000009.1 GCA_023664665.1 Lachnoclostridium sp.
TCTGGTACTCTCTATTTATTTCTCTGTTTCAACTGACAAAAACTTTACTCTATATGTCCAAACCGGATTCTTCATCCCTTATAAGTGGTCATTTACAGCAAAAAGCGGAATCATCAAATGCTTTGTTATATATTCAATATGTCGCAAGCCAATGCCCGCCTGAAAATCCGTGACATTGAAATCCATGCAAAGTTACCGTTTCATTCAAATGCCGCTTATGCGGCGGAAAGAGAGGAAAATATGAAGCGAAGCAATCTGAGAGCAAACTATATCGCACTCCACGGAGAGGAAGCCGCAAGAAACAAGCAGGCCCATCATGTGATTCCGGTGGAGATACTGAAGGAATTGTATGACTGTACCGAGGCCGCCCTGCCCGAAACATTTAATGAGGAGTGGAACTGCCTGATGCTGCCCACGGACCAGTCGGCTGAGTTCGTCCATTGGGGCAGCCATCCATGGTACAGCGAATTTATATGGTATCAAATCCGCAGTATAGGACAGGGCAATGTCACTCTGGACACTTTAAAGACAGTAGCCGCAATCATCCGCACATTCTGCGAGGAAAACATGGATCCGTTCATGCAAATGAAACTGGGCGGAAAAATCAATGATATTGCAGACTATGTAAAAATTGTACATTTTGTATATGATGTCTAGGTAACAGGGCGCGGCATTGGCCAAAGACAAAAGTTTGCATTTCGGCGTCATTGGATAAACATGGCATCCCCAAAACTGAAAAAGCGGTACTTCTCCTGTATGGCTTCCTCATATGCCGCAAGCACATTTTCCCTGCCTGCAAGCGCCGACACCAACATCACAAGAGTGGACTCCGGCAGATGAAAGTTCGTTATCAGTCCGTCCAACACTTTAAAACGATACCCCGGATAAATAAAAATCTCCGTATGATCACAACCGGGCTGCACCACCCCGTTTTCATCCGCTGCGCTCTCAACGGTGCGGCAGCTTGTGGTGCCCACACAGATGATCCTGCCGCCTCTTTCCTTTGTCTGATTAATGGTTTTGGCGGCATCCTCCGTCACCTGATAATATTCCGAATGCATATGGTGTTGCAACAAATTTTCTTCTTTTACCGGACGAAATGTGCCAAGCCCCACATGAAGGGTCACATAGGCAATTTCCACCCCTTTATCCTCAATTTGCTTAAGCAGTTCCCCGGTAAAATGCAGTCCTGCGGTAGGCGCCGCCGCCGAACCGTCATACTTGGCATAGACGGTCTGGTAGCGGTTTTTATCCTTTAATTTATGCGTGATATAAGGAGGCAGGGGCATTTCCCCCAAACGGTCCAACACTTCCTCAAAAATTCCGTCGTACGCAAACTGAATCAGACGGTTGCCCTCTTCCACGGTTTCCAATATTTTGGCTCTGAGAAGCCCGTCTCCGAATGTCAAACGGTTGCCGGGTCTGCATTTTTTACCGGGACGCACCAGAGTTTCCCACACATCCCCTTCCCTCCGCTTTAAAAGAAGCACTTCCACATGGGCGCCGGTGCCTTCCCTCTCTCCCAGAAGCCTTGCGGGAATGACCTTTGTGTTATTTAATACCAGACAGTCTCCCGGCTCAAGATAATCCGCAATCTCCTTAAAAATATGATGGGATGTTTCTCCGGTATGCCTGTTAAGCACCAACAGCCGGGAAGCTGACCTGTCCTCCAGCGGGTCCTGCGCAATCAGCTCTTTAGGAAGTTCAAAGAAAAAATCCGATTTTTTTAATTCTGTCTGTTCCCCGGAATCTGCCATCTGTCAGTACCCTTCTCTTTCCTGTAATTTACATCAGAGTTTGCAAAACTCCATTACAAAGATGCTCCTTCCACAAACGCCCTATAACCTCTGTAAGTCTCATACACATCCGCCTTGCTGGTAGCTTCCCACGGAGCATGCATATTTAACACGGCAACGCCGCTGTCAATCACATTCATGCCATATCTGGCAAGGATATAAGCGATGGTGCCTCCGCCGCCCAAATCCACCTTTCCCAATTCCGCAGTCTGGAAATTAATCTCCTGTTTTGCAAAAATATCTCGGATATGCGCAATATACTCCGCATTGGCGTCATTGGAGCCGGACTTTCCTCTGGAGCCGGTAAATTTATTAAATACCATGCCGCCGCCCAGATATGCTACATTTTTCTTGTCAAAACTTGCCGCATAAGCAGGGTCATAAGCGCTGCTTACATCGGAAGACAGCATACAACTGTGGGACAGGCATCTTCTCAATTTTAATTCGCTGTACTCCCCCGTCAGATTCATTACTTCCGCAACGGCATTCTCAAAGAAATGGGATTTCATGCCGGTAGCGCCCACGGAACCGATTTCCTCCTTATCCACCAGAATGCAGCACATGGTACGCTTCGTCTGCTTCGTGTCAAGCATGGCTTTTAAGGAAGTAAATGCACAGACTCTGTCATCCTGACCGTACGCCAGAATCATGCTGCGGTCAAAACCGGCTTCCCTTGCCTTCCCGGCAGGCACTACTTCCAGCTCTGCAGAGAGAAAATCCTCTTCCTCAAAACCGTAATTTTCTTTCAGAATTTCCAAAATGCCCGCTTTTACGGCATCCTTGGCGCTTCCCTCACCGGATTGCCTGTCATCCTTGGCGTTTTTGTCTTTTTTACCGTCCTTTTTCTTGTCGATTACAAGCGGTTTATTGCCGATGATAATGTCAAGCGCCTCACCTTCAATCACCTTTGACGCCTTTTTTTCAAGCTGTTCCTGCGCCAGATGAATCAGCAGATCAGACACGAAAAATACAGGGTCATCCTCATCCTCTCCGATATTGATTTCCACGGTAGCGCCGTCTTTTGTCACCACCACGCCGTGAATGGCAAGAGGAATGGTCACCCATTGATATTTTTTTACTCCACCGTAATAATGGGTATCCAGATAGGCAAAACCGCCGTCCTCATAAAGCGGGTTCTGCTTTACATCCAGCCTCGGACTGTCAATATGGGCGCCCAGAATATTCATTCCTTCCTCCATGGGCTGCTCTCCTATCTGAAACATAACAATGGATTTATTCATCCATACACTGTATACCTTATCGCCGGGCTTTAAATTCTCCTGACTTTTCACTATGCTGTCCAATTCCCTATAACCGGCAGCTTCCACGGTATTTACAATCGTGTCGATGCATTCTCTTTCCGTTTTGCCCTCGTCCAAAAATGCCCGGTATTCCTGACATAGCTTCTCCAATTTTTTCAAATGCTTTGCATCATACATTTCCCAAGTGTTCTTCTTCTCCATATTTCCTCACATTCCGCCGCCCAAACGGCACCTCTTTTCAATCTACTGTCTTAATTCTATCCCCATCTGCTCCAAGCCATTCAAAATCTTTTTCATGACCGTGGTAATGTCGTTCTCTTCCAAGGTCCTGTCCTTTGCCCTAAAAGTAAGGGAATAGGCAATGGACTTATAGCCCTCTTTGATCTGGCTTCCCTCATAAATATCAAAAAGCTCATAGGATTCCAGAATCTTCCCGCCTCTTTGTTCGATCAGGCGCTCAATCTCTCCCACCAGAATCTCCTTGGGCACTACCATGCTTAAATCCCTGCTGACAGCCGGGAATCTGGCAATCCCTTCATATTTTCTGTCAAAAGTTGTAAAAGGAAGCAGAGCCGGCATATCAATCACCGCCACATAAGCCTTGGTCCCGATACCATAATTGTCCGCCACTTCTGGATGTACTTCACCGAGATATCCCACCGTTACGCCCTCGTAAACCACCGATGCCTGCCTGCCGGGATGAAGGAAGGGCTTTCCTGCTTTGGGGTCATATTCTCTTTTCTTTCCCATGCCGATGCTGTCAAAAAATTCTTCCAGCACCCCTTTCATGGTAAAGAAATCCCCCTCCCCGTAAAATCCCAGCGTAAACTGCATTCTCTCGTCCACATAATCCGTCACGGGCAGCTCCTTAGGCAGATAAATATTGCCCAGCTCATACAGTTTTACATTTTTGTTGCGGCGGTTATAATTGGTGGCAAGACTGCTCAACATCCCGTTCAAGGAAACGGTTCTCATAATCGAGAAATCCTCCCCCAAAGGATTGGAGATAGTCACGGTTCGGCGAAGCTCATCTTCCGCCGGAATCAATAACTTATCAAAAACCTTGGGACTCTCAAAAGAATAATTCATTCCCTGAGAGAAACCGCAATATTCCGCAATATCCCTTGCCTTCTGCTCAATGCGCAGCTTATAAGAAAGACCTCCTGTGGTTGCCTCACCGCTTGGCAGGGTGGTAGGAATCTTGTCATAACCGTAAAATCTTGCCACTTCCTCGGCAATATCCGCACTTCCCACCAAATCCTGACGGAAAGAGGGAATCTCTAAGCAGATATCGCCGCAGCTGTTTGCAATCACCTTGATATCAAGGCGTTCAAACATTTCAAGCATATCGTCTTTGGAAATATCCGTCCCCAAGAGCCTGTTGTATTTCTCCGGCTCAAAAGGCAGCATGCGCAGGGGCTCAAGGGGAGCTTTTACATCCACCATGCCGCCCACTACCTCGCCGCAGCCAAGCTCTTCAATCAACTGGCAGGCGCGGTTAATGGCTTCTTTTGCACATCTGGGGTCCAGACCCTTTTCAAATTTGCCGGAAGCATCCGTGCGAAGTCCGATTCTTTTTGCCGATTTACGGATATTTGCGCCGTTAAAGGTTGCCGCCTCAAATAAAACGGTATGCACATCATCCGTAATCTTGGAATTTTCACCACCCATAATTCCCGCTATGCCGATTTCTTTCTCCGCATCGCAGATCATCAGGATTTCGCTGTCCATTTTGCGCATCTGACCGTCCAAGGTCTGAAACTCGTCCCCGTCTTTCGCACGGCGCACGATAATCTTTTTCCCGGCTACGGTATCCAAATCAAATGCATGCATGGGCTGACCATACTCTTCCATCACATAATTGGTGATATCCACCAGATTGTTGATGGGACGGATGCCGCTTGCGGCAAGCCTTCTCTGCATCCACTGGGGAGAAGGCGCAATCTTAATATTCTTGCAGACTCTCGCACAGTATCTGGTGCATAAATCAGCGTCTTCCACCTCTACGCTGACATAGTTATTGACATCTTCCCCATTGCCTGTCTCTTTCACCACAGGGGGAAGAAACGGCTTTCTGAAAGTTGCGGCTGCCTCCCTTGCAATACCCAGCACACTGTAGCAGTCCACACGGTTGCTGGTTACCTCATACTCAAATACCGTGTCATGAAGCCCTAAAATCTCCACGGCATCCGTTCCCACTTCCGTATCCTGCGGAAAAATGTAAATGCCCGATTCCGGCGCTTCCGGATACATATTTCTGTCGGAGCCAAGCTCCTCGATGGAACACATCATACCGTTAGATTCCACACCTCTGAGTTTTCCCGCTTTGATTACAATGCCGTCCTCAGGTAACGGTCCACCGTCATGTCCTCCCGCAACCCTTCCGCCGTCCAGCACCACGGGAACCTTGTCCCCCACTTTTACATTAGGCGCTCCCGTCACGATTTGAATGGTTTCGCTTCCAATATTTACCTGACAGACAATCAGCTTATCCGCGTCGGGATGCTTCTCAATGGAAACAATCTGCCCTACTATTATCTTTTCCAGATTCTTATCTTTTCTCTCATAACCTTCTACTTTTGTCCCTGTGAGGGTCATTGCATCACGATACTCCTGATCGGTGCAGTCAAGTTCCGGTACATATGCTTTAATCCATGATAATGCAGTATTCATAAGTTTTCTCCTTTTTTATAACTTCCCTTAAAACTGTCTTAAGAAACGGATATCATTCTCATACAAAAGGCGCATATCGTCAATTTCATATTTTAACAGTGCGATTCGCTCAAGTCCCACACCAAATGCAAATCCCGTATATTTCTCCGGGTCGATTTTGCTCATTTCCAATACATGGGGATGCACCATACCGCAGCCCAAAATCTCAATCCAGCCCTCGCCTTTACAGAAACGGCAGCCTTTTCCGCCGCATTTAAAGCAGCTTACATCCATCTCCGCGCTGGGCTCCGTAAACGGGAAATGATGGGGTCTGAACTTCACCCTGGTATCCTCCCCAAACATCTCTCTTGCAAACTCTGCAAGGGTTCCCTTCAAATCCGCAAATGTAATGTTTTTGTCAATCACAAGCCCTTCTATCTGATGGAAGGAAGGGGAATGGGTGGCATCCACCTCATCGGCTCTGAACACCCTGCCCGGAGCAATCATGCGGATGGGAAGCTTGCCGCTCTCCATCTCATGCACCTGTACGCCGGAAGTCTGGGTGCGCAGAAGAATATCCCCATTAATATAAAAGGTATCCTGTTCATCCTTCGCCGGATGGTCCGCCGGAATGTTCAGCGCTTCAAAATTATAATAATCCTTCTCCACTTCGGGACCTTCCACCACCTCATATCCCATGCCTATAAAGATGCGCTCCACCTCTTCCAAGGCAATGGTATTGGGATGTCTGTGTCCGATTTCCGCCTTCTTTGCGGGAAGGGTCACATCTATGGTTTCCGCTTTGATTTTGGCTTCCCTCACAGCCTTCTCCATCTTTATCTTTGTTTCATCCAGCATTTTCTCGATTTCGGCTCTGGCGTCGTTCACCCACTGCCCTACTTTAGGTCTGTCCTCCAGAGCAACTTCTTTCATGGACTTTAACACATTGGTAAGCTCTCCTTTTTTTCCCAGAATGCTCACCCTGATTTCATTCAGTTTTTCGGTGCTGTCACACTCTTTAATCTGCTGAATCACCTGTTCCTTGATTTTGTCCAGTTTCTCTTTCATATTTTCCTCTCATTCCGCCGCGCAAACGGCATTTTAATCAGCGGGACTCCTTTCTCCCTGCTCCTGCGCCGGACGCCGCCGGCTCTGCAGGCATATTGCATCCGAATTGTCCGTGCACAAAAAAATCCCCTGCTGCAAAGCAACAAGGGACGAAATCTCCGCGGTACCACCCTGATTCCTATTGTGATAATAGGCTCTCATTTGCACTTAACGCGCGCCCACGTTCCGAACTACAGTCTGCATCCGCCGAAAACACGGTACAGATTTCTTTCGGACGGCTCCGGTGGGAAATTCAAGAAATTATCTGAACCTGAGGAAGTTCTCAGCCGGTCTCTCCCTCTCTCTGTAAGGAAAATAATCCTCTACTGTGCACCATCAATGCCTTTTTCTATACACTTTTTACATTTTAATGAGTTTTATATAAAATGTCAAGCATAACTTTATCGCTTATCCCTGCCAGCCCATAGATTACCGAAAGTATCATAAAGCCGGAGTGATTATACATCTGCTTATCCTGCGCTTCCCACAGCATCAAAAACAAACACAGTCCCCAGAACGCCAGCGCCGCAACAAAATGCAGAAAATCTTCTCTTTTATATTCTTTGCTAAAAAACATCCTTACGCCGCCCATACCCATAAGAAAAAGCACCGAAAAAAATGCCGCCGTCGTAATTCCCGCATAGGTCCAATACCGATTTCCCTCCTGCGAAAACCAATGCCATAAAACATTTTCATTCTTCGGCCAAAGAAGATATCCCGCAGCGCCCAAATCCCCGCAGCCAAAATTCTGTCGCACTTTCCGTAAAATATGGTCCGGGTTCCACAAATTGGGCAGAGTTTCCGCAATCTGCCGTCTTGCGATTCCTGTTCTCTCTTCCGGATTCTGTGCCGTCAGACATCTGATTGCAAATTCTTCGTTGTCGCTATAAGTGCCTGCGCCGGAAAGTCCGACGGCAATCCAATATTCCACAGGCGCTTTCAGCCTGTCCACATCCTTCTGATAGGGCAGTGTTTTGCTGTATCCCTGATAACACAATATCACAATAACCATGACCCCCGCAAATACTGCCGCCCGCTTCCAATGCTTTTTCCACATTCCAAACAAAAACATTCCCAAAAACAGGGCAATCACTGCCGTTGCCGATGTTGCCTTAATCACAAATCCCACGCCAAAAAAGAAACCTGCCGACGCGGTATGCCAAAACCGATATCCGACACTCTCCTTCTCTCCGCCTCTTATTAGCAGCGTCAAACCCAAAACCGCCGCTCCAAAACTTAATTGGTCGGAATAAAAAATAGAAGTATTTGCCCAGATAGGAATCCAGGTAATGCCCATTATCACTGCCATAAGAGAAGCCGCAGCAGAATGCTTTTTTACCCCTTTTCCCGCCAGATAAGAAAGGCAGGCTATCGTCACTATTGCCTGCAGGACATTCAAAAACAAAACCACATAATAAGCGTCCGCAACAAACGGGAAAAAAGAGCTTATTTTGAATAATAGAGCAAGCGCCAGCATAGCGCCCACATTATTGTGCCATCTTGCAAAATACTCCCAGTTTTGTACCTCCTGTCCTGCCGCCAGACGCTGTGCCGCATCATAGATATCCCAATAATCCGTTACGGGGTCGCTTCTCAAAAAACAGGATACCGTAAACAGTCCCACTCCGAACAAAAGCAGGACCGCCGGCAAAAAATACCTCCACAGCTTTCGGAAGCAGGAAATCCGCCTTTCCACAAAACAGCACAACGCCCACGCACAGACATAGAATGCCGTCCATATCACGGTATAAAAAAATATTCTTATGGGAATCTGATTATTTAAAGGTTTCCCCATGGCAATTCCGCAAATCAACAACATGCTCACGGAAAATACCAGCCAGAAAATCCTCATCCATCCGTTTTGTGTTTTCAAATTCATCCTCTTTCCTGTTTTCTCCGCTTTACCAGAACTTTATTTACCGGTTGAAAATATCTGTTCACATATGCCCCCAGCATCATGATATACATGCCAAAATACAGCCACAGCATCACAATGACAATCACGGACAAGCTTCCGTAAATACTGTAGGAACCGGAGCTTCCCACATACAGGGAAAATCCCCAGGAAAAGCCTATCCATATCGTGGAGGAAAGGACGGCTCCGGGAATCTGCTCCCGAAACTGCAGTTTCTTATCGGGCACAAATGTGTAAATAACGGTAAAAACCAACGCCAGCAGGCACCATCCGAATAAAAACCTGAATTTCATGATAAAAGATACCAGCAGCCTCAGTCTGGGCAGCTTGTGCAGTATAAGCATTACAAGCTCATTCCCAAATACCATGACAAACAAAGAAAGTATCAAAACAATTAACATCACCAAAGTATAAAAAGATGCTATCAGCCTTACCACAACATAATTCCGTTTCTCCTCCACCCCATTGATGGCATTTAAGCCTCTCATAAGCGCCAATACGCCCTGTGCCGCCGACCAGAGGGTAGCGATTGCCGCAATCGAAAGAATGCCTGCGGATTTGTCATAGACTTCCTCCACCATTCCCTGTACAAGCGGGTCCATCACAGCCGGCACAAAATCTTCTATGGCCGCCACCAGATTTTCTTCCGTAAGAGGCGTAAACGGGATAATGGTGCAGATCATAACCAACATGGGCACCAGCGACAAAAAAAGAAAAAATGCCGTGCTGGATGCAAATGCGCTGATATTCTGCTTTTTCATTTGTGAAGAAAAATCCTTGGATATCCGATATAATGTGCGCCCCATAGTAAGGTTTACCTTTCTACTGCCTGTTCTCATTACATTTTACGCATATCCTATCATATTTTTAACCGTATGACCAGCAAAAATTAAGAAAACATTCTCAGGTCTCATAGATATTTTTTAAGGTACAGCCGTCAAAAAAGAAAGTCAGTATCTCTTCCGCCGTCATTCCATACTCCGCCATATCCCTTGCACCGTTCTGGCTCATGCCCACGCCGTGCCCGAATCCTCCTCCCGTCAGCACATAGCCCGTGACTTTTTTCTTGGACTTGACTGTGTCAATCATAAAAAATCCGCTGGGAAGAATCGTGGGACTTGCCACCGCAGTGCCGTCCTGACGCATAATCTTGCTCTCGCCGTCATTCAGCACATAACGGATAGCATGCTCGGAAATCACCTTATAAGTGCCGCTGTCTGTCTGAATCACAAGTTCATCGCAAACGCCTCCGGCTCCCCTTTTTTCCACATAAATATCATTTACCTCGGAAAATGCCTTGACCGGCTTGCTGACATACTCGCCGTTTTCCAAAGTAAGCACTCTATTTTCATTGGCTTCATAGCGTTTTGAAAGAACCTCGGACATATGCTCCGGATCCAATTTTTTCACCTGATAACTCCAACGGTACCACCCCTCGGACACTTCAAAATCGCTGACATCCTTACCCTTGATAAAAGCTTCAAACTCATCCTCCGACTTTAATTTCTCCCCTGCCTCTTTCGCTCCCTCGCTGTCCTCCAAATTTTTTGAGGATATGGCTTTCGCCTTTAAATATGTAAGAGTCGGAGCCGTCTGCGTTTTCCATATCGTAGCATCCGTGCCCATGCCGCAGGAGGTAGAATAATAATAAGTTTCCGCCAATATACCGTCCTCCCGGTACAGCATTTGACCGTGACTGTTCTTAACCGCCGTAGTGGTGCTTTCCTGTTCCAAAATATTATTATATACCTGATAGGAAGTGCTGTCATCTACATGTGCTCCGTATTGCGGATATCCCGCCCTCTGCATATGGATGTAAGCGTAAGTCCTCGCACATACCGCCTGTGCCCTCAGCGCCTGAGCCGGATAGGAAGCGGGCATCTCGCTGGGCACTACGCTATAGAGATATTCCTCCAGGGATAATTCATTCACCGCCACTATCCCCGACTCTGTTTTTTCCAATTCTACATGCCCCCGGTAAAAAGGAATCCCCTGACTTCTCCTTATCTCCTTTAAACTGACTCGTCCGGTCAGCACATCGGGAGTGACTGTGATCCTGTCTCCCGAAAAATACTCGCTCCCGCTGTCTATGATAACTTCCTCTCCCGCGGCATACCGCTCTGTCCGTAAATCGGCATAATCGCCGTAAGAAATCGTAAAGTCCGTATCGGCAGTGACCGTTACCTTCTCATGAAACAAGCTTTCATAGTCCGTACTTTTAATCAAAACCCGAATCATCTCCATGGCGTCTTCTCTTGCCTGCAGAAATCCGCATACCGCTCCGTTTTCCACAACAAAATCCGTGAAAGGATACCCAATGATCAAATCCGACCATGCCAGAGACTCCAAAGTATTATAAATACGGTATCCTTTACAGTCCGCCGCAAAGAGAATCCTCCCATAACCCTCCAGCTCCACGCCCGACGCATCCGCGCTCAATACTTTTCCGTTTATTTTTTCTGCCTTTACCGTTACTTTTGTGACAAAGCCGTCCGTAACCTCTACATCTCCCAACTGTTCCCTCCACAAGGCATCCGGCGTAACAGACCCGTCAAACGCATATTCTTCGCTTTGTCCTTCTCTGAAAATCAGCAAAGAAGCGTCCTTCACCTCCATAATCCAGACATTCGTAAAAAGCTGAATCACAGGAATATGCTCTTCACCGGGGGGATTCTCCCTGCCGTCCCTGTTCAAAAACGCTACAAGAATGCGCCCGCCAAAAAGAAGTAATAATAAAAGCAGTCCCAGAATACAAATGAAACGCTTTAACTGCATCCTCTGAGATTTATTTAACCGAAAATGTCCTGAATCCAATTATTTTCTCCCTATTCACTGTTGACTTTGCAGTAACACCACAAAGGAGCAGTCCAAAGGACTGCTCCTTATCTTTTGTGCATCCCCAAAATGCCGCCTTCTGTTTTTTGACTCCTAGCTATGCTAGGTGGGTAACCGCAACCGGGTTTTTGCCTTCCCTTCCAATCCTCTGATAACAGTCATAGCTGTAAGAGTGAGGGCTTGACAGCCGCTCCGGCAATATAGGAATCCCGTTTAAAGAAATGTAGGTTCAAAATTAACAGAAGTTATCGTACATTTCAGGTTACTATTATTATAGCGAAAAGCAGGGCAAAATACAACTGTAATTTTCTGCAAGTTTGTGATATACTTATCAGCGGTAATCATATTGTGTATCTTCCACATACAATCTATACAATCCGGATTGCCTGTACAAATTGATCACGGAAAGGACAATTTATGAAAAAGAAATTTTTAATCATCCTATTATCGCTCCTATTTATTTTTTCCCTGACGGGCTGCGGCAGCGCCAGAGCTTTGGAAGAGCCGCCCCAAACCGATTCATCGGACAGACCGGCGGAAACGGATTCTTCCGAAAACATTTCCACGGCATCCGCCGAAGCGGGAAATCCTTCCGCCGAAAGTAATTCTACGAAAAATAATTTTTCGGAAAATAATTCTACAGAAACTGTATCAAAAGAAATCCTGTCTCTTCAAGATTGGCTGGACAGCGAAAATAAAGAGCAGAATGTTGCGGGCGCCAATGCCCAATTAAATCCTATTGGTCTTTCTTTGGATTTCTATGCCGAAGACGACAATATTCTGGTTCTGGAATACACATTTTCCGAGCAGCAGGATCTGGGAGATGATATGGCGGAAATCCAAAAAACTTTTTACGAATCCCTTGCATCGGTTTATTCCGACTCTGTCACATCTTTATTTAACGACTTTGAATCGGAATACGGAATCATATTGGCGGACATTAAATTGGTTTTCCTAAACGCTGACGACACGGAACTGTATTTCCGATATTATAAAGAATAGAAAAAAGGCTGCCGCTTCCGCGACAGCCTTTTTAATTTTACTTATTTACTTATCAGCATCTTACAGGGAAGCAACTTCGTCAACCAGCTTCTTCAGTGCAGCCAATGCTTCATCGGGAAGCTTGTCATAGCCTTCCTTCTTGGTAGCAAAGCCTTCCACTGCGTCCACACGGTTCTGCATAGCATTCTTCAGCGCCTCGGTGTAGGACTTATCGGAAAGGTCAGGCTTGAATGCATCGGAAGTCTTTCCGGACCAATCGTTCATAATCTCGATATCCTCGAAAGGTCCCCACTTTTCAAAGTTAGCCTTACCCTCAACGATGGTCTCAAGGATTCCCAGAGTATCAGCAGGCTTTACCTTGGTGCCCATGAAGTCGCCTGTATTTACGATATAGCAGTCTACATTTTTCTCCTCCACCAGCTTCTTGAACTTCTCATAGTCATTTACCAGAGGATAGGTTCTGAAGGGGTTAGCATAAGGAACGATACGAAGTGCATTCATATCCGTGCCGGCTGCCACACGCTCTGCGGTAGAAGTCTTGGTTGCAAGGGTTGCGCCCATAACGGAAGCAAGCGCCGCACCTTTCAGCTTCACAATAGGAGGAATGGTAGGATCCTTCATAATCCAGAAGATAGCGTTTACGGGAGCATCGATTTTGTCCACGCGGTTCGGAGACCACAATTTGGACTTAATCGCACGACCGTTGCCGTTTCTGATATCCTCGGTAACAAGCTGAATCTTGCCGTCCTCATCCAGGGTTGCGGAACAGTTCTGTGCAGTCAGCAGGAACTTGTTGTCAGGGCAGCCTGTAGGATAATCTGCGGTCTTGTCAAAATAAGTAGGCTCCAGAGCGATGGAGGCACAGGTATCGCTGTTGATGATGAAAGCATCGTCATGCAGCACCTTGATGCCGCCGAATGCATCGTATTTGCCGTTATGTTTTGCGTGAGTCAAGGTTGACTTACCGGAACCTGACAGACCGTATACGGAAGCAACGAACTTCTTGCCGCCCTCCAGAGAATACTCTTTCTGTCCGCCGTGGCAGGAAGCATAACCGTTTCTGTTAGCCAAAGCCCATGCCATGGTCAGAGTGCCCTTCTTGTGCTCACCAAAATACTTCATGCCGAGAATTGCAGCGCAGTTCTCATTTGTATCAAAATAGCACAGGGTCAAAGGATCGCTTAAGCAGCTATAATCTACATCGGGAGCCTCTTCCGGTGTCCACTGGGGATTGGAGAAGATATAGATATCCGGCTCCTTGCCGCCGCCGACAGGCTGGGACTCTTTGTACATCTGCACATATTTGTCAGACATATACTGGAAGTTCAACATCCAGTTGTAAAGAAGGTTCTCTTCTCCTTCGGGAATCAAAAGGTGTGCTTTTACCATGAACTCAGGGTCAAGACCGATGAAGCACTCTGCGTGGTACAGGGTCTGCCAACGGGTTTTGTAGATGGCATCCATAACCACCTTATCCAGTTTTGCAGCGTCTACGCCCGGCTCGCCCTTGATGCGGCGTGCAGCGGCATAACGTCCGGTAACTGCACCGTCATTGAACAAAAGAACCTTGGCATCCTTCTCAAGTCCCTGCTCTTCCGCTCTGTAAACGGGCATATCCGTCACGATGGTTCCCGGTGAATTTTTAGCCATTTCATAGGCTTCTCTTACAGTGTTGATTTTTACAACATTGTTGCCGTAGAAAGCGCCTTCGATAATGGAACGGGTTCTGCTGAAGCCCGGCTTTCCGGCGCCGATTTCGGAAATCGGATAATAAGCTTTTGTTGACATTGGTATGTCCTCCTTAATATTATTGTATTTTTATTGGACAGCCTGCTATATCACATCTGTCCCTATTATGGGAACTCCCTATCTCGTCTATTATCTCAAACCTTAATTGAAAAGTCAATAAAAGGGAAAAATTTTTCATAAGGTTTTAACAGTTCCATTATACTTTTTCAATAAACTTTGTTATCTTTTAACAGTTTAACAAAACAACTACCTTTCATGCTTCAGAAAAAAGGTACTGTCCGCACGGGTTTCTTTTTTCAGCCACTCCCGCTCTTTTTCGTCTAAAAACGGCGCAATTTTTTCATAGACCCCTTTTTGATATGCCAGCAAACACATCCAATCTTCCACAGGCATATCCTTTTCATTAATTGCATCCAAATCAAAGGGAACCCATGTCAATGTCTCAAAATGCATAAACTGACCATATTCGTTTTTGACATCCTTTTTCACCACCATAACATTCTCAATGCGGATGCCGTGGCTTCCCTCCACATAGACGCCCGGCTCATTGGTAATATCCATCCCCTCTTCCAGCACTGCTTCCTGCGCCCCTTTTACAAAACGCCAGCGCATACTCTGGGGTCCCTCATGCACATTTAACATATATCCCACGCCGTGCCCGGTTCCGCATTTATAATCAAGCCCTACATCCCAAAGGGGCTGCCTCGCCAGAATATCCAGATTCCTGCCCGTGCAGCCATAGAGAAAATGCGCCCGGGACAGACTTAAGTTTGCTCTTGCCGTCAGCGTGTAATGATGTTTCTCCTCCTCGGAAACAGGACCTAAAGCAATGGTCCTTGTCACATCTGTGGTCCCACCCATATACTGACCGCCGGAATCCACCAACAAAAGTCCTTCAGGCTTTAAAACCGCACAATTTTCATCAGAAGGCTCATAGTGCATCATTGCCGCGTTTTCCCGATATGCCGCTATGGTTGGGAAAGACAATCCCAAAAATCCGGGAATCTGCCTGCGGAATTCCTCCAGCTTTTGCGCAGCGGACACCTCGGTAATTTCTATCTTTCCGATATTCGTCTTTAACCAATAAATGAATTTTGTCACCGCCACGCTGTCTTTTAAGAAAATATCCTGCATTCTGGCAAGCTCTACAGGATTCTTAACGGCTTTCAACATCTCCGTGGGATTGTTTTCTTCCACAAGCCTGTGCTTTTTCTCAATCAGCTTATAAAGCAGATAATTACAATACCTCTTATCCAACAATACCCCGTCGGACTCTGTGGATAATTCCTCCAAATAGTCCATGATTTCCCCATATTCCCGAATCTCTATTCCCTGCCCTGCAAAATAAGCTTCCTCCGTTTCGGTCAGAATCTTTTTTTGGAGAAACAGCACCGCTTCTTTTTGTGTCAGATACCCATAGCACATAGCCACGGGATTGCACTCCACATCACATCCCCTGATGTTAAAAAGCCACATCAGATCGTCCAGCTTTGTGAGGAGCATACTCTCCGCTCCCTGCTTTTGCATTTCCTCCCGCACCTGTGAAAGTTTTTCCTCCACGCTTTTTCCGGCATATTTCCTGTCAAGAATCGTGATTTTCCCCGACGGAAAAGCCGGCCTGTCCCGCCACAACTCCCCTGCCAGATCCCGTGTGTATCTGATAGGAAAAACTTCCGTTTCCGAAGCCGCTTCCGCCTTTTGACCGGTCAGGAAGCTCCTCTCCAATTTAAGCCCCTCCGCGGCGGAAATTACTCTTCCGTCAAAGCCAAGGGACTGCCCCTCTTTCCTATTCTGCCGCAAAAATTCCGTGATGGTCGGCACACCCTCTTCCATCATACAAAACAGCGTTACTCCCGTTCCCTCAAGCTCCTTCTGCGCCTGAATAAAATACCTTCCGTCCGTCCAAAGCCCGGCGCCCTCCTGCCATACGAGCAGGGTGCCGTTAGAGCCTGAAAAACCACAGAAATATTCCCTTACCTTAAAATAATCGCTCACATATTCCGAACCGTGGAAGTCCGCCGTGGGCATCATATAAAAATCAATTTCCGCCTCCTTCATGGCTCTTCTGAGATTCTTTAATCTGTCAAGTATCAGCTTGTTTTCCATGACGCCGCCTTCTTTCCTTTGCCCATTCTTTTTTCTTCTGCCGCAGCGCCGCCACGGCAGCTTTATAAATTTCCCTCGCTTTTCTCTTATCCTCGCCATTTAGCGTTTTCCCACAATATGCCGCATCCTCCAGCATAAAAGTAATCCCGCTCATATCATATCCCACTTTATCTTCAAATATCACGGCATACTCATAAGGAGTGTAAGCCCCGGCGTTTCGGATAAGCTTGCCCATATGCCTTCCGGCAATTCTCTTATATAACATCACAACGGCTTTCCCGGGCTCTGCTTTTCCGAATTTCCGGTGAAACCATAATTCCCTCACAAAAGGTTCAAAAACAGTCTTAAGGAATAAGAGCGTCATAATAATGCCCGACACCGCCGCCAATATGATCAATCCCCTGACGCCTGCCCTCATCAGATAAAACATAACCCCGCTGTTTCTGCTTACAGAGTTTCGGTAACTTGCGGGCATGGTTGCCTCATAGACCACAAAGCCCACATTCTCAATATAAACTTCCGGATAGGCATGTCCGCAGTTTGTCCTGACCACATATAAATCCTCATACTCCTGCGCAGGCACAAAGCCTTCCGCATATCGGGCAGTCACCCCCGCAGCCCGCGCCAACAGCACATAAGCTGACGCAAAATCGGAACAGGTTCCGGTCTTGCCCTCAAACAAAAAATACTCCACACTGTCATCGGGCGCCCGATAAGAAAGGTCATATACAAAATCGTTCTGCTGGAAATAATTTTGTATCGCTAACGCTTTCTCCCAGTCATAAGTGCAATTCCCGGTAATCTCTGCTGCCAATTCCCTAATGCTGTCCGGAATCAGCTCATTATTTTCCGCACAAGCTTCCCGATATTCCATGGCAAGCTGTGTTTCATACATATAGGCATCCACCACACTCCCATATTCCGTCTCTCCTTCCGCCGATAAGATATCTTCCATTTCCTCAAGCATTGTCATTGCCGTATCGATATTCATGTTGGCGCCGCCCTGCTGAATCCACCTGTTGCGGGCATTAAAATCATGGTAAAAATCCACCATATAGGTCAGATTGCGGTCAAGAAACCCTTCCGTATTCTGATAAACTCCGCCGGAACTGACTCTGGAATCAGAGAAATTGTCATACCTGTCCTGAGGCACCGCAACCTCCGCCGTACGGGCAGTGGTCAGATATGCCACGCTGGGAAAATTCATCGTTTCGATTTCCATTTGGTATCTGGGTTCTTCAAAACCGCTTTCTATACGGTTCAAACCATATTTTTCCAAAAATCCCGGCTCATACCCTTCCACGCACTCCATGGCTTTTGCCAAAAGCCCAAGATCCATACGGTTGCGTATAGAACCCCATACTTCGGGGGTAATGTCAGGCTGTGCATATTCTTCCAGCGCATACCAGCGGTCATTCTCAAAATCATACAGATCAAAATTCTGTCTTTTTAAATATAAATTCCCCACATCTTTGGTTACATTGACTTCATATAATTTTCGGTTGTTTAACTCATTAAAATTGTCCGCATTTCCCGAAAAACTGCTCATTTGCGAATAGCTTTCCGGAAGCTGTTCACTGATATTTCCTCCCATAAAGGCATTTTCAAAGGCATAATAGTAACGCGTATTCTCCTGTTTCGGCGCAGCCAGTCCGATTAACACAAACACCAAGGCGTAAAATGCCACCGAAACAAAGCCTGCCACATAACCTACCATACGCTTTCCGCTGTCCCTGTTTTTGCGCATGTACATCAGTAAAATCACCACATTCAGCACGGTAATGAATACCACGGGAACCATGTTGATATCTTTCATGATCTTGACATGAATCAAAAAAGGGATCAGGCTCACCAGCATCAAAAACGATGTCCTGTACAGCACATTTGCAAAATAATACACTACTACGGAAAAAAAGACCGTAAACATCACTACCAGCGAAAGCAGATACGCCGCCGTGGAATCCACGGATTCGCCGCCGGATAAAAACCAATGGGTATAAGTAATCCCATAACCGCTGGAAAAAACAATGCGGGCATACACACTCAAAAGCGCCATCATCAGCACCGTCATCAACATGCTTCCTATGATTCTGTGCCGGTTGACATAAGTACAGACCGCAAAAAGACAGGCGCAGACCACTGCCTGCAGTAATGTCCAGACGGAAATTATCGGCACATCAAACACCAGAAACACGGAAAGACTCAAAAGAAACGCCAGAAAATAAGACGGAGCAAATTCTTTTATCACATCGAGAAACTTTTTCCAAAGTCCTGTCTTTTCCTTTGTTATCACCACCGCCTTCTTGGGAACGGACTCCACATCCAAAGTTTCCGCTTCCGAGGCGGACGGCGCCGCGGAATAAACCGTGACATGTATATTATCGGACTGCCCCTCCGTCAGGGCCTCAGCCTCATCTAAACTGTTTGGCGTGGAAAACAAAAATGCCCCTTCTCCTCCCTTGCCAAGGATATCCGAACCGGGAAATCTTTCGATTCCTTTATCCCACGCCTCTTTTCCGGCAAAGGAATACTCCGCCATTGCCAGTCTTACATTTTCCAAATCCAATTCGTCTTCTATCTGATAATCCGTAAAACCATGCTCCCCCATAGCATAATAGTTTACGGTATAATCATGCCTGACCAGCACGCGGATGATGCCCAATGCATTTTCCACCGCATCCTCCGCGATTTCGGGATGTATGCTTTCCTCCTCATACACACTGTCCAAAACCACATGAATCGTCTGGGAGGACACTTCGTCATCAAGGCGTACAATCAGTTTATCCCTCTTTGCAGACTGCTTCCAGTTAATTCGCTTTAAGGGGTCTCCCGGCACATACTCCCTGCTGTCATACCCCGGAAATCCGCCGAAAGTGACAGCCTGTGACTCCACCATATCCTCGCTGTCATCCAGATTTCTGGAAGCCTGCATTGCCTGCATGATATTGTCGTCCCTTGCGGATATCTCTGCGATACCCGGAATCACTGCCGCTTTTTTCTTCCGGGAACCGTCATCCGTCCGCTTAATGGGAAAGGAAAAAAGCCCCAGATAATCCGTAACCCTTACTTCTTTAACGCCTATCATGGATTTTCCGCAGATTTTTGCCCGGAAAGTCACCGCAAAGCTTTTCTCTGCCTTGGGCAGGACAGATGCGATAATATCCGTATCCTCACATACCACTCTGGGGGTATCCGCCATTTTTACTTCAATGGGTGATGTGGGAAAAATAGAATGATTCCGCAGAGTAACCGTCATGCTGCAGGTATCCCCTTTGGAGAGAAGCACATCCTCCATCTCGCAGGAAACGGAAACCATTCTGCCGGACAGCCACGCAAAAAAGACCGATAAGGCAGGCGCGAGCAACAGCGCAAGCAGAACAAACCGGCCTACATTTGCATTGAGAAACAGCTCAAATACAACGGCGCAGGCAATCGCCAATATATAATTGATAATCCCCCCGATTATCGCGCGTACCTTCATGCCGCCCTCCATCCACACCTCACATTTGTATCATACCGCTTCAGCGGCACAAACAATCCGTGAATCTGCACAGATTCGGAAGAATCCGCTTGCGGATTCTTCGGTGTGAGATTTAGAATTTCTTAGGTGCTGTCCTAAAGAGGGGTGTTTACACACCCTCTTAGCACCTTAGAAATTCTGCTCACAATTCCACCGGCACCATAATATTCTCCATGACTTTCCGGATGGCACTTTCATTGTCAATAAAAAGAGATTTTCCTTTGGGCGTGAGTATGATTCTATGGGCAAGAACATAGGGCGCCAATTTCTTGACATCATCCGGAATTACGAAAGTCCTTCCCTCTACATAGGCATAAGCCTTTGCCATACGGTATAAGGCAATGCTTCCTCTGGGAGAAGCGCCTAACTTGATAAATTCCATAGCTCTGGTAGCTTCCACAATATTTATCATATAATCCCTGACTCCGTCCGCACAGTAAATCTCAGGAATCTGTTCGGACATCTCCACAATTTCCTCACAGGTAATCACCGCACCCAGATTCTCGGAAGAAATCTGTTTCTCATTCCGAAGCAGGATATCCCTCTCTTCTTCCAGATTCGGATACCCCAGAGTAAGCTTCATAAGAAATCTGTCCATCTGGGCTTCCGGAAGATGATAGGTTCCGTATGTTTCCACCGGGTTCTGGGTTGCAAGCACCATAAAGGGCTTCGGCAGCTCATAAGTAACGCCGTCAACACTGACCTGTCTCTCCTCCATAACCTCAAGAAGCGCGGATTGTGACTTCGGTGAGGCACGGTTGATCTCATCCGCCAATAAAAAGTTGCAGAAGGTGGCGCCCTTTCTAAACTCATTTTCATGACTTACGGGATTTATCATGGTAAATCCCGTAATATCCGTCGGCATCACATCCGGAGTCATCTGTACTCTGCCGAATTCACCGTTGCAGGAGCTTGCAAGGGCGGAAACCAATCTGGTCTTTCCCACTCCCGGAACATCCTCGATCAATACATGCCCTCCCGCAAGCATGGACGCCACCACCAGTTCGATGCAGTCCCTCTTTCCTACGATAACCTTTTCTATATTGTCAATCAGCGCCTTTATTTTGTCGTTTTTCTGCTCGCTTCTTTCAATCAAGCCAATACCTCCTGCCTTTGTATGTTCCGTACCTTATAACTTATCTTTGCAGAGCTCTACCCCTTTGGAAGTCCCTATTCGCTCACAGCCGAGATTTAAAAACATTTCCATATCCTCTAATGTGGACACGCCTCCGGCTGCCTTGATTTTGACATTGGAACCGATATGCTCCTTAAAAAGCTCTATATCTTCTCTGGTCGCCCCGTTTGTGCCAAAACCCGTGGATGTTTTGATATAATCCGCCCCTGCCGCTGTGACCGCCTTACACATGGCAATCTTTTCTTCCTCTGTCAGATAACAGGTTTCGATAATCACTTTCAATATATGATTTCCGCAGGCTCCTTTCAATGTGCGGATTTCCTCCTCCACCTTGTCGAAAAGTCCGTTTTTCACATCGCTGATATTGACCACCATGTCAATCTCGTTGCAGCCCTCCGAAAGCGCCTGCTTCGTCTCTGCGAGCTTTGCGGCCGTCACACTGTAACCCAAAGGAAAACCTACCACCGTGCAGATATTCACTTTCTCCCCGTAAGCGTCATGAATCCTTTTGACATAAGCGGGAGGTACGCACACACTTGCCGTATGATAAGCGACTGCTTCCTCACAGAGCTTTTTGATATCCTCCCATGTGGCAAATGCCTTTAACTGCGTATGGTCTACTTTGCTTAATATTTCCTGTACCGTCATAGATTCTCCTTATCAATATTAAATGTTTGTGAAACTCTGGTTTTGGTAAAGTGTCGTTGTGTGAAAGTCTGAGTTTCGCATTTTCGGAATCAAATATTTAAAAATTCCCTCACGGTATCTTTCATCTTGTCCACATCGCACTGCTTATCATGCACCACAGGCGCTGTGCGGATTTCCTCAATGGCGGCAGGCACCTTCACGCCGGCAATTTGGGAAAGCTCGTCCACCAGCTCGAAATCTCCCATGGAATCATATTTTTCATCAATGGCATTCATCACACTTCTGGTGAACTTAAAAGGACTCGCGGTGGACACAATCACCGTCTTTGTATCATCCTTTGTTTCCTCTTTGTATTTCCGGTAAACGGCGGATGCCACGGAAGTGTGGGTATCGATTACATAGCCGCATTCTTTATAAAGTCTTGCAATCTCCTCTGCGGTTTCTTTCTCGCTTGCATAATTTCCATAGAAATCCTTAAGTCCCTGCTTCATTTCCTCCGTAATCCGGTATTTGCCCTGACTGCTCAATGCCGCCATCAGTTCTTTATTTTTGTCCGCATCGTCTCCCGCAATGCGGTAAATCAAACGCTCTAAATTGCTGGAAATCAAAATGTCCATGGAAGGGGATGAGGTCAGCACAAAATCCCTGTTCCTGTCATAATCCCCGGTGTTTAAGAAATCATAAAGCACCTTATTTTCATTGGATGCGCAGATTAATTTCCCAATGGGGAGCCCCATGTTCTTCGCATAAAATGCTGCAAGAATATTGCCGAAATTGCCCGTTGGAACCACTACATTGATGGTTTCCCCATCGGCAATCATTCCCTCTTTCAAAAGCTTTGCATAGGCATAAACATAATAGCACACCTGAGGAATTAGCCTGCCGATATTAATGGAATTGGCGGAAGAAAAACGAAATCCCTTTGCCGCCATCTCCTCCTCTAACTCTTTATCGGAGAAAATCTTTTTTACCCCGGTCTGGGCATCGTCAAAATTGCCATGGATGCCCACCACTAAAGTATTGGCGCCCTTTTGCGTCACCATCTGCTTTTCCTGAATGGGACTTACGCCGTTCTTGGGATAAAATACGATGATTCCGGTGCCCTCCACATTGGCAAAGCCAGCCAGCGCTGCCTTTCCGGTATCGCCGGAGGTCGCCGTCAAAATTACGATTTCATCCCGAATGTGGTTCTTTTTCGCGGAAGTAATCATTAAATGGGGCAGAATCGAAAGCGCCATATCCTTAAAAGCAATGGTGGAGCCGTGGAACAGCTCCAGATAATAAGAACCGTCAGCTTCCTTCAAGGGCGCAATCTCTTTTGTGTCAAACTTCTCGTCATATGCCCTCTCAATGCAGCTTTTTAACTCCGTTTCCGAAAAATCCGTCAGAAACAGTTTCATTACTTCATATGCCACCTGTTTGTAATCCATTTCGGAAAGCTCTTTCAGGCTTTTGTCAAGGGCAGGAATGTGGTCCGGCACAAATAATCCGCCGTCATCCGCAAGTCCTTTTAAGATTGCCTCCGATGCCTTCACCTGATTTTCTTTGCTTCTCGTGCTATTATAAAATACTTCCATCACTTTTCCTCCGTAAAAGCCAATGCCGCTTTGCTTCGCACCGCTTGTTTTTTCACTGCGGTTATTATATCACACTTTATAGAATGGCGCAATTCATCAAAATATAGTTTTTTATCGCAGAAAATCAATAACCTCTTTTTATGGTGTTTCATACAATAAATTAAATATGATATGTAGAAAGGTCAGATTTTATGCAGAATCTGTTGGAACTGAAAAATATCGGTTATGCCTATCACAGCCTTCACGGTGAAACACAGGCAATCAGCAATATTTCCTTCGGCGTCACGGAAGGCGAATTTGTTGCGGTGGTAGGCCCCAGTGGATGCGGCAAGTCAACGCTTTTATCTATTATCGCAGGGCTTCTTAAGCCGGAGGAAGGCACCATTCTTGTCAATAACCCCGATGGTTCCCTCCGTTATCCCCGAATCGGATATATGTTACAGCATGACCATCTCTTTGAATGGCGCACCGTGTATAAAAATGTCACTCTCGGGCTGGAAATCAACCATATGCTCACCGAAGAGAGATTGTCCTATATTGATAAGCTGTTGGAGGATTACGGACTTTCCAAATTCCGTGACAAACGGCCCAGCGAGCTTTCCGGCGGCATGAAGCAGCGCGCGGCGTTAATCAGAACCCTTGCCTTAGACCCGCAGCTTTTGCTTTTGGATGAACCCTTCAGCGCTTTGGACTACCAGACAAGGCTCATGGTATCTGCGGACATCTGCAGCCTGATTCGCAAGACGGGTAAAACCATGCTTATTATTACCCACGACCTGTCCGAAGCCATCAGTCTGGCGGACCGTGTTATCGTCCTTTCGGGAAGACCCGCCCACATCAAATGCGAACTGCCCATAAAGCTTACTCCAACCGATAACTCTCCCCTTGCCGCCAGAAACGCGCCGGAATTTAACGCCTATTTTAACAAACTATGGGAGGTATTGACCAGTGAAGACGATTAAAACGCCTCTTGGCAGACAGGAGGAATTTGTAAAACAACATAAGAGACGCCACAGGCAGGTTGCCACCTTGCGGTTCCTGCTGTTTCTTTTTTTCCTGATACTTTGGGAAGCAAGTGCACACTTTGGATGGATTGACAGCTTTTTCTTTTCCAGCCCCAGCCGAGTCATCATCCAGCTTGGAAAGCTTTGTGCGGACCGCTCGCTTTTTCTCCATATCGGCATCACCCTGTATGAAACGATTTTAAGCTTCCTGCTGGTGTTTTTTATCAGCCTGATATCCGCCACAGCCCTGTGGTATTCCGCCAAGCTTTCCGACATTTTGGAGCCGTACCTTGTGATTTTAAACAGCCTGCCGAAGTCCGCTCTGGCTCCTCTGTTCATCGTCTGGCTCGGCACAGGCACCACCACCATTATCGTGGCCGGCATTTCCGTTGCTCTGTTTGGCTCCATCATAAGCTTTTATACCGGCTTTAAACAATGCGACCCGGAGAAAATCACTCTAATTTATACCTTGGGCGGAAGCAGGCGGGATGCCTTTAAAAAAGTGGTGCTGCCCAGCTCCATTCCCATTTTAATCAGCACCACAAAGGTAAATATCGGGCTTGCCCTGGTGGGGGTCATTATCGGTGAATTTCTTGCTGCAAGGCGCGGGCTCGGATATCTGATCATCTACGGTTCTCAGGTATTTAAGCTGGATCTGGTCATCACCAGCATCCTGCTTTTGTGCATTATCGCCATGGGATTTTACAAGGGGATTCAGATGATAGAGCATCATATCAAAAAACAGATGAAGGTGTAAAAATTTCCGGGTCATGGGCAGACCCGGAGATACATAAGTTATTGATAATTCTTGCTATTTTAAATTTTCTCTTGCCACTTGTATATATCATATGTATAATATAGTCATAAATTCAAAAAATTACAATCTATTTTTTAGTCATCTTATTTATATCATGCTTTTCTTATTTTATATTTGCTGCATAGTTATCCCCTTTTAAAATTTTTCCTTGATTTTCATGCGCATAATGCGTATAATATAATTATAAAGAGGTCATTGTATGAGATTTCGCGAAATAGAGAAAATTATTTTAGCAGATGGATGGCAGTTTAAAAAGGCAACGGGTTCTCACTACTCGTACATCCACCCTACTAAACCCGGCAAATTTTCCATTCCCAATCATCCCGGAGACCTTGACCCCCGTACTATTAAATCTATTTTGAAGCAGGCTGGGCTGTAAACCGTCTGGCACTGCAACATTGTGAAGGAGGCTTTTATGATATTAACTTATCCTGCTTGTTTCTATCCTTGTGAAGAGAAAGAGGGAGGCTTTACTGTTGAGGTTCCTGACCTTCCCGGTTGTGTCAGCGAAGGCAGTACGCTGGCAGAAGCTATCCTCATGGGCACAGATGCAGCATCCGGCTGGGTGCTTGACGAATTGGAAGACGGAAAACCTGCACCCGCGGCAAGTTCCTTGGAGGATATCACCCCGGAACCCGGTGGGTTCGTAAGCATGCTGGTTCTGGATATGGATGCCTACGCTGAAAAATATGGCGAAAAGGCTGTAAGAAAAAATCTCACCATTCCTGCATGGCTCAATACATTTGCGGAAGACAATCACATTAACTTTTCACAAGTGCTTCAGGATTCCTTGATTGCCCTTTATCAGCAAAAACAACAGGCATAAATAACTCCAATGCAAAAGAGCAAAAATACGCCCCATGAGTCCGTAACTCATGGGGCTTCCCATTAAGCTGCATTTTTGCACATTGCTTACTTTACTCTACCTTTGTACCGCATTCCGTGCAGAACAAACTGCCTGCATCCAAAACATTTCCGCATTTTGCACATCTTCTCCCTGCTCCACTGGGAACAGTACCACCGGGAACTACGCCGCCGGAAACCGCCCCACTTGAAACAACTCCTCCCGGAACCGCGGTGCCAATTCCCAGATTACTGTTTATCAGTCTGATTTCTTCATCATATTTGGCGCCCATTTCTACCTTTTTGGCTTCCTGCTCCGCGATTCTTTTCTCCAATTCCGTTACCCTTGCCCAAAACTGTGTCAGATCAGCCTGTGTCTTATCCTTGCACCATGCGTTATACGCTGCCGCTCCTGCCTGCAGGAACACATTGCTGCGCTCACCCTGCAGCCGTCCAATCTCATTATTGATTGCAGCAAAAGCGGCTTCCCTGCGCAGCTCCAGACTTTTGACCTCCTGCTTCAGTTGTTTCGCCTTTTCATCTATTCCAAAAGCCTTGTCAAGTAATCCCATTGTTCCATCCTCCGTTTTCTCTGTCACTTGTGTACTGCCGCATTCGTCAAAGGCGTCTGTATCTGATTTATCGGTACTTCAGCTTCTCCCATCGAAAATTCCTTTTACTACTATACTAACTATTTGGGAATATGTCAAGTCAAAGCTTTCTCTTTACAGCGAAAATGACCCATAACCGCAGCCCCTATTGGCTCACATATATGGAGGATTTGGAATAATATTGGGCGGCTGCACTATTATAATAATAATCCGGATCCGTTGAAAGATCTATAAAATTCAAAACACATGACCGTGCCCGATCTGATAACGGCGGTACGCATACTTCATCTGTATCCGTATTCCGATAAGCTTGTATTCTGGAATCCATTTCCTGTGCATATACCTTGGCCGTTCCATCAAACAACTCATCTGCACATACACGCCCCGTTGCGACCTTATCAAAACCCGGATTTCCAAAAATCAGCAAGCATCCTGCTACAAACACTATAGTCCATATTTTTTGCAGCTTTATCCGATTTTCATTATAGTATTTTGCCATATGTTCAAAACAGTGCTGCTTTAGATATGCCAGAGCCAGCGTATATTGTACCAAGCTGAAAAAAATAAATACGATCCATACCGCATTTATCAGCCTGTCTGGTCCACAAGAACTCATGGAATAATATGGTGCACTAAACATTCCGCTGATTACAACAATCATTGCAACAAAGACAAAAAACAACTCATGCACTGTAACCCGGCAAGATATTCCTTTTACGATACTCCATAAAAACGGGGTACAAATCAACAGAAAAATGACATAATTAAAATCTAACCATAAAAGGACTGCATCCATCGTCTGAAACCCGGCCCTATATATTGTTTCCAAAATCGTAGACTTTTGCAGCACCGACTGCCTTATTGCTGTTCCGGGAGCCACATACATAACCACAAACCCGGCAATAGCGCTCACCAGCGGATAAATTGCAACATAATTCCTTTTCGGGAAAAAATAACATAACAACATAATGAGTATTAATATATTTGCAAAGGAACTTGTCTGATTCCCTCCGGAAATGACAAAAGAAATAATCACAGAAATAGCAACCAACCACCTATAACCCGTACGGTGTGATTGAAAAAAGCTCTTTTGATATAGCCAAAAGACAATGATCGCATTGCAGATTGTAAGCAGGGTAAACGGTATATAATGTACAGCTCCATTGTACCAAAAAAGTCCCTCAACCGCTGAGGGCATACATAAAACAATATAGGTAGTTATAAACAGCGGCAACTCTATGCTTACATGCTTTATCTTGGGATTATCCGTACCCACAATCATACATATAATCTTAACGCTTACCAGCAGTAAAACGAATATGGCAGCCATAATTATATATGTACACAGAGGATACCACTTTTCTCCGACAATAGAGGGTGTCAGCGGCCAGATAAATGCCGAACTATACACTCCCTGCCAGCTTTTATAAAAAGAAATATCCGTAGCTACTGCTGCTTTCAATACGCCAATGAATCCTGCACCATTTTTGACTGCTTCGTGTGTTATGATCGTATACGAATAATCATCCGCGCTGGGCCTATTATATAGGGCAATGATCACAACAGGCAAAAGGCAGGCTATACATGCAAAAGTTCTTGCCCACCCCCCCTAACAACTGCTTGTTTTTTCATAATAATCTCCTTTCTGCATCCAAGCCGATGTCTAAATGCCAATAATGCCAACATTAAAAGAAAGCTGAAAATGAGACTCGAACTCACGACCCCTTCATTACGAGTGAAGTGCTCTACCGACTGAGCTATTTCAGCATCATTGTCCGCCAGAACATTCCTGCGGCACAACTAAAATTATTATATAGGCTTTTATAAAATTTTGCAATAAGTATTTGCAACTTTTTCACCATTCTTTTAGGATTGTCCGTCCTGCCGTTCCCTGCCCAGCCACCAGATGGTATCCTTTGAAAGATACAGCCCCAGATGTTCCTGAACCCGCACGGAATTTTCATTTCCCACTATAACATGTCCATAGGGGGTATGGCCCATTTCAAGCTGGCGGTTGATGATATAGGATTCCAGCGCCTGCCCGATTCCCCTGCCCCTATAATCCGGCTCCACAAACAATATTCCGGTGCTGCCGTCATTGTGAATCCCCACAAAGCCCACCAATTTATCTTCCACATAAGCGCCATACAATGCCTTCGCCCCAATCCGGTTCACGATATAATCTTCATTATCATGATAATTGGCGGCAACATATGCCTTATCTTCCATGGAAAGCAGCCGGATATCCTTGTGTTTTACAGGCAGAGGCTCCCTTTTCGTATAAAGCGCCTGCCAACATTCTTCATATACCTGAAAGGAAAGCTCCCTACAAAGCATCTCGTTCAAAAACGCCTTGGAGCTGACTATGAGACGGGTGTCCTCAGGCACATAGGGAAACATTTTCTCCGCTTCCTGCCCGCTTCCCGCATCCATCATGCAGAGGCGGCATGCCCTGTTATACAATAAAATATTAAAGCCCTCGGCATGGATGATTTCTCCCGTCCCGCGCACAAGGCTTTCCATCATATGAATGTAGCTTCTCTTATTTTGGGAAAGCTGCTTCCACAATTTTTGTTTTTCCTGATATTTTGCATACAAATCCGGACGCAGTTTTTTGGTGCGCTCCTTAGACTGCTCCAGCCTCCACTGTTTGATTTTTTGATGGTTGCCTGACAGCAGGATTTCCGGCACCCGCTTCCCATGCCATTCTTCCGGTCTGGAATATTGAGGATATTCCAAGAGTTCATTGTGAAAAGTTTCCGTCTCCGCAGAAACATCATTTCCCAAAACGCCGGGCACCAGCCGGGACACGGCATCCACCATCACCATGGCGGGCAATTCTCCGCCGGTAAGGACATAGTCCCCTATGGATACATAATCTGTCACGATTTCTTCCAGCGCCCGCTCGTCCACTCCCTCATAATGCCCGCAGAGAATAATCAACTCTTCCTCTTTTGCAAACTCCATGGCAAGCTTTTGCGTAAAAGGAACACCCTGCGGAGTCACATAAACCGTTCTGCATTTCCTGTCCCCCGCCACTGCTTGGTAAGCGTCAAAAACAGGCTGCGCCTGTAATAACATTCCTGCGCCGCCGCCATAAGTGTAATCATCCACTTTCCCGTGCTTATCCAATGTATAATCCCGAATATTCACGGCATGGATACCGATTAAATTTTTTTCCGCCGCTTTCCCGATAATGCTGTTGTTTAATCCCTGCGCCACCATCTCGGGAAATAATGTTAAAATATGAAAAATCATAACAACCCGTCCAAAATATGAATTTTAATAAATCCTGCCTCCACATCCACCTGAAGCACACACTGCTTAATGGCCGGCAAGAGCAGATTTCTGCCGTCATGCAGGGCAATGTCATATACATCGTTTGCCCCCGTTGTGATGACGCTTTGCAGGACACCGATTTCCGCATCCTCTTCATCCAAGACCTTAAGTCCTTCCAGATCGGCAATAAAATATTCGTCCCTCCCCAATTTCACGGCATTGGCTCTGGTGACATAAAGACTCTTTTGTCTGTATTTTTCCACATCGTTAATATCGTCAATTCCCTTGAATTTCAGAATTACAAATTGTTTAAAGAATTTTACTCCCTCAATTTCCAGTGTGATTTTTTCTTTTCCGGTATCAAGCAGCACCTCCTTAAGCCGCTTGAACCTCTTTGCATCATCCGTAGTAGGAAAAACCTTTACTTCTCCCCGCAGACCGTGGGGTGCCGTAATCACTCCCACCTGTAAAATTTCTTCCATATGATTCTCCATAAAAATAAAAAAGATATATTTTTCAGTACAAAATCGGGCAGGTCCGACCCACCCGATTTGTTTGAAACTACCGCTACACAATTTCCACTTCAACCCTTGTATTGTCTTTGGACGAAGCCGCCTTCACCACGGAACGGATTGCCTTGGCTATCCTCCCCTGCTTTCCGATGACTTTTCCCATATCGGACGCAGCCACATGAAGCTCAAGAACAATATTTCTGCCCTCTGTTTTCTCGGTTACAACTACTTCGTCAGGGTTATCTACAAGAGCTTTCGCAATTACTTCAACCAATTCCTTCATAATCTACACCTCCAAAGAGTGGATTTTATTTCTCGATGCCTGCAAGCTTGAAAAGTTTCCCGACTACCTCGGTAGGCTGCGCACCGTTAGCTAACCACTTCTTTGCCAGCTCTTCGTTAATCTTGAAGGTGCTGGGATCCGTGCTGGGATCATATGTGCCGATTTCCTCAATAAACCTTCCGTCTCTGGGAGAACGGGAATCCGCCACGATAATCCTGTAAAAAGGTGCTTTCTTCTGTCCCATTCTTCTTAATCTGATTTTAACTGCCATTTGTTTTTCCTCCATTTACTAAAATAAATTGTTGTTTTCTATGATAAGAACCTTTGGTAAAAGTCCGTATCTGCATTCTCAAAAGGGAAATCTCCCTTTCCCGCCCATGCCGGGAAACCCGCCAAGCATCCCCATACCGCGGCCTTTTTTACCGCCGCCGAACTGCTTCATCATCTTCTGACTCTGCTCAAACTGCTTTATGAAACGGTTCACCACAGCAATATCCACGCCTGCACCCTTTGCAATGCGGAATTTTCTTCTGGGGTTTAAAAGCTTGGGATTCCTGCGCTCTTCCACAGTCATGGAAAGCACAATTGCTTCCATATGCTTTAACTGCTTTTCATCTATCATGGATTCCAGATCCCCCGCCTTTATTCCCATGCCGGGCAGCATACTGAGGATACCGGATAAACCGCCCATATTGCGCATCTGCTTCATGCTTTCCAGATAATCTTCAAAATCAAATTTTCCCTTCTTCATGCGGCCCGCCATCTCGCGGCCTTTTTCTTCATCTATGTCGAGGTTCTGTTCCGCCTTTTCAATCAGGGACAGCACATCTCCCATGCCTAAAATGCGGCTCGCCATGCGGTCCGGATAAAATTGCTCCATATCGGAGAGCTTTTCTCCCATACCCACATAAAGAATGGGCTTTCCCGTGACGGCTTTGATGGAAAGCGCCGCGCCGCCTCGGGTATCGCCGTCCATCTTGGACAGAATCACGCCATCTATGCCGACCTTTTCATCAAATTCCTTTGCCACATTGACCGCATCCTGACCGGTCATGGCATCCACCACCAAAATGGTCTGGTGTACGGTAACTTCCCGCTTGATATCCTGAAGCTCCTTCATCATGTCCTCATCCACATGAAGACGGCCCGCCGTATCTAAAATCACTACATTATGATTGTTCTTCTGCGCATGGAGAAGGGCTTCTTTGGCTATCTCCACGGGCTTGTGGTCACATCCTAAAGAAAATACATCCACTTCCTGCTTTTGTCCGTTTATCTGTAACTGCTCAATTGCCGCCGGTCTGTAAACATCGCAGGCAACCAGCAGGGATTTCTTTCCCTTTTTCTTGAATTTTCCGGCAAGCTTCGCCGTTGCAGTGGTTTTACCGGCGCCTTGGAGTCCTGCCATCATAATAACCGTAATGGCTTTGCCGGGCTGCATGGCAATTTCCGTGGTCTCACTGCCCATTAAAGCGGTCATCTCTTCGTTTACAATCTTGATAACCATCTGTCCGGGATTTAACCCGTTCATCACATCCTGCCCGATGGCACGCTCTTCCACGGTCTTTACAAACTGCTTTACCACCTTGAAATTTACATCCGCCTCTAACAGCGCCATCTTTACTTCTTTTAGCGCCGCCTTGACATCCTCTTCCGTAAGGCGCCCCTTGCCTCTTAAGTTTTTAAATACATTTTGCAGTTTATCCGTTAAACTTTCAAATGCCATCTGCTGCTCCTTCTGCCAAAACCTTTCTGAATAAATCTGTTACCAATCTTTCATAAGTTCCAAAGAAAGCTCTCTGATGCGCCGGATGCGCATATCCAAATTTTGCTTTTTACCGCCTGTCTGATTTATTTCCGTTCCGTATTCCTGTTCTGCCGTTTCCGTCACTTTCTCCGCCGGATTTTGGCTTGGCGGTTCTTCCTTATTTTCCATATCCTTTGTCAGTTCCACAATTTCCCGAATCTTCTCTTTTGCACGGGAAAACCGCTCCACCAGATGAAGCTTCTTTTCATAATCCTGCAAAATCTTATCGCAGCGCTTGATCAAGTCATGCACACCCTGTCTGCTGATACCCTGCTCCTGCGCAATCTCGCTCAAAGACATATCATGGAAAACGGCGTCCTCATAAATAGTTTGCTGATGGGGCGTCAATAATTCCCCATAAAAATCATATAGCAGAGCCTGTTCAAAAATCTTGTCCATTTCTCTATCACATCTGCCTTTCCGAAAAGCAGGCGCAACGACCACCTTGAGTATCATACAATAGTTTGCCTTGGGTGTCAAGGGTTTTTTCTTGACACCCGAATTTCTTCACTTGACAAAATATTTTTTTACTTTAAAATTGTTCTAAAACAGACAAAAGGAGTATGAAACATAATGTTTACATTTTTTATTTGTTTTATTGCAGGAATCGGCGCCGGACTCGGCACAGGATTTGCAGGAATGAGCGCTGCAGCTGTAATCAGCCCCATGCTGATTACCTTTTTAGGGCTTCCGGCATATGAAGCCGTAGGCATTGCTCTTGCAAGCGATGTTTTGGCGAGCGCTGTCAGCGCATACACCTATGGAAAAAACAAGAATCTCGATATCCGTAACGGCGCGGTTATGATGGCTGCCGTCCTATTGTTTACTTTAGTCGGAAGCTATGTGGCAAGCCTTGTTCCCAACACCACAATGGGCAGTTTTTCCGTATTTATGACATTACTTCTTGGAATCAAATTTATCGTAAAACCTGTTATGACCACCAAGGAATCCATGAATACGGTCAGCGGCAGAACACGCATCATTCAATCCGTCGCCAGCGGAACCGTCGTTGGATTTATCTGCGGTTTCATCGGCGCCGGCGGCGGAATGATGATGCTTTTACTTTTGACCGGCGTGCTGGGGTACGAATTAAAAACAGCCGTCGGGACAAGCGTATTTATCATGGCATTTACCGCGTTTACGGGAGCTGTCAGTCATTTTGCCATTGGCGGAATACCCGATTTATATTGTCTGGTTTTTTGCGTGGCATCCACACTTCTCTGGGCAAGAATCGCCGCAAAGTTTGCCAATAAAGCCAGTGCGGCTGTCTTGAACCGGGCAACAGGAGTAGTTCTCGTGATTCTGGGCATTGCCATCCTGTCGGTAAATTATGCGTTTTGATTCTGTCGGAAGGTTATGCTCCTCTGTTTCCTGCGGCAAACTCTCCCATATGTACATCCAGAACTGCCCTTTCAGGCTTTATCATAGCGCTTTCAAAATGGCATTTCCATTGGATATTCTGCACGATTCTTCCTTCCGCAATGCCATCTATGGTGTCGCCGTCCTTCATGGGAGCGTCATTTTCCAGAAGATAGGACGCCATATTATAAGCGTGATTCACTACCCAGTTGGGATCCATTCCGTGAAAATGATATTGGATATCTTCAATATACAAAAGGCTCAGTCCCAAGGTGTCTATAATGGAGTCCTCCGTTCCCTGTATATTGAAAAAGCGTACATTGACCGCATATTTAATAAAGCGGTCAATTCCTTCCATTTCCTTTTTGCGGATTGCATCCGCCAGAATCAGTTTTCCGGAATTGAAAAAGTAAACCGCTTCACAGGAAGGATATAATTCCAATAATGCCTCCAGATAGTCCATAAGCATGTTTGCCCGCACCTTGGGAGCCAGACCGCCTCCCAGCATATCGTGAGCCAGCACATGGTATTTACATTCGGACAAAATGCGATCCCGTTCCTCCATGCAGTCCCACATCTGACTGCGCTGCATATCGTCAATCTTATCCGTCGAAAATTCACTGCAATCGCTTATCATAAGCTGTACCGGCAGCTTTCCGTCTTTAAACTCCGCAATATAATTCATTGCCGCATAACCGCAGGACACACCTCCGCTTCCTATGGTTGCTTCCACAGTGCCCAGATGCTTTGTCAAAACCTCTGTCATCCGTTCCCGGGAAGGCATTGCGCAGACCTCCTTCATCAACAGATGCATGATAAATACACCGCCCGGTCTGACGGACGCATCCATCTCAGGCGCCTTTCCTTCTTCTTGAGACTGCACCGATTCCTCTTTATCATTATTTTTACGAAAGAATAATCCCATAACTGCCTCCTGCTGTTCTTTAAATCACCAAATCCACATGCTGTATGGTCCCTACTTCCCCGCTCTCCTTGAGGAAAATGCCTGTGCTCCGGATAATACCCTGCGTTTCATTGGTGTCCAAAGTCTTTGCGGAAAATTCCGTTGCGGCATGCCCTAAATAAATAGCTCCTACTCCTGCCTTACCGATATCCATCAGTCTGTCATGCCCGTCCGCATCCTTTGTCCACACCTTTAAATACTTAAATACGCTGTCATCTTCATCTATCCAGCCGTTGCCGTCCTCGTCATAAGCAGCCAAATCTTTAAATCCGTCTCCACTCTTGGTGCCGAAAAGTTCACTTCCGTCATTGATGATTCCGTCACCGTTCTTGTCCAATGCCAAGAAACCGCTTCCGGACTTTAAATTGGAAATTTCCTCTTTCTTGCCGTCGCTGTCCAAATCAAAGAAAAAGGTCTGATCCGAAAACGACGCCGGATTGCCTTCCAGATTAATCACAAGGGGATCCACACAGAAAGTCTTTCTGTTATATTTCGTAATTCCCACAGCCTGCGTGAATTCTCTGGACATCTCCAGATTCAGATTAAAGTTAATGCTTCTGCCGTCCGCGGTCTCTACTACTCCGGCAGTAGAAAAAGAAGTCACTTCCTTTTCCGTAAAAATCTTGGACATGGTCACACGCTCTTCCCAGTGGCCAACGCCTATCTGCGCCCTTGTGCCGCCGCTTGGCCGCACCACTTGACCGCTTCCCACTGCCGCAAAGGCAAACGAGCTTTCCTGCCGGATACTTGCCCGAATGTCAAGCACCTCCTGCGTGTGCCTGTTCTGTCTCATATAATCCGGTCTCTTACGGTTTTGCATCGCACGCAGGGATTCTAAAAGCTGTTTCAACATTTTGATTTTAAAATCCTCTTCCGTGTCCGGCTGGGGCTGGTTCGCTTTCTTTCCGGAAAGCTCCGCAATTCGGTCTGCCAGACGATTTCCCGTGTTTTTCTCTTTTGCTTCGGATGACAGTTCCAAAACCGCGGACTGTTTTGACCATCCCGCAAAAGTTTCTTTTTCCGTTTCTTTTGCCGCTTGTGACGACACTCCGTTTACCCACTGTCTGTCACTTGTGGCTGTGACGCTCAGGGCATACCCTCTGGACGCCTCGCGCTCTGCCGTCATTGCAACGGCGCTTTGCTTAATTTTCATGCCGCACCTCCTTGTCTGCATGGCAGGATGCCCACAAAGACACCTGCATCAGGGATCCTTCCCTACAACAGTTCCCCTGTCTGTCATTAGATTTTGAGCCTAAACAGGGTTAACTGTTATATCGGCATAAAACTGTAAATCTTTACCTTAATTTCATCTTAATCTCCATTTTGCACAAATACTGCTTTGAATTATCTTTTAAACGAAATTATAGTTCTCAAATTTTAAAAATCTTCGGGGTCAATGCCGGAAGAAGTTCTCGCTGTATTTGCCGTGCCGCCCGATACGGTGCTTGCCGAAGATTCTTTTGCCGCCGTATCCGTTGCAACCTTTCCTGCCAGAAAACCGGATAAAACAGCCTGCAGATCCACACCTGTGGATTCTTTCAAACCATCCGTCACCTGTACTACCGTTCCCATAACATCCTTCATTAATTTTGCGGAATTGCCGTCACCGTACATCGTGATGCGGTCTACTTTATTCAGAGGGGTTGCCGCATTTTTCACCACTTCGGGAAGCGCCTTAAAGTACATTTCAAGCACAGCGGCCTCGCCCATCTTGGTCATAGCCTCCGCCTTTTTCTCAATACCTTCCGCTTCCGCAACAGCCTTTGCACGAATGGCCTCCGCTTCTGCCAGACCCTTGGTGCGGATACCTTCCGCCTCCTGCTCCATGGTATACTTCTTTGCTTCTGCCTGCGCTTTCATGGCATCCGCTTCTTTTTCCGACTCGAATTTCTTTGCCTCCGCTTCGCGCTGGCGTTCATACAACTGCGCGTCTGCCAGCTGCTGCTTCGCAAACTTGTCGGCCTCGGCTTTCTTCTTCACCTGAGCGTCCAAAGCCTGTTCCATAACCTCTGCTTCACGCTGCTTTAAGAGGATCTCTTTCTCCTGCTTTGCAATGTTTGCGTTTGCGGTGGTAATTTCAACCGTCTTCCGCTGTTCCTCTTCCTGAATCTTATAAGCGGCATCCGCTTCCGCCTGCTTAATGTCGGCTTCCCTTTTCAGTTCCGCTTTCTGGATTGCCAGTTCATTCTGCTTCTTTGCAATCTCGGAAGCGGCGTTTACTTCCGCCTCGTTTGCTTCCCTCTTTGCATTTGCCTGAGCCTTTGCGATTTCCTTTTCACTCTCCGCACGGGAAATAGCCGCGTTTTTCTGAATTTTTACAATATTGTCCACACCCAGATTCTCGATAACGCCGTTGCCGTCCACGAAATTCTGCACATTGAAGCTGATAATGTCAAGTCCCATGGATGCCAGATCCGGCTCTGCATTCTCTTTTACCAGAGTGGCAAATTTCTGTCTGTCCGAAACCATCTCCTCCAAAGCCATCTTACCTACGATTTCACGGACATTGCCCTCCAGCACTTCCCTTGCAACCCTGCCCACATATTCGGCATTTTTATTCAGGAAATTCTGTGCCGCCAATTTCAGGCGTTCCTCATTATCGCTGATTTTCACATTGACGGTTGCATCCACATTAATGTTTATGTAGTCCGCGGTAGGCACTGCATTGGAAGTCTTTACATCAATGGGAATCAACTGCAGATTTAAGGCATCCTTCCTCTCAAAGAACGGTATCTTGATTCCTGCCTTACCAATCAGGACCTTGGGCTTTCTCCTCAGTCCGGAAATGATGATTGCCGTGTCCGGCGATGCCTTGACATAACCCGCCAAAAAGAAAAGCACCAACAGTACGCAGATTCCAATCAAAACAGCGGGCAGAACTGAACTCATAAGACCATCCATAATTTTAATCTCCTTTTTCTTTTTTTCATATGTGAATTTATTTACATGATTACATTTATATGCTTTTTACCGGCTTATCTTACTTACTTGTTATATTTAGCTTGGTTATGTCGTTGTGCTGTTTTTCTGTCGGACAGCGCATATCATTTTTTGCCGTTTATCCGATTGCCGGATTGCTTATGTATGATCCTGCATCACTTTTTCTTAGGTTTTCCGGAAGCTGTCTGCTGTTTCAGCGCTTCCCTTTCCTGCAGTCTCTTCATCCGGCGTTTTTTATACTCCGGCACATATTCGTGGAAACCGGATTCATCAATCGTTCCCACATTCAGATAGGGTTCCGTATCCTGCGGCAGATTCCGCTTCTTCAATGAGTTACGCATCAAATACTTGATTCCGGCATAGATAACCGCAAAAACAGGCACACCTACTATCATTCCGGGAACACCTAAGAATCCTCCGAACACCGTGATGGAAAAGATGACCCAGAACCCTGCCAGCCCCGTGGAATTGCCCAATACCTTCGGTCCCAGAACATTACCGTCAAACTGTTGCAGCAAAAGAATGAAAATCGCAAAGTACACACAGTTTATAAACTTCATGGGATCCACCACAAAAATCAGGATTATGCTGGGTATCGCGCCCAAAAAAGGTCCAAAAAACGGGATAATATTGGTGACGCCGATAATAACGCTGATCAACGCCGCATAAGGAGTTCCCAGCAGGGTCGTGCCGATAAAGCAAAGCAGGCCTATAATAATGGAATCCACTATCTTTCCGCCTAAAAATCCGATAAAAGTCTTATGTATGAATCGAAAGCTCTCAATGATGGCGTTGGCTCTGGGCGTCTTAAAACACGCATATATCATCTTTTTTGCCTGACCGGCAAAGTTTTCCTTGCTCGCCATCAGATAAACCGATATGATAAGACCGATAATAAAATTCCAGAGCACTTTCACCAGTCCCAGCAAACTTAAGGAAACCGTCTTGATCAGCTCGCCTGTCTTCGGCGCCACATACTCCGTCAGCCATTTATCCAACTCGCCGGAATAATTTTTTAATGCACTTAAAACATTTTCCTTCAGGGTAGGATTATCATCCAACAGCTTATTGATCCATACCGTCGTATTATCAACATAACTGTCGAAATTATTGATAATATTCATAAGACTGGGGACAATCTGGGAAATCATCATGGCGCACAGTCCGTATACGATTACCACAAACAGAATCATAGTGACAATAATGCCGAGCCCCCTGACTACAGAATCCCTTTTGGGAGACTTTTTGATACCGCACATGTCACAGAGGGGCATCCACACATTATGTTCCAGATAGTTCAATATCGGAGTCAGTAGATACGCCATAATAAACCCAAACATAACCGGCATTAAAATATGCGCAATCCCTTTGATCCCGTTTACAATATTGGAAAGATGAAACATCACATAATAAAAGCACAGACTTGCCGCCACCACCGCAAATGCTGTGAGCCCCCAGCAAAGGTATGGGCTGGCAAATCTGTCCTTCTTTTTGTTCTTTTCCCTTTCTGCGGAAACTCCACCGTTTGATTCCATCTGTCAAATCCTCTTTTCTGTATTCCTTTGTAATCATTTTTACAATACAGGTGACAGTACCGGATAACTATACTGCTGATATAGTCTATGCCTGCATGCTCATTATAACACAATTTCCTTTGTACTTACAAGGGGGAATATGGCGCAAGAGTAAAACGGATAAAATATCCCTGGTCATGTTTACATACCGGACAGAGAACCGGCGCTTTCGTTCCCCTATATACATAACCGCAATTTAAACACATCCACTCTTCCTCCACATCGGATACAAAAAGCTTTCCTTCCTCCATAAATTGGGCAAACTTACCAAAGCGGTCTCCATGCAGTTTTTCAATTTCCGCAATCTGGGCAAAGGAAGCCGCAACCTGTAAAAATCCCTCTTCCTTTGCTTTCTCGCCAAAAGCCTTATAAACCGGGTCATGCTCCTCGTATTCATTGTGCTGGGCCATACGGAGAAGCTTTGACACATCCTCCGAAATATCCACAGGATAGCCGCCGTCCACCACAATCGTTTCCCCTGACAGCTCCTTTAAATGATTATAAAAGATTTCGGCATGTTCCTGCTCCTGAGATGCCGTAAACGCGAATACGGCATGAATGACATGCAGACCGTTCTCCTTAGCCTGAGACGCCGCAAAAACATATCTGTTCCTTGCCTGACTCTCCCCCGCAAATGCCCGCATAAGATTCTCTTTCGTTTCACTGTCCTGAAATAAAATTGGTGTGTTTGCCAAAATAATTCCCTCCTATTCTTTAACAAATCCCTTATTTATAAATCTTTTATAGTATTTCCGCGGGATTGAAAAATATAACAGGAATAAAAATTATAGTTGTCTCATTCTTAAAAAAAGAATAAAATAGAACTGTCGGAACAGATTCACTAATTGTTTGTGCTGTCAATCGAAGGGCGGCGGAACGGAGATTACCATGGCAGTCATTAAATCAGAAAATTACCATGACGAACAAAATAAGCAGAATATAATAAAACTGCGGGCGGTTTTGGATACTCTTCCTCCGTTTTGCAGAAACTATTTCCGGGGGATTGAGGAATACACTTCTTCCCGGACCAGACTTGCCTATGCCTATGACATCAGGTTGTTTTTTGAGTTTTTGCACGAAAAGAACAGTTCCCTTGCCAAAACGGATATCAAGGATTATCCTCTCTCCGTTCTTGACCGGGTCACCCGCGTAGACATCGAAGAGTATATGGAATATATCTCCCTTTACCAGAAAGACGGCAAGGATATCTCAAACGACGAAAGGGGAAAAGCCCGAAAATTATCTGCCCTCAGAAGCTTCTACAATTATTTCTTTGAAAATGAGCTGATTGAGAAAAATACCGCAGCTTTAATTCCCCTCCCCAAACGCCATGAAAAAGAAATCATCCGTCTGGAACCGAACGAAGTGGCTATTTTGTTGGATCAAGTGGAAGCCGGAAGCAAATTGACACAAAAAGAATTGGAATATCATAAAAAGACAAAAATTCGGGATATTGCGCTTTTAACCCTCTTATTGGGAACCGGCATCCGCGTGTCCGAATGTGTCGGTCTGGATATATCTGATATCAATTTTGATGTGGGAGGCATTAAAATCCGCAGGAAAGGCGGCTACGAAGCCGTGATTTATTTTGGCGAGGAGGTAGAAACCGCCCTTTTGGACTATCTGGAAGAACGAGACCGTATCATTCCTGCCGAAGGGCATGAAAAGGCGCTCTTCCTCTCCCTGCAAAACCGTAGAATGGCAGTCCGCTCCGTGGAAAATCTTGTCAAAAAATACGCCTCCCGGGTTACTACCCTGAAAAAGATCACCCCACACAAGCTTCGCAGCACTTACGGCACCACACTGTATCAGGAAACGGGGGATATTTATCTGGTGGCGGATGTATTGGGGCATAAAGATGTAAATACCACCCGCAAACATTACGCCGCTCTGGAAGACGAACGCCGCCGCAGAGCCGCGGGTGTCGTCAAGCTGCGGGAAAAACACGGCAATGACTAAAAACATTATCGGATAAATTCGGATGAATAATAGGGAACCGCGATATGCTGTCCCGCATACAGCAGAGCGTCCTCCCCTATATGATTAATACTGCACACCTCCGAAATATAAGCATTCTTATCTTTATATCTGCCGGAATCCATATATTTGTCGGCAATGTCCCATAAAGTATCTCCGCTTTGCACCGCTATCTCGGTATAGTATTTAAAAGACATATCCCCGCCGCTGCCTGCACTTGTCTTAATAGAACGGTAGGAAACGGCGCATACTGTAATGAGACAGACCGATATCATGAGCATCATCACTTTCCGCCGGATTTCCTGCTGTCTGCGCAGTTTCCTCTTATAATAGCGCAACTCCCTATCCGTCATATCCGCAATATTTTTTCTCGTTCTCATAATTTCTCCTCCTGACCGAAATATTTATATCCCTGCAAAACCGCTGTGATGAATGTATGTTCGCAAACATTTGTTCTTTGTAATTTTATTATAACGAACATACATTCTGTTGTCAAGAGAAAAATCGAACATATTTTTGGAATATATGTTTGCTTTTTTGAATCGCATATGTTATACTGAATATGTTATAAAACATAAACTATTTACTTGAAGTCAATACCCTCGCGGCATTTGCCGGCTTTCCATGTGGCTATGGCGTTCGGCTCATTGCCCGCGAGAATAAATGCCGCAAGACGGACAAGGAGGTATCAATATGGGATATGGCAAAATTTCTGCCAAGCAACAGGAAATATTGGATTACATTAAAGAAGAGATATTGAAGAAAGGCTATCCACCTACCGTTCGTGAGATTTGTGAGACCGTAAAGTTAAAGTCCACTTCCTCCGTACATTCTCATCTGGAGACTCTGGAGAAAAACGGTTATATCCGCCGCGACCCCACCAAACCCCGCGCCATTGAAATTTGCGACGACAGCTTTCAGATGGTACGGACGGAGATGATCAGCCTGCCTGTTATCGGGAATGTTGCCGCCGGTCAGCCGATTCTTGCCGAGGAAAACATACAGGAATATTTTCCTGTCCCTGCGGATTTAGTTCCCAAAGGCGAGTCTTTTATTTTAAATGTGCGCGGCGATTCCATGATAAACGCCGGAATCTTTAACGGCGACCGCGTGTTTGTCAATTCCGCTTCCACCGCCCAGAACGGTCAGATTGTGGTTGCATTGATTGACGATTCCGCCACCGTAAAAACCTATTACAAGGAAAACGGACATATCCGTCTACAGCCGGAAAACGATGCCATGGAGCCCATTATCGTAAACGACTGCCAGATTTTGGGAACCGTTTTCGGAGTGTTCCGCTTTTATCGCTGACAATTTTTCTCATAGAATAAATTTTTTCATAACGGGCAAGCTATGTATGTAACTATCAACAGATGTTACATCGGCCAAAAAGAGCGAGATGCGCGGAAATGAGGGTAATATGGATAATAAAGCTTTAAATTGTATTGCTCTTACTATTGCTATTATCGGAGCGCTTAACTGGGGGTTAATCGGTATCTTCCGCTTTGACTTAGTTGCCTTTATCTTCGGCAATATGTCATGGCTGTCCAGACTTGTCTATATTATTGTAGGTGTAGTCGGTCTTTACCTTTTAACTTTCTATATGCGGCTGTCCGACAGCTCAAACAGCTAAACTGCCAACTCCGCTTTATAGCAGTAAAGAGCCAGAAATGCCTTCGGTTTTATTCATCAATGAAAACCGAAGGCATTTTACTCTTCCAATCTATACTTCTCTTTTCAGCGAATCCGCGTCTATCTGTCTGCCATCCCTCCAGATACGCTCCAAATCATAGAGCAGTCTGTTTTCCTTATCAAAAATATGCACGATGACATCTACAAAATCAATCAAAATCCAATTTGCCGTATCATACCCTTCAATCTGCTTCTCCGGATATCCTGCCCGCCCAAGCTTTTCCTGCACATTATCGCAGATTGCCTGAATCTGGTTCTTATTATTTCCTCCGGCGATAATAAAATAGTCTGCAATGACAGATACTTCACTGATATCAATTACCCTGATATCTTCTGCCTTCTTATCTTCCAATGCCGCTATAACAAGCCGTGCCATCTCCTGTGATTTATTTTCCATCGTAGTTCCTCCGATTTCTTTTTGTTTTCATTTATCAGGCGCTATTTTTGCAAAGCCTTATAATATTCATATGTCTTTTGGGTCATGGGATCGATTTCTCCGCTGCCTCCCTGCAGATAATCAAGAGTGTCCTCCAAAATTCTAAGCATCGCCAAATCCAAGTCCTCAAAAGCCAATTTTCTGATTTCCGCCAGATTAGGCGCCTGCTTCCTGCCGGGTTCAATGTAATCGGCAATAAAAATAATTTTCTCCAGAGCACTCATGCCCGGTCTTCCCGTGGTATGATTTAATATGGCATTGATGACATCCGGATTTCTTACCCCGTATTCCTGCATGGCAAGATAACTTCCCACCTTAGGATGCAGCAAAAAAGGATTGCGTCTCTCCACCTCATTCATGCTGATATTATGTTTCTCACAGATGGACAGTCTCTTTTTATCCGACATACATTTTGCACAGTCATGTAACAGTCCCGCCAATCTGGCATCTCCTATGGAAACATTATATCTCATGGCAAGCGCGGCAGCCGTGTATTCCACTCCCAATGTATGTTCATATCTTTTGGCGTCCAATGTTTTTTCCATGGATTTCCTGATTTTCTTTAAATCACTCTTCATTCCGATAAAATCCTTTTTCTTCAATATAGTAAAGTACCCTGTCCGGCACCAGATAACGGATGCTCTTTCCGCTTCGCACTCTCTCCCTTAAATCCGTGGATGAAATTTCAAGATTTAAAAAAGGCAGCAGCCTGATTTCCGCTCCATATTTATGCTGCAGCTTTGCTATTTGGGACTCCATGTCAGCAATATCCGTACCGTTTCGCACGGCAGCTATGATTTTTGCATTGGAAAAAATGCGTTCCGGATGCTTCCATGTCTCTATGGCAAAGAGGCAGTCCGCCCCGACAAGAAAGAAAAATTCTTCCCCGGGATACTCTTTTTTCAGTTCCTCCAAAGTCTCATAGCTGTATGAATATCCGTCTCGCTTTATCTCTATGTCAAGACATCGCATCCTTGCGTTTCCCGAGGCGGCAAGTCTGGTCATTTCATAACGCTCCGCGGAAGAAAGGACTTCTCTGTCCTTCTTCATATAGGAACAACCTGTAGGCACAAACCAGACTTCATCCAAATCTTCCTCATCCATGGCAAACTGTGCCAGCGCAAGATGCCCTATATGAATGGGATCGAAAGTTCCGCCCATGATACCGATTTTCCTCATACTCATACCCCTTGTTTACTTTTTGGGTAATTCAATTCCGGGCTTATCTTTGTCAGGACGGTACAATACAATTTTCCTGCCCATGACATGTACCACCTCGGAACGGGTTCTGCCCGCTATGGCATCCGCAATCACCACCGGCTCCTCCGGACAATTCTTAAGGACCGCAATCTTAATCAATTCATTGTTGTGAAAGCATTCCTCAATGGCATTTGTAACCTCCGGCGTCAGGCTTGCCTTTCCTATCTGGAATACCGGGGTCAGATTACTCGCAAGGCTTTTTAAATATGCCCTCTGTTTGCTGTTTAATTTCATAATTTCCTCATTTCCGTGCCGCTATTCACCGCTGCTTCAGCACCGATTACCTGTAATAATCAAAGGAAAGTCCATACATGCGCACCGCATCCCCCTCTTTTATGCCAAGATTTTCCAATTCCTGTAAAATTCCCTGCTCTTTCAGGAAATTTTGGAAAAAACGAAAGCCTTTTTCACTGTCAAGATTGGTGTAACCCAGCATTTTTTCAATTCGGGGACCTTCCACCACATATTCCTCTTTTTCCTCGTCATAAGTGACTGTATAGGGTTCGTCCATATCCCGGAGTTCTTCGTCCGGAAAATATTCCTGCGCAAAGACCATGGGCTCCTCCCCCAGCTTATCCAACATTTCCCCCACATAATACAAAAGCTCTTTGACGCCTTCTCCCGTAACCGCGGAAATCGGAAAGACCTTGATTCCTTTCGGCTCAAATTCTTTCCTGATGGCATCCAAGAAAGACAATTCTCCCGAACCCGCAAACATGACATCTATTTTGTTGGCGGCAATGACCTGAGGTCTCTTTGCTATTTCCGGATTATATGCCTCCAGTTCTTTATTGATGGCATAGATATCCTCAACAGGATTCCTTCCCTCGGTGCCGGGGGCATCCACAATATGAATCATCACTTTTGTACGCTCTATATGGCGCAAAAACTCATGACCCAGCCCCACTCCTTCGGAAGCGCCCTCAATCAGACCGGGAATATCCGCAATGACAAATCCTTTGGAGCCGTCTAAATCCACCACTCCCAGATTGGGGTTCAGCGTTGTAAAATGATAATTGGCAATCTTTGGTCTGGCATTGGTAACTCTGGACAAAAAAGTAGATTTTCCTACATTGGGAAATCCTACCAGCCCAACATCCGCAATGACCTTTAACTCCAAAAGAAGCTCCAGCTCCTTTGCCGGCTGACCGGGCTGGGCGTATTTCGGCGCCTGCATGGTACTGGTGGCGTAATGCTGATTGCCGCTTCCTCCCCTGCCGCCTTTAAGAAGCACGACCCGCCTGTTATCTCCGGACATATCCGTGATGACTTTTCCGCTCTCCGCTTCCTTTATAACGGTTCCTTGGGGCACCTTTATCACGATATCATTTCCATCCCTGCCCCTGCAGTTCTTTTTGCTGCCCGGTTCGCCGTCCTGGGCCTGATACTTGCGGATATGTCTGAAATCTATCAATGTGTTCAAACCCTCGTCCACCACAAAGATAACATCTCCTCCGCGCCCTCCGTCTCCTCCGTCGGGACCGCCGTTCGGAACATATTTTTCACGGCGGAAGGACACATGACCGTCCCCTCCCTTGCCGCTTCTTACATATATCTTAGCTCTGTCTGCAAACATCCGTTACTCCTTTTAAAGTAAAAAAAGGAGCTGCCGCATTATGAGTTAGTGCCTGAAATTCCATAATGTGACAGCCCTTAAGTAATTCAATTACTGCTCCACAGGATACACGGAAGCCTGCTTTTTATCTCTTCCTTTTCTTTCAAAACGAAGAACGCCATCCGTCAACGCATATAAGGTATCATCACCGCCGATACCGACATTAACGCCGGGATGAATCTTGGTTCCGCGCTGTCTGTAAAGAATATTTCCTGCTTTTACGAACTGTCCGTCAGCTCTCTTTGCGCCTAATCTTTTGGATTCGGAATCCCTGCCGTTCTTGGTAGAGCCCACACCCTTTTTATGAGCAAAAAATTGAAGGTTCAAATTTAACATGGTTTACACCTCCTCAAATCTTATTTGTAAATACTGCCTGCCGTATTGTTTGCTGAGATTCTCAAGGGAATATACCAATGAATCCATCAAAAATACCGACTTTTCCTGCAGCGGCTCGCAAAAATCACATCTGATAAAGCCATCCTCTTCATTGGAAACCACTTTCAATTTCTCTCCCGCCAGCTCTTCCAGAGAATTAATGGCGCTGATGACCAATGCCGAGATAGCGGCACATAGGATATCGCCCCCCAAAATATCGGAGGAACCTTTTTTCCCGAACTGCTTTCTTTTTGCGTACTGCGCATGTCCCATACAGAGAAAACCCCTGTAGGCGTTACTGTCATCTTTCTTAATTACAATCGTAGTCATAATGATTATGCATTAATCTTGTCGATTTTCACCTGAGTGTATGCTTGTCTATGACCTCTCTTTTTATGGTAGCCGGTTTTTCTCTTGTATTTGTATACAATAACCTTCTTACCTCTGCCCTGCTCCATAACGGTTGCGGAAACCGTTGCGTTTGCAACATCCGCGCCGACTTTAAGGGTACTGTCACTTACTGCAATTACACTGTCAAAAGTAACGGTATTTCCTGCTTCTGCATCCAGCTTTTCCACTTTGATGACATCGCCCTCGGAAACCTTATACTGTTTTCCGCCTGTTGCAATAATAGCGTACATATCGAGACACCTCCTATTCGCAAATCCCACAAAAGAAATCTCCCCTGCCGGATTCTTTACTCGCTAACTTCGGTGGCATTATGCGCTTTTACCTAGTTATGCGGCATACCATGTCATAATAGCATGACATGGCATAAATTGTCAAGAATTTTTTATTTTTTCAAAGTCCTCTACATACTGTGCAATCAGCTTTACGGTGCCTTCCACTCCCAAAACACTGCTGTTGACACACAGATCATAGCTGTCGGCGCGCCCCCACTTCTTGGAAGAATAGTAGTTATAATAGCTCTGACGCTGCTTATCCTTCTTAATCATCATGTCTTTCGCCTTGGATTCCGTCAGGTCATATTTGTCCATGATACGCTTGATTTTGTGTTCCTCCTCGCCATAGATAAACAGGTGGATGCAATTTTTATAATCCGCAAGGGCATAATCCGCACAGCGGCCAACGATCACGCAGGGCTCTTCCTCCGCAATTTTCTTAATGGTATCAAACTGTGCCAGAAAGACCTTATGGCTGATAGGCATATCCACAAAAGCCGATGTGTTATATCCAAAAGAGTAGGTGTCCATCACCAGATTATAAAGAAAGGAATTTGTGGGCACCTCATCATGATTCTGAAGCATCTCCTCGCAAAATCCGCTCTCCTTTGCCGCACGGGTCAAAAGCTCCTTGTCATAATACTTGATTCCGAAATAAGCAGCAACCTTCTCCCCTATTTCATGTCCTCCCGAGCCGAACTGACGACCGATTGTAATCACTGTATTCATATGCGCACCCTCTCTTTCCTAGCGTTACCGTAAACAATTCTTACTATTTTATTATATTTTATTTTGCCGGTTTGTGCAACCATTTCACAGCTTTTCCAGCAGTCTGCGGAAATATTCCGGCAAAGGCGCATCCGTCTCTATATAGTCTCCCGTAGTGGGGTGGCGAAACCCCAGAATCTTGGCGTGAAGTGTCTGTCCCTCCAGCTTAAAAGGACATTTTTGTCCGGAATAAACCTCATCACCCACCAAGGGATGCCCGATGCTTGCCATGTGGACCCGGATCTGGTGCGTTCTTCCGGTTTCCAGCTCGCATTCTACATAAGTATACTTGTCAAAACGCTCCAAAACCCTATAATGTGTCACTGCCCTTTTGCCATCCGCTCTGACCGCTATCTTTTTACGATCCTTCGGATGCCTCCCCAAAGGCTTGTCAATAATGCCTTCCTCTTCTTTCAAAACCCCGTAACAAACAGCATGATAGCGGCGCACAACACTGTGGTTTTTCAGCTGTTTTGCAATGGACTCATGCGCCTTATCGTTCTTACAGGCAATGACGGAACCCGTGGTGTCTTTGTCAATACGGTGGACTATGCCGGGACGCATAACGCCGTTAATGCCCGAAAGCTCCGCTTTGCAATGAAAAAGAAGGGCATTGACCAGAGTGCCGTTGTAATGTCCTGCCGCCGGATGCACCACCATGCCCTTTGGTTTGTTCACCACAATTACATCTTTATCTTCATACAAAATATCAAGAGGAATCTCCTCCGGCTCAATATCCGGCTCCACGGCTTCAGGCAGGAGAAAAAACACCTCGTCTTCCGCTTTTACCCGGTAACTGCCTTTAACTGCCCCGCCATTCACCAAAACCTTCTCTTCCTTTATCAGCTTTTGGATGAAAGAACGGGAAAGGGAGTCTATCAGCAGGCTCATGCATTTGTCGATTCTCTCGTCCTCCAGCTCCTCGGTTATCTGAAAACGAAACTCATCCATAAACCTCTCCATTCCGCCTTCAGCGGCGCAAACAATCAATGAGAAGAATCGCTTCCCTTGCGATTCTTCAGTGTGAGATTTAGAATTTCTTAGGTGCTGTACTTCAAGCGCCTTAGAAATTCTTCTCACACTTCCTCTAGTTAATTTCCCGGTAGCGGTTCTGCTTAAAATTCAAAAATTCCAAGTCCTGTTCCGTGAACACAAACAAAAACAGGAGAAAGAGCAGTACCGTAGCCACCACAATATAGCAGTCCGCAACATTAAAAATTGGATAATGGATCAGCACAAAAGAAATAAAATCCACCACATAATCCAGACGAATGCGGTCCGCCATATTGCCAAGCCCGCCTGCCACGATAACAGACAGCAGAATATGAACGATATTATACTTTTTCTTTTCGGGCAGCTTTAACAGGAAAAATAAAATAACCAGCATAAAAATCACGCCCACAAACAAAATAAAAAATTTCTGGTTCTGGAGCATTCCGAAAGCAGAACCCCTGTTTTCAAGATATTGCAGCTCCAGCACTCCGTCTATCAGCACATAGGCGGGGCGGTCTTTTAACTGTTTTACCGCCAGTTCCTTTGTGTATTGGTCCGCAAAAAACAAAATAATAATGATAACGGCATCAATGACCAGCATAATGCCTCTCTTGGTTTTATTCTTACTCATGGGCGTCCTCTTCGCTAAAATAAATTTCCCCAATGGCTGCCAATATTTCCTCCTCGGTAACGGTTTTGTCGATTACAGCCTTCCCTATCTTTTTCAGCAGCACAAATTTAATTTTGTCCGCCTCCATCTTTTTATCCGATTTGGTCAGCTTCAAAATCTCCTCCGGACATATGCCCTCCACGGTAATCGGCAGATTGAAGGGAACAAACATATCCCGGATTTCATAGTATTCTTCCATAGAAAGCATCTCCCGCTTCCATGAAATATAGGCTGCCGCCACAGTTCCGAGGGCTACGCACTCCCCGTGGAATAATTCAAAGTTTTTCGCTTTCTCAATGGCATGTCCGATGGTATGCCCCAGATTTAACAAAGCCCTCTCACCCTGCTCCGTAGGGTCTTTTTCCACTACAGCCTTTTTGATGGCGCAGCTTCGCATCACCATTTCCTCGAGGGTGTCAAAATCCCGTTCTTGGATTTCATACATTTTTTCTATCATCCACTCGTAAAAAGCGGCGTCTTTTATGATTCCGTGCTTCATCACTTCCGCAAAACCGGAGAAAAACTGACGCGGATCCAAAGTCTTTAATACTGCCACATTCATGTAAACCAGACGGGGCATCTTAAATGCACCCACCATGTTTTTGTAGGAATCAAAATCCACTCCCGTCTTGCCTCCTACCGAGCTGTCCACCTGAGCCAAAAGAGTGGTGGGAATCTGAATAAAATCAATGCCACGCAAATAGGTCGCCGCGGTAAATCCCGTCAAATCCCCTACTACGCCGCCACCTAGGGCAAGCAGCATATCCTTGCGGTCAAATCCTTCCCGAATCAGAAATTCATAGACTTTTTTTACATTGTCCAGATTTTTATTTTCCTCTCCCGTAGGTATGACAAATTTTACCGCCTTTAAGCATTTTCCCGAGATACAGCTAAGCACCTCTTCGCCGTACAGCTCATCCACATTGGAATCCGTCACGATACAAAGTCTCTTGTCCCCACAGCCAAGCTCGCTCAGCTCTTCCCAGAGTCCTTTATAAGAGCGGTCAAACACAATGTCATAGCAAGGCTTTTTTTGATATGATACAGGCAGTCTCTGCGCCATAAAAGCATCCTCCATCTCAAAATACACTTCATCCATAAAGAAAACTTCCCACTTGATAACAAACAGGAAGCCTTCACCGTAAACTATTTGTGCAGTGGCAGTTCAAATGTCCCACTTCCGAAGATGTCCTGAAAATCACCGGAGATATCCACACTTGCGGGAGTAATAATAAAAATGCTGTGAGAAATCTTCTGCAGATTACCTGCTATGGCAAAACAGGAGCCGGATGTAAAATCGATAATGCGCTGTGCAATATCCACATCCAGACCTTCCAGATTTAACACCACGGTCCTGTTGGACAAAAGCGTCTCTGTTATCTCCCTTGCGTCTTCAAAAGAAGACGGCTTTATCACACATACTTCCATACCGTTACCCTGTACTCTCTTAACGGAAGATTGGCGAATCGGCGTTATCTTAGGCTGGTTTGCCTTCTTTGCCGGCTTCTCCTCATCATCCAGCTCTTCTCTCGTGTTCCTTCCCTTTGGCAGAGGCTTCCTTGGCAGAGGTTCTTCTTCCTCGTCGTCATCCAGATAATCGTCATCCAAATAGTCGTCCTCCTCGTCGTTTAACTTCATATAATTCAAGAACTTGTCCATAACACCCATATTTAATCTCCTTTTACCTATGGATTCTGTGTAGTGACCGCCGGACTGCGCTCTCCGAAAATCCCTGTGCCGACTCTTACATAAACGGCGCCTTCCTCCACCGCAGTCTTATAGTCACCTGTCATTCCCATTGACAAAATATCCATACAAACATTATCAAGGTTTTTTTGCAATATGTCAACAGATAATTGCTTTAATTTACGAAAATAAATTCGATTTGCTTCAGGATTTTCCACAAAAGGCGCTATTGTCATCAATCCTTTGATATGCACGCCGGGCAGTTTTGCGATTTTTTCTGCCAATATGGGAGCTTCCTCTTTTGTCACGCCGAACTTACTCTCTTCCTGCGCAATATTGACTTCCAGCAGAATATCAGCCGTTGTCTTTTTTTTCACCGCTTCCTTGCTGATTTCTTCCGCAAGGGAAAGGGAATCCACGCTGTGAATCAAATATACCTTCCCCACAATATATTTTACCTTGTTGCGCTGAAGATGCCCTATCATATGCCAGCGGATATCCTCAGGCATCTCCCTCATCTTATCCACAAGCTCCTGTACTTTATTTTCGCCAAAATCCCGAATGCCGGCATCGTATGCCTCTTTCAGCATGGAAACAGGCTTGGTCTTACTGACGGCAATCAGCGTGGCTGCTCCCTTAGGTCTTCCCGACAGCTCACAGGCGTCCGCAATTTCTTTTTTCACCCGATTGATATTGTCCCGAATCATTCCAACCTCATTTCTGCGCCATTTATTCATTGATAAATTGGTCGTCCCGCACATTATCCGCATCCAGCGCGATGTAGTCATAAACACTTAAACCGTATTGGGTATTTGCCTTAACAATGGCATATTCCTCATTCTGATAGAGAATGCTGATTTCCTTGAAGTCCGCATACCCCTTATTCATATTGTACACGCCGGTTAATATCGCCCTCTCGCTCACTACAAAGGTATCCTGACTGTCCATTTTGTGCAGGATGGTTCCCGCATCCAATATGGAGTTATCCAGATAATATTTTTTCTCTTCGTCATCATAACTGTAAAAATCCATGGGCACAAATTCTACGGAAACCGTACCGTCCTTTAAATAAGCCTGCCTGTATACGCCGTTCTTTCCGTCTTTTTCCTCCGTGGAAACAAATTCCTCCGGAACCAGAAAAAATTCTTTGTCCACAATGGAAGAATTGGGAATCTTAAGCCCGGTCACATCATTTAAGATAAGCTCTACTTCAAGAAATCTCTCCGACACAAAAGTGACCATGGAATTTGTAAAAGACAACTGTAGGTAAGTGTTGCCGTCGCTGTTGCTCAACATGCTCACCTTCCCCCATGATTCATACTGATTTTTAAGAAATCTTACCTTTATGTACTCCATTTCCACAAGCTCCGCCCCCCGTTTGGAATCCATGGGAAGCACAATGGACCAATTTTCATCGGAAGAAATCTTGTAAGCAGGGTCCCCCGCTGCAATCAGTTCATTGCTTGTCAGCATTTTCTTCTCATATTTCTTAGTGTCAAATACATCCTCGGTCACGGCGTCCGCCTCCAGCCCCTCGTAACCGTCCAGCCAATAGGATACGATGCCCGTCTGTGGGGCATTGCAGAATTTCACGATATTTGTCACCGTACCCGCGCCGTTCATATCATTGATGCTTTCCAGCATATTATTGCTGGCAAGTTTTAACACCGTATTTTTCAGGGAGTATTTGAAATCATAAACGCTTTCGTAGTGGCGCTCGTCAAAGCCATGCATGAAATTCACGATTTCATTGCGAAATTCCGCTAATTCCTTATCGCTCAGGGTATTCTCCCCCTGACTTAAATCTTCCAGATACTCGTTAAGTCGCCCGGTTTCATCTATGGCATACACCAGATTGCCGACCCCTACACGCTCGCCTTCCCGGGCATAATAATTAATATATCCTGCATTCTCCGCATTTACCACGGTCTCATCCCGGATAATCACTGCCCGATACCTGTTGTTGGTGGCAAGGGAACCCTCTCTCACCTCATAACGCGTAATATGACCCGATTTATAATACAGAACCACACAGATGATGACATAACAAAACATAGCAGCAAAAATAATCATCCCGATATTGAGATTAATCGGTCTCCGGTATTTTTTTATCTTTGTGTTTTTCTGTTTTCTGCTGCCTGCCACTATGATATCTCCCTGTTATAGGTATGGAATATCCCCTGATGTTTGATGTTTAAGGAAAAGCCCCGGTTACTCCCGAGGCTTCATCATTTTTGTAATCATATACCGCTTCCCGATTTTACAAAGCTGTCAAAATTTTATCCTTTAATGCATCCGGTAATTCCGATTCGTCCATGGACACACTCAGGACAAAATCCACATGAAAGGCTTCACTGATTTTGTCAAGCTTGGTCACTACATCCGTAATATCCTGATTCTCCAATTTCGATATCTTTAAAAAACTGTCAAAATACATCTGCTGCAAGTCATGATCCTGCGAAATAATACCACATACAAATCCGAGAAACTCGCTGCTGCTCTCAATCAAATACTGCGAAACATCAATCAGGCGCACTTTGTTGTTCAACTCATACATATGTTTCGTACTCTTGTCCAAATATACGATGCTGCCCAAAATATTCTTCACTTCGCTGTTTACTTTGTCCAGCAGCTGTTTTGTCTTGCCTTTTCCCTTATTGCCTACTATTAATTGAACCATGCTCAACCTCCTGTTGTATCTTGAAGAATATAATTTGTTCAAATACTATTATAAAATATCTCCCGCTAAAAAACAACCTCTAATTCGTTATCTCTTTCAATAAATCCGACATCCCCTGATACAGCGCGTCCGAGGATTGGGCTTTTAGGATGACGGATATATAGGGAGCGCCGTTTACATCCTTGGAAAGCAGCATCAGACAGTTGCCCGCCGCATTGGTGGTACCGGTTTTGCCTCCGATGACGGTGACATTTTCCGGAGCGTTTGCATTTGCATTTCCGTTCAAAAAGCCGTTAGAGTTCTTGACCTTAAGTTCCTTCGCCTTTCCGCTTTTATCATAATAGGTAGTCTGATAATTGGACATATGAATAATTTCATTGATGGATTCATATTTAATCGCTTCATTAAAAATGAGGTACAGATCATAGGCAGTGGTATAATGCTCTTCATCCGTCAGTCCATGGGGATTTGCAAAGTGGGTATTGGTCGCTCCGAGGCTTGCCGCCTCCCGGTTCATCATATCCACAAACTCTTCCACGCTGCCGCCCACATTTTCCGCAATCAACAGCGCCACATCATTTGCCGAATACATTAAAAGGATGTGCAGAGCCTGATCCATGGTCATGGTATCGCCGCTCTTTACGCCACAGACCTGTGTGCCGGATTCCTTGATGATAACGGCATCCGTCGCCGTCAGAACCTGTTCGGAAGAGCCGTATTTGATTGCCACCAATGCCGTCATGATCTTTGTGAGGCTCGCCGGATTCATCCGTGCATGGGCATTCTTGGCATACAGCACATCTTTGTTATTTAAGTCAAACAGGACCGCCGATTCTGCCATAGACATGTCCAATTCCGCGCCTCCCGCCACATCCCCCGACACAATGCATAAGTCCTCGGCAAAGGGCGTAACCTTGTTCCCGCCATCAAAGGCAAGCACATTAAAGCTGCTGACCTCCGAATCCATACGGTATGCCATGGCATATTTATTGCTCCCGCAGCCCATCAGACAGATTCCCACTGCCGCTAATACCGCAGCTGCCTCTATCTTCTTCAAAGTTATCTTATTTGTACATCTCACGCCACTCCAAATCTCCTCTGTCTAAAGATTTAATCAACAGCTCCGCACTGGCAAGATTGGTAGCCAGCGGAATATTATGCATATCGCACAACCGTACTACATTATTTACATCCGGCTCATGGGACTGTGGAGTAAACGGGTCTCTTAAAAAAATCACCAAATCCATCTGATTCTGTTCAATCTGCGCGCCAATCTGCTGTTCTCCTCCGAGATGCCCCGCCAGATATTTGTGAATATTCAGATTGGTCACTTCTTCAATCAGTCTTCCCGTAGTGCCGGTTGCATACAAATCATGTTTACTCAGTATCCCCCGATACGCGATACAGAAATTCTGCATCAATTTCTTCTTTGCATCATGTGCAATCAGCGCAACATTCATATAAATACCCTCATACCCTCTCTATAATGATTGGTTATTGCTCCTCTTGGGCTGCAGCCTTACATTCAATACTACCCCCATCCCTATATACAGGCTCATCAAAGAAGTCAAACCATAACTCACAAACGGCAGCGGAAGCCCGGTGTTCGGCAGAATGAAAGTAGCCACACCGATATTGACAAACCCCTGCACTGCCACCAGCCCACCCATTCCTGCGGCAATAACGGTTCCTCCCACATCCTTTGCCTTCCTTGCCACGGAAATGCATTCCAGCGCAATGCCCATAAGCAGTATGATCACTGCCGCGCTTCCCTTAAAACCAAATTCCTCTCCTATTACCGCAAAGATAAAATCTGTCTCCTCCTCGGACAGAAAATTGCCGTTTTTCACGGAGGTAATCTCATTATTTCTATATCCCTTTCCGTCCAATTGTCCCGAACCGATAGCCATAACGGAATTATTCTGCTGTGTACGGTCGTCCGAATACTTTTCCGGATCCACAAAAGACAGAATACGGTTTTTCTGGTAAGGCTGCAGGATGGTACTGTCCGGCTGCAATGCCAGAGAAAGCACTATAGCGGCTGCGGGAATCACCAGTGCCGCCGCTGCCAGCACCCATTTGAAACTGATGCCTCCGGCAAACATAATAATACAGAAAATCACAATCAACATCAGGCTGGTGGAAAGATCCGGCTGTTTATACACCATTACCCACGGAATGCCGACCAATATCACACAGCTTGCAATGACCCTGAGCGAATTAAATTTCTCCTTATATTTCATAATATACTGTGCAAAGAATAAAATCAATAAAATTTTAGCCAATTCAGAGGGTTGAAAACGCAGACTTCCTATTTCCAGCCAGCGCTGCGCCACACCGCGCCCCTCTCCCACCAAAAGAACCAATCCCAGCAATGCCAGCATTCCCGCATAGATCAGCCAATTCAGTTTCAGGATTGTGTTGTAATTGAAAAAAGAAAGTCCCGTCATAAGGGCAAAACCGGCAATCACACCAAAAAGCTGTCTCATCTGCAATGATTCTTCGGCGCTCCCGATGGTAAACACCCCAATAGCGGAGAGCGCCAGAATCATCAATACTAATTTAAAATCATAATCACGCAGCCTGTAATTTTTAAACATTTCAATCTCCATAATTCCGCATTGCGAAATCCCAAGTCCTGCTTATTTCTTGCGTAAATCCAAAATGGGAATATTGGCGTACAAAGTCGGCGTCCTTCCGTCTCTGGCGCCCTTGCTCCCCTTCGCGTTAATCTGTATATCCATATTTTCCGCATCTATCTTCATGTACTTGGATATTACCTTGGCAATATCCACCTTAATCAGTTCCATCATCTCCGGCGAGCAGTTGACCCGGTCAGAAATCAGCAAAATCTTGAGTCTGTCCTTGGCAACCTGGCAGGAGCTCTTCCTTCTGAAAAAGTACCTCATATGCCCCGCCCCCTTCTACGCTCTGTGAAAAATGCCGGTTACTTTTGTCCAGAAGGAAATTCCACGCTCAAAATTAAGAAACGCTACTTCTTTCCCTTCCACTCTTTCCACCACATTGGCGTAGGCCTGACCGGCGGGTGTATCGTTGCCCACTAACGGTTCTCCCTGATTGGTGGCAATCACCACATTTTCATCGTCGGGAATAATCCCGATCAAAGGAACTGCCAGAATATCCACCACATCGTTGGCGGACATCATATCTCCCCGTCTCACCATATCCATGCGCAGCCTGTTGATGATCAGATCAATCTTTGAAAATCCTTTTGCCTCCAAAAGCCCTACAATCCTGTCCGCATCCCTGATAGCGGAAACCTCCGGGGTTGTGACCACAAGAGCCCTGTCTGCGCCCGCGATAGCATTCTGAAAACCCTGCTCAATGCCTGCGGGACAATCCAAAATAATGTAATCAAACTGTTCTCTCAAGTGGTCGATAACCTTCACCATCTGTCCGGGGGATACCGCCGACTTATCCCTTGTCTGAGCCGAGGGCATCAGGTAAAGCCCCGGATGGCGCTTGTCCCGTATCAATGCCTGTTTTACCCGGCAGTTTCCCTCCACTACATCCACCAGATTATAGACAATACGATTTTCCAACCCCATGACTACATCCAGATTGCGCAGTCCGATATCCGTATCGATAAGGCATACCTTCTTACCCAGCTTTGCCAGACCTGTTCCTACATTTGCAGATGTGGTGGTCTTACCCACACCGCCTTTTCCTGAAGTGACGACAATGACTTCGGAGCTTTTCGTCTCCGCGGAAATGTTGTTTTCCATACCAGCACCCATACCTTTCCGTATCCTCCATTTATTGATGTCGTCCCCTGAGCTTTCTCTCCTTTCCTAGAAAGAAGCCAGTAATTCTTTGGTAAGCGGTTCCATAACAATCTTCTCGTTTTTCACATATGCAATTTTCGGTTGTACTTTAGGGCGGATGCCCCACTTGGATTGTTTATCCTTAGATTTATATTTGAAATCGCCGATATGTAATCTTTCCGGCTCCATTTCAAGCGCTACCACATAAGCCCGTTCCTGAGTGTTTTCTCCGGCATAGGCTTCTCCGTATAAACCTCCCAAAACAATAATATTTTTGGCGGATATCACAGTACATCCGGGGTTCACATCCCCCATGATGATAATGCTGTTTTCCGTTTCCAGCACATCGTTATTCTTGAGCGTGCCCTTGTAAAACTGCCCTTCATCCCCGCCGGAAAGTTTCTTTTCCACCTGATGCAGGGCCTTGATAAATGTGCGGTTTGTCTCTGCATTTCTCCCGACAATACAGATAATATTGAGATTACTGTTTTTCTTAATGGTGTCGATGATCTGCAGTTCCTCCACATCCGTGGCTTCCCGCCCCTCAATGGAAAGCGCCACTCCCGCCTTTCCAAAGAAGTTCTTCCCCTGCGTAAACTTTAAGGCAATCTCTGACAGAATCTCCTCAAAGGGTACCTCACTGTTCAAGCGCAATGTGATTCCGTTTTGATAACTTGTAATCTTAACTGCCTCTGCCATAATCCGTAATCTGCTCCTTTTCTACAATTCGTTGGAAATACCCGCATCGGGTGTGTCCGCCGTACCGGTAATGATTTCTTCTTCCTCTGCCAGCCCGTAATGATACATAATAATATCCCGTGTCATCTGCGCCGCATAATCGGATGAATATCCGAAAGGAATGCGGGAGGCTATTGCGATTTCAGGATCTTCATAAGGCGCATAACACACAAACAGCGCATGGCTGGGTCTGGATTTGGTCTGCTCCGCGGTACCTGTCTTACCCGCTACATTCACTGCCAGCCCGTCAAAATAAGTTTTGTTTTCTACCACCTGCCGCATGCCTGTATGGAAAGCTTTCCAATATTCCTGCGGAATATCAACGGTATTTCTTACCTCCGCATCATATTCCCTTAATACATTTCCATCCGCATCCGCAACATGGTCCAACAATGTCAGATTATAACAAGTGCCGCTGTTGGCAATCGTGGTGACATATCTGGCAAGCGCAACCGTGGTATAGCTGTTGCTGCCCTGTCCGATGGCGGAAGGCACCGGATTTTCATTGGACACGCTGGGCATCGCTTCCGTAATCTCCACTCCCGATTTTTCCGTGAGCCCATACCAATCCGCATATTGATACAAAGTATTGAGTCCCGCCGTCTCATCATAGCTTCCCGATCTGGTGGACAGCCTGTAGCCCACCTCGTAGAAGAAATAGTTGCATGAATCACGGATTGCCGTGCTCATTATTTCATTGCCATGTCCGGAACGCAGCCAGCATCTGGGGGAAGGATTGGTAATCGCCGTGAAAGTACCCGTGCAGTCCACCCTTTCGTTTAAAGTGATGATTCCTTCCATAAGTCCCGCCGTGGCAGTTACGATTTTAAAGGTGGAACCCGGAGCCGCCTTGGACTGTGTTGCATAATTGTACAGAGGATTGGACTTGTCGGAATTCAGCTTCTCGAAATATTCCGCATCCACGGAGTTGGCCATTTTGTTATTGTCATATCCCGGATAGGACACCATGGCAAGCACATCTCCCGTTTTCACGTCAACGATAACCACCGATGCATTACAGGGGTCAAGGGCAAGCTGCGCCGGCGTAATATCCAGATTGTCGATGCGGTTTTTCATAAATGTGTAAGCGTTCATCCGTCCGTTTTGCAGGGCTTCTTCCTCGCTTTCTTCCACATCCACCACATTCTGTTCGCACAAAAGCATACAAATCTGTCTTCCGGTTATCACATCGTTCAACAACATATATTTATAAAAACGCTTCTGAAATTCCACATTTTTATCAATTAACTGAATCATGACTTCCGTCAGTTGATTGTAGATTTCCTCCGAATCGGAATACTTGCTCTTTGTATCTAACTTGCTCACATCAATCCAATTCTGGGCAATACAGTATCTCAAATACTCATTCAGACTGATAACCTCATCTACCGCCCATGCTTTCTGTGTCGCGTCCTCGCTGTCAATGGCAGACGACATGAGAATACCCTGCCCTTTCAAAAGTGCCACAAGATTACTCTGATAAATCTGATACTCTTCGGACAGCTTATTATAAGGAGTTTTTTTCTCCTTCAACTCAAGTCTTAAGGTATCATACACCTGTTGCTTGTAGGCAAGATGCTTTTCATAAACCGCCCTCTCCGTCTCCTGCGCATCCTCCGCCGCAAAATGCTTCATATCCACAATATTGTTATTGATAACCGCAAAATAAACATCATAAATCGGTATTTTGATATCGGAACTGCTGGCATTGGGTCCCGCCTTATATTCCTTGGTGTTGATTATCTTGTCCGACACTAATCCCGCAAGCCTTTGTTCCACAATATTATAAGCCGCCATAGTCAGATTTTTATCAATGGTCAGATACACATCCTGTCCCGACTGCGCTTCCGTCCTCTCCAAAACCGTCATTACCTTACCGGTTACATCCACGCTTACCTTCTCATTTCCTTTTGCACCCTGCAGCGTGGTCTCCATATATGCCTCAATACCGCTTTTCCCCACGACATCATTGATATTATAAGAATCCGGTTTGCCGCCTTCGGCCACTTTCTTTTCATTCAGCTGGGTCAGTTCATCCGAAGAAATTTTTCCGGTATATCCTAAAATATGGGCAAAATATTTGCTGTCCACATAACGGCGCACCGTATCTTCCACAATGGTCACTCCCGGAAGCTCATCCATATTTTCCATAATGACAGCTACCGTTTTTTCATTCACATCCGTCGCCACCGTGGTTCCTATGTACTTGCGGTAAGAAGTCAGATTCATATTATAACGGATGGTGACCATTTTCAGCCACTCTTCTCTGGTATAACCTTTTCCGGGGATGAAATCGCTCTTATCATCACCCTCTATCTCATAGTCGCCGATGGCAAAACGAATGCCCTTTCCCGAAACCCTGCTTAAATATTCCATGACCTCCGCAGCAGTGGACGCTCTCTGCTCCTCCGTAAGCTTGTCCACCGTAGCCAGCCCATAAACATCCGCGAGAAATCTGAGGCGGCCGGTTCCGTCCACCGTATAGACAAAGTCGCCGTTCTCATTCAAAACAATCTTAAAATCCGTTACTATTTTGTCGCCGTTTTGTTCAATCATGCCAATCAGCTTATAGATTGTCTCGTTCTGTTCTTTATTTTTCTGTTTTGTGGACTCAGACTCATTTACATCTTCTATTTTTACGGAATACGCCAGCTCATTATAGGCGAGCACATTTCCGTTTCTGTCAAAAATATTGCCCCTGGTACTGGTGATATCCCTTGTCTTTTCCGTCAGCAAAATGAAATCATCCATATATTTCTCGCCATACACAATCTGCAGCTTAAAGCAGCGGTATAAGAGGATTCCGCACAGCCCGAAGCAGATTAATGTCATTATGGTAAGCCTGCTGGTTATCACACTGATAATATGATCTTTCAGTTCGTCAAACAAATTTCTGCTCACTCCTTCGCTCTCGGATTTCCAGCTTCTCATTCACCTTCAGTATAAGGGGATAGAGAAACAGCGTGATTACAATGGTATACAGCGCTTCCGGCAGGATAACGCCGGTAAAATAGTAGGAAAATTGGAATTTTCCCTGAAACATAAACATAAAGATATAACAAATTAATCCATAGGACAAATCACTGGTGATAATCAGCGCCAGCGGCAGCTTGATATCCTGGGGGTAGAAAATATGGCAGAATTTACCGTTAATATAGCCGATATACATTAAAATAAGGGCATAAAATCCCAAAATTCCGCCAAAAAGCACATCATTTAACAAGCCGCAGACAAAACCTATGATAAGCCCTTCCTTTTCTCCCCTCATGAAGCCGAAGGAAGAAGTCAGTATGATCATCAGGTTGGGGATGATGCCCGTGTAGGCAATATTGCCGAATACACTGCTCTGCAGCACAAAACACACCAAAATAAATACGGCTGTCACGATTTTTCTACACATTACTCGTTATCCTCTATCTGCTGCTTCAAATCCGTAATGACCAGCACCTCGCTCAAATGTTCAAAATCCACCGCCGGGGTCAGATATCCGGATTTGGTCAGATTATTGCCGTCCCGGTTAATGGTATGTAAATACCCGATTAAAATATTCGGCACATACTTATCACTGATATCCGAAGTGACAATTTTATCTCCTTCCACTGTCTGATCCTTGCTGTCCACCAACTTGCTGAAGGATATGACGCCCTCCGTCATAAGCTTTAAATCCCCGGAAACGATCAGCTTATCCTCAGTGGCGATTGTCATTGCGCTGACATTGCTGTTGTCGGAGATAATGGAGGTAACCCTTGCCCAATTAGGTCCGACCGCGGTAATGATACCCACAAGGCCGCCCCCCGCTATCACATTCATATTCACTGCAAGACCATCCTGTTCTCCCTTGTCAATCGTAAAGGTAGAATACCAATTGCCGGAGCCTTTGCTGATGATTCTGGCCCCCACCTTTTGATACTCCCCATACTGCTCGCTAAGCTCCACAAGCTCCCGCAGCTTGTTTAATTCATATTTGTCCTGCTGAAGCCTTGTATTCTCTTCCGTAAGTTCCGCAATCTGCTGTTTCAGGCTGGCATTTTCATCCAAAAGAGAACGAATCTGCACCAGCTCTTCCGAACGGTTGGACAGCCAGCTTCCTATCCGGGCGATTCCCTGTTCAAAAGGCACTATCACATAGCCCACTACCGTATTCAGGGGCTTGTTAAACGCATCCGTCCCAAATGTTATCAGCATTAAGAGCGTGCATATAAATGTTAAAATAAAAAGGAGATATTTACTCGGCAGAGTAAACTTCTCCCCTTTTCGTTTTATGATTGGGCTCATTTACTCATCCCTTCAATTGAATAAGTCAGCGACTTATAGTTGTCATCTTTGATAATTTTTGAAAGTCCTGCCGCAACGCTTGTGAGAGGATTTTCCGCAACATTTACGGTAAGTCCCGTTCCTGCGGCCAGCCGCTCCGACAAGTGATTTACCTGAGAAGCTCCTCCCGTCAGATAAATGCCGTGACGGTAAATATCCGCCGCCAATTCCGGAGGCGTACGCTCCAGAATGACCTTTACATTGTCAATAATGGTATTGAAATGTTCCTCAAGAGCTTCATCCACCAGTTTGGTAGGAATCTCCCTCTCCACCGGAAGCCCTGTCACAATATCCCTCCCGTAAACAATGGCGCCTTTTCCTTCCCCGGCTAACTCCTTTAAGGAAATCTTCACCGCCTCCGCTGTCTTACCTCCGATAATCAGACTGTATTCCTTGCGGATGGCAGATTTGATCGCCTCGTCGAACCGAAGCCCGCCGGCCTTGATTAACCGGCTTAATACGATGCCGCCCAATGATAAAATAGAAATCTCCGTAGTCTCATACCCCACATTTACCACCAGAACGCCTTGGGAATTTTTCACATCAATATCAAGACCTAAACCGTCCGCCACGGCTTTTTCCACTACCATAATCTTTTTTGCCTTGACATTGGCATCCTTCAGTAAATCATAAAATGCCCTCTTCTCCACATCCGTTACATCGGTAGGCACCGCGATCAGAAAGTCTGCGGGCTTGAGATTGCCCTTCTGCATATCCGTAATAAAATATTTTATCAGGGTCTCCATATTGCGGATATCCGCAATCACGCCGTTTGAAAGCGGATAGGAAATGTGGATGTTGCCGGGAGCCTTTTCATACATCTCGTATGCGGAATCCCCATAAGCAAAAAGCGTGTTCTTATTCTCAATGGCAATCATATTTTTCTCCGCCATGATATTATCATCGTTTCTGCTGTAGATTTTGATATTGTTAGTGCCTAAATCGATACCGAATGCATTGTTAGCCAAAACAACTGCCCCTTTCTTCTTTAAAACTAGTATACCTGTTATCCCCGATAATAATATGGTCCAACAGGGGAATATCCATTTTTTCTCCCAGCTCCTTAAGGTTTCTCGTCAGCTCCCTGTCCGCGCGGGAAGGCGCCGGATCTCCGCTGGGATGATTATGCACAAGAATAATGTTTACCGCGCGGCATTTCAGCGCTTCCATAAAGATTTCCCTCGGAGAAATCAAAGACATCTTCACGCTTCCGTCGGAAAGCTTCTTTTCCGCAATCATCTGCCCTTTTCCGTCCAGACAGACCAAAATCACACATTCCGTCTCTCTGTGCCTGAGCTTTTCCATAAAGTATTCCGCCACCGTGGAAGAACAGGTAAACCGTAATCCTTCTTTTGCCGTGGTCCGGCTGATGCGCATGGATAACTCTGTGAGGCTTTTTAATTTTACCGCCTTCACCATGCCGATTCCTTTAATCTGCATCAGTTCTTCCAAAGTCACATCATAAAGTCCCAAAAGACCCTCTCTGGGATGTTTTGCCAGAGAAAGCACCTGCCCTGCCAGCTCTAAGGCGCTTTTATCCTTAGTGCCCGTCCGCAGGATAATGGCAAGCAATTCTCTGTCTGTCAGATTCTCTGCGCCAAAACGAAGGAATCTCTCATAGGGCATATCAAAGCCCTGCTTAGTATTTCCCATACGCCTCCTTTACCTTCTCCGACGCATGAGTGAAAGAAGCTTTAACGAATGAAACGATACACTACAAAAGAAATAATCACTCCTATGACACTGGCTATGGTAATATTAAATTTCAGTCCGAATGTCAGGATGATAAAGCCCAGATTCAGCTCCACAGGATTGTTCAATCCGAAAACCTGTCCGTAATTTAAAAAAGTACCGTCAAAATATGTGCCGATAAAACCGCCGATCACAAATCCTATCAGCACCAGGAGCACCAGAACCCAATTTACTCTTTTCAAGGTTATTCCTCGCCTTTCTTTTGCAAAACTGCCGTCCGAACCGACCTACCCAAACCGGCATGCCCGCGGTCGATTCTTTCATACGCCCTTTTATACTACCACAAAATCTGCCTGCTGTATACAAATTTCAGAGATTTTATTTTGTGTTTTTTCTACATTTTTCCAGAAACAATAGCTTCTTTCGCCACAATCTGCGCATCGAGAAGCGCCTGCAAAGACTTTAAAATACCGAACTTTGCATGCTGCCATGTAAGTCCTCCCTGAAAATAAACCGCATAGGGGGGCTTGATGGGACCGTCGGCGGAAAGCTCAATGGAAGAACCCGACACAAAGGCGCCTGCTGCCATAATTACCTTCGCATCATATCCCGGCATATCCCATGGTTCGGGACTGACATGGCTGTCCACGGGAGCTGCAGCCTGAATCCCCTGACAAAATGCGATGACACCCTCCGGCTTTCCGAAAGTGACCGCCTGAATGATATCATGCCTGCTCTCCGAGCCGTCCGGCACTACCGCAAATCCCAGCTTTTCGTATATGTTTGCCGCAAAGATGGCTCCCTTTAAGGCGCCTGCCGTCACCGTGGGCGCTAAGAAAAATCCCTGATAAAAAGAGGGAAGAAGGCTTAAGGAAGCACCCACCTCCTTGCCAAGCCCGGGAGAGGTAAGACGGTATGCCGCGTTTTCCACACACTCCTTTTTCCCGGCGATATAGCCGCCCACAGGCGCAAGACCGCCGCCGGGATTTTTGATAAGGGAGCCCACCACCATATCCGCCCCCACATCGGAAGGCTCTTTGATTTCTACAAATTCTCCGTAACAGTTATCCACCATGCAGATTACATCCGGTTTTATGTCTTTGATAAAAGCAATCAGCTCTCCTATGCGTTCCACAGACAAAGTCGGTCTTGTCTGATAGCCCTTTGACCTCTGTATGGTCACAAGACGGGTTTTATCACCGACTGCCTTTTTGATATTCTCATAGTCAAAGCTTCCGTCCGCCAATAAATCAACCTGTCTATAGCTTACGCCGTATTCCGCAAGGGAGCCCTTTGAGGGGCGGATTCCGATAACCTCTTCCAATGTGTCATAGGGTTTACCCACAGGGGAAAGCAGTTCGTCACCGGGGCGTAAATTGCTTATAAGCGCTAATGCCAGCGCATGGGTTCCGCAGGTAATCTGGGGGCGCACCAAGGCGTCCTCCGTGTGGAATACCCCCGCATAAACCGCCTCCAAGGTATCCCTCCCCAAATCGTTATAGCCATAGCCCGTAGTCCCCAAAAGGCATGCTTCGCTGACCTTTGCATCCTGCATTGCCTTTAACACTTTCAGCTGATTATACTCCGCGTTCTTATCAATCTGAGCAAAACGCTCTTTTAGACTTTCTAAAATAGCAGCGCCATACTCGTATACTTCCGAAGATATGCCCATTAAACCATATAACTCTTTTGTCTGATTTTCCATATAATTCTCCATTTTAAATCCCCGCATCCCGCAGCTTTTCCATCATAAATTCCAGCATCCTGCCTTCATCATATCCAAATTTATCCTTTTCCATCCAGATAACATCCCTCTCCCTGCGAAACCATGTAAGCTGCCTTTTGGCAAAATGCCTTGTGTCCCTCTTTATCAGATACACGGCTTCCTCAAGGGTTATACTGCCATCCAGATAATCCAGAATTTCCTTATAGCCCAAGCCCTGCATGGATGACATTCCCCGCTTAACGCCCATTTCCCTTAACTTACGCACCTCATCCACAAGCCCGAGGCGCATCATTTCATCCACTCTTTTATCAATGCGCTCATACAGCCTCTGCCTTACATCATTCAGCACAAAATAACAGGAGTTGTATGCGCTCTCCTTTTGCTTCTCCCTCTCGTTATGCCCGGAAATCCGCTGTCCCGTCAGATGATAATACTCCAACGCCCGGATTGTCCTCTTGATATTATTGGCATGAATCGCCTCGGCTGAAAGCTCGTCCACCTGTTTCAACATCTCATGTAAAAACGCTGCGCCCTTTTCTTTTGCCAGATTCTCAAGCTGTGTACGGTAGGGGGCATCCTCTCCGGAAATCTCCTGCGAATCCTCCTCAAAATCTACCTGTTTCAGCAGTGCCTGAATATAAAATCCCGTACCGCCTGCCAAAATGGGAATATGCCCTCTCCCATAAATGCCAGGCAGGCATTCTTCGCATTTTTTCTGAAAAATCACCACATTGAAATCTTCCCACGGCTCCAACACATCGATGAGGTGATGTGGGATTCCCTGCATTTCCTCCGGAGTAATTTTGGCGGAGCCGATGTCCATATGCTTATAAACCTGCATGGAATCAGCCGATAAAATTTCTCCGCCCACGGCTTTCGCCAGCGCAATCGACAGCTTTGTTTTCCCCACCGCGGTGGGGCCCGTTAAAACAATCATGGGCTTTTTTGCTGTTTCCATAATCCTCCTTTAAACGATACGCTTAAATTTCTTTTCCAGTTCCGTTTCCGTCATGGAAATAATGGTGGGTCTTCCATGGGGACAATTATAAGGATTCTCCAAGGTAAGCAGTTCGTCAATCAAGGTTTCCGCCTCCGCCCTGCTCAAGGAATTGTTGCCTTTCACCGCAGCCTTGCAGGACATGGAGGCAATTTTTTCCTCGATTACGCGGAAACTCCCCTTTCCAATTCCTTCGGAAAGTTCGTCCAGCACATTTAAAAAAAGTTCCCTTTCACTGCATCCGTATAAATCCACGGGCACGCTTCTCAAAGCATATTCATTGCCGCCGAAGCTCTCAACCTCAAACCCCAAGGATTCAAAAACCTCCAGATACTGCTTGAGCATTGCCTCCTCCTGCCCTGTAAGGCTCACAATAATGGGGGGCAGTAAGGCTTGGGATGCCACATTTTTTTCATGAAACTGCTTTATCAGCCGCTCGTACTTGACCTTTTCATGGGCTGCATGCTGGTCGATGATAAAGAGCTTGTCCTCAAACTGCACCAGCCAATAAGTGTCAAAAACCTGTCCTATAATCTGATATCTGGAGCGGTTCTCTATGGTGAGAAGCTTCTCCTCAAAGAGGTTCATCTGTGTAGCGTTTTCCTGTGTAGAAGCAGGCTTTTTTGTTCTGTTTTCCTCACTTTCTTCCATCCGCGAAGTCTGCTCCGGCGGCTGTAGCTCTCCATACACGACATCCAAATCTTCCATGTCGGCTTGCATCTGTGCTTTGGCTTCCACAAAAAAGTCATCTTCCCCGTTTCCTGCGTTTTTTGCAGGGTTTTCCGTCAAATTATCGGTATTTTCTATTTTTTTCTCTTCAAAAACATGGTTCCAGACAGGTTTTTGCAGGAAATCCTGCATTTTGGGGGCATCTGCCTGATATGTCGTCTCTTCCATTACCTTGGCAGTATTTCTTCTCACTTGCTCAAAAGGCTCCGGCACTTTCTCCTTTTCGGCTGCCTTGCGCTCTCTATCCGCCGCTTCCTTTTTCTCTTTTTCATCCGTCAGAATATCTCCCGGAATCATCTCATGATTTTTCAGGGTATTTCGCACCATTTCCGACAGACTGCCGCAAAAGCCGATGCCGTCCGAAAAACGCACATCCATCTTGGTAGGATGTACATTGACATCCACATCCCCCCTGTCCATGGAAATATGAAGGACACACAGGGGGAACTTATGCTGCATCAGGTATTCCTTATAGCCTTCCTCCAAGGCCTTTGCCACAATGTTGCTTTTGATAAAACGCCCGTTTACATAATAGAGTTCAAAATTGCGGTTAGAGCGCACAATGGCAGGCTTTCCCAGATAGCCCTCCACACGCACGCCGTTTTTTTCTTCCTGAATCGGCACTAATGACGATGCTACTTCTCTGCCGTAAATGCGGTAAATCACCTCACGCAGATCCCCGTTTCCGGAGGTGTGGAACCTTGTCTGGTTTCCCAATAAAAACTTAAAGGAAATATCCGGTCTCGACAGCGCCAGATGCTCCATTAAATCTATGATATATCCCCCCTCCGTAGCAGGCTGCTTTAAAAATTTACGCCGCACAGGGGTATTAAAAAACAAATTACGCATAATGAAAGTAGTGCCGTCCGGCGCGCCGATTTCCTCAAAGCTTTTTTCTACGCCGCCCTCATATACAATGCGGGTTCCAATAAGGCTTTCCTTTGTTTTGGTGATAACCTCCGTCTTGGACACTGCTGCAATGCTTGACAATGCCTCTCCCCGAAAGCCAAGGCTTGCGACCTTCAGCAAATCCTGCGCCTGCTCAATCTTGCTTGTGGCGTGGCGCAGAAATGCGGTCCTTAACTGCTCTTTTTCCATGCCGGAGCCGTTATCCGTCACACGGACAAACTCTATTCCGCCATCCCTCGCTTCCACGGTAATGGCATCCGCCCCTGCATCAATGGCATTTTCCACCAATTCCTTTACCACACTGGCAGGCCTTTCCACAACTTCGCCCGCAGCAATTTTATCTATGGTTTCCGAATCAAGTACATGTATCTGCGCCATGGGTTTTCTCTCCTATAGTTTTCCTTTGTACCGCTGTATCTCTATGCCTGCGCAGCAGACACAAACAATCTATATGTGAAACTTAGATTTTCTTAGACAGTGCACTTTACTGTCTTAGAAAATCTTTTCACACTTCACATTGTCCAGCGGTTCTTTACCTTATTCTGCAGGCGGTACAGCGTATTTAACGCATCTAACGGCGTCATAGTGGAAACCTCCACCTCCATAAGCTCCTTCAGCACATCCTCATCCGTAACCGTCTCAAAAAGAGATATCTGTGCCATATCCACCTCATCGTATTTGGGCTGTTTTTTCCCTCTGCCCTCTTCCTTATAATCCGCGGCAATGCTCTGTACCTTCTCCGTAATATCATTATCGCTTAACTGTTCCACGATTTCTTTTGCACGGTCAATTACCATGTCCGGCACCCCGGCAAGCTTTGCCACTTGAATGCCATAGCTTTTATCCGCGCCGCCCTTTATAATTTTGCGCAGGAATACAATGTCATCCCCACGCTCTTTCACGGCAATGCAGTAATTGTTTACATTGTTCATTTTGCCCTCCAGCTCGGTGAGTTCATGGTAATGGGTGGCAAACAAAGTCTTCGCGCCCAAGAGCTTTCGGTTGCTGATGTGTTCAATCACTGCCCACGCAATGCTCAGTCCGTCAAAGGTGGATGTGCCTCTGCCGATTTCGTCCAGAATAAGCAGGCTGTCCGCCGTGGCATTTCTAAGGATATTTGCCACCTCATTCATCTCCACCATAAAGGTGGACTGCCCGCTTGCCAAATCATCGGAAGCACCCACACGGGTAAAAATCCGGTCCACAATGCCGATATCCGCGCTCTTTGCAGGCACAAAACAGCCCATCTGCGCCATTAATACAATCAGCGCCGACTGCCGCATATAAGTGGATTTTCCCGCCATGTTCGGTCCGGTAATAATGCTGATGCAGTGATGATTATTGTCCAGATAAGTATCGTTTGCGATAAACATATCATTGGTAATCATCTGCTCCACCACAGGATGCCTGCCGTCCTTAATATTGATGATGCCCTTCTCGTTTAACTTCGGCCTCACATAGTGATTGCGCTCAGACACCAGAGAGAGGGATGCATACACATCAAGCCTTGCAATAGCCTTTGCCGTGCGCTGGATTCTCTCAAGCTCCATGGCAATGGAATCCCTGATTTTGCAGAACAAATCATATTCCAGCCCCTGCAGCTTATCCTCCGCATTTAAAATGGTATCCTCCAATTCCTTTAATTTTGGCGTGGTATAACGCTCCGCATTCGCAAGGGTCTGCTTGCGCACATAGTCCTGCGGCACCATATTTTTATAGGAATTGGTCACTTCAAAATAATAACCGAATACTTTGTTATATTTAATCTTTAGATTTTTAATGCCCGTCCGTTCCCTGTCTTCCTCTTCCAGCTTCGCAAGCCATTCCTTGCCGTCATGCTTTGCGCTTCTGAGCATATCGACGGTTTCGTCAAACCCGTCCTTAATAATGCCGCCCTCCCTGATGGTAACGGGGGGCTCCTCATAAATAGCGCTGTCAATCAGGGCATGAATATCCTCAAGCCCTTCTATCTCCTCATAAATCTTTGTCAGCTCTTCCTTTTCAAATTCCTTCAAAACAGTCTTGATATGGGGCAGCATTTCCAAGGAATTGCGGAAAGCAATCATATCCCTTGGATTTGCCGTCTTATATGTCACCTTGCCAAGAAGCCGCTCCAAATCATAAATCGGGGCAAGATATTCCCGCAGTTCATCCCTTGCCACACTGTTTTTACACAATTCTTCAATGGCATCCAGCCGTTTTATCATCTCGTCCTTTTCGATTAAGGGCTGCTCCACAAAGCTGCGAAGCATCCTGCCGCCCATAGCAGTCTTGGTCTTATCCAGAACCCATAAAAGAGAGCCTCTCTTCTGCTTTTCCCTAAGGGTTTCCGTAAGTTCCAGATTCCTTCTGGTGGAGCTGTCAAGAAGCATATATTTGCTGGTAAGATAAGGCACAATATGGGTAAAATGCGCAAGCTCCGTCTTCTGGGTATCATGTAAATATTGTAACATCGCCCCTGCCGCAATCATTCCTAAAGGGAACTCTTCGATGCCAAGTCCCGTCAGTGCTTTTACCTTAAAATGCTCAAGCAGTGTTTTCTTACAGCCGTCATCATCAAAAATATGGGGTTCCAATGCGTTGACGGAAATACGCAGCCGCCCCCTTAAATCTTCAATATCCGCACCGCTCATTAAAAACGCTTCATTACAGATAATCTCGGAAGGTGCATACTTCATCATTTCATCATTTAATTTCCGGATATTTTCCACTTCCGTGAGATAAAAATCCCCCGTAGTGACATCTGCCGCAGAAAGCCCAATCTTGGTAGGCGTATAAGCAATGCACATCAAAAAATTATTTTTGGAGGCATCCAATGCCTGCATATTTAAGTTGGTGCCGGGGGTCACAATGCGGACCACATCTCTCTTTACAAGCCCCTTTGCCAGCTTCGGATCCTCCATCTGCTCGCAGATTGCCACCTTGTAACCTCTGCTCACCAGCTTGGTAAGATATCCCTCCGCCGCATGGTACGGGATGCCGCACATGGGCGCCCTCTCGTCCAGACCGCATGCCTTCCCCGTAAGTGTAATTTCAAGCTCCTTAGATGCTGTTAATGCATCCTCGAAGAACATCTCATAAAAATCCCCCAGGCGGTAAAAAAGAATACAATCGCTATATTGTTTTTTGGTTTCCATGTACTGCTGCATCATGGGAGTTAATTCCGCCACTTTTGTACACTCCTGTTCTATAATACTGAAAATCGGATGCACAATCTGTTGCGCACCCGATTTTATATTAGCACAAAATATGGTAGTTGTAAATTATTAGTTTTGGAAAAATCAGGAAATCACCCCTGTTCCCTCACATACAAAGAAACCCGGTTCTGCATTACCTCTGCCGCTTCCTTTGCGGTCTTCTGCCCATTAAAGAAGAACGCTGCCTCCTCCTGCAATATCTCATAAATACCCGGTGTCCGCAAATCTGCCGGCTCCGCATTTTCTATCAGGGCGCGAAGCTGCCCTATCTCCTCCTCCGTTGCCGAATAAATCTCCAAGGTCATGCTTTCATATGGTATCGCCGCCATGGGGTCTTCTATGCGCACACCGTTTTCATCCATGTGGTACCACTCCACGGACGCCGCTTCAAATGCCTTTTCCAAGGAAGCTTTATACACCGGGAAACCGTCCATAATATTTTCTTCACTTGTATATAAAAGCTTTAAAAATTCCCATGCCGCGTCTTTGTTTTCACATTTCTCGGAGATGCCGAAAGCATTTCCGAAAACCATTATTTTGGTTCCGCTTCCGCTTTCCGAGGGAAACCCGATATAGGTGATATCCTCATCAAAAATAGCATGATTCTGTAAATAGGACATGGTACTGTTCATGACCGTGGGGTACAATAGCAATTCCTCGGAACGCAGTTTTTCTATTTTTTCTTCCATGTCCATTCCCTGGGCATTGCTCAGGGAATGAACATTGTCGGAAAAACGGTCGGCAAAGGCAAGCAGTGCAAGAAATTCCTCGCTGTCAAAAGAGCAGTTCCCCGTCTCCCAGTCAATGTAACGCTCCGCATACTGCAATATGATCCGGTTAAACATTTCTTCTTTGGAAATTCCTGCCGTCACTATCCTTTCATCCGTAAGGCTGTCCACAAAATCCTGATATTCCGAAAGAGTCCAGCCCTCTCTCTGCCCCAGAACAGAAGACTTCCCAACCATGGAGCTTAGCCAGAAATGGGTGGGAATGGCATACAAGGCTTCCCCATCCTTATAGGCGGCAACGGCATTGTCCAGAAAGTCTTCTTCGGAAAATTCCGTGCTTTTTGCCAAAAGAGGAGTCAAATCCGTGACGATGCCCTGACGGATATAGCTTGCTGCATCCACCCCCGCCAAATCAATCAAATCCGGCGTCTTTCCCGCCGCAATATCCGTCTGAAGACGGTTTTTGCCATCCTCCTGCTCGCTTCCATAAACCTGAATCTCTATCCGGTAATCCGAAGATTGTCTGTTAAAGGAATTGACCACCGACCTTATATGGGAATCATCGGAAAACAGGGCAAGGGTCAGCACCTTTTTATCCGCAACAGGCTCCTCGTCCGACAGGCGCACTTTGCGGGCGCATACCCATTTCGCACAGGTCTTTTGGTTTTCATCCTTTGTATTTACCAGCACATAGAAAATGCTTTTGTCCGCCTGCACCATTCCCACAAGCTCTTCCTCGGAAAAGGCAAGTTCCGACAGGGAGAACATCTTTATGCTCTCGCCGTTTTCCAGGCTATATTCATAAAAATCACCGTCTGCATTGTAATACAGTTTATCCCCGTCCATACCCGCCGCAAGAACGGTTTGGTAAGTATTGGGGGAAAGCTTCTTTACCAGAGACTTACTCTTGCCGGAGGAAAGCTCTATTTCTAATATCTCAGTGGAACCGTAGGTTCCACTGCTTCCCAAGGAAACACTGCTTCCAGAGGTTCCGCTAGCTTCTTCCGGGCTTAAGGCCGCCACAAACAGCTTTCCGTCCCCTGACAAAGCCATCCCTTTTACGGCTCCCGTCACCTCTGTACGAAACAGCCTTTCTCCCTGAGAAGAAATTCCTTCCACTATGGAACTGATTTTTGCGCTGTACACAGGGGAAAAACTGAAATATAAACTGCCCTCCGCATCCATTTTTACACAGCTCGGATAAGCTGTCCCGCTATTTCCCAATTCCTCCGCTATAACCTCCGATATGTCATTCTCTGCAATAAGCTTCCCATCTTCGCCATATTGATTGATGGCAAAAGAAGAAATTCTTCCCCTTTCATCTGTCCGATAAACACCCGCCCAGAAAGTATTTCCATCATCTCCCTTGGCAATCGCCGACACCATGGCATCCTTTGGAATCTCCGGCACAATTTTCTTTGCCTCTTCAGTATTTGTATCATAACAGGTAATCCCATTTTCTAAGGCATCAAAACTCACCGAAATAAGCCCCGCATACAAATAATTCCCGTCATGGGAAAAACCAAAAGCATTACCTTCCATATTTTCCACGGGGCAATGTTCAAAACGGTAGGTATATCTGGCATCCGTCTTGTCCGATTTCGTATCGGAATTTTTGCCGCATCCCGTGAGCACAAGGCAGATGCAGAGTAAGGATGCCGTGACAAGGGAATATCCTGCACTTTTTTTCTTCACTTTCGGGTACAGGCAGGCAAGCGCTGTCAAAACCAGAATGAATAATACAGCCGGAAAGGGATTCAATTTACAGATTCCAAACATTGCACTATCCGCCATATCACCCGACCCAAGGGCGTTAAATACCAGATAACATCCCGCCGTTCCCGCCAAAAATCCTGTAAGCGCCGAACCTGTCACCACCAGAAGATTTTCCCATTTTAACATGGCGGCAAGCTGCCTTCTCGTCATTCCGATAATCCGCAACACCACAAATTCCTCCTTCCGTTCGATGAGTCCCATCATCACATGATTAAAGAAACTGATTCCTGCCATGACAGCCGTCACTGCCGCCAGACCGCCGCCAAAAAGATAAATCAGGTTTAACATTTCGGAAGCTTCTTTTTTAATTACCTCATAAGATAAATAATACATATCACTGCCTGCACGGCTTACAATCCGCTCCACAATGGGTTCTGTGCCGGATACATCCGGGGTATTGACCGCAACTGCGCACAGATGGCACATCCCATCCTCCTTAGGGATATTGGCGGAAGGTAAAAAAGTCACTAAGGTTGCATCCAAAAAGGCACACATAAGCGGCGCTTCATCCACCACAGCCATCACTTCATATTCCTTTGCCACAGCTCCCTGTATATCCGTATAAGCGTTATCCTGCTTCACATATTTTACTCCGTCCGGAAAGCTGTCCAATTTAAGGCGTTCCCCGGCATGATAAACGGTTCCGTTGTCCGGAAAGGTTAAATTGGAAATCATAATCACATAGTCCCCGGACTCAAATTTTTCTCTGTCCAGAGTCCCCTCCAGCACCCTGCATTCCTCAAGTGCCTCAAAGTCCACATAATAGCGCATTTCCGTCCAGAAAGGTCTGTGGTTTGCTTTTTCCCTTTCCGCAATCTGCCGCTCATAATAAGCCTTTCCCAGCGCATTGTCTCCCTCCGGCATTTCCCCATTTTGAAGCAGAGCCTCCACACGCCGTGTAATCTCCTGCTCCTCATTTATGTTCACGCCATAAGTATAATAATAGGCCCGTATCTGCGCATCGCTGCACTGCTCTCTTAAACTGTCCGCAACCCCCTCATCCATTTCCCAGATATCACCGCTCATGCCTAAAGGGGAATGCCCTGTACGCTCCCCGGAAAGTTCAAGGAGGGAATCACAGTATTCCCTTGTCCCCACCAAAAAATCCGCAGGCTGCTTCCTGTACGACATATAGCTTGCGGTGGCGGTTTCCACCAGATTCACCAGACAGGTAAACAAAAGCACCATAACACATACGGATGCCGCCACCAAAAAAGTACGCTTTCCGTTCCTGCCGATATTGCGCTTTGCCATCTGAAGAACGGACATTTTTATGGGCTTCCTTTCTTTTTTTACTTTGACCGCATCGGAAAAGGCGGCTGCATGAACCGGCCCTACCTTTCCCAAAATCTTTATGGGTTTCCTGATACCCATAAGGACTGCCGCCAGTGCCGCCAATGCCGCATATAAAATGTTTTCCGGGCGAAATACACAGACGCTGTCCACCCCTTTAAAATAATTCTGTAACGCCAAAGGCACCAATACCCTGCAGATTCCCAGCCCAAAAACCGTTCCGAAAAACAGCGCCGTAACATACTGCCGCAGCGCCTGCAATCCCAAAATCAGACTGCACTGTCCTTTCGTAACACCCAAAAGTTTCATCTGTCCGAACAATTTTACATCTCGCACCACCGAAATATAATAAAGAGTATAAATCGTCAGATATGCCGCCAGAAATGCCGCAAAAAGCAAAAACCATGTCATATAAGAATTATTTGTCCCGCTTTTATCCATTCCATAAACCGGATTTGACATAGCATCACAGTCTGTATCCAAAACGGCTTTTTCCCACGCGGACAAGAGCAGATTGTCAGAAGCTTCCGTATAGGGGAAACGGCAGTATACTGTCATAACTCCCATTCCCACATTTTGCAGAAAGTCTTCCGAAACATATAGATTAGACACTCCCAAAGCTTGGTTTCCCTGACAGATTCCCGTCACCAGAAATTCATCTGTAAGAGTATTTTCATTTATTTTTACATCGAGCACAATAATATCGCCAACTTCAATTCCCCTGTGGGATGCATAGATTTCATCCACCACAATCTCATCTTTTTTTACAGCCCACTCCCCCTGCAATAACCCGTTAAAGCACCACTGGCAGACCAAAGGCTGCGCATAAGACATCTGTGTCCTGATTCCTGCGTCTTCCGACACATATCCGATATGCGCTTTATAAGAGATATCCGTAAATGCCGACTGTGCCCGCAGCTTTTCATATTGCTCCTTCGTCACGCCGAAATACTGCCCTTCCGCCACCGTTCCGAAATTCTTAAAATTCTGCTGCCTCAACATAAGCGCCATGGAATCCATCGTGGTAAAAACGCTCATTAAAAATATAATCGTCATGGAAACCGCCGCTATAATCGCAGCGTTCCGTTTTTTATTGGTGTGATAAATGCGCCATGCAATTTTACAGATATTCTGAAATGATTTCATCTTCTGCTTCATATTCATGCCCCCATATCTGCCAAAACGCCATCTTTCATCACTAAAATACGGTTACATCTCTTAGCAAGCATTTCATTATGGGTAATCATCACTATGGTCTGTCCAAATTCTTTTACTGACTTTTCAAATAAATCCATCACATCATTTCCCGTGTCCGAATCCAGACTACCCGTGGGCTCGTCCGCCAGAATCACCGCAGGCTTCGGGGCAAGCGCCCTTGCTATGGCGGTACGCTGGCTCTGTCCGCCGGACAACTGCGCCGGCAGCCTGTTTTCCAATCCCGCAAGGCCCAGAAATGCAATTACTTTTTTCACATATCCTTCGTCCGCATCCCTTCCGCCGATTTGAATGGGCAGGACAATATTTTCATAAACACTCATCATGGGCAGCAGATTAAAATTTTGAAATACAAACCCAATCCGCTCCCTTCTAAATACAGTAAGCTCATCATCCGACATTCCTTTTAACGCCTTCCCGTCAATAAACACTTCGCCGCTTGTGGGAATATCAAGCCCGCCTAAGATATTTAAAAATGTGGTCTTTCCGCTTCCCGAAGCCCCCACAACAGCCACAAATTCGCCCTTTTCGATCTCCACATTGACATTTTTCAAAGCCCTGACGATTGTTTCCCCACTTCCATAATCCCTGCACACCTGATGCATTTTTGCAATAACTCCCATACCCATACCTCCTTATTTTTTACCCTCCGTCAGGCAATTCCTACATCGGTCATCCTTCCCATATAATAAAATCCATGGCATTCATCCAAGGATACCTTCACGATTTTCCCGATCAGGGATGCATCCCCCGGAAAATGTACAAGGGTATTATTGGAAAGCCTGCCGGTCATTAACTTAGGATCATGGTCACTCACTTCCTCCACCAAAGCTTCCATTATCTTTCCCTGATAACCCAAAACCTTTTCCCTTGCGGTATCCTGCACCGTCTTTAGCACCTTGTCAAAATTTACCTTCACTTCCTCCTCCGGCACTTGATTCTCCATTGCCGCGGCAGGGGTTCCCGTCCTCTTGGAATAGATAAAGGTAAAAGCGTTGTCAAATTTCACCCTGCGAATCACATCAATGGTTTCTTCCACATCCTCCTTTGTCTCCCCCGGAAATCCCACAATAATATCCGTTGTAATGGCAATATCCGGAATTTCCTGCCGGATGCGGTTTGCAAGGTCTATGTACTGCTCCTTGGTATAGCGGCGGTTCATTGCCGTGAGAATTTTAGTGGAGCCGGACTGTAAGGGCAGATGTAAATGCCTGCATATCTTCCCGGAACACTTCATCACCTGAATCAGTTCTTCCGATAAATCCTTGGGATGGGAAGTCATAAAGCGGATGCGCCGTATGCCCTCAATCTTTTCCACCTCTTCCAGAAGTTCGGCAAAAGTAAAAGGGCTGTCCAGATTCTTTCCGTAGGAATTCACATTCTGCCCCAAAAGCATGATTTCCACCACGCCGTCCGCCGCCAACTTTTCCACCTCCCTGATAATATCCTGGGGATTCCTGCTGCGCTCACGCCCTCTGACATAAGGAACGATACAATAGCTGCAGAAATTATTGCAGCCAAACATAATATTGATGCCTGATTTGAAAGGATATTTGCGTTCCACGGGAAGGTTCTCCACGATAGCGTCCGTGCCTTCCCAGATATCGGCCACCCTGTCATTTGTTTCAAGCACAGTGCATAAAAGCTCCGGAAATTTATAAATATTATGGGTTCCGAACATCAAATCCACGAAAGCGTAACTGGTCTTTATTTTTTCAATTACGGAGGGCTCCTGCATCATGCAGCCGCAGAGGGCAATTTTCATTTCGGGATTCTTTTTCTTATAACCGTTTAAAACCCCTAATCTGCCATAGACCTTCTGGTTGGCATTGTCCCTGACCGTACAGGTGTTGTAAATCACAAAGTCCGCATTTTCATCCTCCGTCATCTCATATCCGGATGATTTTAAAATGCCTGCCAGCTTCTCGGAATCTCTCGCATTCATCTGACACCCAAAATTGACTACACATGCCGTAGGGGTGCGCCCGTTTTTCTGCTTGAAAACCTCCACCCAATTCCTGCACTTCGCCATAAAATAATACTGCCTGTCCGGCTCTTCCATGGAGGGCTCTTTCGTTAAATCTATCTGACCTAAATCCATTTCCTTATACATTGTTCTTGACATTTTATCCTTTCTATCCCACTTCTCTATGTATATCCTCTTTTTTAAAATACCCCCCCGAATGTACCAAATACCTTCAGGAGGGCATCATTTACCGGCTCTTGCCTTTATTCATCAATCCGCTTCCAGCCAAATAATGTTTTCTTAAATTTCTTTTTCTGTTCAATGACTGTGGGATTGTTGGGGAATTTGTTCCAATGCTCCATAGCCGTTTTTATATTTACCGGGACGCCAAGCCCGTAGGCATAGATTTCGCCTAAACCCACTGCCGATAATTCCTCGCCTTTATAATGCTCGAATTCCTCTTTTGCCCGTTCATAATCAACGGCAATCCCCAAGCCTTTGAGATAACAGGTTCCAAGCATATCGGAGCCCCAATAGTTCTCATCCTTATGGGCATCAAAAAGATGCTTAAACGCCTTTTTATAATCCACTTCCACGCCGTCACCGCCATAAAAATAGATTTCGCCGAGGCGGTTATTGCTCCCTGTAACCTCAGTGCCCGCCTCGAGGGCCGCTTCAAAATAATCCCTTGCCAACTTAAGGTTTCTGGGCAGTCCGCCCTTATAAGTATATAATCTCCCCAGATAAAAATTACCCGACGGCTCATTGCGTTCCACGGCGCGCTTAAAATATTCCGCCGCTTTTTCCGGCTGGGTCTTCTCATAATCCTTCCCCACCTGTACCATATAATAGGCGCTCCCCTTGTCGGCCGCAATCTTCCTTAATTCCTTCGCCTTATTCTCATTCTTCGGAATTCCGTAATCCCCGGAGGTTATAATGTCGATATAGTTGCCGACTCCCATGGTCATACCCTTCGCCAGCAGTTCGTCATACATCCGGATTGCGGTTTCCATCCATTCTTTAATCTGCTTTTCTAAGCTACTTTTGGGCATGCTGTCTACATTAATTTCCGCTAGTTTTATCACATCTCCGTAATAATATGCATTTGCCACCAGATATTTGGTAAAAAGGTCTCCGGCATCCGCCATCCGGCACACCTCATCCCAGATTTCCCTTGAGGAATGGTAGGGTTCCTGTATAAAGCTCCCGCATCTCGGCTCATATCCTGCCACGCGCCTTGCGGCAAACATACCGAGGGCGCTTCCCTTTTCAATACTCAGATTCAGATACTCTTCCACTTTGCTGTCATCGTCGTCGGGAAATCCGAATCCCGGGTCCACAAAAGAAGGACCCATATAACAACGCGCCAACAGATAATACGCATCCGGATTTCCTTCCTCTACGGCCTGCTCCAATAGGGAAACCGCCTCCTGCCCCCTGTCAAACGCCATATCAATCCATAAAATCTGCACTGCTTTCTGTACTTTACTATCTAACTCTTTCATCTTAATCCTCCATGCCGCATATGTTCCGCTTCCCGCCTTGCCGAAACTACGCATAACGAATCCGTGTTAATTTCATTATTAAATCACCTTAAATTTTGCGATTTCCTTCTTCAAGTCATTGGAAACTTCATCATTTACAGCCGTATAATCCTGAACTTCTTTCATATTGGAAGATAAATCCTGCATAATCTCCGAGAGCTTTGACATCCTTTCATTCTCTTCTCCCACTGCCTTGGAAATCCTGTCGATTCCGGAATTTACATTTTCGGAACCTTCCGACAATTCAACGGACCTGTTACGGAATTCACTCATCATGCTCTCCAGCGTGTCCGCATCATTCAGATACTTCATGGAAGCCTCCACAAACCAATCATAATCATCCATAACACTGGTATTCACAAAGTCAAGAAGCTTACCTGCGGACGCCGACATCTCTTCCACACAGGAAATCACATCATTGCTGATCTGCTGGATGCTGTTTGCCGTATTCCGGCTGTTGTCCGCAAGGCTCCTGATTTCATCGGCAACTACCGCAAATCCCTTTCCTGCTTCCCCCGCTCTTGCCGCCTCAATGGACGCATTCAGCGCAAGCAGATTGGTCTGGCTGGCAATGGAAAGAATTTCATCCGTAAGATTCTGAATAGAGTTTACGCTCTTACTGCTCTCCATTGAGCTTCGCAAAACTTCTTCCAAAGAAGAAGTTATTTGTGCCGATTCACTCTTACTGTTCTTGGCAAGCTCTTTTATGCTGTTGGCGCGCTCCTTCATTTCTGCGGCGTAAACATTACCGGACACCGTGGAATCGGATATGGTCTGGCTGCTTGCGTTCAAAGAATTCATATCCTTTGCAATGCTGTCTAAAAGATTTAATATCGCCTGCATCTCCCGAGAAAGTTCTTCCGCTTCCTTAGATACCAGATTCATGTTATCCGAGGAATCGGACACCTTAGACACGATTTTTCCCGAAGAATCATCCAATGAAATGGAATGCGTCTGAATGCTCTGCATAACGGTCTGAAGTTTATTTAAAAACAAATTGATGCCATAGACAAGCCTGCCTATTTCGTCCTGTTTTTTGCTGATGATACGCTGGTTTAAATCCCCTTCATTACGCTCCAGATGCCCAATCAGGGTGTTTAACTGTTTTTCCGTGTCCTTCAAGGGTTTCACAAATCCTATGTAGGTAATCGCTATAGTCAGTACCACTAAAAACAGCTGTAAAGAAGAAACCATTCCGTTTCTGCCAAGCTGTGCCGTAATCTTATCTGAAGTATCTACTGCCGCATCCGCCACATCCGCAGCTACATCATCCAGAGCCGCGATTCCTTCAAACGCGCTCCTTGCAGACTGCAGACAGGAAGTTGTAGTAACATTGACTACCACTGTCAGAATAAAAATAAAAACCAAGGGCAGCATAATCTTAAACGCAACATTTTTCTTCATTCCACACGAACCTCCATTCATCGATATCATATTTATTATAATCTCTTTATCCTCTAAAAGCAAGGGAATACAACCTGATTCTGTCAATCTTTAATCTACAATCTGCCATTCTATTTTTAAGATAAAAAACTGCCCTATCCGGTTGATTACTTCATAGCCGGCTCCGATAAACTCCAAATCGTCCTCATGCACCAGCCAGACAGCGGACGGGCGTGACGCCGACCAGTCAAACTGCCGCACATTAATATAAGAATACCTCTCATGGTAAGGCAAAAGCGCTCTGCCATTACTGATAACGCTTTCTCCCTGATAATACTTTGCATCAATACGGCAGGCATATTGTGTCAATATTTCCGCCATGGACAGATTATACTGCCAGCCCATATTACCTGATATATATATTTTGCCGATTGCCTCCCTGTCAGCCGTCTCCACCGCTTCCAAAAAATCTTTGTTATAATACTGTGCGGCTTTTTGAGGATAAACCGTAAAGTATGTCCCTAAAAACAATAACGCGCATAAAATATATAATCCCCCCACTGCCGCCGGCGCTTTTTTGTTTTTGTCCGCAATCCTGCAGATTCCGTAAGCACAGAGAAAAAGAAGCGGATAGAAAATAATATTGATGCGGTTGACATTCACTTCATAGGTAATGATTCCGACCCAGATTCCGGTGAGAAGAAATCCAAGGAGCGCCAGCTTTTCCGCTTTTTTTCTGACAGCGGTCTCCCGAAACCAAGACCTGACCAGAACGAAGCCTCCCACTATCATAAGCGGGATGCTGATATGGTACATGGGTCCAAAAGCGGGAATGGCATTAAACCAATAATCCGGCAATTGAAGAAAACAGCATTTCACCATATGCCAGATATTTTTCCCAAGCTGGGAGAAAGAAAAATTTAAAAACAGGATATCATTTCCCCTTACGCTCTCGGGAAATCTGCTCATAGTGATAAAGCCTGTCTCAATACTGTCCCAATGAAACAGATTAATCGCCATCACCAGAATTTCCGGCAGCGCAACAAAACCGAAAATGCAGATACAAAGCAATATTTCCTTAAGGGAAAAAAGCTTTTTCCTCCACCCCCAGAACGCAAATACCACCAAAAACGGCGTCACGGAGTATACGGCGATTCCATAACAATAAAAGGTCAGCCCAAAAAATACCATGGACAGATATAGATATTTTCTCTTCTCAAGACCTAAGAGCAGCAAATAAAATGCCAGCAGAAAAACATGGGGAAACAAATTGCAGTCAAGGGACCATCTGCTCTGCATAAAATGCCATGGGTTAACCGCTGCAAGCGCCATGACAATAAGCCCCAGCCGTTCGTCTTCCATTTTCTTTCCGACCAGATAGACAAGAACGATTCCTCCTATGGAGGAAAGCAGCATGGGCAGACGGATGACCCATGTATGAAAGCCAAAAATCTTTAAAAAAGGAATCATCAGATAAGACAAAAGGACGCTCATCTGGCTCACCTGCCATGCGGCAAAATGAACCGGAAAGCGCACTCCGAAGCGATCGGTTCCGTAAACAGCCAATGCCTGCGCATCCACCGCTCCCATCGCTTCATCCTGATTTACGCCCCCCGGCAGTTTCCCAAAATACAAAATCCGGATAAAGACCGCGACGGCCAGAATCATCCAAAACCAGATTTTTTTGTTAAAATTAACAGTATTTCTTATGTTCATTAATAATCTCCATTCTGTTTATATCCCTTGATCTCCTCGCATGCCTCCTTTGACAAAAGCAGCACGCAGATAAGGTTCGGTACCGCCATCAACGCGTTACAGATATCCGAAAAATCCCACACTGCCTGCAGGGAACACACTGCCCCTACAAATGTCACCAACGCATAGAAAAAGCGATAATACATACAGTACCGGGTCCCTGCCAAAAATTCAAACGCTTTCTCCCCCTGATACGCCCAGCCCACTATGGTGGCAAAGGCAAAAAGTGCAATGCAGATGCTGACAAAGACTGCTCCGTACTCTCCGAAGGTAGTCTGAAACACCGCTATGATCAGCGCGGTTCCCGTGAGCAGTCCCCCTTCATTATCCACGATGCCAAGCATTCCCGACGCCGCAATGGCAAGACCTGTCACGACGCAGATAACCATAGTATCCAAAAACACGCCTGTCATGCTGATATATCCCTGTCTGACATAGTCCTTTGTATCTGCCGCAGCCGCACTGATTCCCGCTGCTCCGAGACCCGCCTCATTGGAAAAAACGCCTCTGGACACACCCCACCGAAGAGCCTGCGCCCCGCTTACACAAATCTGTCCTCCTACACCCCCGCAAACCGCTCTCGGGGAAAACGCCATCCCTATCATCTGAAACATTCCATAAGGAAGATTGGGCAGATGGGTCAAAATAACCCAAAAGGTTCCCAACAGATAAAAAATCCCCATAAAGGGCACCATCACTTTGGTGACCTTTGAAATACTCCCGATACCTCCCAGCACTACCAGAATGGTTATAACGGTCACTACAAGCCCCGTCCCGTACACCGGCACATGAAAGGTAACCTTCATGGCGTCCGCAATGGAATTGGACTGTGTCATATTCCCCATTCCAAAGGAAGCCATAACTGCAAAAAAGGCAAAAATCCCTCCCAGAAACCGTCCCGCTTTTCTGTTGGGAAGCCCGTTTGCCATAGTGTACATGGGACCTCCCGTAAACTCGTTTTTTTCATTCCGGCTCCGGTATTTTACCGCCAGCATACTCTCTACCAGCTTGGTTGCCATTCCTATCAGACCGGATAACATCATCCAGATCAAAGCCCCCGGTCCTCCTAACACCATGGCGGTGGCTACTCCTACAATATTCCCTGTGCCGATGGTAGCCGCCAGCTCCGTTGTCAGGGAGGAAAAAGAAGAAATGCCCTCCGGATGCTTCTCTTTGGTCTTCTTTCTGCTTTCTGCTCCTATAGCGCATAGCAGCGCGAATTTTAAATTTTTCAAGGGCAGAAAATCGAGACTTATCATGAGATAAACTCCCGTTCCCAGCAGCAAAGCCAACATTCCCGGTCCCCATACCAGATTATCCGCTTCCCTTAACCACTGACTGACTGTCCTCCATTTTTCCATACTTTTTGTTCCACCCTGTTTTACTCACTACAATATAGTAAAACAGTGGCTTATTTATTCCTAATTTGAGGGCTTCTCCAGAAATGCGTCTATGCCGTCTGCTATACCCGCCGCAATTTTCTGCTGATATTCCTCCGTTGCCATAAGAGCGTCCTCCGTTTCGTTCGTCATATATCCCATCTCCACAATGGTCACAGGCACCTGACACCAATTAATGCCGCTCATGGTATCGGTTTCCCATACTCTCTGCTTTTTACAGCCGGTTGCTTCCACCAGGGCATCCAAAACATTCGTCGATAATTCTTTGCTGGAAGAATACAGCTCTTTATTGTAAGGATTGTCCGCCGTCTGACAGATTGTCATTGCGCCGTTTACGGAAGCGTTTTCCGAACCGTTTGCATGAATGCGGATAAAAGCGTCCGCCTCCGCGTTGTTGGCTACCTCGGCTCTCTCAGCGTTGCTCATATTGACATCACTATCTTCCCTTACCATGAGAACCTCATATCCCCTGTCCGTAAGCTCATCCCTGAGCTTGCAGGCAACCATTAAAGTCAATTCATATTCTTTCAGTCCGCTGACCACACCCGAAGTCCCGCCCGCTACTTTTGCTTTCATCTCCTGCGCCCCGGGACCGATAGGTTCCTTCTCGTTGTTGCCCTTTGCCTGATGCCCGGCATCAATCACAATCAGGAATTTATCTGTTTCCTCCTGCGGTTTTACATCCGTTTCTGTCTTAAGGCTGTCTTCCTGTGATTCTTCTGTTTCTAAGTTCGGTTCTTGTTTCCCTGCGATTTCTGTATTTTCCATGGTTTCTGAGGTTTTTGTCTCCTCCGGCTCTGATTGGGGAATAGCTTCTATGATAAATTCCGCAGGGGACTCGCCACCGCTGTTATTCCCACAGGCACCGCAAACCGTCAAAATCCCTATTACAAATATGATACAGATAATGTACTTTTTGATACCGTCACAAATCATAAAACATCTCCTTAAATTATTCTCTCGTCTGCCACCAATGCAGCAAAATACACAAAACAGTCGCCGCCGCCGCATAAATTACCATAGCTTTCAGATAATACGGATTGTGAATGGAATTCAGATAATAATACAACGGAAACAGATATCTAAGCGCTTTCCAACTGTTAATTCCGATAAATACCGGACACATCACCAGCATTCCCAACAGCGCAACGGGAATACAGCTCCCCAACAAAGCCGGAGTACGACATATCAGCCGGAGCAGATTACTAAAAGCCACTGTGCAGCAGGCAAAAAGCACCGCACTGAAAATTTCTCTGTGCCAGACAGTGAACACGCCCGCAAGCCCACATCCCAGGAGCAGAATCACCACCGCATCCGACAAAAGTACCCCATGGGAATAAAATGCCATCCACAGCCTGTTTCTTGCGGATATTTTTGAAAAAGTCCCCCTCTGCTCATCCTGCATATAATAAAGGGATGCCGTAAACCCACACAATGCCAGCCAGACTCCCAGAATCCCCCTCACCGGCGCAAGAAGATAGTCAATCCCCTCGTCCGCCTGTCCGTCAGGATATTCCATTTGAAAGAAACTTCCTTTTATCAGATTTTGATGATATACCTCCAAAAGCTGTGTATCATCCGCCTGCGTTTCGCTGATATTTAAATCGCTGCGCACAAAATTTTCGTAAACGGCATAGGAAAAAGCCGGATATAAAGTATTGCAGAGAACTTCCCTGGTTAACATAAGCGATGCATTGTCTTCCCGCTCCACCACCGTTACCACCGGCTTGATATGTCCGGCAAATGCCGCCTTTTGCAGTTCTTCTTCAAGGTTTTCCGGAAAGAGCCATGCTGCGTCCGCTTCATAATTTGCCACCATTTCCCGTGCTTCGGAGGGCGTCCCGCAGATGCTGTAGCGGAACACACTATCCTTTTTCATCAGCTTCCCTAAAATTTCCGCCGATAATTCTTCCTCCGGGTTCTGCATACACAGAACAATTTTTACAATCCCGCTCTCCCCTTTTGCGGCTATACGGATTCCCGCCACCAAAACCGGCACCATGAAAAGAATCATAATAAAACTGAGTTTTTTAAATAAACGCTTATTTAACAGAAAATATCTCGTCGCTATCCGGCCCACTTTTTGTTCTCCTCATTTTTGCATTTCCCTAACCGTTCTGTATCCTACATTTTCTGACACATATGGATAACCCCAGAAACAGCAACAAGTAGAAACATATGCCCAGACATCCCGTAAGTGAAAGATTTCCCAAAAAACATTCATTCACATAATGCAGGGCGGCTCCGGTAGGCAGCAGTTCCCCGATTCTCTGCACCATATCCGGGAAAAAGGCTGCCGGATAAAAACATCCTGAGACATAACCCATGCTGATACAGCATACAAACTGCGTCAGGATACTGCCGACAATTCCCGACATCATCTCATACAGCAAAAACTGCATGGCGGCAATCATGGCTGCCACCGGCACAAATCTGAAAAAAAATTCCGGCAGAGCCTCCGCTTTCATATCCTTCCACTCAGGCAGTTCCAGAAAACCTCTTTCCAAAATAATCATAAGAAGCAGAAAAATGCCTGCCATATAAATAACTGTCAGGCACAGATAGGACAGATATTCTCCCAGCACCTGAAAAAACGCTCCCACACCTTTTGCAGACATTATTTTGTGAAGTTCCCTGCTTCTGTTGATAAAGAAAGAGCTGTTATTGATTCCTGCCAACAAAAGAAAAATAATCAATATGCTGCAAAAATAATACCCCTGTGTGGACAGACCGTCTGCCATGCCCAATACTTCCACTTCACACAGTTTTGTACGGTTCAATACAAACTCCACCAGACGAAAGCATAACTTCTGCGTGGCATCTTCCCATTCACTGTCCCTGTCCTGCATCTGTAGGATTCTCTGCATCCCAAAAACAGCACTTTGGCTTCTGGTCACCAAGGTAGACGCCACATCCACCAGTTCCATGGCAAGCGTTCCCGCAATGCCTTTCTGTCCGCCCCCTGCCACATAAGTAATATAAACATCATTGGCCCCGCTGTCCAAGGCTCCGAGAAGTCCGTCCGGCAGACGCAGATAAGCGCTGAGTTCTCCCCTGCGCAGTCCCTTTGCCGCTTCTTTTTCCGTCATATCCCGCAATTCAAGCATAAACCGAGAATCATCCAGAGATTGTATCAAAGTATAAAACTGTAATCCCAGATAGGAATCTCCGAACTCTCCTACAACTCCAATCTGAAATTTTTTACTGTTTTCCGATAAAACCCCGTCTGTCAAAAGTTTGGCAACAAGAATTCCCATGCACGCGCACGCCAGAAGATTCACGGCAAGCAGCACAGGTAATACTTTACACATCCTTTTTAATTGCATTTGAAAATAAGAAAAATTTCTTCCCATTTATAATTTCCCTGCTAAATGATGGATATTTCCGTCATATTCATAAGAAACCAGAGAGCCCTGCTTTAAAATATAGCATTGGTCACACAATTCAAGCTCTCTGATATCGTGAGTCGCCAACAGGAGAATGCCGCCCTCCGCCTTGTACCTTTCAAAATAATTATAAATGCGCTCTTTACAGATAAGATCCAACGCTGCGGAAGGTTCGTCCAGCAGCAGAATTTCAGGTTGTCCCGCCACTGCGCAGCCGATGGACAGGCGTTTTTTCATACCCCCGGACATTTTATGTACCGGAGTTTTTAAAAAGTGATCGATGCCCAGCATGGCAAGCACCCCATCCGAAAGCTCCCTGTTTAATTTGTCCTTGTCATACCACATTCTAAGATTGTCCCATGCCGTCAGCTCCTCTATCAGCGGATCCTTCTGAGGCACATATCCCAATACCTTAGCTCGCAGTCCGCCGTTTTTGAACAAATCCTCTTCCCCATAAAAAAACTTTCCGGCATCCGCCTTCTGTACTCCGGCTAAGATTGAGAGCAATGTGGATTTGCCGCAGCCGTTTTCCCCAAGAATACAGGTACAGCTTCCTTCTGCGGCTGTCAGGGAAATATCTTCCAACACTCTTTTTCGCCTATATCTTTTTTGTATCCCCGACAACTCGATTTTCATATCAGTAACCATGCCCTTCACAAAATCTAAAGCTTTCTTTAAATATACCTCTGTTCTATTTCCATATCGTTTTCTTTTACTCTGACAGCCGCCATGCAGCCTACTGTCAAAGGCATCATAGGGGGCAGATGTCCTAAATCCACATCCATAATTACAGGCACATTCTTCCGTCCCGCCACCTCCAACACCGCCCGATAAGCGTCAAGTCCCATCATCTCCTGCCCGAAGCAAAGAGGTCTGCCAATCAAAAAGCCCTTTACATAACGAAACCATCCCGCCTCTTCCATCTGCCACATAGCCCGCCTTATGGCAAAGACATTTAAATCACAGGCTTCCAGAAACCAGATGATGCCGTCCTCTTTATATTTTTCCAGAAATTCTTCCGTTTTGTCAAAGCGGGTTCCCAGAAGATTCACCAGACAGTCCATACAGCCGCCCAAAAGCCTTCCCTGAAAGGCAGTGTTTTTTATGGGGGTATTTCCAAGATAACTTTTTAATATTCTGTTTTCCGTCACATGATAGGGTGCCAAAGGATTTTCCTCATTTTTTAAAGATTCCTTTTCCCACTTATCATATCCCCTGACGGTATGCTTTTTCCCCGTAAGCAGCTCAAAAGCATCCTGTATCGCCTCATGCCAAGGCTCCATGCCGAAAGCCGCCGCACAGGGTCCATAAATAGAAGCGGTATCGCAAAGCGTTGCCAAAAGATATGTCATATTGGTATTATCCGAATAACCCATATACCATTTGGGCTTGGCGTTCTTTATTACCTCAAAATCCATATGGCTTAAGACTTCACACATAAGCTCTCCGCCGCCGCAGGAAATCAGGCAGTCATTTCTTTCGCTGACATAATATGACATCAGCTCTGCCGCACATTTTTCCGGGGTGTTGCTGATGCCGATTCCCTCCCCTGCATAACAGTTGGGTCCTATATCCAATTGATAGCCCATTTCCATGAATTTCTTTTTGGCGTTTTCAAAACCGCTTAAATAAGGCTCTATCTGACATCCGAAGGAGGGAGCCACAAAGCCGATGGTTCCTCCTTTTCCCAAACTTTTGGGATATTTCATAAGCAAAAAACCTCCCTATTTTATGCTTCAAAGTCAAATTTATCATAAATATCAAGCCCGTCAAAGGTTGCAAAATAATCCTTCGGGGTCTCTGCCCGGCGAATCAACTCCACTTTGCCGTCTTCCTTCAATAAAAGCTCCGCGGATTTTAATTTACCGTTATAATTATATCCCATGGCAAACCCGTGGGCGCCCGTATCATGGATGGCAATATAATCGCCGTTTTCTATCCGGGGAAGCATCCTGTCAACCGCAAATTTATCATTATTCTCACACAGGGAACCTGTCACATCATACATATGGTCGCAGGGCGCATCCTCCTTGCCCAGCACAGTGATATGATGATATGCCCCATACATGGCAGGGCGCATTAAATTCACGGCGCAGGCATCCACGCCGATATACTCCTTGTGGGTATGCTTCTCATGAATGACCCGAGTTACCAGATGTCCGTAAGGCGCCATCATGAAACGCCCAAGCTCTGTGTAAATTGCCACATCCCCCATGCCTGCAGGCACCAAAACTTCCTCATAAACCTTTCTCACGCCCTCGCCGATTGCCCTGATATCATTGGGTTCCTGATCCGGATGATAAGGAACGCCGACACCGCCGGAAAGATTGATAAAGGTAATATGGGCGCCCGTCTCCTCTTTCAATTTGACAGCCACCTCAAACAAAGTCTTTGCCAATGTGGGATAATACTCATTGGTCACGGTATTGCTTGCCAAAAACGCATGGATTCCGAAATTCTCCACGCCTTTTGCTTTCAGTATCTTAAATCCCTCAAAAAGCTGCTCCGTGGTAAAACCGTACTTTGCATCCCCGGGATTGTCCATAATGCTGTTACTGATGGAGAAAAATCCGCCCGGATTGTAACGGCAGCTTAAGGTTTGGGGCAGATATCCTATGGTTTTTTCCAAAAAATCAATATGGGTAAAATCATCCAGATTGATAGTAGCCCCGATTTTCGCCGCATAAGCGAACTCGTTTGCAGGGGTGTCATTAGAAGAAAACATAATATCCTCCCCCTTTAACCCCATGGCTTTACTTAACATCAGCTCCGTCAGGGACGAGCAGTCACAGCCGCAGCCGTAATCCCTTAAAATATTGATAAGGTAAGGATTGGGGGTCGCCTTTACCGCAAAAAATTCCTTATAGCCTTTATTCCATGAAAATGCTTCTTTTAATGCCTTTGCATTCTCACGGATGCCCTTCTCGTCATAAATATGAAAAGGAGTTGGGTATTTCTTCACAATCTCCTCAATCATCTCTTTTGTCACAAATGCTTTTTTCTCCATCTGAATACCAGACTCCTTCCTTTGTTATCATAAAATCATACATCCTCAATCTGCCAGTCAATAGGTGTTTCCCCATGCTCCTCCAAAAATTGGTTGGTCTTGCCAAAAGGCCTGCTTCCAAAAAATCCCCGGTAAGCGGACAGCGGGCTTGGATGGGGCGCCTCTAAAATCAAATGGTTCGGATTGTTTAACATCTTCTTTTTCATCTGTGCAGGCTTCCCCCATAAAAGAAATACGATAGGTCTGTCCTGCTCATTTAACGCCCTGATAGCCGCATCGGTAAACTCTTCCCAGCCCTTTCCCTGATGGGAATTTGCCATATGCGCCCGTACCGTAAGCACCGTATTTAACATGAGAACACCTTGCTCCGCCCATTTCACCAGATAGCCGTTATTGGGAATCTCACAGCCCAAATCATCATGAAGCTCCTGATAAATATTCACTAGCGACGGGGGTATCTCCACATCCGGCTTCACGGAAAAACAAAGCCCATGGGCCTGTCCCACATTGTGATAGGGGTCCTGTCCAATGATAACCACCTTTACCTTGCTTAAAGGGGTCAGATGAAAGGCATTAAAGATATCATCTGCCGGAGGAAACACCTGCGAGGTATTATATTCCGATAAAACGAATTTGTATAAGTCCTTATAATAAGGCTTACGGAACTCTTCCTCCAGAACGGTAAGCCAGTCATTATCTATCATTGCCATATCCGATTTCTCCTTTGTATAAAAGCATGCAAATATACACTGCATATCGGTATATTCTGCCCTCGTTAAGCTTTTGCTCCGGGCTTGTCAAATCCGCACACTAACTCCCCGCTCCCTTAAGTATTCCTTCACCTGCCGAATCGTAAGTTCCTTATAATGAAACAAAGATGCCGCTAACACTGCCTCCGCCTTTGCCTCATTTAGCGCCTCATAAAAATGCTCTAACTTCCCGGCGCCTCCGGAAGCAATTACCGGAATATCCACTGCCTCCGCAACTGCCTTGGTCAGAGGGATATCGTATCCCGCCTTGGTGCCGTCCCCATCCATGCTGGTCAAAAGAATCTCTCCTGCTCCCAGCTTTTCTACTTGGACAGCCCATTCCACTGCGTCCATTCCCATATCGATGCGCCCGCCGTTTTTATAAATATTCCATCCGCTGCCGTCGGGGCGCAGCTTTGCATCTATTGCTACTACCACACACTGGCTTCCGAATTTATCCGCGGCATCCGAAATGAGTCTTGGATTCATGATTGCTGCGGAATTGACGGATATTTTATCTGCTCCCTCCCTTAGGATTGCCCTGAAATCCTCCACTGTCTGGATTCCTCCGCCCACAGTAAAAGGAATAAATACATTTGCCGCTACCTGTCTCACCCATTCCAATTGTGTATCCCGGCTGTCCGCAGACGCCATGATATCCAGAAACACCACTTCGTCCGCTCCTTCCTTATCATAAACCGCCGCCACCTGTGCCGGGTCCCCCGCATCTTTTAAATTTTCAAAATGAACGCCTTTCACTACCCTTCCGTCCTTCACATCCAAACAGGGGATAATTCTCTTTGTGTGCATATTTTTGCTCCTTTTATGGCATAAGCGCTAATTTTCTTTATATTCCTTGGTGACGGCTATAAAATTTTGTAACATCCTAAGTCCGGTTCCTGAACTTTTCTCCGGATGAAACTGGCAGGCAAAAAGATTATCCTTTTCCACAGATGCATGAATCGTTGTGCCGTACTCGGTAGAAGCCGTCACAATGTCTTCCGCAGAAGCCTTCAGATAATAGGAATGCACAAAATAAACATAGGAATTCTCGGGAATCCCCTGAAATAATCTGCCGCTTTTCGGAAAAGCAAGGCTGTTCCACCCAATATGGGGAATTTTAAGCCCCGCCTCCCCGGGAATCTTTAAAATTCTACCCTCAAGCAGATTAAGTCCTTCTACGCCGGGACTTTCTTCACTGCTTTCAAACATTAACTGCAATCCGAGACATATGCCCAAAAACGGAATTTTATCTGCAGCAACCTCTCTGATTACCTCCACCAATCCATAGTCATGGAGTCTTTTCATGGCATCGCCGAAAGCGCCTACTCCCGGCAGTATCACTCCGTCCGCCCCAAGGATGGTCTGTGCATCTTTGGTAAGCACCGCTTCTTCCCCAAGGGAAAGGAGCGCCTTCTCCACGCTTTTTATATTTCCCGCATCATAATCAATTATTGCAATCATCCGCGCATTTCCTTCCGTTTCGGATTTATCTGTTATTGTCGATAAATCCGGAATTATTCATTCCTTCCTCCTCAGGAAGAACATCCTTAAGCGGCGTATCTTCCTGATTGCCCGCAGTTCCCTGATAGGAACCCGGATTCCCCGAAGCTGCTGCCGTCACCTGTTTCGTATATTCAATATCATCCGGCAGCGCCGCAATCTCCAAAGCCTGCTCTACGCTCAAATGATATTTGTCCGCAAGAATCGCCGCCATTTGATTATAAACTTCCGCCACATCATCGGCAGCATTCCACTGGGAAGCAAATGCATAAAGCTCCTGATAATCGTTAATGGATTGGATCAAATTGTCAAGAGCCTTTACTTCATCCCCTTCAGAGACCAGAAGCTCATACTCGCGCATCCACAGACGAATCTTCAAGATGCATTCCGATTTATTGTACATTACCTGCTCGGATTCATTTAAGTTTTTACCGTAGAGGTCTTGATAACAGGTCTGGTAATCCCCGTCATAATACGCCTGCCTGCCGTTCCTCTTTGTGCTGTACTCACCGCATATATTCGTCAGAATCAGAATCACCGCTGTAAAAGTAGCACATACCAGCACAATCAAAAAGATTCTCTTCTTGGAAAGCTTCTTTCCGGGTTCTTCGGGCTGAGGCTCCTTTTCCTTTTTGGGCTTTTTCGCCTTCTTGGCTTTCTTGCCTTTGGCATTCTCCTCGGAATCTTCATCCCCCTCTGCCTCTGCGCCTTCCGCCGGCTCCGCGCCTTTTCCCTTTTTCCCTTTCTTGCCCTTCTTTCCTTTCTTTTTTCCTTTTTTCTCCTTATCCATCTCCTCTAAGATAGCCTGATTCTCGTCGGACAGCTGTATGTCTTCGTTACCCTTTGCCTCTTCTTCCTCATCCTCGTCCTCTTCCATGAAAAAGTCGAGAAGTTTTGCAAAAAAGCCCTTTTTGGGTTCCTTGTCTCCTTGAAGCTGCTCCAAGGTTCCCATTAAATCGTCCGTACTTTCTTGAGAATCGTCCCCCTCTTCGTCTCTGTTCTCTTCCACAGTAAGTTCGCCGCCAAGAGCTATATCGCTCAGGCTGACATCGCTGCTTAATTCACTGAGCAGGGCATCGGCATCCAACGCTACATCGTCCTCGGACGATGCAATGCCTGCTAAATCATCCTGTGATGACATCCCTCCAACCGAATCTTCCTCCGACGATGTGACAGAAGACAACATATCCGCAAACAATGCATCTTCCGATTCGGCTTCTTGAAAATCTTCTTTCATCCCTTCGTCAGAAGATTTATCCATGCCGTTTTCTCCTATGGGGTCATCTGCCGCAAACATTTCCGCCAATGTATTGTCTTCCCCGGCAGCATTTAAAAGGGCATCCATATCATCAAAATTGTCCTCTGCAGCCGGTTCGCTTTGAGCTGTTTTCTCAGCCTTTTTGGCTTCCGCTTTCTTTGCGGCTTTCTTGGCTTCTGCAGCCGCTTTCTTTGCGGCCTTCTTTGCTTCCGCTTCCGCCTTTTTTGCGGCTTTCTTAGCTTCTGCTTCCGCACGCTTTGCTTCCTTTGCCAGACGCTTTTCTTCCTGCTTTGCCTCTCTTAAGCGTCTTGCTTCCTCTGCCGCTTCTCCTTTGTCCGATGCAGAAGAACCTCCGTTTTCTATTTCCGCCATAACGGCTGCAGCCGGATTTTCTTCCTCCCTGATTTCATCCACAAGGCTTTCATTATTGTCGGATTTTTCAAGCAAGGTGTGTATTTCCTGCAAATCATCCTCTTCGGAATCACGCAAAAGAGACATTAACACATCCTCATCGGAACCTTGGTCAAAATCCGTGGGGACATCCTTCTCTTCCGACGCCCCCCTGCTTTCGCTCAGAAGCCTGTCCATATCTCCTTCGCCCAGAGAATGCAATAAAGAATCCCGGTCATTTAAATCTAAATTATCGAGGTCAAGAAATTCGGATGTATCCAATTCATCCGTAACCTCTTTTAATAAATTATCTAAATAATCTTCTTGATTCGGCATATTTACCTCTCATTCCGCCGCACAAGCGGCATTTTAATTCACAGAGCCAATAATCAGTCATCTATATAGTTTAGCACAGGATTTGCAGCCAATCAACGGAATTCTCAGATATCGATATGCCTTTTCCCTGCAAATCTTCCGATAATTGGTACAAAGACTTATGAATCCTGTAAATATATGCTTTATTATTGTACATCACCAATTTTTCAAAAGGCCAGCGAATCACGGTGGGACACTGCATCCCCACTCCAAGCTCCAGCACCAGAAGCCTCCTGTTCATGGTTCCCTGCAGCCATTTCCGATACTCTGCCCAATCACTCAAATATCCCTTTTCGTCATAAAATTCTGTATAAATATTATTTAAAATCAGCGGAGTTTTGCAGTTGGGACAAAGTCCCAAAGCCTGCCTCCACTCCCCGATATCCTGTTTTTGCAGCGGCAGTTCCCCAAAAGCCCTCATCCTGTCTGCAACTGCTCTGTTCTCCTCCTCCGACAATTCCGCCAGACCTTCTTCGCATCGGTTGACGCACTGTTTTTTATGACTTCCGCCGCAGGGTGCCACAAAACGCCCTTCTTTCCATGGAATTTTGCGCAACTCATCATTTGTGGAAGTAGTGACGACAAAATAATTCTTATCTTCCAGCAATTCTGCCAGACGGCTCAACACCTCTCCGATTCCGCTGCCCTGCTTCTTCCTGCAAAAATCATCATAAGCCGGAATCCAGAAGCTGTCCCCCGAATCTTCAAGCAGCTCCCGCTTTTTTTCATAATCAAAAGTCTGCCTGCAGGAGCGTAAATCGTCAAACTCCTCGCCCAGACCTATCAGCACCATCTCTGCCGTTCCTATTTGCTCCACTATTTCATTCTTTATATCCATATACTATTTCCAATCACGATATACCGCAATTTTCTAATGATTAAAAGAAGCTGCCGCATTACGGTAATTTCAGTCATCCATTCATTATATTTTGTAACCGGCCACTGCTTCGGAACAAAATATAGTGTATGGAACCTTCCATTAACTCATAATGCGACAGCTCCTCTCTTTATCCTTAGTCCTCTAAGTGCCTCGTTTGTACTAATTCGTCAACAATCTTTACCAATTTACCGATTTCCGGCTTGGATAATTGCGCATCTGCACCAAGTGACTCGCCTTTTCTCTTCATATCATCATTCACCAACGAGGAGAAAATAATAATCGGAATATCTTTCGTTTCGTCATCACTTTTTACCAGCTTGGTCAAGCGGTGCCCGTCCATCTCCGGCATCTCTATATCTGTGATGATGCATCTTACATGCTCATGCAGGGAGCCTTCCTTTTTGCACTGCATCACAACATTGTATGCCTTCTGCCCGTTCTCCGTGTGAATCAGATTGGTATAACCCGCTGCCTTTAAGGAATCCACAATCAGCTTGTTTAACAATACGGAATCCTCCGCGATCAAAATAGGCACGGTGCTTCTCTTAATGTTTGAACTACCCACAAGCTCGGATATCTCTGACACCTTAAGGCCTGTCTCAGGATTAATGTCGCTGACAATCTTCTCAAAGTCAAGAATAATAATCAGCTTGCCGTCCTGCTTGATAATACCTGTTGCCACACTCTCATCGGGAGTGGAAATCGTAACATCCGGCTTAATAATATTTCTCCAGGATACTCTATGAATGCCCATCACCGCATCTACATGAAATGCAATGTCCAATTTGTTAAAGTTTGTAATAATAAACAATCCCTTAGGCTCTGATTCCCCGCGTCCCAGACAATTCTTTAAATCAATCGCGGTAATCATCGTGTCACGCGGCATAAAAATGCCTTCAATGCTGGGATGCGCATTGGGCACCGGCGTAACCTGCTGATAAGTAATGATTTCCTTAATCTTTGCCACATTAATACCGTAAGAATTGCCGGCTAATGTGAATTCGAGAACCTCTAACTCATTTGTTCCACTTTCCATTAAAATCTTTGTATCCATATCTTCACCTCGCTGCTTCCTCAAAAACTTATCCATAACAAAAGTATGCATACCCAAGCTTTCGAGAATTTATTATGCACCTGTACCCATTATAACATATTTGCCGGAAAATGAAACAATAATCTGAAAAATTTGTGAACTTTTTTATATATTTTCATTTTGCATGGTCTGAATCAGATTTTTCTGCCCTATTTTACCCATGGAATATCTCATAATTCCATAGAGTAAGACAAAAACTGCCGCAACGGAAATCACAATGCCCGGGATGGGCGCGGTAAAGCTTGTCACGATTCCCGCCGCAAGAGCTCTGTGAAAGCATAAGGACAATAAAATCCCCAGGGGAACGCCGATTGCAAGCGATTTTACCCCATAAAACAGGCTTTCTAGCTGTACCATCCGCCTAAACTCCTTATCCGTCATGCCGATAGCCCGCAGCATGGCAAATTCTCTGGAACGAAGCTCCATATTGGTGGTGACGGTATTAAAGATATTGGTAATGCCAATCAGGGCAATCACGGCAATAAAGCCATACAGAAAGATTGCAATGACCAGATAAGTGGCACGGATTTCTTCATATGCCTGCTGTTCATTCATAATACTCATCTGTGGCAGACCTGTTTCATTTCTGAGGCGGATTTCCAAATCCGCGGCATCCTCACATTGCAGATATAGGACAACAGGATTTTTTATTTCATCCTCGTACTGCTCCATCCATTTATCACTGACCACCAAAACTCCCGAACCCTGATTTTCCACCGACCACCCAAGCGGATGGACATCCGTGTATGCTATAAGCTCAAGGCATACCTCCTCTTTCTCTTCCGCATCGGGAGCAGCTTCCGTTCCTTTGTCTAAAATCCCTGTTATCTTATCGCCGGGACGGTAATCATACTTCATGCCCTCCACATATTTACTGTGTTTCTCATCTATCATAACATGTGTCCCATAGGGCGCTGCCAGCACTGCCTTATCTTCCGCCTGCGCCGTATCAGCCCCCACCTTCTTTAAATAGGCTTCAAAGGCATCCTCCTGCAGGGACACAATATGAAATCCCAAAGCCCCTCCTTTATTTGGCGCCCGCATTTTTAAATCCTCAATATACTTGGCATTAAAGGGAATGTCCTCCACAGACACCATAAGATAACCTGGGGAACGCTGCGCTTCCCCATAGGTGACTCCTTCCATTTCAAGGATTTCCAAGGCTTTCTCATAATTTTCCCCACTGTATGCACTACTCATACGAATCCGAATCTGATAATTCATCTTCTCATAATAGACATCCCCTATCTTAAACGCCAGCCGGATAAAGGTGGTCATGGCGATAAACACCGACACGCTCACCACAATGGAGATAACCGTAGTGCGGTATTTCCTCCTTGACCTGCGAAGGTTTTTATAGGCTATGGTTCCTCCCATGCCGAAAAATCTGTGAACAAACTTAGGTGTGCGAAGATTCTTTGCTTTCACCTTTATGGTATCACTCTCCCGTATGGCGCTTATGGGAGAAAGCTTTCCCGCTTTCCTTGCAGCTCTGCCCGCGGATAAAAATATCATGACGATGGACAAAAAGGCTCCCGCTATGATTGCCGGCACGGAAACGACATATACCAGTTCCAAATCCATTGCCGTCATCACCAGCTTTGTGGTAAGCTTTGTCAGGAAAAAGACCGCCGCTGCTCCGCAGAAAACTCCTATGGGAATCCCTATAGCCCCCAAACAGGCTGCCTCTGTATATACCATTTTCCTGCGCTGTTTTTTCGTGGCTCCCATGGAACTGAGCATTCCGTAAAACCGCATTTTTTCCGACAGGGAAATCATAAAGCTGTTGTGGATGCAGAAAGCGCTGGTGACAATAATAATCAAAATGGCAATCGCCGCCATGGAGTACAGCATACTTAAAGTGCCGTTGGAAAAATCAAGAAGCTGCCATTTTACCAGATAGTAATTTTCAATGAGGTTGTACCGCAGGTTCTCTACTAATTCCCATTCATCATCGCTTATCTCTTCAAGCCTTCCTTCTTTATATTTTTCATACAGCTCCTCCGATATTCCAAGAAGCCCCGCTGTCACCTGTTCCTTGTTTTTCAGTGCTTTTTGCGTATAGGTGGCATAAATGTTCATGGCTTCCTGCATGCCTTCCATGGCTTCGCCGTCCTCCAAAAAGGTCACCACGGTATAGCCCGGCGCCGTATAGCTTTCAATGGTCTGATAGCTGGGGCGTTCTATGATTCCCACCACGGTATAGGTTTTGGTTTCCTCTCCCACAAGACTTTCCGCCTCATAGCTGTAAGGATTGGACTGATTTAAAATACTCCCCTCCCCGGCATCCCGATAGCCTATAGTAAGCTCCAGCACATCCCCCACGGCAATATCCACATTACCGTTACTTCTGATATGGCTGGAGATAACGATTTCTTCCTCCGTCTGGGGCATACGCCCCTTTACTAATTTTAATGCTGCCGCTTTCATGGCATTGTCATCCATTGCCTTGACAAATACATAGGGCTTATCCGGGTTGATGCTGCCCTCTAAAATGGCATAGCCTAAGTTTTTCTCATAACCGATTTTCTCGATATTTCGGTTATTCTTAAAGTATTTTAGGTTTTCCGGCATTACCCCTTGAAAGCAATAATGAAAATCCCCTGTTTGATTCTTTTGATAAAGAATCAGGCTGGCGCGGAAGCTCTCCGCCATGTTTGCCACCGCGGTAATCAAAGCCGTTGCCAATATAATTCCCACTAAAGTGACTAAAGTTCTCTTTTTATTCTTCTGCAGACCCTTCAGGGCAGTTTTCTGTAATGTATCCATATTAGTCCTCCCTATCCTTAACAATCTTACCATCTTCAAGGACAATCACCCTGTCCGCCTGCTTTGCAATTTCAAGATTATGGGTAATCATGATAATGGTCTGCTTATATTTCTGGTTAAAGAGCTTTAAGAGCTCCACAATTTCGTCGCTTGCCTTGGAATCCAGATTTCCTGTGGGCTCATCCGCCAGTAGAATGGCAGGCCTGTTCATTAACGCCCTGCCGATTGCCACCCTCTGCTGCTGGCCGCCGGAAAGCTGGTTTGGAAGATGGCTCATACGCTTCGTAAGCCCCAAAGTAAAGGACAGTTCCTCCATCAATTCCTTGTCCGGCTTCCTGCCATCCAGTTCACAGGGAAGCGCCATGTTTTCCTCCACATTTAAAACCGGAATCAGATTGTAAAATTGATAAATCAGCCCTACCTGCCGCCTGCGGAAGATGGCAAGGGCATCATCATTCATCTTGTAGATATCCTGCTCTTCAATAAGAACTCTGCCCTGCGTGGGTCTGTCCACACCGCCAAGCATATGCAGCAAAGTGGATTTCCCGCTTCCGGAGCTCCCCACAATAGCAGCAAATTCTCCTTTTCTGATAGACAAATTTACATCATTCACCGCAATAACTTCATTGCTGCCCGTTCCATATACTTTTTTCAAATGCTCTGTTCTAAGAATTTCCATGTGTCATCACCATGCCTTTCTACAACCTGCAAACCAATTATTTTTCTTATTGCAACTGTCAAAAGCCCATTTTCAAAATCGCCTTTATGAGTCTTATTTTCTGCTTATGTATGGCTTTGAACAGTTATATCCTATCAAAGTAAAATGACATTTCGGTGACATTTTCGATTTTTCTATACTTTTAAGAATTTTATAAAAAATTCCGTTCCTCCGCCCTTTTTCGACTCTACTGCCAATGAGCCGTTCTGATGCTCAATAATCTCTTTTGCAAGGGACAATCCGATTCCTATGCTGTCTTTTGCTGCATTTTTGCTTCTGTAAAAACGCTCAAAGATATGCTTTTGCTCTTCTTTATCCATGCCCTCCCCAAAATCCTTTATGAAAAGGGCGGTATAGACAGCATTATCCTGCACCCTAAGAATAAGCTTTCCACCCTCCGGGCTGTGCTCAATGGCATTTTTAATGATGTTTGCGACAGCTTCGCTAAGCCACTGAAAATCCCCCTCTATATAAATATCTGCATTCCGCTCCCGTTCAAAGCTTATCTGCTTTAACTCCGCCATAAGCTCTAACTTTTCCAGCACCTCATCCAGCAGCTGATCCAGACAAAATGGCTTATTAACAAATTCCACAACCCCAGCATCCAGCCTTGAGAGCTTTAACAATGTGGCAACAAGCCAATTAATATGGGAAAGCTGCCTTGTAATTTCCGCTAAAAATTTCTTTTTGGTAGCTTCATCCATGCCTTCACTTTCCGATACATTATCCAGCAAAATCATTGCGGAAGTAAGCGGTGTTTTTATTTGATGGGAAATATCAGACACGGAATCCGCCAACGCCTTCTTTTGGTTTTGTGAAACAGATGCTGCCTCTTTCAGCATAACTGTAACCTTATATAATTCATTTTTTAAAGAAGTAAGCTCGTCCTCACTGTTTTCCTGCACGGGAAGCTCATATTCCCCCTGTTCGACCCTGCGGATATAAGCTGCCAGCTTTTCCATATTCCGTACACGATTTCGATAATAGTTTACAAAGATAAGAATAATAACAGTTCCCACCCCGATAAAAAGAACATTAAAAACGAACAGCAATCTGTTTTGCAGCTTCTTCTGAGTAAGAGAAGTAAAATCATTTTGGAAAATCCCATACTTTTCCAGCAGCAGCTTCCCTTCTTCCTGTTTTGCCCCGTTATTTAAAAGCTCTATCCATTCCTCTTCCGGGGTTTGCGGATACCTAGCCTTCACGCTGCCAAGCAAAGCCGCCATGGAGGCTTGATATTCCTCAGACATTTTCTGAAAATTATATATGGTGAACAAATTTCCCAATAATAGCCCTATGCATAAAAAAGCTAAAATAATGATAATGCACTTTCTTAATTGCCTATTGTTTTTCAATACGATATCCTATTCCTCTCACTGTTTTGATTAAAACACCATTTTTATCCCCTATCTTTTCCCTTATCCGCTTCATGGTCACGGATAAGGTGTTATCGTTTACGAAATTGCCGGAAGCATCCCATATTTCAGAAAGAATTTCATCTCTGGTAAAAAGCTTTCCCGGATGATTCATCATAACACTTAAAATTTTATATTCAAGCTTTGTCAAAGAAACCTCTTCTCCATTGCTGAATACCTTTCCCATCCGAGTGTCCAGCTTTAAAAAGCCGCATTTTAAAACCTCATTTCCTTTTCCGTTCCTGCGAAGTACATTCCGTATCCTTGACACTAGCTCCCTGTTCCGAAAAGGCTTAATGATATAGTCATCCGCTCCCAGCTCAAAGCCCTGCACAACATCTTTTTCATCCTCTTTCGCCGTGAGAAAAATAATGGGAACATCACTTTCCTGTTTAAATTCTTTACACAGTGTAAAACCATTCCCATCCGGAAGGGAAATATCCATAAGAACAATATCCGGCTTAGATGCCTTATATTGCTTTGCCGCCTCACTATAATTCTTCGCAGCATCACAAAGAAAGCCTTCTTCCTGCAATAAATATTGAAGCCCAAGAATAATCGCCTCGTTATCTTCCACCAATAAAACTTTCATCTTTTATGTCTCCCATTTTACAACAGTCAGCCATGCCATCCATAACTGCCTCTATATCAAAAAAAGAGCAATGAAATTGCTCTTTTAAAATCATGATATATCTCCACTTAAAGAACCGCTTGCGGTTCTTTGGAGAATGACTTAGATTTT